>NZ_JBIVYX010000013.1:88310-240474 GCF_044759225.1 Streptomyces sp. NPDC101132
GGCCACCGGGCCACCGGGCCACCGGGCCACCGGGCCACCGGGCCACCGGGCCACCGGGCCACCGGGCCACCGGGCCACCGGGCCACCGGGCCACCGGGCCACCGGCGATGGTGCACCGCCGGGGACGGCGTACGGGTCGCCCGCGGCGGGCACCGCGTGCCGCCCCGCAACCGGCGCTCGCGCCGGTGCGGCTGCCGGTCGCCCGGTGCGGTGCCGTCCGGTGACCGGACCGCGCACGGCTCGCGCGCCACCTGACGGCCCTGCCACCGTCGGCCACAAGACCCACGGCCGCCGGGGCCCCGGTACGGCGTGACCCGTTCCTGCGGCACCCGGTGACCGGCCGTCCGGCAGACCTTGGGCGCAGCGGCCGCCGCGGCCGCCCGTACCCAACGGGCGCGGACACGCCCGGCACCGGCAGAGGGGACGGGCCCCGCCGCCCGGCGACCGGACGGCCGTGGCCGGACCCCCGGAGGCCGGCCCCCTCGGTACGGGGGGCAGCGCCACGGAGGCCTGGTGGTGGCCGGTACGGCCGGATGGTTCGGACCGGTACGGCCGTGGGGGCCGGGGACAGCGGTGACCCGGGGGTTCCCGGCGCGCCGGGCGCACGGCGGGGTGCGGTGGGCGGCCCCTCCATGGGGCGGGCCTACTGACGCAGGACCGCGGACTGCGCCGCGTACGGTATCGGGACGACGAAGCCGCCGATCGCCGCGGGCACGAGGGAACGGGGCGTGGGTGCGGGCACCGTGGCGCCGTCGCGGCATGCCGAGGGCAGGACGGACGGCGTGGGCAGGCCGGGACCGGGGGGCGGCTGGGGCTGCCCGAGCGCGCAGGACGCGTGCGGGTGGTCGTTGCCGTGCCCCGCGCCGCCCGGCCAGTCGTGGTGGACGGCGTGTCCACCGGCCGGAGCCGCGTCCGGGCCGGCCGGATGTCCGGCACCCGGGCCTCCGCCGGCCGCCCGCGCCGGCAATCCGGCACCGGGCTCTTCGGCCACCGCCCGGACCGCCGGTCCGGCGCCCGGCTCTCCGAGCAGCGCCCGGGCCGAGGGCACCGGGGTCAGGGACGCGTGGGCGGTGGTGCTTTCCGGGCCCGTGTGGGCGAGGAGGAGTCCGCACAGGGCCAGCAGGACGTACCACGGGGCCGCGCGGTGGCGGTTCCGGAGCGTGCCGGCCTGCGACCGGGGCGTGACCATGCGGTGATCCTAACCCCGGTTGCGGGCGGGCCGGTTGGGGCGGCGGGCCGGGGGTGGCGGGATTCCGGCGCCCCGGTCAGGCCTCCGCACGGGCCGATTCCAGGAGGTACGGGACGTCGATGACGGTGACACCTGGGGTGAAGAGCAGCCGGGCCTTGAGCCGGAGGGCGTTCTGGTTGTGCAGGGGCTGCTCCCACCAATGGCCGACGATGTACTCGGGGATGACCACGGAGACGACCGAGCCGGGGTCCTCGGCGGCCATGGTCTGGACGTGGGAGACGATCGGTCCGACCACCTCGCGGTAGGGCGAGTGGAGGATGCGCAGGGGGATGCCGAGGTCGTGCCGCTCCCACTCCTCGCGCAGCCGGTCGGCGTCCTCGTCGGCCGCCGCGGTGAGGGCGGTGAGGGTGGTGGGGCGCAGGCCCTGGGCGAAGCCGAGCGCCTTCAGGGTGGGGGCGTGGACGTTGGCGACGAGGACGACCACGTGGTGGCGGGCGGGCATCCGGGGCCGGGTGTCGGGGGGCACCGCCACCTGCCGTGCGACCTGGTCGTAGTGGCGGCGTACGCCCTTCATGCCGAGGAAGAGGACCGGCATGGCGATGACGACCAGCCAGGCGCCGTGCGTGAACTTGGTGAGGAGGACGATGACGAGGACGAGGGCGGTCATCGTGGCGCCGACCGCGTTGATGGCGCGGCGGCGGTGGATGTGCACGCGTTCGGCGGCCGGGGTGGCGGGGTCGGCGAGTTCCCTGCGCCAGTGGACGACCATGCCGGCCTGGGAGAGCGTGAAGGAGACGAACACGCCGATGATGTAGAGCTGGATGAGGCGGGTGAGCTGGGCGTCGAAGGCGACGATCAGGCCGATGGCGGCGAGGGCGAGCAGGATGACGCCGTTGGAGTACACGAGGCGGTCGCCGCGGTTGTAGAGCTGGCGGGGCGCGTACCGGTCCTTGGCGAGGATCGAGGCCAGCATCGGGAAGCCGTTGAAGGCGGTGTTGGCGGCCAGGATCAGCACGCCGGCGGTGACGGCCTGGAGCAGGTAGAAGAGGAAGTGCCAGTCGCCGAAGGTCGCCCGGCCGATCTGGGCGAGGGCGGTGGAGGTCGGGGTGCCGGGGGCGAGGCCGAGTTCGGTCGGGTCCTCGGCGACGTGGACCTCGTACACCAGGGCGAGGACGGTGATGCCCACGAACATGGTGACGGACAGCAGGCCCATCATCGCGAGGGTGGTGGCCGCGTTCCGGCTCTTGGGCTTGCGGAAGGCGGGGACGCCGTTGCTGATGGCCTCGACCCCGGTCAGGGCGGTGCAGCCGGAGGCGAAGGCGCGCAGGGCGAGGAAGACGAGGGCCAGGCCGGTGTAGGTGGCGGTGGCGTGGATGGGCAGGTCGGCGGACTCGGCGCGGATGGTCTCGCCGGAGAGCAGCCGGACGGCGGCGATGGCGAACATCACGTAGATGACGAGCACGAACCCGTAGGTGGGGATGGCGAAGATGCGGCCGGACTCGCGGACGCCGCGCAGGTTCAGGACGGTGAGCAGGACCACGAAGCCGACGGAGAGCACGACTTCGTGGTCGGAGAGGGCGGGGATGGCTGAGGTGATGGCGGAGACGCCGGACACGACGGACACGGCGACGGTGAGCACGTAGTCGACGAGGAGCGCGCTGGCGGCGGTGAGGGCGGCGGTCTGGCCGAGGTTCTCGGAGCTGACGACGTACGCGCCACCGCCTCCGGGGTACGCGTGGCAGGTCTGGCGGTAGGAGGCGATGACGACGACGAGGAGGAACACGATGGCGGCGGCCGCGTACCAGGCGAGGTGGAGGAGCGTGACGCCGCCGAGGGCGAGGATCAGCAGGATCTCCTCGGTGGCGTAGGCGACGGAGGAGAGGGGGTCACTGCAGAAGATCGGCAGCGCGAGCCGTTTGGGGAGCAGGGTCTCGCCCAGGCGTGCGGTGTCGAGCGGCTCACCGACCAGCACCCTCTTCGGGTTGATTCGCCTCATTCGGGCATGATCTGCGGTTTTTGCACGAATGGGGCGGTGTGACACGGCCGGAGACCACCACTCCCGGCGCAGGGGCCGCCGTCGGCCCCCACCAAGCGTCGTTCCGGGTCCTCGGCGCCGGGACCGCGTTGAGCGTACCGGTGGCTGCCGCCGGCCTCCTGGTCACGGCCCTGCGGCACGCCTCGCCCGACGGCAGCCGGCCGGAGGCGATGACCCGGATGCGGGCGTCGTGGGGCGCCGGCCGCGGCGGGGTGCGCGGAACTCGCCGCTGCCCGTGAGGAGTCCGCCGAGGACCGGCACCGGGCGGTCGGCGAGGTGGTCAGGGGGCGGCCAGGGATTCGGCGCGGTGGGCCAGCCAGAGGTCGTGGCGGGCACTGGGCGACTGGAGGAGGGAGCGTTCGAGGAGGGCTTCGAGGCGGGTCAGGCGCTTGCGCGCGCCGGGTACGGAGATGCCCAGGGCGGCGGCGGTGGGGGCCAGCCGGGCGTCGTGGTCGAGCCAGGTGCGGAGGGTGTCGCGGGCGCCGGGCGGGGCGGCCGGGCCGGTCAGCGGGGCGAGGTGGTCGGCGGCCCAGCGGGTGAGTGCCGGGTCGGCGAGGACCCGGTCCAGGGTGGGGGCCGGGGCGGCGGGGGTCCTGTCCGGGGTGGGGGCCGGGGCGGTCGGCGCCGGGGCGGCCGGGGCCGGGTGGGTGGGCGGGGTGAGGCGCAGGGCCAGGGAGAGGGCGGACTGGTCGGGGAGCGTGCCGAGGTCCAGGCCGAGGATCTGTTCCACCAGGCGGACCCGGGTGGCCAGGGTGTTGCGGTGGACCTTCAGGAGGCGGGTGGCGTGGGAGGCGAAGTCGAGCCAGGCGTGGGCGGTGGCGCGCAGCTCCTGGGCGCCGGGGTCCTGGGGGCGGCGGGGCGCGTACGCGTGGAGGGGTGCCAGCAGCGCGGCCGCCCAGGCGGCGCCGGGTGCGTGGGCGGCGAGGGCGAGTTCGGGTCCGGCGCCGAAGCGGGCGTGCCGGCCGGTGCGGCCGCGGGCCACGGCGAGGGCGTGGAAGGCCTGGGTGTAGGCGGCGGGGCAGTCCCGCAGCCGGGCCTCCTCGCTCACGCCGACCACGCAGTCGCGGGCCGCCGCGGTCAGGGCCTCGGCGAGCGGGTCGTGGCCGCCGGAGGTGGCGGCCCGGCCGGTGGGGACGAGGACGATGAGGTGGCGGACGTAGACGGGGCAGCGCACGATCCAGGCGCTGGCGTCGGTGAGTTCCTCGCAGAGCCGGGTGACGGCCTCGCGCCGGCCGGTGCCGCACTCCACGACGTACATGCGGAAGGGGTCCGGCAGGGAGGGGGTGAGGGCCTCGGCTATCTGGTGGGCGGTGGAGAGGCGGCCGTTCATCAGCAGGTGCAGGACGGCCTCCCGGGAGCGGGACTCGGCGAGGGCGGCGTGCCGGTGGCGGTCCTCGGCGTCCTCCGCGCGCAGGGTCAGGGCGAGGGGTACGGCGGCGTCGGCGAGCAGGGCCCGGACGCCCGCGGGGCAGGGGCGGGGCAGTACGGCGGCCAGGGCGCGGCCGGTGCCGGCGGCGCGGTCCGCGCCGGGCTCGTCCAGGGCGTAGAGGAGGACGGCGCGGTCGGTGTCGTCGAGGACGGCGGACCGTACGCCCCGGGAGTGCATCTCGGCGGCGCCGCGGGCGGCCAGGCCCGCGGTGGCGGGGTCGGCGGGTCCGGGCCAGGAGTCGAGGACGCGGCCGTCGGCGCGGACCAGTGCGGTCCAGGCGTCCAGGCGGAGGGAGAGCCAGCGCAGCAGGGCGCGTGAGCCGCCGGTGTGGGCCAGGCGGTGGGCCCTGAGCACGTCGTCGGCGCGGCCGGCCAGGGCGGAGACGGCGGCGGGCGGGGTGGCCGGGGCGGGGGACGCGTCGGCGGGCTGGTGCTGGATCGGTCGTCCCCTTCGTTCCCAACGGCCGGGCGCTCGTACCCGCTTGGCCTTCCCCGCCGGCGGCGGACCGCCGTCCGGGGGCGGGGCATTCAACCATCCGGTGCCGACTGTGCGCTGTGATACCGGTCTCTTCACCCCAC
This sequence comes from Streptomyces sp. NPDC101132, assembly GCF_044759225.1. Lineage (NCBI taxonomy): Bacteria > Bacillati > Actinomycetota > Actinomycetes > Kitasatosporales > Streptomycetaceae > Streptomyces > Streptomyces sp. NPDC101132. The sequence goes on from NZ_JBIVYX010000013.1 coordinate 93,542, forward strand.
TGGGCAGATCGAACCCTCCCCCGCGCCCCGGGCGGATCTACGTTGGGGTGCACCGCCGGGGCACGGCGGGAACGGCTGCGCCTGGGGGTGCACCCGGCGTGTCCCTCCGGCGGCACCATCGGTGGGGTCCCGGCGCGAACAGGGGAGCGCCGGGCCCTCGCCGGCCGCCGTGCCGCTGCCGCCCGCGGGGGGGGCGGGAGCGGGCCGGTGGGGGCGGAGACGTGAGGACGAGACGGTGGGGCGCACGGTCACCGGTGACATGGCACGGTGACATGTCACACCGTCACGTCATGGGGGGCCGCCGTCATGTACTGCGGGCCGCCGTCACTTCATGCGGGCCGCCGCGCTCCTGATCGCCTCGCGGATCCTGAAGTACGTGCCGCAGCGGCAGATGTTGGCGATGGCGTCGAGGTCCTCGTCGGTCGGTTCGCTGGTGCGTCGCAGCAAAGCGACCGCGGCCATGATCTGGCCTGGCTGGCAGAACCCGCACTGCGCCACGTCCTGTTCGAGCCAGGCCTCCTGCACCGGGTGGAGGGTGTCGCCGTCCGCGAGCCCCTCGATGGTGGTCACCTCGCGCCCGGCGGCCGCCGCCACGGGCACCACGCAGGGCCGGATCTCCGCGCCGTCCAGGTGGCTCGTACAGGCCTTGCACACGTCCACACCGCAGCCGTACTTGGGCCCGCGGATGCCCAGCAGGTCGCGCAGCGCCCACAGCAGGGGCAGGTCGTCGGGCGCGTCGACGCTGACGCTGCGCCCGTTGACGGTGAAGGTGTGCGTGGGCACGGCGGGCTCCTGGGCTGGGACGGTGTCGGGGGCGTGGCGGGTGGGGCCGGTGGGTCTTCGGGAGGCGGGGACGCCGCGGGGGGCCGCGGGTCCCGGGGTTCTAGCGCGGGTACGGGGTGAAGTCGACGTCGAAGTCGAGCGGGAAGCTGCGCGGCCGGGTGCCGGTGGCCCTGGCGTAGGCGTTGGCGATGGCCCCGACCGCGGCGGGCACGCCCAGTTCGCCGGCGCCGCCGGGTTCCCCGGTGGCGGGCATGATGTGGATGCGCACGTCCCGCGGGGTGTCGCGCTGGCGGGCGTAGTGGAACTGGCTGTAACTGCCTTCCAGCGGGAGGCCCTTGTCGAGGTGCAGGCCGGCGCGCAGGGTGGTGGAGATCGCGTCGGTGAGGCCGCCGAGCAGCTGGGCCTCCAGCCCCCTGGGGTTGACCGGGCGGCCCACGTCGGCGGCGATGACGGCCTTGGTGACCCGGACGTGTTCGGGGTCGCGGGTGTCGATCTCGACGAGGCAGGCGGTGCGGGAGCCGTACTCCTCGTGGAAGGCGATGCCCTGGGCGCAGCCGGGGGGCATGGTCCTGCCCCACTGGCCTTCCGTCGCGGCCTTGTCGAGTACGGCGCGCTGGGCGGCCTCCTTGAGGAAGGTGCGCCGGAACTGCACGGGGTCCTTGCCGAGCCGGGCGGCGATCTCGTCGACGACGATCTCCTCCGCGCCGCGGGTGTTGGCGGAGTACACCGACCGCCAGGAGCCGGTGGGGATGCCGGTGGGGACCTCGGTGAGGGTCTGGGTGGTGAGGCCGAAGTGGTACGGGGACTTGACGGTGGTGAGGAAGAGGGTCTGGGCGAAGCCGGCGTTGCCGATGCCGGCGGGCAGGCTGGCGGCGGTGGCGGTGAGGATCTCGCCGAGGCCGTGCCGGAAGTCGGTCTCGACGGCGGCGACCCGGTGTTCGAAGGACAGCACCTCGCCGAGTGCCCAGGTGGCGCGGATGCGGTGGTGGGTGGCGGGGCGCATCCGGCCGTGCCGGGTGTCGTCCACGCGGGTCCACATCAGCCGTACCGGGCGGCCGCAGGCGCGGGAGACGAGGGCGGCCTCCAGGGCGGCGTCGAAGAACAGCCGGCGCCCGAAGGAGCCGCCGGCCTGCACGACGTGGACGGTGACCTTGTCGAGGGGCAGGCCGAGGGCTGCGGCGATGGTCTGCTGGGCGACGATCGGCGACTTGAGTCCGGACCAGATCTCGGCGCGGTCGTGGCGTACGTCGGCGACGGCGGAGTTCGTCTCCATCGGGGCGTGGCTGACGAAGGCGAAGTCGAACTCGGCGTCGAGGTACGGGGTGAGCAGCGGCGGGACCAGGAGCGGCGGGGTGGCGGCGCGCAGCCTGGTGCGGATCTGCGCGTCGGAGAGGGCGTCGGCGGGGCCGGGTCCCCAGGTGACCCGGAGGGCGGCGCGGGCGTCGAGGGCCTGGCCGAAGGTCTCGGCGACGACGGCGACCCCGGTGGGCACGGTGACGACGTCGAGGACGCCGGGCATGGCGCGTACGGCGTCGCGGTTGGCGACGGCGGTGACGGTGCCGCCGAGGGTGGGCGGGCGGCGCAGTACGCAGGGTTTGGCGCCGGGTACGTCGAGGTCGAGGGTGTAGCGCTGGCGGCCGGTGACCATGGCGCGGGCGTCGACGCGGCCGGTGGGGCGGCCCACGAGGGTGTGGGCGGACTCGGGCTTGGGGGTGGCGGCGAGGACCGTGAGGGCGGGGTCGGCGGCCGCGGTGGCGAGGTCGCCGTAGGGGGCGGTGCGGCCGTCGGGGGCGTGGACGGCGCCGTCACGGGTCGTCAGGGTGCGTACGGGCAGGTCCCATTGGCGTGCGGCGGCGGCGAGGAGCCGGGCGCGGGCGGCGGCCGCGGTGTGGCGGACCGGCCCGTAGAGGGAGCGGATGCTGTTGGAGCTGCCGGTGAGCTGGTTGAAGAGCAGCTCGGGCCGGGCGTCGTCGAGTTCGACGCGTACGTGGTCCAGGGGGGCGTCGAGTTCCTCGGCCACCAGCATGGCGACGGCGGTGGTGAGGCCCTGGCCGACCTCTTCGCGGGGCAGCCGGAAGACGATGGTGCCGTCGGTGTCGACCCGGAGCACGAGGAGGTGCGCGGTGGGGGCGCCGGCCAGGATGAACAGCTCGCCCAGGTCGACGAGGTCGGCCGGCGCGGGCAGGGAGGGGATCACGGCGGGCGCGGCGTGGGCGGTGGCGGGTGCCAGGGCGTCGGCTGCGGCGCGGGTGGCGAGGGCCAGCGTCGGTGCGGCGACCAACTGGGTGAGGAAGGCGCGCCTGCCCTGTTCCGCCACGTTTCCCCTGCCCCGCCGATGCCGGCTCTCTCCGAGTGGCTACCGGCACGTAGGGTAGCCACCGCTCCGCCCCGGCGGAACCCCCCGGATCCAGCGGCCTCCGGCCGACCCGGCGCGGGTCGGGGGGCGCCCCGGGGCCCGCCCGGGGCGGCCCCGGTCGTCTTCGTGCCTCTTCGGGTACGGCGAAAGGGTGGTCCCGTACGGGTCGGGCGCTTGATCGAAAGCCGGGGTTCCAGGGGTCGGTTTCGGCCGCTCCTTCCGACCCGTCCGCGGACCCCCCCCCCGCTTCGGCGTCGCCGTCCGTCGCCCCGGGGTCCGCCGCGGCGCCTTCCCGGTCGACGCGGCGGCCCGGCGGGGTCAGGATGGAGGGGAACCCACCTTGTCGAGGAGGTGTGCGGACATGCCCCAGTTCATGGATGTCCACCGCGGGATGATGGGGATCACCGCGGCCCAGCTCTCCGCCGCGCACCAGGCGGACCTGGCGATCGAGGCCGAGGCCGGCGTGCACTTCGAGCGCGCCTGGGCGGACCCGGAGTCCGGGGTCGTGTACTGCCTGTCCGAGGCTCCGTCGGCGGATGCCGTGCAGAGCGTCCACACCCGGACCGGGCACCCGTACGACGAGATCCACCCGGTGCCGCTCAGCGTCTCCTGACCCGCGCGGAACGAATCGCTCCGAGGTACGCGGCAGTAGCTTCTGACCGGAAACATTCGCACAAGAATCAGGACAAGCGAGGCCCTTGGCATATGCCCCATGCAACCCCGTAACGGATGTTGCCAAATCCCTTACGGGCCGTCGCGGCCTGTGCAACAGTCGTAACCGGTCCTTCCATCAGACTTGGCCGTGCCGCGCCTGTATCGGAGTTCTCCATGCCGTCCCACACCTACGCGGACCGTCCCTCACAGCCACCCGAGCCAGGGTCGGTGGACGCGCTGATCTCGCAGACCCGGCGCCTCCGAGGAGACGTGGACGCGGTACGACGGGACACCGTCGTGGACGACGACGACGCCCAGGGCCGCTGGCAGCGCGCCCTCTGCGACCTGGCGGTCCACCAGCTCGACGACCTCGGCGAGCACCTGGGCCAGCTCAAGGAGGGGATGCCGCCCGCCCCCGAGGAGCTCGACCTCCCGGCGCCCGCCCCCGAGGCGGGCCCCGAGGCCCAGCAGACCCGGGTGGGCAGCGCCGAATGGAACCTGCTCACCGACGAGGTGACCTGGTCCGATGAGCTCTTCCAGATCTTCGGGCGCTCGCCCGAGAGCGGCCCGCTCCCCCTCGACGAGCTCGGCTCCACGCTCTTCGCCGAGGACCAGCCCCTGCTGACCTCGATGGTCACGGACTGCCTCGTCGACGGCAAGGCCATAGACGGCGAGTTCCGCATCGTGCGCGTCGACGGCTGCGTGCGCACCCTCCACATGCGCGGCGAGCCCGTCCTCGACCAGGACGGCTGCACGGCCTCCATGTGGGCGGTGCTGCGGGACGTCAGCGAACTGCGGCGCAGCGAGCGGGCGGTCCGCGAGACCCGCGACTCCCTCCAGCGCCAGCGGCAGATCGCCCAGACCGAACACCGCCTCGCCGTCGAGCTCCAGGAGGCCGTGCTGCCCTCGTGGCGCGGCTCCCTGCGGTTCCCGCACGGCAGCACCGGCGCGCTCGACCTCGCCGCGCACTACCTGCCGTCCGCCACCAGCGCCCTGATCGGCGGCGACTGGTACGACGCGCTCGAACTCCCCGACGGCACCTCGATGCTGACGGTCGGTGACCTCACCGGACACGGCGTCACCGCCACCTCCGGCATGGCGATGATGCTGGGCGCCCTGCGCGGCATGGCGATGGCCGGCATCGAGCCCGGCCCCCTGATGGGCTGGCTCAACCAGCTGCTGGAGACCTCCGTGCAGCCGGCCCTCGGCAGTGCCGTGTGCTGCCGCTTCGACCCCGCCACCCGCACCCTGTCCTGGGCGCAGGCCGGCCACCCCGCGCCGCTGCTCTTCCGCGGCGGCTCCGGGCGGGCCCTCCAGCCGCCGGAGGGCGTGCTGCTGGGCGCCACCTCCGGAGCGGCGTACGGGCAGGCCGAGGAGCGCCTGGAGGCGGGCGACGTCCTGGTCCTGCACACCGACGGGCTCTCCCCGCGCAGCATCGAGTTCAGCCGCACCGACGGCGCCGAGCGCCTCCTCGCCCTGGCGCCGCGCTTCACCGCCGCCCGCTCCGCGCAGGACTGCGTACGGCTGGTGCTGGAGGAGTTCGGTGAGACCGGGCGCGAGGACGACGCCTGCGTGCTGGTCGCCAGGATCGGCGCCTGACGCACCCCGAGACAGGGAACGCGGACGGCGAGGAGAACGGACGGGAGGGGGCCGCGCCGACGGGCGCGGCCCCCTCCGTCGTGTCCGGCTCCGTCGTGTCCGGATCCGTCGTGTCCGGCGATGTCGGACCGTACGGCCGCGTGGTGCGGGCGGGTCAGACCTCCGACGTGCGCGGCGCGCGCGAGGGGCCGCGCGGCAGCGCCAGCTCGATCTCCTCGCGCAGGTCCTCGATCCGCGCGTACCCGGCGTACTGGCCCGTCAGCCGGTACATCTCCCGCAGCCGGTCCCAGGTGCGGTGCGAGGAGGTCTCGCCGATCGACACCAGCGCCAGCCGCGCGTACCGGTCGGCCTGCTCCGGGTCGTCGGCGATGAAGCAGGCCGATGCCATCGAGATGTAGTCGAAGATCTGCGACCGCTGGTAGCCGGCCCCCCGCAGCCGCAGGGCCTCCTTGGCGTGCCGCTGGGCGATCGGCGCCGCCGACGGGTCGTGGTCGGCCAGCGTGCGGTACGCCAGCGCCTGCATGCCGTGCATGTCGGCCTCGTCGAAGTGCTGCATCCAGCTCGGCGGGGTCACGTCGTCCTTGTCCGACACGAAGAGCTCCTCGGCCTCGCCGAGGGTCCGCCGCATCGCCTGCCCCCGCCCCATCGCCGCCTGCGCCCAGGCCTCGATGGTGTGGAGCATGGCGCGGGTGCGCGGCAGGGTCTGCTCGCCCGCGCCGGACTGCGCCAGCTTCATCAGGTCGAGCGCCTCGTGCGGCTTGCCCAGGTGCACCATCTGGCGGGCGGCCCGGGACAGCGCCTCCCCGGCGCGGGGCCGGTCGCCGCCCTCGCGGGCCGCGTGCGCGGCGATGACGAAGTACTTCTGCGCGGTGGGTTCCAGGCCCACGTCGTGGGACATCCAGCCGGCGAGCACCGCCAGGTTGGCGGCCACGCCCCAGAGCCGGCGCTGGAGGTGGTCGGGGTGGCGGTAGGCGAGCATGCCGCCCACCTCGTTCAACTGGCCCACGACGGCCTTGCGCTGGAGTCCGCCGCCCCGGGAGGCGTCCCAGGCGCGGAACACCTCCACGGAGCGTTCCAGCGCCTCGATCTCCTGGGAGCCGATGGGCGCGGCCTCGTACCGGTCGAATCCCGCGGGTTCGGCGTGGAGGGGGTCGGTGAAGCGGGGGGCGTCCGCCGTGAGGGCCGGGTCCCGGTGCAGCCAGTCGTACATGTGGCTGCTGAGGGCGGAGCCGGCGGTCAGTGCGGCACCCGCGCCCATCAGTCCGCGTCGGTTGAGCATGAGGTCCATTCCCGTGAATTCGGTGAGGACCGCGGCCGTCCGCTCCGGCGCCCACGGGAGCCCGTCGGGGTTGTCCTTCGCCCCGCCCGGCTGCCGTCTGTTCGTACGCCCTGGTCTTGCGAACCCGAGGTCCTCGATGGTCACGACACGACCGAGTCGCTCGGTGAACAGGGCGGCCAGCACCGTCGGCACCGGTTCTCGCGGGGTCTCCCCCATGTCGATCCAGCGCCTCACCCGCGAGGTGTCGGTGGCAAGCTGGTGGTGGCCCATGGCCGCCGCCTGCCGGTTGACCATCCTCGCGAGTTCACCCTTGGACCAGCCGGCCAGGCCGAACAGGTCGCTCAGGCGGGTGTTGGGTCCTCTGCTCACGTCAAGCCCCCAGGTTCTCGGCTGACTTGACACTAACCCCCGGTCAGGTGCCGAGCGACTATTCGCCAGGGTTCGCCAGGGTGCGCCAGATGGTACGCAACACCCGCGCGGGTGTCAGGTAAGAAGGCGCCTCCCCGACCCGGTCCGCAGCGACGGATCGGGTGGCACTCCCCAGGGTGCCGGCCGGTCCGTGAGGACCGGGGCGGGAAGGCGTACGCAACTCGTCGGCGCACGAAGGGATACGTATCCGTCATGTACGCAGCATCGTCCTCCGTGTCCGCCCCGACCCGGCCGCACCGCGCCTTCCAGGCGGGTGGCGGCCCCTACCTCGCCCCCGGCCGCCCCGCGGCCCCGGCGCAGGGCGCCGCCCCTCTGCGGCGGATGCCGGGGACCGTGACGCAGCCGCTCAGCGGGAGAATCGACCTGTCCGGTCCCCAGGGGGCCCAACTGCGGGCCGCGTTGGCCTCGGTGCACCGGATCTGTCCGGAGTTCGCGCCGGTCCAGGTGCTGCGCCGCAGCGCGCGGTCGGTCCTGCTGGTGGGCACGACCGGGCGGACGACCGCGGTCGCCAAGGTTTTACTGGACCACTCGCCGGAGTGGACCGAGCGGTACCGGCACGAAATAGCTGCGTACCGCGCGTTCGTCCGGCATCGTCCGCCGGTACGGGTGCCGCGTCTGATCGCCGCCGACCCGGAGAACTGCACCCTGGTCGTGGAACGGATGCCCGGGCGCGTGGCGGCCCTGCAGCGGCATCCGGTGGAGGCCCCGCCGCGGGCCGACGTACGGGCCGCGCTGGGCGCCGTGGTCCGGGTGAACCAGTGGCGGCCGCCGGCCGAGCTGTTCGGGCGTCCGCTGGACTACGCCTCCCGGATCGCCCGGTACCACGAGCTGGGGCTGCTGACCGACCGCGATCTGGGTGACCTGCAGAAGCTCCTGCACGGGCTGGCGCTGGCCGGGCCGGGCGGGCGGCTGCCGCGCCAGTTCAACCACGGCGACGCGCTGCTGTCGAACCTGCTGCTGTCGCCGGCGGGTCCGGTGCTGCTCGACTGGGAGCACGCGGGCTGGTACCTGCCGGGGTACGACCTGGCGACGCTGTGGACGGTGCTCGGGGACGCCCCCGCGGCGAGGCGGCAGATCAGCCAGCTGGCGCAGTCGGCGGGTCCGCTCTCGCGGGACGCGTTCCTGGTGAACCTGATGCTGGTGCTGACCCGGGAGATCCGTACGTACGAGCTGGCGGTGCAGCGGTCGATGGCGGGGGTGCCGGGCGGGACGGGCACGCCGTCCTCCGGTGAGGAGCAGCGGCTGCTGCTGCGCCGGCTGCACGACGACTGCGGGATGGCCCGCAGGGCGGTGAGGGCGGCGGTCGGCACGCGCTGACGCCGGCCGGTCCGCGGGCGGCGGGGAGGGCCGTACGGGCCGCGGACGGTTGCACGAGCGAAATCCCGTGGTGTGTCCACCGAGTGGGCGCGCCACGGGATTCCGTCTTGTGCGGGGGTGGCGGGGCGGTGGGCGGGGGTGGCGTGCGGGCGGGCGCGGTGACGGCGTATGCCTTGACATCACATGACCCCGCGAGCACCTTTCTGACGCCGCATCAGCACCGAACTCCCCCTCCCGTCCTCGCCTTCGGAGCTGCTCATGTCTGCACGTGCTTCCCGTCCCTCCCGCCGTGCCGTGCTCGCCGGTACGGGTGCCGGGGTCCTCGCGGCCGGGTTGCCGGCCGCCGCCGCCCGCGCGGACGACGCTCCGGTGCTCGGCGAGTACGACGTGGTGGTGGTCGGTTCCGGGGCGGCCGGGATGACGGCCGCGCTGACCGCGGCGAAGCGCGGCCTGAGCTGCGTGGTGGTCGAGAAGGCGGCCACGTTCGGGGGTTCCGCGGCCCGGTCGGGGGCGGGCATCTGGCTGCCCAACAACAGCGTGATCCTGGCGGCCGGGGTGCCGGACACGCCGGCGAAGGCGGCGACGTACCTGGCGGCCGTGGTGGGTCCCGACGTGCCGGCGGACCGGCAGCGGGCGTTCCTCGACAACGGGCCGCGGATGCTGGACTTCGTGATGGCCAACAGTCCGTTGAAGTTCCGGTACATGGAGGGGTACAGCGACTACTACCCGAACCTGCCGGGGGGTCTGCCGGGCGGCCGGTCGATCGAGCCGGACCAGCTCGACGGCAACGTGCTGGGGGCGGAACTGGCGCGGCTGAACCCGGCGTACATGCCGGTGCCCGCCGGGATGGTGGTGTTCAGCGCCGACTACAAGTGGCTGACGCTGGCCGCGGTGAACGCGAAGGGCCTCGCGGTGTCGACGGAGTGCCTGGCGCGGGGCACGAAGGCGGCGCTGTGCGGGGAGAAGCCGCTCACCATGGGGCAGGCGCTGGCGGCGGGGCTGCGGGCCGGGCTCCAGCGGGCGGGGGTGCCGGTGTGGCTGGAGACCCCGCTGACCGACCTGGTGAAGGACGCGTCCGGGGCGGTGACGGGGGTGCTGGTCGAGCGGAACGGCGCGCGGGGCCTGGTACGGACCCGGCGGGGCGTGGTGGTCGGTTCGGGGGGCTTCGAGCACAACGCGGCGATGCGCGCCCAGTACCAGCAGCAGCCGATCGGCACGGCGTGGACGGTGGGCGCGAAGGAGAACACCGGTGACGGGATCCGGGCCGGGGAGCGGGCGGGGGCGGCGCTGGGGCTGATGGAGGACGCCTGGTGGGGGCCGGCGATCCCGCTGCCGGGCGAGCCGTACTTCTGTCTGGCCGAACGGACGCTGCCCGGGGGGCTGATCGTGAACCAGGCGGGGGCGCGGTTCGTGAACGAGGCCGCGCCGTACAGCGACGTGGTGCACGTGATGTACGAGAAGGACCGCACGTCGCGGCACATCCCGGCCTGGCTGATCGTGGATCAGAACTACCGGAACAAGTACCTGTTCAAGGACGTGGCGCCGACGTTCGTGTTCCCGGACGCGTGGTACGAGTCGGGGGCGGTGGCGAAGGCGTGGACCTTCGACGCGCTGGCGGAGCGGATCGGGGTGCCGGCGGGGGCGCTGCGTTCCACGGTCAACCGGTTCAACGGGCAGGCGTGGACGGGTACGGACACGGACTACCGCCGGGGCGACACGGCGTACGACCACTACTACACGGACCCGGGCGTGCACCCGAACTCGTGTCTGGCGCCGCTGTGGGCGCCGCCGTTCTACGCGTTCAAGATCGTGCCGGGTGATCTGGGCACGAAGGGCGGGATGGTGACGGACGCGCGGGCCCGGGTGCTGCGGGCGGACGGTTCGGTGATCCGGGGGCTGTACGCGGCGGGGAACGCGAGTGCGGCGGTGATGGGGCACAGCTACGCGGGGGCGGGTTCGACCATCGGTCCCGCGATGACCTTCGGCTACATCGCCGCGAACGACATCGCGGGGGCGTAGCCGGTCCGGGTTCCGGCGGGGCGGGGCCCGGGGTGCGGCGGGGCGTGCGGTGCGGCGTCCCCGCCGGACCCTCGTGCGGCCGGGCTCAGCCCTGCTGGAACAGTTCCGCGGGGAGCGGCTTGAGCAGCGCGTACAGGTCGTCGGTGATCGGCCGGTCCCAGCTGGCGATGGTGACGAGGACGTTGTCGCTGCGGTCGAACTGGACGCAGGAGATGCGGCTCTCGGAGAGCTTGATGCGGCGGACGATCAGGAGGTTGTCGCCCTGCATGACGGGGACGTCCTCGGTGCCGGTGACCTCGACGTCCTCGTCGTTCTCCAGGGCGGCCAGGAGCTGGGCCACCTCGAAGGGGACCTGGCGGTCGGCGAGCTCGCGGGCGGGCGATCCCTCGGGGAGGTTGCCGATGATCATCGCGGGGCCGCGGCCGCCGAAGAGGTCGTAGCGGAGGAAGACACCCTGGCAGCTGCCGTCGGGGGCCGGCAGCAGGCCGGCTCCGAGGTTGCCAGGCCAGTCCCCCGGGTCCATGGCCAGGACGTCGAAGTCCGGGCCCGCGGGTGTGGCGGCGCTGCGGCGGCGGAGGAAGGACATGCGGCCATGGTACGTGGCGGAAGGTGCTTTCCGGGTGCCGGGTGAGGTTCCGGGGCTCCCGGGGGCCGGGGCGGGCGGCGGGGGTGCTGCGGGGGGCCGCTCAGAGGGTGTCGTGGAGGGCTTCGGCCAGGCCGGCGCGGTCGGTGCCGAGCTTGCGGTAGACGGCGGAGAGCAGGCGGGCCACGGTGGCTTCGTCGGCGTCCAGGGCGGCGGTCAGCTCGGCCGTGGTGGCGCCGCGGGCGGCGAGGCGGGCGGCCCGGTCCTCGCGGACGGTGAGCTCGGGTACGGCGCGGGCGGCGGGCAGAGGGCTCTGTCCGGCGGCGGTGAGCGCGGCGCGGGCCCGGTCGGCGAGGCCGTCGGCGCCGCATTCGACGGCGGTCTCCAGCCCTTCGGCGAGGAGGCGTACCGCCCCGGGGTCCTGGCCGGTGCTGCGGAGCTCGGTGCCGAGGGCCACCTGGGCGCAGGCGAGCTCGTATCCGGCGGGTGAGGCGGCCAGCCATTGGACGGCCTCGTCCAGGAGTTTCACCCGGTCGGTGCCGGTGGTGACCTCGGCGGCCATGCGCAGGGCCTGGCCGACGGCGGAGGGGGCGCCGAAGCCGCGGGCGCGGCGGACGGCCTCGGCGGCGAGTTCGGCGGCCCGGTCGGGCTCCCGGTCGGCGAGGGCGCGGGCGAGGTGCAGCTGCCAGGGGCACCAGGAGGGGTTCTGGATGCCGCGGGGGGTGAGGCGGCGGCCGACGGCCTCCAGCTCGGCGGCCGCGGTGGTGCGGTCGCCGGCGGCGAGGAGCAGCTCGGCGTGGACCGTCTGGCTGTCGGGGAAGACCACGGCGGCGGGGAAGGGTGCCCCGAAGGAGTGGCGGGCGGCGAGTTCGCGGGCCTCGTCGAGGCGGCCGCGGGCGAGCAGCACCTCGATGAGGATGGTCACGGCGTACCACATGACGGGGGTGCCGGGGCCGACGCGTTCGGCGAGGCGGAGGCCGGAGCGGGCGTACTCCTCGGCGTCGACGAGGCGGCCGCGGCGGTAGCGGATGTACGCGAGGAGGCTGTACGCGAAGGAGAGGTGGGCGCCGCGCCAGCCCTGGCGTTCGAACTCGGCGGTGCCGGCGGCGAACAGTTCCTCGGCGCGGCCGGGCCGGTCGGCGTACATGTGGGTGAGGGCGGTGAGGACGGGCACTTCGAAGCCGCGGTCGGCGTAGGCCCAGCTGAATTCGTTGCCCAGGGCCCGCTGGGCGTGGTGCAGGACGGTGTCGGCGGGTTCGCCGCGGAGGGTGGCGTCCCAGGCGCGGAGTCCGATGACGTAGCGCTCGGTGAGGTCGCGGCCGGTGAGGCGGTCGGCGAGCCGGGCGAGGCGGCGGGAGCGGGCGGGTGAGTCGGGTTCGTCGGCGCGGAAGGCGTCCCACATGAACTGTTCGGACTGGAGGCGGAGCCGGGTGCGGGGGTCGGTGGTGTGCCGGATTTCCCGGCCGAGGGTTTCGGAGGCTTCGGCGAGGCGGTCGCTGTGGGCGAGGACCTGGGCGAGGCGGATGACGATGCCCTGGCGGAGGACGGGGTTGTCGACGGGTTCGTCGAGGGCGGCGCGCAGGTGGTTGACGGTGGTGGCGGGTTCGGTGAGGAGGGAGGCGCAGCCGAGTTCGAAGAGGACGGCGGCGCGGTCGTCGAAGGAGGGGGGTTCGCGCAGGGCGCGGGCGAGCTGGCGGCGGGCGGCGTCGGGGGCTCCGGCGCGGAGGTTCTCGCGGGCGGCCTCGCGGAGCAGGGCGACGACGCGGTCGTCGCCTTCGGGGTGGGTCTCCAGGAGGTGGCGGGCGGCTGCGGTGGCGCCGAGTCCGCCGTCGGCGACGGCGGTGGCGGCCTGTCCGTGCAGGGCGACGCGGACGGCGTCGGGGATGGCGCGGTAGAGGGCGGTGGCGATGAGCGGGTGGACGAATTCGAGGCGGTCGTCGCCGGTGGTGGCGCCGGAGAGGATACGGGCGTCCCGCAGCCGGTCGGTGGCGTCGGCGGCCTCTTCGGTGCCGAGTCCGGCGACGCGGGCGGCGAGGTCCTGGGGGATGGCGATGCCGAGGACGGCGCAGGCCCAGGCGAAGCGGACGGTGGAGGGGCCGAGGCGTTCGAGGCGGGCGACGAGGCCGCTGCCGCGCTGGGCGGCGGCGAGGTCGCGCAGGAGGGGCGCGCTGGAGCCGGTGGGGGCGAGTTTGCGGTCGTGGACCTTGGCGACGAGTTCGACGGCCTCGAAGGGGTTGCCCTCGGTGACGGCCCAGGCCTCCTGGCAGAAGGCGTCGTCGGCGTCGGGGCCGACGGTCTGGCGGACGAGGGCGCCGACGGCTTCGGGGCTGAGGGGTTCGAGGCCGAGGGCGCGCTGTCCGGAGCGGCCGGGCAGGGAGCGGAAGGTGGCGGCGTCCGGGGGGAGTTCGTCGGGGCGGTAGGCGACGACGAGGAGGAGCGGGAGGTGTTCGGTGCGGGGGGCGAACGCGGCGAGCCAGCCGAGGGATTCGGGATCGGCCCAGTGGGCGTCGTCGAAGACGAGGACCATGGGGGCGCGCTGGACGGCGAGGTGGGTGAGGACCCAGTCCAGGCCGTCGCGGAGGCCCTGGGGGTCGGGGGGTGCGCCGTGTTCGGGGGCGCAGAGGCCGAGGGCGGGGCCGACGATGGTGTACCAGCTGCCGAGGGTGGCGCGGAGTTCGGCTTCGGTGCGGCCGGCGAGCTGGGGCTGGATGAGCTGCCGGGCGACGTGGAAGGCGCTGCCCTGTTCCTGTTCGCCGCCGCGGGCGGAGAGGACGGTGCAGCCGTGGGCGTGGGCGCGGCGGCGTACTTCCGCGAGGAGGGTGGTCTTGCCGAGTCCGGCGGGCGCGGCGAAGGCCAGGAGGGCGCCGGTGGGTGCGCCGTCGGTGCCGAGGAGCTGGTCCAGTGCCTCGTCCACGGTGGCCAGTTCGACCTCGCGTTCGAAGAGTGCCCGTCGGAAGCGGCTCGTGTGCTGCGTCATCGTGGTACCCCCCACGCCGGGTCGTGCGCCGGTGCGCCCGACACGCGGGCTGTTCAGGTGGTTCAGCGTACGCGCGTGGGGGCGTGGGGGGAGCCCACTGTCGCGGAAAGATCTGATCTTCTTTCGGGCGGGCCGTCCGCGGGTCGTCCGTGGGTCGTTCGTGGTGCCTTCGAGGAGCGTTCGGGGGCCGTCCGCGGGTGGGGCGGTGGGGGCTACGGGGTGGAGCGGGCCGCGAGGGCTTCGAGGACGCGGACGGCCTCGGCGGCGCGGTCGTCGGGGACGAAGAGGTGGTCGTGGTGGTACCCGGCGATGACGTTGCAGCTGATTCCGGCGGTGGCGAGTTCGCGGGCGAAGGCGCCGGTGAGGCCGACGGCGTCGAGGGCGGAGTGGACGCGCAGGGTGATCCAGCCGGCCACGTAGTCGTAGGGCAGGTGCTCCTCGTCGGCCTCGGACCGGGGCAGGACGAGGGTGAGGCCTTCGGACTCGCGGACGGTGGCCACGGGGTGCAGGCCGGGGGGTACGGCCCGGCCGGGGATGGTGCAGAAGACGTACTGGCCGGGGTTGAGTTCGGGGCGCATGCCGCCGAGGAGGGTGGTCAGGTCGCGTTCGCCGCTCATGGCGGGCAGCTTACGTGCGGGCGGGGTGTTCGGTGAGGAGGCGGGCGTAGCGGTCGAGGTCGACGTTGCCGCCGGAGACGATGACGCCGACGCGGGCGCCGCGGAGTCCGTCGGCCATGGTGCGCAGGGCGGCGAGGCCGAGGCAGCCGGTGGGTTCGACGACGAGCTTGAGGTAGGTGGCGAACAGCCGCATGCATGCGACGAGTTGGTCGTCGGTGGCGGTGACGATCTCGGGCCGTTCGCGGGACAGGATCGCGAAGGGGAGTTCGCCGAGGTGCTGGGTCTGGGCGCCGTCGGCGATGGTCTTCGGGGTGTCGATGTGGACGATGCGGCCTTCGGCGAGGGAGCGCTGGGCGTCGTTGCCCGCCTCGGGTTCGACGCCGACGAGCCGGCAGGCGGGGGCCAGGGCGCGGGCGGCGAGGGTGGTGCCGGAGAGCAGGCCGCCGCCGCCCAGGGGCACGAACAGGGCGTCCAGGGGGCCGGTCTCCTCCAGGAGTTCCTTGGCGGCGGTGCCCTGGCCGGCGATGATGTCGGGGTGGTCGTACGGGGGGATGAGGGTGAGCCCGCGTTCCCCGGCGAGGGTGCGGCCGATCTCCTCGCGGTCCTCGGTGTAGCGGTCGTACGTGACGACCCGTCCGCCGTAGCCGCGGGTGGCGGCCACCTTGGCGGCCGGGGCGTCGTGGGGCATGACGATGGTGGCCGGCACGGACAGCAGGCGGGCGGCCAGGGCGATGGCCTGGGCGTGGTTGCCGGAGGAGTAGGCGACGACGCCGGCGGCCCGTTGGTGGGGGGTGAGGCGGGAGAGGGCGTTGAAGGCGCCGCGGAACTTGAAGGCGCCCATCCGCTGGAGGTTCTCGCACTTGAACACCACGTCGAGGCCCAGCTGTTCGTTGACCAGCCGGGAGCGGAGCACGGGGGTGCGGTGGGCGTGTCCCGCGATGCGCTCGGCGGCGGCCGCCACGTCGTCGTAGGTGGGAACCGCGGCCATGGGGAGTCCCTTCCGTCGCCGGCCCGCCGGGCCGGGCTCCTGTTCGCCGGTCTTGGCAGGCGAGTCTAGGCGCCGTCCCCCGGCCCGGCCGTCGACGCGTTCGCGCGGCAGGTCGGCGGGGCCGCGGTGGCGCCGTCCCGGGGCTCGCTCGGGGACGGTGGCCGGTCTAGCATCCGATCATGATCAACGACAGCGTCCTGCCGTTTCGGGTGGACGTCCCGCAGGCCGTGCCGGACGACCTCCGCAAACGCCTCGACCTCACCCGATGGCCGGACGAACTCTCGGACGTGGGACGGGAGTACGGGGTGCCGCGGGAACACCCGCGGTCGCTCGTCTCGTACTGGCGGCACGCGTACGACGGGCGGGCCGCGGAGGCCGGGCTCAACGCCTGGTCGCAGTACACCACGGTCGTCGACGGGACCCGTGTGCACTTCGCGCACCCGCGCTCCCCCGAGCCGGACGCGCTGCCGCTGCCGATGACGCACGGCCGGCCGGCGTCGATCGTCGGATTCCAGGAGGTGGCCGGGCTGCCGAGCATCCCCGGCTTCGGGTTCTCCGGCCCGACCACCGCACCGGGCCGGGAGTTCAAGCGGGTGGCGGCCGTGTTCGGCGAGCTGATGCGGCGGCTGGGGTACGAACGGTACGGCGTCCAGGGCGGGGACCGGGGGGCCGCGATCTCCCGCGAGCTGGGCCGGACCCGGCCGGACGAGGTGGTGGGCGTCCACCTCAACCTGCTGCCGGGCGCGCTGGCGCCGGGCGAACGGGCCCGTGCCCTGGCCTCCTGGGAGCGCACCGGGGGCCGGCTGCGCGGGCGGCAGGGCTACGCCGATCTCCAGTCGACCCGGCCGCCGACGCCGGCGTACGCGCCGACCGACTCACCGGCCGGTCAACTCGCCTTGATCGCGGCGAAGTTCGCGAAGCGGACGAACCGCTCCGTCCGGTGGGCGGAGTACGACCGGGGCGGCCACTTCGCCGCGCTGAAGGTCCCGGACCTGCTGGTCGCGAACGTACGGGCGTTCTTCGCCGGCCTGGCCGGCGGTCCGGCCGCCGGCCCGGCGGGGCTCCGGTGACCGCGGGGCCGCCCGCCGGGGCGTTCGACGCGGTGCTGTGCGACCTCGACGGCGTGATCCGCTTCTACGACGAGGACGGCATCGGCGCGATGGAACGGGCCGCGGGCCTCCCCGAGGGCACCACGGCCGCCGTGGCGTTCTCGCCGGAGGTCGACCTGCCGCTGCTGCTGGGCCGGATCACCCGGGAGGAGTGGACCGACGCCATCGCGCGGCACGTGCCGGCGGAGCTGGCGCGGGCCTTCGCGTACGCGCCCTCCCGGATCGACCCCGAGGTCGTGGCGCTGCTGCGGGCCTCGCGAGCGGTGCGCCCGCTGGTGCTGGTCACGAACGCCACGCCGTGGCTGCGCGAGGACCTGGCCGCGCTGGGCATCGACGACCTCGCGCACGCGGTGGTCAGCAGCGCGGAGGTGGGCGTGGCCAAGCCGGATCCGGAGATCTACACCATCGCCCTGGAGCGGGCCGGCGTACCGGCCGGGCGGTGCCTCTTCGTGGACGACCGCGAGGAGAACGTCGAGGCGGCCGTGCGGGCGGGCATGACCGGGCTGCACTACCGCGAGCCGGCGGACCTGGCCAGGCTGCTGGGATGAGGCGCACGGCGCGGGTGCCCGGGTGCCGGGCGCGGCACGGGTGCCGGGCGCGGCACGGGTGCCGGGCGCGGCGCGTGCTGGGCGCGGCGCGGGGGCCGGGCGCGGCGCGGGGGCCGGGCGCGGCGCGGGTGCCGGGGTGACCCGCGCCAGCCGACTGCCCGCCCACCGTGCACGGCGCCCGGCGGCCCTGCCAGGAGCCGGCCCGCCTGGGGTGCGGGCTCCGGCCGGTGGAGGCCGGCCGGAGCCCTGGGTCCACCCGGGCTGCGGCCCCTGACCCCGTTCGACCTCCAACCGGCCCCCGGCGGCCTGGGGCCGGCAGCCCCAGCCCGCCGTGCGGCGCCCGGCCGCCCGAGCGGGACACCCCGGGCCGGGCGAGTCGAGGTCGTCGGTCGAGTCCGGGCCAGTCGGAGCCGCCGGCGGGGGCGGGCCGCCGCAGGGCCGATCGGAGCGGTGCTCGCTCCCAGCCAGGCCGGCTCAGAGCCACGCCCGTTGAGGCGGCCGACGCCCACCCGGCCGCAGCCACTCGGAACCGGGCCGGCGGGGGGCGGGCCGGCCACAGGGCCGATGGCGGGGGCGGGGCGGGGTCGCGGGGCCTTCGGACCCGGCCGGTGGCGGCGTGTCCGGGACGGGCCGGTCGGAGCCGGACGGTCGGTCAGGTGTCCGATGCTGCTTCCAGCGGGCGCAGGCGGGCGGCGTGGTGGGCCGGTGCGGCCGCGGCGAGCCAGCCGATCGTCAGGGAGGCCACGCACACCAGCAGCAGGGTCCCCCAGGGCAGGGACGGTGCGTAGTGCTCCAGCGCGCCGCTCGCCAGCGGCGCGACCGCCCAGGCGCAGACCAGGCCGCCCGCCAGGCCGAGGAGGGTGCCGTACGCGGCGACCGTGACCGCCTCCAGCCTGATCATGCGGCGGACCCCGGCGCGGTCCATGCCGAGGGCGCGCAGGGCGCCGATCTCACGGGTGCGTTCCGCGACCGAGACGGCCAGGGTGTTGACGATGCCGAGCGCGGAGATCACCAGGCCGATGCCGAGCATCCCGTACATGACGTCGAGCAGGTCGCCCATGCTGCCGGCGGCCTCGTCGACGAGGGCCCGGCGGTCCTGCACCTTCAGCAGCGGGCTGTCGCCGACCGCGGCCCGCAGCCGGTCCTCGGTGGTGGCCGAGACCGCGCCGGCGTCGGTGCGGACGAGGAGCCGCTGGACGGAGCCCGGCCTGAAGGCCTGGCGCGCGACCTCCGTGCGGGCTCCGAGCGCGTCCTGGGCGACCGGGTTGTCCTGGTAGACGCCCACGACCGTGTACGTCCGGGGCTCCTGGCGGAAGCCGATGCTCGCCGTGAGGGTGCCGCCGGTGGTCAGACCGCCCGAGCGGGCGAGGCTCTCGGAGACCGCGATGCGGCCGGGTCCCAGGTCGTCGGCGGAGCCGCTGCGGAAGCGGAGCGTCATGACCTGGCCGACGGTGGCGGGGTCGACGCCGGAGATCTGCCGTACCTGGCCTCCGACGGTCAGGTTCGCGTCGCTGACGGGACTCGCGGTGCGTACGCCGGGTACGCCGGCCACCCGCCCGACGGCCGCCGGGTCCACGCCGGTGGTGGGGGTGCGGGAGCCGATCACGTAGTCGGCGGCGAGGCCGGCGGCGGCCTGGCGGTCGAGGGCCTGCCCGGCGGAGTGGCCGGTGACGGCGAGCCCGGCGACGAGGGCGGTGCTGGTCAGGAGGGTGGCGGCGGTGGCCGCGGTACGGCGCGGGTCGCGCAGCGCGTTCTCCCTGGCGAGCCGGCCGGTGATCCCGAAGCGGCCGGTCAGGCGCCCGGTGAGGCGGATCACGGGGGCGGCGAGCGTCGGCGCGAGGACGATCAGGCCGGCCATGAACAGGCCGCAGCCCAGCATCGCCGCGTCCAGGTTGTCGGCGGAGGCGTCCTTCGCTCCGGAGAGGGAGGCCAGCCGGGCGCCGCCGAGCACGAGGAGCGCGAATCCCGTCGCGGCCCGGACCCGGGAGCGGCCGGCGGACGGCGGCTGCCCGGCGGTGCGCAGTGCCTCGACGGGGGCGATGCGTGCCGCGCGCCGGGACGGCAGCCAGGCGGCGAGGAGGGTGACGCCGACGCCCACGGCGAGCGCGGCGGCGACCGGGGCCGGCCCGATCACCAGCGGGCCTTCGGGCAGGGTGTTGCCTGCCGTGCTCAGGACGGTGGGCAGGGCGGCGGCGATGCCGAGGCCGAGCACGAAGCCGGCGGCCGAGGCCGCGAGTCCGACCAGGAGCGCTTCGAGCAGGACGGTACGGGCGACCTGGCGGCGGGACGCTCCGACGGCCCGCAGCAGCGCGATCTCCCGGGTGCGCCGGGCCACGGCCATGGTGAAGGTGTTGACGATCAGGAACGAGGCGATGAAGAGCGAGACGCCGGCGAAGACCAGCGGCACCTTCTGGTAGCCGCGGGTGAGGGTGTCGACGAGGACGGCCTGCTGCTGGGCCTGCGCGGTGCCGGTGGTGGCCTCGGCCCGGCCGGGCGGGAGCACCTCGCCGACCCGGCGGGCGAGTTCGTACGCGTCGGTGCCGGGCGCGGCGGTCAGGTCGATGGCGGTGTAGCGGCCGGGGGCGGCGAACAGCGCCTGGGCGGTGGCCTTGTCGAACAGGGCGAGGGTGCCGCCGGCCGTGACCCGGGGTTCGGTGGTGGTGACGGTGCCGACGAGCCGCTTGCGCAGGACCGGCCCGTCGACGGCGAGCGTGACGGTGTCTCCGGTCTTGAGCCCGCCCGCGGCGGCGGTGGCGCGGTCGAGGGCCACTTCGCCGGAGTTCCGCGGGGCGCGGCCCTCGACGAGCGGGTAGCGGTCGTCGGTGCCGTCCGTGCCGGGTACGTATCCGGCGGCCAGGTTCGCTCCGGTGCGGACCCGCAGCGGGGCACGGTCGGCGCCGTTCAGGACGGCGGCGCCGTCGGCGGAGGGGCGTACCGCGGCGACTCCGGGCACGGCGGAGAGCTTCCGTACGAGCGCGTCGTCGAGGGCGCTGCCCCCCGGCTCCGCGGGGGCGCCGGGCTCGGGATCCTTCGCCGTGACGGTGACGGCGATACCGGCGAAGTTGCGGGACTGGGCGGCGCGGTGGGCCTCGGCGGTGGTGTCGGCGAACACCAGGGTGCCGGTGACCAGTGCGACGCCGAGGCACACCGCGAGGACGGTCATGAGCTGGCGCGCCTTGTGCGCGAGCAGGTTGCGCAGGGCTGTCTTCAGCATGGGGTGCTTTCCGTGCGGGGGTCGAGGGTCTTCATCAGGTCCAGCACCCGGTCGGGGGTGGGGTGGGAGATCTCGTCGACGAGCCGGCCGTCGGAGAGGAACACGACGCGGTCGGCGTACCCGGCGGCCACGGGGTCGTGGGTGACCATGACGACGGTCTGGCCGAGCTCGCGCACGGAGTCGCGGAGGAAGCCGAGCACCTCCGCCCCGGACCGGGAGTCGAGGTTGCCGGTGGGCTCGTCGCCGAAGACGATCGCGGGCCGCGAAGCGAGGGCGCGGGCCACCGCGACGCGCTGCTGCTGGCCGCCGGAGAGCTGGGCGGGCCGGTGGTCCAGCCGCTGGGACAGGCCGACCATGCCGATCACCCGGTCCAGCCACCGCCGGTCGGGGGCGCGGCCGGCGAGGTCCATCGGGAGCGTGATGTTCTCCAGGGCGGTCAGGGTGGGCATCAGGTTGAACGCCTGGAAGATGAAGCCGATCCGGTCCCGGCGCAGCCGGGTGAGGCGGCGGTCGTCAAGGGTGGCGAGTTCGGTGGTACCGATGCGCACGGATCCCGAACTGGCCTGGTCGAGGCCGGCGGCGCAGTGCATCAGTGTGGACTTGCCGCACCCGGAGGGGCCCATGATCGCCGTGAACTCACCCTCCCTGAACGAGATGCTGACCCGGTCCAGGGCGACGACGCGGGCATCCCCGGTGCCGTAGACCTTCGACAGGTCGGTGGTTGCGGCGGCGATCCCGGGTGTCGGGTGCGGGGCGAAGGCGCCAGCGGTCACGGGGACTCCTCTTCGGACGTGCGGTGGGTGTGCACGTCGAAGGGTGTCGGGGGGATGTATCCAAACCTGGGCGGCCGCGTATCGCCCCACGCTCAGCCGTGTATCGCCTCCGCGGAAACGTGCCCGGCAGTAAAGAAAGCCGAGGGTGAGGTCATCCGGGCTGAGCACCTCGCCACCGCCGCCGCCTCGTGGTGCGTGGGGGAGGTGCTTGACGGGGTGTGGCAGGCTGGTCCGGAGGCAGGCCCGGGCCTGGGGTGGCCGAAGGCCAGGGCGAAGCCCCGAAGCCCCAGGGGTGGGCCTGCCGCTGGGCCTGCAGGCCGCACCCCGTCAAGCACCGAGGGGACCCACGCACCACGAGGCGGCCCCGCGCCGGGGCACCCGGCCGCCAGGGCACGAGGCGAGCCGGCACCAGGCGTCAGGGCACAAAGCCAGCCGGCACCAGGCCACCCGCCCACCAGCCCGACAAAGCATCAGGCCACCCGCCCACCACCCCGACAAAGCACCAGGCCACCCGCCCACCACCCCGACAAAGCACCAGACCACCCGCCCACCACCCCGACAAGGCACCAGACCACCCGCCCCTCACCCCGGCAACGTCAAGGTGGCCACAGCCCCGCCGTCCCCGGCGTTGTCCAGGACCAGCCGGGCCCCGAGCACCGCCGCCTGGCCCAGGGCGATGGTGAGGCCCAGGCCATGGCCCGTGCCCCGCTCCTCCGCACCGGTGTGGAAGCGGCGCGGGCCGTCACGCAGCAACTGCTGGGGGAAGCCTGGGCCGTGGTCCCGCACGACGACGGTGCGGCCCTCGACCGTGACCCGCACCGGGGTGCCGCCGTGCCGGTGGGCGTTGACGACGAGGTTGCCGACGATCCGCTCCAGGCGCCGCGGATCGGTCTCGACGATCTCACCACCCGCACCCACACCCGCACCAGCACCCGCACCCCCACCCCCACCGCCCCCCGTCACCACGACCTCGGCGGAAAGGCCGGTACGGCCCACGGCCTCGGCGACCACGGCGCCGAGCGGCACCCGGGCGCGTACGGGCCGCTCGGCGCCGGCGTCAAGGCGGGAGATCTCCAGCAGGTCCTCGACCAGGCCGCGCAGGTCCCGTACCCGGGCCCGCAGGAGGTCCTCGGTCTCGCCGGCCGGCAGCAGGTCGGCGGCGGCGAGCAGGCCGCCGACGGGCGTGCGCAGTTCGTGGGCGACGTCGGCGGTGAAGCGGCGCTCGGTACGCAGCCGGCGGCTGAGGCTGTCGGCCATCAGGTCGACGGTGGCGGCGATCTCGGCCACCTCGTCGCCGCCCTTGACGGGTCCGGTCCTGGCGTCGAGGTCCCCGGCGGAGATCCGGCCCGCCGTCTCGGAGACCGCCCGCAGCCGGCGGGCGAGCAGGCCGGCCCCGTAGACCGAGAGGGGGACGGCGGCGGCGAGCGCGATCAGCGAGGCGACGGCGACGGTGAGGTCGAGGCGGCGCAGGTTGTGCAGTTCCGGGTTGAGGTTGACCTGGACGGCGAGCACGGGGCTGCCGGGGCCGCCGGTGCGCTGGGCGGCCCAGACGGTGGGCCCGGCGTTCCCGTCGACGGTCTCGTCCACGGCGGTGTGCCGCTCCGCGTCGGCGGGCCGCCGGAGCGCGGCGGGGAGGTCGTCCGGGTCGAGTTCGGCGCCGCCGGCGAGGGTGCCGGTGCGCCGGTACACCTGCATGGCCGAGTACACGCCGTTGAAGGCCTCGCGGTGCGCCCGGTCGCGGATGTCCCGGGCGGTCCACAGGTGCACCAGGACGCCGACGGCCGCCGCGACCAGGCAGGCGGCGGCCGTGGCGAGGGCGGCGATCTTCCAGCGGAGGGAGCCGCGGCCGCGGCGCGGAGGGTCGTACGCGGGCACGGCGGTCAGCGCCTCAGCTTGTAGCCGAAGCCGCGGACCGTCTCGATGCGGTCCCGGCCGAGTTTCCTGCGCAGCCGCTGCACGCACAGGTCCACCACCCGGCTGTCGCCGTCCCAGCCGTACTCCCAGACGTTGCGCAGCAGGGTGTGGCGCTCCAGGACGACGCCGGGGTGCGCGGCGAACTCCAGCAGCAGCTTCAGCTCGGTCGGAGTCAGGGCGACGGGCTGCCCGGCGACGGCCACCTCCATGCCGGCGGTGTCGACGGTGAGGTCCCCGAACTCCAGCAGGCCGTCCTCGGGAGGGGCCGCGTCGCCCGGGTTCGCCCCGGGTACGGGGGCGGGCGCGTAGGTGGCGCGTCTGAGGAGCGAGCGGATGCGGGCCACGAGGACGTACGTGTCGACGGGCTTGACCACGTAGTCGTCCGCGCCGGACTCCAGGCCGGCGACCACGTCGAGGCCGTCGCCGCGGGCGGACATCATCAGCACCGGCACCAGACTGGTCTCGCGGACCCGGCGGCACAGGCCGATGCCGTCCAGGCCGGGCAGCATCACGTCCAGGATCAGCAGGTCGAACGGGTGCTCGCGGAAGAGTTCCAGCCCGGTGAGCCCGTCGGCGGCCGCCCGCACCTCGTACCCGTAGCGCTCCAGAGCGACGCCGAAGGACCGGCGCATCAGGTCGTCGTCCTCGACCAGCAGCACGCGTACGGGAGGAGCCGGGGCCGGGGTGGGTGCGGACATGGAAGGAACGATAGGGCAGGTGAGGGACGCGCTCAGCCCGCCACGGGGCCCGGCGGTACGGGCTGATGGGTGACCGAGCGCCCGCCGATACACGACGGATACGAACGCCGCGTCCGGTACGCCTCCGGGGGCGGCGGACGACACCCGGCCGCACACCCCGGACGCCACACCCGGCAGCACGCCGAACGGGCACATCGGCGGCACACCCGGCACACCCCGGACACCACACCCGCCACACCCGCCACACCCGCCACACCCGGCCGCACCCCGGCCGCACCCCGGCCGCACCCCGGCCGCACCCCGGCCGCACCCCGGACGGCAGACCGGGCAGCCCCCCCGGACGGGACACCGTCTCGGCGCGCGTCACCGCGTGACGGTGCCTACGCTTGACGGGTCACCGCCGGGCACACGAGGGGAGACCCCGCGCTGCGGGTGGCCGTCCGGCTCGTCCTCCCCCCTCCCTCCCCCTCCCCTCTCCCCTCTCCCCTCCCCCGCACCGGAACCGGAAGGCGGTCCCGTCATGGCCACTGCACCTGAGTTCGACACCCCCGTACTCGACACGATCGCCGCGATGACGATCGACTCCATCGAGCACTGCCACATGGACCGGCACACGCTGATCCTCAGCCGCATCGCCGCGCTGGTGGCCATGGACGCGCCGGCCATCTCGTACCTGGCGCACATCGACCCCGCGGCGAAGGCCGGGTTCACGGTCGAGCAGCTCCAGGACCTCCTGGTCGCGATCGCACCCGTCGTGGGCACCGCACGCGTCATGTCCGCGGCCGGCCACATCGCCCAGGCCTTCGGTGTCGCCCTCGCCCTCGCGGAGAGCGACGCCGAGGCCATCGCCCAGGCCGAGGCGGCCAGCCGCGCGGCCTCCTGAGGCCACGGGCGGACCGCCCGGGGTCACGTCACGTCACATCACGTCAGGTCGAACTCGCCTTCCTGCGCGCCCCGGACGAAGGCACGCCATTCGTCCGGGGCGAAGATCAGCGACGGGCTCTCGGGCCGCTCGCTGTTGCGCAGGGCGATGAAGCCCTCGACGAACGCGATCTGGACGTCGCCCGCCCCCTGGCTGCCCGACCGCCAGTGCGCGTTGCTCAGGTCCAGCTCCGGCTTGTCCCACCCGGTCAGCGGCTGCGTGGTCATGCTGGCTCCCTCCGGTCGCGTCGTCCCGGGGGTCAGGGTAGCGAGCGGGTCCGGCGGCGGACAGGCCGCCGCCGGACGCCGCCCGCACGCCCCCCACACGCCGACCGCCCTCAGCTCGTGGGCTGTTCGGACCCCACCAGCCACATCGAGAAGAACTGCGCGCCGCCCCCGTACGCGTGGCCCATGGCCCGCCGCGCCCCGTCCACCTGGTGTTCCCCGGCCCGGCCGCGGACCTGGAGGGCGGCCTCGGCGAAGCGGATCATGCCGGAGGCGCCGATCGGGTTGGTGGAGAGCACCCCGCCGGACGGGTTGACCGGCAGGTCGCCGTCGATTTCGGTCACCCCGGACTCCGTGAGCTTCCAGCCCTCGCCCTCCTCGGCGAAACCGAGGTTCTCCAGCCACATCGGCTCGTACCAGGAGAACGGCACGTACATCTCGACCGCGTCGATCTGGCGGCGGGGGTCGGTGATGCCGGCCTGCCGGTAGACGTCGGCGGCGCAGTCCTTGCCGGCCTGCGGGGAGACGAAGTCCTTGCCGGCGAAGAGGGTGGGCTCGCTGCGCATGGCGCCGCCGTGCATCCAGGCCGGCGGGTGCGGGGCGCGGGCGGCGCCCGCGCGGTCGGTGAGGACCATGGCGCAGGCGCCGTCGGAGGAGGGGCAGGTCTCCGAGTAGCGGATGGGGTCCCAGAGCATCGGGGAGGCCTGCACCTTCTCCAGGGTGATGTCGTGCTCGTGGAGGTGGGCGTAGGGGTTCTTGAGGGCGTTGCGGCGGTCCTTGTAGGCGACGAGGGAGCCCACGGTGTCGGGGGCGCCGGTGCGGCGCATGTACGCGCGGACGTGCGGGGCGAAGAAGCCGCCGGCGCCGGCGAGGAGCGGCTGCTGGAAGGGCACGGGCAGGGACAGGCCCCACATGGCGTTGGACTCGGACTGCTTCTCGAAGGCGAGGGTGAGGACGGTACGGTGCACCCGCGCGGCCACCAGGTTGGCGGCCACCAGGGCGGTGGAGCCGCCGACGGAGCCGGCGGTGTGGACGCGGAGCATGGGCTTGCCGACCGCGCCGAGGGCGTCGGCCAGGTACAGCTCCGGCATCATCACGCCCTCGAAGAAGTCGGGGGCCTTGCCGATGACGACGGCGTCGATGTCCGCCCAGGTCAGCTCGGCGTCGTCGAGGGCGCGCTGGGCGGCCTCGCGGACCAGGCCGGCGATGGAGACGTCGTGCCGGGCGGCGACGTGCTTGGTCTGGCCGATCCCGACGACGGCCACTGGTTCTTTACTCACCGGGGTCTCCTTCGAGGACCGCGACCAGGTTCTGCTGGAGGCAGGGGCCGGAGGTGGCGTGGGCGAGGGCGCGGTGGGACTCGCCGCGCTGGATGCGGGCGGCCGCCTCGCCGATCCGGATCAGGCCGGCGGCCATCATCGGGTTGGCGGCGAGGGCGCCGCCGGAGGGGTTGACGGTCACCGCGTCGTCCAGCCGGAGGGCCTTGCGCAGGACGACCTCCTGCGAGGTGAAGGGCGCGTGGAGTTCGGCGGTGTCGACGGGGCGGTCGAAGGCGCCGGCCCGCTCGGCGGCGAGGCGGGTGGACGGCGAGTCGGTGAGGTCGCGCACGCCGAGGGAGTGGGCCTCGATGCGGTGGTCGATGCCGCGGATCCAGGCGGGGCGGGCGCAGAGCCGGCGGGCCGTGTCGCCGGCGGCGAGGATGACGGCGGCGGCGCCGTCGCCGATGGGCGGGCAGTCGGCGGTGCGCAGCGGGCCGGCCTGCCGGTCGCCGGCGGGGCGGGGGCCGCGGAGCTGGGCGTGCGGGTTGGTCTCGGCGGCGGTGCGGCTGCGGGTGGCGATGGCCGCGAGGGCCGGCTCGTCGGTGTCGCCCGCGTCGATGAGGGCCTGGGCCTGGAGGGCGGCGAGGGCGACCGAGTCGGGCCAGAGGGGGGCGACGTAGTAGGGGTCGAGCTGGCGGGTGAGGACGTCGCGCACGGAGCCGGGCGAGGACTTGCCGTAGGAGTAGACGAGGGCGGTGTCGGCCTCGCCGGTGAGGAGTTTGACCCAGGCCTCGTAGAGGGCCCAGGCGCCGTCCGTCTCGACGTGGGACTCGGAGATGGGCGGCCAGGCGCCGACGCCGTCGAGGGTCATGGTGAAGGAGAAGGCGCGGCCGGCGAGGTAGTCGCTGGAGCCCGAGCAGGTGAAGCCGATCTCGCCGGCGGTGAGGCCGGTCTGGGCCAGCACGTCGTGGAGGACGGGCATCACCATCTCGACCTCGCTGAGGTCGTCGGTGCGGCGCCGGTGGTCGCTCTGGGCGAAGGCCACTATTGCAATGTCACGTGTGGCGTCGGGCATCACAACAGCTCCTTGTAGGCGTCGTACTCGGCGTCCGGTTCGCCGGTGGGGCGGTAGTGGTCGGGGTAGCGGCCGCCGTCGGTCCACACGGGTTCCACCCGCAGGCCCATGCGGACCTGGTCGTACGGGATCCCGCCGATCCGGCCGTGCAGGGCGAGGCCGGCGCCGTCGAGGGCGATGTGCGCGTAGACGTAGGGCACTTCGATGTCGAGGTTCTTGGCCTTGATGTTGACGATGCAGAAGGTGGTGACGGTGCCGCGGGGGCCGACCTCGACGCGGTCGGTGGTGGCGACCCCGCAGGTGGGGCAGGCGCCGCGGGGCGGCACGTACACCTTGGTGCAGGAGGGGCAGCGTTCGCCGACGGTGCGGCGCTCGGAGAGGGCGGCGAGGTAGGCGGTCTGGGCGCGGCCGGGGCTGTAGGTGTAGTCGAGGCGGGCCTCGGCGACGATGCCGGTGACGGGGTCGTCGAAGGCGCCGGTGTGGGGGGTGGCTCCGGCGGTGGTGCCGGTGTCCGTTTCCGGGGCCGCGGCTCCGTCCTCGTACGGCTCGAAGCAGGCGATGTCGGTGATGGCGCCGGTGCGTTCGGCGGCCCAGCGGACGCGGACCCGCATGCCGGTGGAGACGGCGTCGGGTCCGGGCGCGTCGAGGGCGTGCAGCAGGGCGGTGTCCGCGCCGTCGAGGCGGACCAGCACCCAGGCGAAGGGGGTGGCGAGGGGCTGGTTGGGGCGGGGTGCGGGGTTCCAGGCCCAGGTGGTGACGGTGCCGGTGGTGCCGACCTCCACCAGTTCGCGCAGCTCGGCGGCGGTGGCGGGGTCGTACTCCACGGGCGGGACGAGGACGGTGCCGTCGGAGGCCTTCACGCCGAGCACGGTCCGCTCGCGCAGTCCGGTGAGGAAGGCGCTCTGGACGGGCCCGAGGGAGCGGGTGAAGGGGAATTCGACGACGAGCGGTGCGCTGAGTATCTCGGTCACGGTGGCGGGGCTCCTTCTGGGGGACGGCCGGATCCGGACACGGCCTAGGCGCGGCGGTAGACCGGGGGGCGCTTCTCGGCGAAGGCGCGGGCGCCCTCCTTCGCGTCGGCGGTGTCGAAGACGGGCCAGCCGCGGGTGAGTTCGCTCGCGAGGCCCTCGGTCTCGGTCAGCTCGGCGGTCTCGTACACGGAGGCCTTGACGGCCTCGACCGCGAGCGGGCCGCACGCGTTGATCTGCTCGGCGATCTCCAGGGCCTTGTCCAGGGCGGTGCCGTCCGGGACGACGTGTCCGACCAGTCCCACGGCGGCGGCCTCGGCGGCGCTGTAGGGGCGGCCGGTCAGGAGCATCTCCAGGGCGTGGGTGCGGGGGATCTGCCGCTGGAGGCGGACGGTGGAGCCGCCGATGGGGAAGAGGCCGCGCTTGACCTCGAAGAGCCCGAAGGTGGCGGATGCGGCGGCGACGCGGATGTCGGTGCCCTGGAGGATCTCGGTGCCGCCGGCCACGCAGTAGCCCTCGACGGCCGCGATGACCGGTTTGCGGGGCCGGTGGTGGCGGAGCATCGCCTTCCAGTGCAGGTCCGGGTCGGCCTTGAGGCGGTCGCGGTAGTGGTCGCCCGCCATTCCCCTGCCGGCGAGGGCCTTCAGGTCCATGCCGGCGCAGAAGTCACCGCCCGCGCCGGTGAGGACGACCGAGCGGACCTCGTCGTCCTCGTCGGCCGCCAGCCAGCCGTCGTAGAGCCCGACCAGCAGCGGCAGCGAGAGCGCGTTCTTCGCCTCCGGCCGGTTCATCGTGAGCACCAGCGTGGCGCCGCGCCGCTCCACGGTGAGGTGTTCCGTCCCACCCATTGCCGTCCTCCCGTCTCAAGACCTAGAACAGGTTGCAGGAGGGCGGGGTCGGGGGCAAGGGTTTTCTGACAGGCAGTCAGATTTCTTGCCCGGTGCCCTTCCCACTTGGGGTGACCGGCGCTCTAATGTCCGCCGAGCAGCCCACAGACAGCACCGCCCACGCCATTTCCGGGGTCAGGAGGAACGGTGGAGTACAACCTTGCCGACCTGTTCGAGTCGGTCGTCGACGTGGTCCCGGACCGCGAGGCGCTCGTGTACGTCGACCACCCCGGCACCGGTGTCGAGCGCCGCCTCACCTACCGCGAGCTGGACACGGCGGCCAACCGCCTCGCCCACCACCTCATCGACAGCGGCCTGCGGCCGGGCGAGCACCTGGGCCTGCACCTCTACAACGGCGTCGAGTACCTCCAGACCGTGCTGGCCTGCCTCAAGGCCCGCCTGGTGCCGGTGAACGTCAACTACCGGTACGTGGAGGAGGAGCTGGTCTACCTCTACAAGGACGCCGACCTCGCCGCGCTCGTCTTCGACGGGGAGTTCACCGGGCGGGTGGCGGCCGCGCTGCCGCAGACCACGAAGCTCAGGCACCTGATCCGCGTGGGCGACGCCCCCGAGGGCGCCCCGGAGCCCGCCGTCGCGCCCGTGTCGTACCCGGACGCGGAGGCGGCCGGCGCGCCCGGCCGCGGCTTCCCGCCCCGCTCCCCCGACGACCTGTTCATCATCTACACCGGCGGTACCACGGGCATGCCCAAGGGCGTGATGTGGCGCCAGGAGGACCTCTTCTTCGCGGGCCTGTTCGGCGGCGAGCCGTCGGGCGAGCCGGTCAAGCGGCCGGAGGAGCTGGCCAAGCGGGTCGCCGCCAAGGGCGCCGGACTCACCTTCTTCCCCGCTCCCCCGCTGATGCACGGCACCTCCACCCTCACCTCCTTCGTGGCGTTCAACTACGGGCAGCGGATCGTCATCCACCGCAAGTACGTGCCCGAGGAGGTGCTCCGCACCATCGAGAAGGAGAAGGTGTCCAGCGTCTCCCTGGTGGGCGACGCGATGCTGCGCCCCCTGATCGACGCCCTGAACGGACCGCTCAAGGGCACCGACCTGTCGTCGCTCTTCAGCGTCTCCTCGTCCGGCGCGATCATGTCGGACTCGGTGCGGGCCGAGTTCCAGCGGCTCGTCCCGAACGTGCTGCTGCTCAACAACTTCGGCTCCTCCGAGTCCGGTTCCAACGGCCGGGCGACGGACGACTCCAGCCCGGAGAAGGGCTTCCGGCTGGAGGTCAACGAACGGACCATGGTGGTCGACCCGGTCGGCCACGAGCCGGTGGCGGTGGGCGAGGTCGGCCGGCTGGCGCAGCGCGGCCACGTACCGCTCGGGTACTACAACGACCCGGCCAAGACCGCCGAGACCTTCTTCCGGCGCGGCGAGGAGCGGTGGGTGCTGCTGGGCGACATGGCCACCGTCGACGAGGACGGCATCGTCACCGTGCTGGGCCGGGGCTCGCAGTGCATCAACACCGGGGGCGAGAAGGTGTACCCCGAGGAGGTCGAGCAGGCCCTGAAGTCCCACCCCGACGTGTACGACGCGCTGGTCGCCGGGGTGCCCGACCCGAAGTGGGGCAGCCACGTGGCCGCGGTGGTGCAGGTACGGGCGGGCGCCCCGGTGCCCTCCCTCGACGACATCCAGGCCCACTGCCGCACCCGGCTGGCCGGCTACAAGATCCCCCGCCAGCTGGTGGTGACCGACACCATCCAGCGCTCCCCGAGCGGCAAGGCCGACTACCGCTGGGCGCGCGAGGTGGCGACCACGGCGGACGCGGCGGGGTGACGCGGGCTGCTCACGCAGGGCCCGGGGCGCCGTGACGCCGGGCTCTTCATGCCGGACGGCTGACTCCGGGCTCCCGACTCCCGACTCCCGTGACCACGTGTGGCCCCCGGCCGGTGCCGGGGCCACACGTCGGCGTGGGGCGCGTCGGGCGGGCGGGCCGGGCGCGCGGTGCGCGTGGGGCGCGCGTCAGCCCGCGAGGAAGGCCTCGACCCGGCCGGCGAACCACTCCGGGTCGTCCAGCCACGGGAAGTGCGCCGCCCCCGGCTGCACCTCGCAGCGCCCCGCGGGGAACAGCGAGGCCAGCTCCCGGGCCACGGCGGGGCGCGGGGCGCCGTCGCGCTCCCCCGCCAGCACCAGGACCTCCGCGCCCAGGCGGGCGAGCGCCGCGCGGACCGCCGCCGGGTCGTACGCGGCCCCGTCGCGGTAGACCTCCGCGGCCTCCTCGTTGAACTGCTCCTCCTCGCGCTCCGCGTGGGCGGCGGCGGCCGCGTCCCAGCGCCCGTAGAAGAACGGCACCACCAGGTCCGACCACGCGCCCTCGGCCCAGAGCCGCTCGAAGGCGGGGTACGCCTCCTCGAACCACGGCTCGCCCCGCCGCTCCCGGGCCGCCTCCAGCCGCTGCTCCGGCGTGGCGCCGAGGCCCACGGTCCAGGCATTGGGGGTGACGAGGACCAGGCGGCGGATCCGCTCCGGGTGCGCGGCGGCGTACAGCAGAGCCAGGTTCCCGGCGGCCGAGTGCGCGAGCAGGTCCATCCGCTCCAGGCCGAGGTGGACCCGGAGCGCCTCGACGTCGGCCACCTGGCGGTCCACCCGGTACGTGCCCCGGTCGGCCGGCACTTCGGAGCCGCCGGTGCCGCGGGCGTCCGCCAGGACCAGCCGCCGGTGCGCGGTGAGGCCGCCCAGGTCCCCGAGGTACTCGGCGGCCCGCATCGGGCCGCCCGGCAGGCAGACAAGCGGCCGGCCGGGGTCGCCGGCGCCGGCCGCGCGGTACGCGAGCCGGGTGCCGTCACAGGAGGCGTACGAGGCGTAGGCGCCGTGGGAGGGCTGGGGGTCGTGGGAGCTTTGGGGCTCGTGGGAGGCCCGGTGGTCGTGGGAGGTGGGGACGATCATGCCGGTCATCCTGTCCGGGGCGGTGCGCGGGCCGCAACAGGCGGTTCGGTGGCCCCGGCCGCCGTCACGCCGGCCCCGGCCGTCCGGCTGTCGCCGCGGCCGCGGGGGGCGCCGACTTCAGGTACCGCCCGACCACCCCTTGCCAGGGGGCGCGGGCGGCTGGATTACTGGGCCTCCACGACCCGTACCGAATGATCGGTCGTCCGTTTTCGATGGGAGACGTCCTCCATGACGGATCTGCTGGACCCGGCGGAGCGGCTCGGCCGCGAGGAGCTGGAGGCCCTCCAGCTGACGAGGCTGCGGGAGACGCTGCGCCACGCGTACGCCCGCGTGCCGCACTACCGCGAGTCCTTCGACAAGGCCGGGGTGCGCCCCGAGGACCTGGGGTCCCTGGCGGACCTGGCGCGCTTCCCCTTCACCACCAAGGCCGACCTGCGGGCGAACTACCCGTTCGGGATGTTCGCCGTCCCCGAGTCGGAGGTGCGCCGGATCCACGCCTCCAGCGGCACGACCGGGCAGCCGACCGTGGTCGGCTACACCGAGCGGGACCTGGACATGTGGGCCGACGTGGTGGCCCGCTCGATCCGGGCGGCGGGCGGCCGCCCCGGCCACAAGGTGCACGTCGCGTACGGCTACGGGCTCTTCACCGGAGGCATCGGCGCGCATTACGGCGCCGAGCGGCTCGGCTGCACCGTGATCCCCGCCTCCGGCGGCATGACCGAGCGCCAGGTCCGGCTGATCCAGGACTTCCGGCCCGAGATCATCATGGTCACCCCCTCCTACATGCTGACCCTGCTCGACGAGATGGAGCGCCAGGGCGTCGACCCGCGCGCCACCTCGCTGCGGACCGGCATCTTCGGGGCCGAGCCGTGGACCGAGGAGATGCGCCGGGAGATCGAGGACCGCCTCGCCATCGACGCGGTGGACATCTACGGGCTGTCCGAGGTGATCGGCCCCGGCGTGGCGCAGGAGTGCGTCGAGACCAAGGACGGGCTGCACGTCTGGGAGGACCACTTCCTGCCCGAGGTGGTCGACCCGGTCACCGGCGAGGTGCTGCCGGACGGCGAGCACGGGGAGCTCGTGTTCACCTCGCTCACGAAGGAGGCCATGCCGGTGGTCCGGTACCGCACCCGGGACCTGACGCGGCTGCTGCCGGGCACGGCACGGCCGGCGTTCCGCCGGATGGAGAAGATCACCGGTCGCAGCGACGACATGATCATCCTGCGCGGGGTGAACCTCTATCCGGCCCAGATCGAGGAGATCCTGCTGCGTACGCCGGGTGTCGCCCCGCACTTCCAGCTGCGGCTGACCCGGGAGGGCCGGATGGACGCGCTGACCGTGCGGGCGGAGGCGCGGCGGGACGCGACGGCGGCCGAGCGGGCGGCCGCGGCGGCCTCGGTGGTGCACGCGGTGAAGGAGGGCGTGGGCGTCTCGGTCGCCGTGGAGATCGTGGACCCCGAGACGCTGGAGCGGTCGGTCGGGAAGATCAGGCGGCTGGTGGACCTGCGCCGCCAGGGGTGAGCGCGGGAGGGGCCGGCGACGGGAGCGGGCGCCGCCGTGATCCACCCGTACGGCTGCGCGTTCGGCCAGGTATGGGGAGGTTTGGGGTAGTCAGGTGTCGTGACTTCGAAGACGTCGGGCGCCGCGGACCACCCGCACCGGCTCCGGCGCCTCCACGACAGGGTGGTGGCCTCCCCCGCCGGACTGGCCTGGAGCCGGGGCCGCGAGATGGAGCTGATGCACCGGGCCATGGGGTTCGCGGCGCTCGGGTTCCTCACGCTCATCCCGCTGCTGATCGTCGTGGCGGCCGCCGCGCCCGACAGCTTCCAGGGGTTCGGGCGGTGGCTCGCCCAGGCCCTGGGCGTCTCGGAGGGGTCGCGCCGGCAGGTGGAGCTCCTCTTCGGGGCGGGCGGCCAGGCCCTGGAGCGGACCACCGCCTTCGGTCTGGCGGCCCTGACGGTCTTCGGCCTCACCTTCGGCTCGGCCGTCCAGACGGGGTACGAGAAGGTGTGGGACCTGCCCACCGCCCGCTGGCACACCATGTGGCGGCACGTGGTCTGGCTGGCGCTGCTGATCGCCTTCCTCGGGGTGCTGATCGCGGTGTCCTCGCCCACCCAGGGGCTCGCCGGCACGCTGCTGGCCGGTACGGCCGACACGCTGAGCACCTGTCTGTTCTTCTGGGCCTCGCAGCGGCTGCTGCTGGGCGGCCGGGTGAAGTGGCGGGCCCTGCTGCCGGGGGCGGTGGCCACCACGCTCGGGCTGCTGGGGCTCCGGGTGTTCTCGCAGCTGGTGTTCTCCCCCCTGATCGCCTCGAACGCCGTGACGTACGGGGCCTTCGGCACCCTGCTGGTGGTGCAGTCCTGGCTGGTCGGCGTGGGGTTCGTGGTCTACGGCGGCGCGCTGGTGGGCCGGCTGGTCCACGAGCACCGCACGCTGAACCGGCTCCGGTCGGCCGGTGTGCTGGCCGATGCCGAGCACCCCCACGACCGTTGACAGTGCGCGCGGGGCGCTGCGATCTTGATCGTCCGGTCTTCGAACGAAGGTTGCGCGCCATGCCCTTTGGCCCTCTGATCGACCCCGACTGGCTCTCGGCCCACCTGGGCGACCCGGACCTCGTCGTCCTCGACGCGTCGGTGGGCGTCCACCGGGGCGTGGGCCGCCGGGTGCCCGGCGCCCGGCCCTTCGACATCGACGGCGCCCTCTCCGACCACTCGAACCCGGTGCCGCACTCGATGCCGGGCGCGGACGCCTTCACGGAGGAGCTGCGGGCCCTCGGGGTGGACGACGCCGACTCGGTGGTGGTCTACGACGCGGCCGGCGTGTACTCCAGCGCCCGGGCCCGCTGGATGCTGCGGGCCATGGGTTTCGACCGGGCGGCGGTGCTGGACGGCGGGCTGCCCGCGTGGGAGGCGGCCGGGCTGCCGGTGGAGACCGGGGTGCCGGCGCCCGCCCCGCGGCGGGGCGACTTCACGGCGCGGCCGCGGCCCGGGGTGCTGGTGGGCGCCGCGGAGGTGCGGGCCGCGCTCGCCGACCCGGGCTCGGCCGTCTTCGACGCGCGGACCCGGGAGCGGTTCGCCGGTACGGCGCCGGAGCCGCGCCCGGGGCTGCGCGGCGGGCACATGCCGGGGGCGCTGAACCTGCCGTTCGGCGAGGTGCAGGACGGGGGCCGGATGCTGCCGGCGGCACGGCTGCGCGAGCGGTTCGCGGAACTGGCCGGGGACCGGGAGAAGCTCTACTTCAGCTGCGGGTCGGGGGTGACGGCGTGCGTGCTGGCGCTGGGCGCCGAGCTCGCGGGGTACGGGGAGCTGGCGGTGTACGACGGCTCGTGGAGCGAGTGGGGCCTGCCCTCGGACCTCCCGGTGACGACGGGCGCGTAGCCGGCACGCTCCGGACCGGGTCCCGACCGGTGGGGGCCGCTCTGGGCGCAATCGGGTACGGCCCCTCGCAGGACGCTGCGCTGCCGTGCTTGCGATGGTCCTCCGGTGCTGACCGGCCAGCCGTAAACGCCTGGCATCACACGGGCCAGACGTGGGTCCAACGC
This sequence comes from Streptomyces sp. NPDC101132, assembly GCF_044759225.1. Taxonomy (NCBI): domain Bacteria; kingdom Bacillati; phylum Actinomycetota; class Actinomycetes; order Kitasatosporales; family Streptomycetaceae; genus Streptomyces; species Streptomyces sp. NPDC101132. Next base: position 129,164 of record NZ_JBIVYX010000013.1, read on the forward strand.
TCCGGCCGGAAGCAGCGGACCCGCGAGGAACGGCTGCTCGGCACGCGCACTACTTCTTGCAGGCGGCCGCCACTAGGTCGGCGACGACCTCATCGGTCGCGACCGATGAGGTGACGCTGATTGCCAGCCGCGGCAAAAGCTGCCGTGGAGCCTGATCGCAACGCGCGCCGCGGCTGGCTAGGGCTGAACCCCTGAGGGAACTACGACAAGGCCGCTCTCACATCGGCGAGGCTCGTAAAGGGCGCTTGCAATCTCTGTACCTTTCCATTGCGGTAGAAGAGCAGATCGCCGTCACCAAGGAGGTCCTCCGCTCCTCCCTGGTCGAGCACGGTCATGGAGTCCCGGGCGCTCGGCAAGGAGAAGGCGATCCGGGCGCTGAGGTTGGCCTTGATGCTCCCGGTGATGACATCCACGCTGGGACGCTGCGTGGCGAGAACGAGGAAGATGCCGTAGGCCCGCGTCAGCTGGGCGTACCGCTGGATCAGCTCGCTGAAGCCTTTCCGGTCGCTGCCGGACAGCACGAGGTCAGCGAACTCGTCCACCAGGATGACCAGCTGGGGAAGCTCTTCAAGGCTGCCCCCTGACTCATAGAACTCCGCGGCGGAGCTGACGCCCGCCGACTCCAGGACGGGCTGACGTCGGTCGAGTTCACTTTCCAGGGTGTGACGCAACGTCTCCAGTGCGATGTCGGGATCGCTGATGATCCGTCCATCGCGCAGATGGGGCGCTTTAGCGAACGGGGTGAAGTCGAGCCGTTTCGGGTCCACGATCACGAGCTGCAGCTGCTCAGGCGTGCGGGCGCGCAGCAGCTCGATCAGCAGCCCCCTGAGGAAGACGGACTTTCCGGATCCCGTGGCACCGGCAACGAGCAGATGAGGAAGCCGCGAGAGGTCAGCCACCTGTACTGACCCGCTGGGTGAGATGCCCGCAATGAACGGCAGTGCTCCGGCTCTCGCCGGACTGTCGACTTCGTGGATGACCTCAGCCAGCTGGACCGGCCGCCGGTTCTGCCTTGGGACGTCGACCGTGACGAAGCCCAGCTCAGTCCCGACGGACACTTCGCCAGCAGCTGCGACCTCACGGGTGATGTCCCTGGACCGGCGTTCGATTTCTGTGATGGACAGTTTGCCCAGGGTCCGCGTGCGGAAGCGGATGACGCTGGGTCCGCAGTGAGCGCGTGCTACCTCGAACGGTTCCACCGCAAGTCCGTACTTGGCGAACGCACCGTCCAGGCTTCGAGCTGCCGTGGCGACCTCATGGCCATCGTCCTGCTCACTCGCAACACCCTGTGAAAAGGAACGGCGGTCATCTTCGCTTGCCCGCTCCCGATGCTGTGGAAGAGCGGTGACCTGCTCCCCGCTGAGCGAGCTCTCGGCAGCGGCCGGGTGGGAAGGCGGCGCTGCGGGAGGGACCGGGTCGAGGGGGTGCCAGCCTCCGGGAGCGGAGATGGTGTCGCCGTGCAGTGCATTGCGGACAGCATCGGCACCGACGCTCACTACGTCGACCGGCCCTCCTGTGCCGTTGAGCTGGGCGAGGCTGAGGCTGCCTGCCCGGTTCCGTTCCACAGACACGACCATGCCCCGTCGGTAGGAGCCGTTGCGCCAGTGGCCAAAGCCAAGCTCGTAGTCGCCGTCCGCCACCCGCTGCAGGAGTTCCTCAGCGTCGCGGCGTGGCGAGCTGGCCAGGCCGAAAGCGGCGTTGCGCGCGACGGCGGACCGGATGATCTCGGCAAGCTCGCGTCCTCGGAGGTCTCTGAGCGCACCAGGGTTCTGGAACCGGCTCGCCAGCCACTTGTTGCTCTCCTCGACCTGCTCGGCGGCCGCGCTGTAGTCCGGGGCTTCGCTCCAGAACTTGATCTCCATGACGCTCATTTGCACGAGCGGCGGCTGGCCTGGCCGGGGCAGCACGCTAACCAGGAGGAGGTCGTCGCACATCGCGTCGCGGCCCCTCCGGGTCGCGGCGAGCCGGCGTGGTATTCCCGCCTGCGGAAAGGAAGGGATGAGTTCCTCGAGGGAGACCACGCCTCGAAGTCCGTGAGCGGGGTCAAGCGCCTGCTCCACGGTCTGCGCGTAGCGGATGGCGCAAGCGGTGCCGGCCCGTTCGAGGACCTTGTTCTGAGGACGCTGGACGATCTGCAGCGCCCATCGGCCTGAGACGCTCTCGAGGAGTGCCATCAGCGCTCGGGACTGTTGCGGGTCGGTCGTGGCGATGCCTTCCAGTGCTTTGTTCAGCGCTGCGACATAGGGACCCACGGATTCGGTGCCAGTGATGCCGTCGTAGCCATAGGAATCAGGGTCGGCTCCCTCCTCGTATTCCAAGACGGTGCGTCGTGACGGGCCGGCAGTGGTGAAGGCTTCCAGACCGACGAGGCGGTCGAGGTGTACCACCCAGGCGGACTTGCCGTACCACTCCGAAAGAGCCTTCTCGGAGGTCCGGACGGTTACCATGCGTGTCTGGCCAGGGGCGAGAACTTCGCCACCCTGCCCGCCCACCAGTTCCAGGCAGCGGTACTGAATAGCCTCCAGGTCAGTGGCATCCGGGCCGGGTTCCGGCGCGAAGATGCCGGTGGCGAATACGGGGTCGGAGTCGGGGATCACGACACGGCCTGGAGAACAGGCCAGGGAGGCCGCGTAGGCGGTCCCGGACCGCCCCTGCAAGCTGACCGGCCGCACCTTGCGCTCACCCGGGCTGCGGAAGAGGAAGGTCAGGTGGGAGAAATCCTGCCCTTCCACGGGACGGTGCCGGAGCACCGTGCGCGTGCACACCAGGCGGTCGAGCGGATCTGAGCTGGCAGAAGCCACCAAGTCCCCGATCGCCTGCCGGGTTTCCTCGGTGTCCCCATCAAGCACGACCTGTAGCTTCGGGCGGCTGTACGTCTCGCCCGTCAGATCCTTGCGGTAGAACTCCCTGACCGCGCCAAGTGCCGGCGCTGCGCCTGGTTCGGCGAACGTGACAGCTACGGTCGCGTCCGGGTTGTTCAGCCCCGGGTGGACGTCGAGAAAGAAGGCGATGCGGCCGGCGATGAACTTGCAGTTGCGCTCGAGGGCACCGGGAGTGTGCCCGTCGAGGGGGGAGTACCGGCGCCACAGGAAGGCGGTGGGGCATGGGACTGCTTCGTGCCAACCGGAGTCCGTTTTGAGCAAGGGGAGGAGATACTGGGGTGAGAATGCCCTGACGTCGGCCTGGTCGACATCCTCTGCGCCGTCGCGGACGAGCGTGGCGAACCGGGTTCGCAGTGCGGCGTAGTAAGCCATGGTGAGCGGGCTGGTGGGGGCCACGAACAGGTCGGGAATGCCGGAGATCTCTGCGGTGTCGATCCGCAGCAGCTGCTCGTACTCGGTGCGCGAGGTGCCCTCACGGGGAAGGGCGTTCAGCAGCTCCCGGTAGGCACGGACGTACTCAGCTACCTCATGGCAGTGAGGGTCCAACGCGTAGACGCTGCCCGCGGCTGCCGCCAGCTCGAAGAAATGGTGTCGCGCGTCGGCGAAGGCCGCCATCTCCCGCGCCCATGAAGGTTCAGGCCGGGGCAGCTGCTCGCACACTTCCAGGTGCCCGTCCTGGATGCGGTAGGCCGCCCCCTGCGGGTGTTTCAGGATCAGCTGCTCGGGCTCGAGCAGGCTGGTCTTGCCGAACTGCGGGCGAACGGAAAGGCGCCGTGTCCCGTGTCTGGCAGACACTCGGGCCTCAGAGGGCTGTGTGTACCCCGGGATGCTCACGCTCTCGGGCCAGACGTCCTGGCGCAGGGCCAGCATGGCGTGCACGAGGGTGGGCTGGTCGGCGGTCAGCAGAACGGCAGAGCCGCGTCCGCTGGTGTGCAGTTCCAGGAGCGGATCCCAGGCCTCCTCGAGCGTCTCGTCCTCTTCGCGCTCCCTTTCAGCGCTGCTCATCGGTTCGGAAATGCCGTCCGGCTCTACCGTGTCCGGATCTGACGAATCGTCGTCCTGGCCCGGCTCATCCGCTCCTCGCGGCAGGACCGGCACGGGTCCCACCGGCGAGCCGTCCCACAGGCCGGTGACGTACTGCGGGCCCTCGCCGCTTTCGCCAGCGTCCGAATTCTCAAGCTGGGCGGTACCGAGTTCCGCTCCGTTCCTCGCCCACACCCCGATTTGCGGCTGATCTGCACAGATGAAGCCGCCAGCGTCCGGGTCAACCTCGAGCTCCTGTTCAAACCCGGCGATCCCGTCGTCGCTGAAGAACACGGCGAGGTGGAATTCCTGAACTGCGCCGCCAGGGGATGACAGCTTGACAGTGCCGAAGAGCCAGCGCTGCCCAGCCGGAGGAGCGATGTCGGCCACGGCCTCGCGTCCACTGGTGTGCAGCGCACCGTAGCCTTCGTGCTGCCAGCGCAGGCTTACGGACTCATCCGTGCCCGCGGGCCGGAGAAGCCGGAAGCGGAGTTCTCCCCCATCGGCGGGCAGCCAGACGATGAAACTGCTGGGCCCGCTGAGAGACAGGAAGCCTCCGGAGACAGGCTGGAAGCTGTCCAAGGCCAGCGCTGCCCCACCGCTGCCCGGTGCGAGATCTTCCAGGGTGAAGCCACTGTAATCCAGGCCACGCAGGCTGTGGGAGTCCAGGACCTTGGCCGCGCCTGCTGGGGAAATCTTCTTGGCAGCTAGCTTTCGCGCGAGGTCCTGCGAGGGGGACACGACCCAGTCATCTAGGTTCCGCCGCCAGTCAGCGGACTTGGCCAGGCGCCGTGGGGTCGGCGTGTCGTCGGCGACGTAGTAGCGCAAGTTGGGCAGGTCTAGACCGGCCTGAGCCTCCGTCTGCTCTTTAGTGGAGGCCGCCCAATCCCAGAGGCGCTGTGCCTCCAGCCAGGTAGTGCGGGCGTCCTTGATGCAGCGCTCGAGGTAGTCCTCTACAACGGAACGCACCAGCGTGCCTGCAGATGGGCGCTCTTCGGACACTGCTGCCCGGGCCAGCGCCGGCCATGCAAGTTCGGGGAGGAGCGCGGCATCCTCGGTTGTAGAAAGGACCGTCTCAGGAGGCTGCTGGTCCAGAATCAACAGGATCCGCTGCTCGGTTGCGCCAGCGAGGAAATGCGTGCGCAGTGCTGCGGCAAACCCGTCTCCCCCTGTGTTGGAGCTTGCGGAAGGCATTGCCGAAGGGTCGACGTAGTAGGGGATCAGAAGCGATCCGTCAGCCAGACGGGTGGCTGCAATGTCATGACGCTTCCCGTTGACGCCCTCTGGGTAGACGGCCACTGTGGGGGCTGCGGGATCCAGCAGGGCGGGCAGGAGATCGGCGGGTGCCAGGCCGTGCAGGCCACGCAGCAGCAGACGGCGGCCGGCCCACTGCGGCTTCGCCAGCGCATTCTTGAGAGCACTGGCGGCCAGGGCCGCAAACCGCTGCCGGGCAGCAGATTCAGAGAACGTGGCGGACATAAAGTGCCTCCCCGGCATCGCTGTAACGTTCTAGGAGCCCCAGACGGCCAAGGGCCTGGGAGAGGAGTTCTTCTTCCTCGGCACTCTGGGGCGCAAGCCCGTACTTGCGCAGCGCGGGCAGGAACTCCATCCGGAAAGCCAGCTGCTGCTGCTGGGCAGCAGCGAGGATCAGTTTGACGAGGAGGAAGATGACCTGTTCGTCCAGCTCGAAGAAGCGCACGCGTCCGCGGTTTCGCTTCAGCTCTCCTCCGAAGCCGCCCACGAGGGTGTTCACTATGTCCCGGCCTCGTTGCTTCAGCGCGCTGCCACGGCCGCGGAACGAGGCGAGCACAGCCTCTCTGAGGGCGTAGGCACCGGTGCCCGGCCCGGCCGCTGAGAGGCCTGTCTGGACGTCGTGCAGCGCAGCTGCTGCGGCAGCGCACAGGAGGTCGGTCAGGACCGCGCCAGCAGCGTCCCCGTCCAGGGACCGCGCGCACTCGTACGGATCCGGAATCGGGCCGCAGGCAGCTCCACTGGCCAGCGCTGCCTGGTGGACCAGGTTCGCGACGGCCATGCTGGCGGGCAGGGCGAGCAGGTGCTGTTCGTCAAGGGCCATCCAGGACCGTGCGCACGGATCCGACGCGCTGACTGGCCGGTCGCCCGCGCTGCCCACGCGGAAGCGGATGCGCCCCTCGAAGTCGGGGCGCGCAGGCAGGCTGTTGCCGTCCAGAAACTGTGCAAGGCAGTTGATGCCCTCACCCAGCCGGAAGGCAAGCCGGTAGTAGTAGAGGGCGATGTGGAGGCTGAAGGCCACGATGAGGGCGTGGGCCTTTTCGTGGCGGGGCAGCTGCAGCTGCACGACAGCTCGCAGGTCGTGGCGAATGCGGTTCAGGCCTTCCTGGTCGAAGGCCCCGTGCGCAAGGTCTTTCGCCAGCGAGGCACCGAACTGGTCGACCAGCCGCGTGGGGTCGGCCTTTGCCGCTGCAGGCAGCTCGGACACAGCCCGGGCCGCTGTCAGGAACGCCTGGTCGAGCGGGTTGAGACCATCGTCGCTGCTGAGGAATTCCAGAATCTCACGCGGCAGCGCCAAGTCGAAGCCCTGGCCGTCCCAGCACAGGAAGAGCAGGAGGCTGCCCCGGAAGGATTTGTACCGGCCCTGGTATTCAAAGCCGCGGGGAAGGTCACTGTGGAACGGGGCGAGGAAGGCACTATTGCCACGGTGCCTGGCACTCGGATGGATCCAGTACTGTCTTTCAGCGACCTGCGCCAGCACTTGGCGGTAGTTCGGATCTGCTGGCAGGTGCGAGGCCAGTGTGTCGCGCAGCAGCGAGTCCCCCGCGCGGGCACCCGGGCTGGCCGTCATGTCCTGCAGCATGTTGTAGAGGGCCTTCTCCCGTACGTCACCGCGCGCCCTTGACGGCAGGGCGCTGGGAATATGGGCATGGGCGTCGAGGCTGGTGCCCCGGTCTACAGGAAGGACGAACTCCGCCTGCCGGCCTTTGAAGAAGGCCCGCAAGGTCCGGCCGTCGGGAAGGAGATGTGCGTCGGCTCCCCGTGCCTGCGCGAGGTCAGCCACCGTGCGGCGGAGTTCTTCGGAGGAATTCACTCGGTCACCATCCTGGCCGTGAGGGCAAGCTTTCCGCTGAAGCTCGTCCTGGGCTCGACGATGTAGCGACAGCCAGACCCAGGATCATCGACGAGCATCGCCACGTCCGGCTGCTGCGCGGCGAGCCGCGACAGGTTTCCGGCCGCGCGGCGAAGTGCGTAGATGCGCTCGGCGTCGCCGCTGCTGGCCATACCGCGCTTGGCTCCGCTGAGGATCCGGTAGGAAGGCAGATCCACTGCCAGCTCTACGGCAGGCGTGCCGTCCCCTGCCGGTTCGAGGAGCAACGTGACCGCCATGGGGCGGTATCCGACTTGCCGCGTGCCTTCAGGGTTGCTTGTGGTTGGCCTGTCGGGCCGCGGGGGCGCTTCGGTCAGTGTGAGTCTGAACCGCACATGGGCACGTGTCTGTTCACGAGCATCGTAGTTGTGCACGGGAAGAAACGTGTCACCGCTGGCCCGGACACCGAAGAGGGCTGCAAAGCCGTCCGCGAGTTCCGTCACCATCTCGTTGACGTGCTGCTCAACTTGCTCTTCAAGGGAGGTATCCACGGTCCCCGACACCATTGCGGTCTGCCAGCGGGCGTAGGCTTCGAGCGCACGCAGGAACGGCTTCTCGTCGCTGCCTTGCAAGTCTGGCAGTTCGCCGAGGAAGTAGCGCGCCCCGATTACCGTGCGGCCTATCTTCTGGCGCCAGGCCCGCTCTTGTGCCGCGTCGGGGCGGACGGATGCGCCCTCAAGCGCCTCGGCTGCGGTCCGCAGGGCCGGCGCATCCCCTCCGCTTCCCCCGACGTCCTGAACGAGCTTCCAGAGCGGTGCGGCGTCAAAGGAAGGGTCCAGCCCGGCGTTGGCGAATGCCTCGTAGGCTTCGCGCGTCGGGGCCAGGGCGGGTGACTGCGCTCGAAGGCGGGGACCGACTTCGCCGTCCGCTGCAAAGGCCGTTACCGGCAGCAGGCCATCCATAACGAACGCAATGTCGTTCTCCTCTTTGGCTTTCACACTGGCCTGACAGGGATCAGCGAAGGCGTCGTAGAGGTGCGGCGGCATGATGACCCTGCTGAGCAGGTCCCACAGCGCGCGAGGAGTGTCATTGCGTCCGCGTTCTACCGCGGCACGCCGCGCGAGCCGGTCGAAGTCCGCCCCGGGCTTCGAGGAAAGCAGCACGGCGTTCGTGTATGCGGGGCAGTGGGATACCGCAGGGCATGTCCCACACCTCCTGGCGTCGAAGAGGTCTGACTTTCCGCCAGGAGACAGCCGCTTCAGCATGGCCGGCAGCAGGCCGCCGGGCCCGGCCGTGGGGCGGTGGTCAAGGTTGAGAACCGCTATCTCCAGCGGGTGCACCATCGGGGCGGCAGGATCGGGCACCGGAAGACCCAGACGGGTGAAAAGATCGCGGACCAGACCAGTGAACTTGTATCCGCGTTCCTGCCACATCGGAGCGAGCTGGATCAGCATGCCGATGTTCGCGGCCACCAGCAGGGGCTTGTCCGGGCGGGAGGGCGCATCGTCGGCCAGCGGTGCCAGCTTGCGCGCGAGACTGTCGGCCTGGTCCTCCCCCGGGTTGTCCGCGTGGGTGGCGTCCTCAACGATCTGGCTGAAGAGGTCGCCGTGCACCTGGCGCTGGTACTCAGCCGCGCCACTCTTGCCGCCGCCTGCACTGCCGGTCACGAAGATCGCATGAGGCGGACGTGGCGATGAGGCCATACCGGTGATCCCCGTGTCCACCGTGCTGTGGACGTAGGCCATTGCCTGCGTTCCCGTCTGTCCTCCCACCGCCACTACGGCGTCCTGTGCATCAGCCCTCATCTGACGGATGGCTGCCAGAGGGCTGGGGTACCCGCTGTCCGGCAAAGCCGATGGTGTGTTCATCACCAGGAAAGCTCTCCTGTCCTGTCTTCTGCCAGCCGCGCCGCCGCCCAGACAGCGGGGACGCGGAAACGTGACGCCACCCGCTCCAGGGCAGCGTTGAAAGCAGCTGGGGATCCCAGCGCAGGGGACAACGGACCCTTCCTGAGTTCGGCGGCCAACAGCGCCGGCGGTACCAGGACGCAGGAAGCCACGTAGACCGCCTCCCGCTCGTCCGGCAACGCCCGTTGCTGCGGGAGACACTGCGGCGCGGTACCGCTGTCTTCGGCGATCAGCCGGTGGGCGATGCCATGGGCACTCCACAGCCTCTGCGCCATACCGTCGTCGTGCGCTGTCGCGGGAATGCGGTACGTCTTGCCCCTGCTGTCAAACCCCGATTCGAGGCGCCCAGCCTGAGCGAGGGCGAGCCCCAGCTGCTTCGCGGCTAACCGCACGTCAACCGGACTGCCGCCGCCCAGACCGGCCGAGAACTCAGACGCGAGCTCCCGCAGGTGCACGCGTCTCAGAGCAGCCATCGCCCGGGGGCTGAACCGTCCGCCGGGCAGGGCACGCCTCAGCCCGGGCTCGGCCAGGACGGCAGCGCCAGGCGGGGCCAGCTCGCCCGCCAGACGCAGTACTTCTCGCTCGTCAAGCCCTATGTTCCGGGCCACGGCTATGGCAGCGTCTAGTGATGACACAGGGTGCCCGTTCTCGATCCGCGAGAGCGTGGAGTAAGAGATCCCCGACCCCTCAGCGGCGGCACGCAGGCTGACGCCAGCCTGTTTGCGCGCCGCGCGGAGTGCCGCCCCGAGCGGGCCGCACATCACTATTTCCGTCACGGAGGTAAGACTTCCATTCAGCGGAAACGCCATCAAGGCCTGTTGCATGTTGCGCAACTGCAACACTCGCCCCTCAAGTGTCGTGGCAGGTCCCGAACGCACGATGCACCGCCCGGGCTGCGCACGAAGGGACGCAAGGTGCCGCGAGACCTCCGGCACCCCGACTCGGCGGCGGGAGCGGCGGTGAGCGGGGGCGGGGGCCGGGCCTCGCCGCTCCGTGACGGCCGGACTCCGCCGCTGCGTGCCCTTGCTCTGTGACGTGTGACGGTGCCGTGGCTCCCCTCGGGGGGCCACGGCACCGGGGTGTGCGGGGCGGTCCGGGGCGGGTCAGGGGCTGACGGCGAGGAACAGGTAGGCCGCGAGGATGACCAGGTGGACGCCGCCCTGGAGGAGGGTGGCGCGGCCGGGGACGACGGTGAGCGCCCCGACGATCACGGTGAGGGTCAGCAGGACCATGTGGGTGGGGCCGAGGCCCAGGACGAGCGGGCCGGAGAGCCAGATGGAGGCGAGGCCGATGGCCGGGATGGTGAGGCCGATGGAGGCGATGGCCGAGCCGTAGCCGAGGTTGATGCTGGTCTGCACCCGGTCGCGGCGGGCGGCCCGTACCGCGGCGAGCGTCTCGGGCAGCAGCACCAGCAGGGCGATGATGACGCCGACCAGGGCGTGCGGCAGGCCGGCGGCGGCCACGGCCGACTCGATGGTCGGCGAGACGGCCTTGGCGTCGCCGACCACCGCGACGAGGGCGACGACGAGCAGGCCGAGGCTGGTCAGGGCGGCCCGCGCGGTGGGCGGTTCGGCGTGGTCCTCCTCGGTGCCGCGGTCGCCGCCGGTGGCCACCGGCAGGAAGTAGTCGCGGTGGCGGACCGTCTGGACGGCGACGAAGAGCCCGTACAGGGAGATGGAGGCCACGCCGGCGAAGGTGAGCTGGGCGGTGGAGAACTCGGGGCCCGGCTTGCTGGTGGTGAAGGTCGGCAGCACCAGGCTGAGGGTGGCCAGGGTGGCGACGGTGGCGAGCGCGGCGCCGGAGCCCTCGGCGTTGAAGACGGCGACGCGGTTGCGGAGGGCGCCGACGAGCAGGGACAGGCCGACGATGCCGTTGCAGGTGATCATGACGGCGGCGAAGACGGTGTCGCGGGCGAGCGTGGCGGTCTTGTCCCCGCCGTCGGCCATCAGGGTGACGATGAGGGCGACTTCGATGACGGTGACCGCGACGGCCAGGACGAGCGAGCCGAAGGGCTCGCCGACCCGGTGTGCCACGACCTCGGCGTGGTGGACGGCTGCGAGGACCGCGCCTGCCAGGCAGAGGGCGACCACCGTCACGGCCACCCCGGGCAGGTCCCGCCCCCAGCTGAGGATCAGCGCCACGAGGGCGAGGAGCGGGACCACCACGGTCCAGTCGGTGACGGGTGACCTGCGCGTTGCCGTACTCATACGGTCCACGCTGTCACGGTTGATGGCGGATTGTCACATCACGCGCCCTTGATGGAATGTCACATCGCGCGGTCGTGGCCCTCCCAGTACGGGTCGCGCAGCCGGCGCTTGTAGAGCTTGCCGTTGGGGTCGCGGGGCATGGCCTCGACGAAGTCCACGGACTTGGGGCGCTTGTAGCCGGCCAGCCGGCGTGCGCAGTGGTCGAGGATCTCCGCGGCCAGCGCCTCGCCCGGCTGGAAGCCCTCGGCGGGTTCGATGACGGCCTTGACCTCCTCGCCCCAGTCCGCGTGCGGGATGCCGAAGGCGGCGGCGTCGGCGACGGCCGGATGGGTGAGCAGCTCGGACTCGATCTCGGCCGGGTAGATGTTGACCCCGCCCGAGATGATCATGTCGATCTTGCGGTCGCGCAGGAAGAGGTAGCCGTCCTCGTCGAGCAGGCCGAGGTCGCCGACGGTGAAGAAGTCGCCGATGCGGTTCTTCCGGGTCTTGCCCTCGTCCTTGTGGTAGCTGAAGCCTCCGGTGCTCATCTTCATGTAGACGGTGCCGAGTTCGCCCGGGGGCAGCCGGTTGCCGTCGTCGTCGTAGACGGCCAGCTCGCTGATGGGCCAGGCCTTGCCGACCGTGCCGGGCTTCTTGAGCCAGTCCTCGGCGGTGGCGAACGCGCCGCCGCCCTCGCTGGCCGCGTAGTACTCCTCGACGCAGCTCCCCCACCAGTCGATCATCGCCCGCTTGACGTGGTCCGGGCAGGGCGCGGCGCCGTGGATGGCGTGCCGCATGGCGGAGACGTCGTACGCGTCCCGGGTGGCCTGCGGGAGGGCGAGCAGCCGGTGGAACTGGGTGGGCACCATGTGGGTGTGCGTGCACCGGTGGCGGTCCATCAGACGCAGCATCTCCTCGGGGGTCCACTTGTCCATGAGGACCAGCGGGTGGCCGATGTGCAGCGAGGCGCCGGCGAACTGGAGGACGGCCGTGTGGTAGAGCGGCGAGCAGACCAGGTGGACGTTGTCGTCGAAGGGCCGGATGCCGAAGATGCCGAGGAAGCCGCCGAGGTAGGTCTCCTCGGGGAGCTTGCCCTGGAGGGGGCGGCGGATGCCGCGGGGGCGGCCGGTGGTGCCGGAGGTGTAGTTCATCACCCAGCCGAGGGTGCGGTCGTCCGGCGCCGACTCGGGCTGTCCGTCGAGGAGTTCGGCGTACGGGCGGAAGCCGGTGACGTCTCCGACGGCGTACCGGTGGCTGCCGGGCAGGCCCGCCTCGTCGGCCGCGGCGGTGGCGGCCGGGCCGAACCGCTCGTGGGCGATGAGCACGTTGGCGCCGGAGTCGGCGACGATCCAGGCGATCTCCGGGCCGACCAGGTGGTGGTTGACGGGGACCAGGTAGAAGCCGGCCTGGGAGGCGGCGAGGTAGGCGGTGAAGAACTCGACGCCGTTGGGGAGGACGACGGCGAAGGAGTCGCCGCGTTCCATGCCGGCGGCGCGCAGGCCGTGGGTGAGGCGGTTGACGGCGGCGTGGAGGCGTCCGGCGGTCCACTCCTCGCCGTCGGGGGTGACGAGGACGGTGCGGCCGGGGTCCGCGGCGGCCTGGGCCCAAAAGCCGTTGGGCGGCTGCTGCTGTGTGGCGGGGGCGGTCATGGGGAGCGCTCCTCAGGCTCGTCCGGCGATGCGGTTGATGCGGTCGATGGCCTTCTCGAAGCCGCGGGTGAGGTCGTCGAAGACGGCCTGGACGCTGCGTTCGGTGTTCATGCGGCCGACGATCTGGCCGACGGGGGTGCCGAGCAGGGGTTCGACCTCGTACTTCTGGATGCGGGAGACGGCCTCGGCGACGAGCAGGCCCTGGAGGGGCATGGGCAGGGCGCCGGGCCCGTCCGGGTCGTCCCAGGCGTCGGTCCACTCGGTGCGCAGCTGGCGGGCGGGTTTGCCGGTGAGGGCGCGGGAGCGGACGGTGTCGCCGGAGCCGGCGGCGAGCAGCTTCTGGGTGAGGGCCCGGGAGTGGAGGTCGGCTTCGGTGGTGGTGAGCCAGAGGGAGCCGAGCCAGGCGCCCTGGGCGCCGAGGGCGAGTGCGGCGGCGATCTGTTCGCCGCTGCCGATGCCGCCGGCGGCGAGCACGGGGAGCGGGGCGACGGCTTCGGCGATCTCGGGGACGAGGACCATGGAGGCGATCTCGCCGGTGTGGCCGCCGGCTTCGTAGCCCTGGGCGACGACGACGTCGATGCCGGCCTCGGCGTGGCGGCGGGCGTGTTTGGCGCTGCCGGCGAGGGCGGCGACGAGGACGCCGTGGTCGTGGGCGCGCCGGATGACGTCGGCGGGCGGGGAGCCGAGGGCGTTGGCGAGGAGCTTGATGGGGTAGTCGAACGCGACGTCGAGCTGGTTGCGGGCGACCTGTTCCATCCAGCCGGTGATGCGCCAGCCGGAGGCCTCGCCCTCGGCGAGCTCGGGGACGCCGTGTTTGGCGAGGGTGTCGCGGACGAAGGCCCGGTGGCCTTCGGGAATCATCGCCTCGATGTCGGCCTCACCGATGCCGTCGACGGCCTTCTTGGCGGGCATGACGACGTCGAGGCCGTAGGGCTTGCCGTCGGTGTGGTCCTGCATCCAGTCGAGGTCGCGGGCGAGGTCGTCGGGGGCGGTGTAGCGGACCGCGCCGAGCACCCCGAAGCCGCCGGCCCGGGTGATGGCGGCGGCGACCGCCGGGAAGGGCGTGAAGCCGAAGATGGCGTGCTCGACTCCCAGTGTGGTGCTCAGCTCCGTCTTCATGGGCGGCAGGATGCCGCAGGGCGGCGGCCGAGGGAAGAGAATTTCTGATGCAGTGTCAGATTCTTTGCGGCCCGGTCGGGGCGGGCCCGGCGCGGTGGGCGGGCAGATACTGGGTGAGGCTGTGCGGCGGACGAGGAGGACCGGTCATGGGTGTGGACACGGGGGCGTCCGGAGGAACCGGTTCCGGCGGCGGTGAGGGGCGCGTCGACGGTCACGGGGGTGATGAACGCCGGGGCGGTGAACTCCGGGGCGGTGAACGCCGGGGCGGTGAACGCCGGGGCGGTGAGATCCGGGTCGACGGTCGCGGCGCGGGCGGTGCGGGGCGGGGCGGTGTCGGCCGGGGGGTGAGCCGGCGGGCGCTGGGCGGGCGGCTGCTGGCCCTGGGCGGGCTGCTGGCCCTCCAGTCACTGCCGGGCACGGCGTCGGCGCGCTGGCGGGGCGGGGCGAGCTGGCGCAGCCTGCGCTACGGGTCGGCCCGCGAGGCCGGGCTGCTGGAGGCGTACCTGGAGCGGGCGTCGGAGGAGGCGCGGAGGTTCCTCGGGCCCTCGCCGGAGCGGCCCTGGTACGCGGGTGCCGTGGTCCTCGCGGGGCGGGGCCGGACGGTGGCGCTGCACGAGGCGGTCGGGGACGCGCTGCGGTACGGGGACTACGACGGGCGGGCCGACACCGCGCGCGAACTCCCGTACCAGGAGCGGATCGCGATGACCCGGGACACGGTCTTCGACCTGGCCTCGCTGACGAAGCTGTTCACCTCGGTGCTGGCGGTGCAGCAGATCGAGCGCGGGGCGCTGGACCTGGAGGCGCCGGTGGTGGAGCACCTGCCGGAGTTCTGCGGACCGGAGGCGGCGGGCAGCGGGAAGGAGCGGATCACCGTACGGCAGCTGCTGACCCACACGTCGGGGCTGCGGTCGTGGGTGCCGTTCTACCGGGAGACGACGCCGGAAGGGCGGCTGGGGCTGCTGTGGGCGGTGCGGCCGCAGGACCCGCCGGGCAGCGTCTACCGCTACTCGGACCTCAACCTCATCGCCCTGCACCTGCTGCTGGAGCGGGTCACCGGGCGCCCGCTGGACGTCCAGCTCCGCCGGGAGATCACCGCGCCGCTCGGGATGCGGCGCACCCGGTTCCGTCCGCCGCGGTCGTGGCGGCCGCTGACGGCGGCCACGGAGGTGGCGCGGCCGCCGTGGTCGGGGCTCGACCGGGGTCTGGTGTGGGGCGAGGTGCACGACGAGAACGCGCACGTCCTGGGCGGCGTCGCCGGGCACGCGGGGGTGTTCGGCACCGCGTGGGACCTGGCGGTGCTGGCCCGGGCGCTGCTCGACGGCGGGACGTACGACGGCACCCGGATCCTGTCGGCCGCCTCCGTGGAGCTGCTGTTCACCGACTTCAACACCGCTTTCCCCGGGGACGACCACGGGCTGGGCTTCGAGCTCTACCAGCACTGGTACATGGGGGCGATGGCCACGCCGCACGCGGCCGGGCACACCGGGTTCACCGGGACCTCGATGGTGCTGGACCCGTCCACGGACAGCTTCCTGATCCTGCTGGGCAACTCCGTGCACCCGGTGCGGACCTGGCGGGCCGGCAGCGCGCCGCGGGTGGCGGTGGCGAACCAGGTGGCACGTGCGGTGCCGGTGCGCACCCGGCACGGCGGACCGGCGTGGTTCTCCGGCATGGCGACGGGCGGCACCGGGACGCTGGAACTGCCGGCGGTCGCGGTGCCGGCGGTCGCACTGCCCCCGGGGGCGGGTACGGGCGCGGGTGCGACGGGTGCGGTGGGGGTGCAATTGCAATGTGACCTGTGGTGGGACACCGTCCCGCGTGACGGTTGGTGTCTCCTGGAGGGCTCGGCCGACGGCGGCCGCACCTGGGCGCCCGTGCCGTTCAGCACCACGCCCGCGGCCGGCGGCGGCCCCCAGGCCTGGCCCGGGGGCCGGGTAGGCGGCTGGTCCGGCCGCGTCTGGCACCGGCTGGCCGCCCCGCTGGACGCCTGGGCGGGGCGCGAACTGCGCTTGCGCTTCCGGCACTCCGCCGAGGGACGGTACGTGGGCCGCGGGGTGTACCT
The DNA here is from genome assembly GCF_044759225.1 of Streptomyces sp. NPDC101132. Taxonomy (NCBI): domain Bacteria; kingdom Bacillati; phylum Actinomycetota; class Actinomycetes; order Kitasatosporales; family Streptomycetaceae; genus Streptomyces; species Streptomyces sp. NPDC101132. The sequence goes on from NZ_JBIVYX010000013.1 coordinate 145,053, forward strand.
GGACGGCCTGCGCGTGCGCGCGGGCGACCGAACGCTCTTCGCCGAGGACCGCCCGGCCGACGCGGCCCGGATCCGGGCCGCCGGCTGGACACGTTCGGCCGACTGAGCGGCTGGCGGCGTGCCGCCGCCCCCGCGGCCCCGCCCGGCCCGGCACCGGCCCGAGACTGTCGGCACCGAAACCCCGGCCGGGAGGGCGAAGGTGGACACGACGAGGCCGACGGCCGGGCTGGCCCCGCTGCTGGCACTGCTCACCGTCGCCACGGGCGTCGTGGAGGCGGCCAGCCTGCTCGGCTTCGGCCCGGTGTTCACCGGCATGCAGACGGGCAACGTGCTCTTCCTCGCCTTCGGCACCCTCGGCGAGGGCGGTCTGTCGGTCGTCGCGCCCACCACCTCGCTCGGCGCCTTCGTCTTCGGCGCGGTCCTCGCGGCGCGCGTGGAGTGGCGGCTGGAGGCCCACCGGCTGCGGTGGATGATCATCGCGATGCTGACCGAGGCCGTCCTGGTGTGCGTCGCGGCGGCCGTCGCCTGGGACCTGGAGCCCGTGCGGTCGGCCCCCTCGGGGCGTCACCTGGCCGCCATCGCCGTCCTGTCGGCCGCCATGGGACTGCGCAACGTCACCGCCATGCGCGTCGCGGTGCCCGGGATGCCGACCACGCTGGTGACCCGGGCGATGACCGGCTTCCTCAGCGGCTCCCTGATCGGGCGGGACCCGAGTTTCGGCACGGCGCGGGCCACCGCCCGGCGCGCCCTGTCGGTCGCCTCGATGTTCGCCGGCGGGCTGGCCGGCGCGGCCTTCGTCCGCGCCGGCTTCCCGCTGCACGTCCCGCTCCTCGTGGCGGCGGCCCTGGCGCTGACCGCCGGGCTGGCGGGCCTGCGCGTGCCGAGGGTGTACACGCGCTGACGGCGTACGGGCGCCAGGGGGCGTGGCCGGTGGACCGGGCCGGCCACCGGCCACGCCCGGGTGCTCAGCCGGCGGTGCGGCGCCCGGTGGCCGAGGCGAAGCCCAGCCAGGTGTGGCGGTTGCCCCACCAGCACCAGCCGACCTTGGGGGCGTCGCGGCGCTCGCGGCCGTCGCGCCCCGTGCCGTTGCTGATCCAGATCGCCGGAGTACGGGCGTCCAGCTTCCCGTTCGGCTTGCGCAGCCGGGAGCCGATGGTCATGAAGCAGAGGTTGCGGTCCAGCACCGCGGGCTGCTGGAGCACCCAGTGGATGCCCTCGGTGAGCACCATCGGCGTGCGGTCCTCCCCGGCGAGGGCCGGCAGCGCCTCCTCGGGGCTCCAGTTGGCCATCCGGTCGCCGCGGTCGACGCCGGTGACCAGGTAGAGCGGGGCGTCGGGCAGCTCGACGCCGTGCGGGGCGAAGTCGTCGACGTCGGTCATGTCGACGACCACGAACCCCGGCCTGCCCTCGCGGCGCAGCAGCGGGGCGAGGGCCGAGGCGGGGGCGCGGTCGGGGTGGACGGCCAGCAGGACGCCGTCCCCGGCGCCCTCCGCCGCCGCGGCGAAGGCCCGTACCTCCTCCGCGGGTACGCCGGCCAGCTCGGCCACCCCCAGCTCGATCAGCCGCTCCGCCTGCTCGGTCGGCGACGGCAGGGCGGCGGACGGCAGGGCGGCGGAGGGCAGGGCGGCGGACGGCAGCGGGGCGGGCGGCAGGGCAGCGGTGACGTCGGTGGACGCGGTGTCGGGCACGGCACTCCTCGGTTCTCGGCGCGGAACTGCGGGACCCTCACAACGACCGACGCCGGGTGATCATTCCCCCGCCGCCGTGCGGCACCTCTCCCGCGGGCGCGTCAGCCGCCCAGGGCCGCCATCGCCGCGTTGTGGCCGGGGATGCCGCTGACGCCGCCGCCGCGCGGGGCGCCCGCGCCGCACAGGAAGACGTTCCGGTGGGCGGTGCCGACGCCCCAGGGGCCGGTGCCCTCGGCCGCCTCCGCGTAGGGGAAGGCCAGGTCGCGGTGGAAGATGTGCCCGCCGGGGAGCCGCAGTTCGTGCTCCAGGTCCAGCGGGGTCTTGGCCTCGATGCAGGGGCGGCCCTCGGCGTCGACGGCCAGGCAGTCGGCGAGGGGCTCGTCGAGGTGGGCGTCGAGCTGCGCGAGGGTGGCGGCGAGGAGCCGGTCGCGGGCGCCGTCGTTGTCCTTCTCGAACAGCCGGGCCGGGGTGTGGAGTCCGAACAGGGTGAGGGTCTGGTACCCCTGCGCCACCAGCTCCGGGCCGAGGATGGTCGGGTCGGTCAGCGAGTGGCAGTAGATCTCGGAGGGCGGGGCGGCGGGCAGCTCGCCCGCGGCCGCCTGGGCGTGGGCGGCGGCGAGTTCGCGGTAGCCCTCGGCGATGTGGAAGGTGCCGGCGAAGGCCTCGCGGGGGTCCGCCTGCCGGTCGCGGAGCCGGGGCAGCCGGCGCAGCAGCATGTTCACCTTGAGCTGGGCGCCCTCGGCGGGTGCCGGCTGCTCCTCCCCGAGCAGCCGGGCCAGCGCCTGGGGCGAGGCGTTGACCAGGACCTGGCGGGCCGCGACGTGGCCCTCGCCGTGCTCGGTGCGGTAGACGACTCCCGCGTCGTCGGTGCCGTCGGTGTCGATGCGGAGGGCCTCGTGGCCGGTGACGATCTCGGCGCCGGCGGCCCGGGCGGCTCCGGCGAGGGCGGTGGTGAGGGCGCCCATGCCGCCGACGGGGACGTCCCAGTCGCCCGTGCCGCCGCCGATGACGTGGTAGAGGAAGCAGCGGTTCTGGAGCAGGGACGGGTCGTGGGCGTCGGCGAACGTGCCGATCAGGCCGTCGGTGAGGACGACCCCGCGGACCAGGTCGTCGGTGAAGTGCTCCTCGACGGCCCGGCCGAGCGGCTCCTCGAACAGCATCCGCCAGGCGTCGTCGTCGGCCACCCGGGCGCGCAGTGCGTCCCGGCCGGGCAGCGGCTCGGTGAGGGTCGGGAAGACCCGCTCGGCGACCCGCCGGGTGGTGTCGTGGAAGGCGCGCCAGCGCTCGTACTCGCGGTCGGACCCGGTCAGGGCGGCGAAGGAGCGGCGGGTGCGCTCCTCTCCCCCGCCGACCAGCAGGCCGGTGGGCGTGCCGTCGCGGGTGACCGGGGTGTAGGAGGAGACGGTGCGCTTGCGGACCGCGAAGGAGAGCCCGAGATCCGTGACGATCTTCCGGGGCAGCAGGGAGACCAGGTAGGAGTAGCGGGAGAGCCGGGCGTCGACACCGGCGAAGGGGCGGGTGGAGACGGCGGCCCCGCCGGTGTGGCCGAGACGTTCGAGTACGAGGACGGAGCGTCCGGCGCGGGCCAGGTAGGCGGCGGCCACCAGGCCGTTGTGCCCACCCCCGACGATCACGGCGTCGTACACGTCCTTGGCGGGCCTGCGGAACTCAGCGCGTGCGGTCATGGCCCTTCGTAACACGGGCCGATCGCCACGGACCAGAGGGCGTGCGCGCGGTCGCGGGCGCCGGGCGGGCCGGCGGGGCCTTCCCGTTGGCCGCTGCCTGCCGCCGTGCTACGCGCCCACCGGAGGGAGGGGGCTGCCGTAGGCGAGGCCCTGGCCGCGGAGGGCGGCCACGCGGCGGTAGAGGTCGGCGGCTTCCGGGGCGCGGGAGAGGCGTTCCAGGCAGTGGGCCTGGTCGCTGAGGGCGGCGAGGGTGTCGGGGTGGTCGGCGCCCAGGGTGTGCTCGCGGGTGCGGGCGACCTCCTCGTACGCGGAGAGCGCCTCGGCCCAGCGGCCGAGCCAGCCCAGGGCCACGGCGACCTCCCGGCGGCTGACCAGGCTGTCGGGGTGGCCGGGGCCGAGGACCGCGGTCCGCAGCGCGGCGACCTCGCGGGCCTCGGCCAGGGCCTCGTCCCAGCGGGCCAGCCGGCCGAGGTTGACGCCCAGGCCGTGCCGGGCACGGAGGGTTTCGGGGTCCTGGGCGCCGTACGCGCGGGTGCGGTCGGCGACCAGGTCGCGGTAGAGGTCGAGGGCCTCGGCGCTGCGGCCGAGCCGGCCGAGGCTGATGCCGATCTCGTAGCGGGTGGCGAGGGTGTCGGGGTGGTCGCGGCCGAGGGTGCGCTCGCGGGCGGCGGCGACGTCGCGGTACACGGCGAGCGCCTCGCCCCAGCGGCCGAGCTGGCCGAGGGCGTAGCCGGCCTCGTAGCGGGTGACGAGCGTGTCGGGGTGGTCGGCGCCGAGCACCCGGCCGCGGGCCGCGGCCACGTCGTGGACCAGCTGGTACGCGTCCTCCAGGCGCCCCAGCCGGGAGAGGGTGAAGGCCAGGTTGTGGCGGCAGCGGAGGGTGTCGGGGTGGTCGGGTCCCATCACGCGGTCGCGGGCGTCCAGGACGCCGGTGTACAGCTCGTGGGCCTCCTGGTGACGGCCCAGCTGGCCGAGGACGAAGGCCATTTCCTGGCGGGCGGCGAGGGTGTCGGGGTGGTCGGGGCCGAGGACGCGGCGGCGGCCCTCGGCGACCTTGCCGTACTCGATGAGGGCGTCGCCGGCCCGGCCGGTGCGGCCCAGGGTGAAGGCGACCTCGTAGCGGCTGGCGAGGGTGTCGGGGTGCTCCGGGCCGAGGGCGGCGGCACGGTCCGCCGCCACGGAGCGGTGCACCTCCCCGGCCTCGGCCCAGCGGCCGAGGCGTCCCAGGCTGATGGCCGCGCCGTGGCGGGTCTCCAGGGTGGCGAGCAGGGCGGGGTCGGGGGCCGCTGCTGCCGGTCCGGGGTCGGGCGCGGCCGCTGTGCGGGGGCCGGGGACGCGGGGGTCGCCGGGCGGGGTGCCGGGCGGGGTGCCGGGGTGCGGGTGCGCCTCGGGGCGGGTGGTGCCGTGGTGAACCGCGGCGGGGGTGGGCCGGTGTGCCGCGGTGTTGCCGCCGGTGGGGGTGGTGGTGGGGGCGACCGTGGCGGGGGCGGGGGCTGCGGGGGTGACGGTGGAGGGACCGGTGCCGGTGGCGGGGGCGGGGCCCGTGCCGGTGGCCGGGTCCGCGGGTGCGGTCCACGCGCCGGTCCAGGCGGGGGCCACGGTCCAGGCGCCGGTGAGGGCGTCGGCGCTCCAGCCGCCCGGCTCGTGGGCGGGCGCGGGCAGCACGGCCTTGGGGCCGGTGTGCATGCCGTGGGTCCAGCCGGGGAGCGGCGGCTCCTGCCCGGGGGCGGTCACGTCGGACCGTACGGGTGCGTCGGACCGTACGGGTGCATCGGCCCGTACCTGCAGGTGCCCGGAGGCCGGTGCGGTGGTGACCGCGGCCGTGGGGCCCGGGACGGGGGCGGGGACGGGTACGGGGACGCCCGCGGTGTGGGCCGGGGGCGGCAGGGTGGCGGCCGGGAGTCCGGCGGCCGCGCGGCGGGCCTCGGCGATGCGGTGGTGCAGGCGGCGGGCGTCGGCCGGCCGGTCCTCGGGGCACTTGGCGAGGAGGTCGAGGACGACCTCCTCGAAGAACGCGGGCAGCTCCGCCCGGTGCGCGCGCGGCGGGACGGGCGGGGTGTCGCGGTGTCCGACCAGGATCGACCAGGAGTCGCCGAGGTCGAAGGGCGGGGCGCCGGTGGCGATCTCGTACAGCACGCAGCCGAGGGAGTAGAGGTCGCTGCGGTGGTCCACCTCGTTGCCGGCGATCTGCTCCGGGGACATGTAGTGCGGGGTGCCCATGGCCATGCCGCCGCCGGTGAGCTTGGCGGTGAAGCCGATGTCGTGGGCGAGCCGCGCGATGCCGAAGTCGCAGATCTTCACCGTGCCGTCGCTGAGCCGCATGATGTTGGCGGGCTTGAGGTCGCGGTGGACGATGCCCTGCTCGTGGGTGTAGGCGAGGGCCGCGGCGACCTGCTCCGCGATGTCCACCACCTCCTCCACGGGCAGCGGCCGGCCCTCGCCGCTCTCCATCAGCTGGCTGAGGTTGCGGCCGTCGAGGAGTTCCATGACGAGGTAGAGCAGGCCGCCGGCGGCGCTGTCGTCGCCGAAGTCGTGGACGACGGTCACGCCGCGGTGCTGGAGGGACGCGGCGACCCGGGCCTCGCGGCGGAAGCGCTCGCGCAGGACCTGGGTGAAGTGCGCGTCGTGGTCGGGTCCGAGCGGCTTGAGGCACTTGACGGCGACCTGGCGGCCCAGCGACTCGTCGCGCGCCCGCCAGACCTCCCCCATGCCCCCGCGCCCGATCAGGTCGAGCGGCCGGTAACGGCCCTGGATCAGTCTCTTCTCCGCAGACTCCGCCATCTCGTGTAGCCGCCCCCGTTGTCGTGCTGTGCCCTCCCCGGCCCGTCCAGTATGGCCGCCGCTCTTCGCAGTGTGTACGGCGAGGGACGCGTGGCGGGCCCCAGGCGCGCCATTGCCTTCAAGATGTGACCTGGGGGGAGCTGCCAGCGCAGACGTGCGGGGACGGCGCGCAGCAGGAGCGCGGTGAGACGCAGGCGCCGGGTGACGGTTCGGGCGGCGGGCGCGGGACGCCCGTACAGGCGGTGGGCGTACGGGGGCAGGCTGGCGTACGCGAGGGCGGCGAGCGGCCGCCAGACGAGGGCGCGGGCGGGGGCGAGGAGGGGGTGCACGGGCGGGCGGCGGAGGAAGGCGTCGACGTCGCGGGCGTCGGGTCCGGCGGCGAGGTCGGGGAGCACCTTTTCGAAGTACGCGGCGAGCTGGGCGGTGTCGGCCGGGACGTCGGCGGGGTCGAGGCCGACGAGGCGGGCGTTGACGCGGTTCTCGTCGACGTAGCGGTCGGCCTGGGCGGGGGTGAGGCGGACGCCGGAGCGGCGCAGGACGTGGAGGAACGAGTCGATCTGGGCGCAGTGCACCCAGAGGAGGAGTTCGGGGTCGTCGATGCGGAACGTTTCGCCGGTGGCCGGGTCGGTGGCGGTGAGCCGGGCGTGGATGCGGCGGACGCGGGCGCCGGCGTCCTCGGCGGCCGGGGTGGTGCCGTAGGTGAGGGTGCCGACGAAGTCGGCGGTGCGGTAGAGGCGTCCCCAGGTGTCGGTGCGGAAATCGGAGTTGGCGACGACTCCGCGTACGGCGCGCGGGTGGAGGGCCTGGAGGTAGAGGGCGCGCACCCCGGCGAGCCACATGACCGGGTCGCCGTGGCACTGCCAGGTCACGGATCCGGGGCCGTAGAGCCCGGGGTCGGGGGCGGGGTCGGGGCGGGGGCCGCGTTCCGGGTCGCGTTCGGGAGCGCTCATCCGCGGTACCTACCCCGCCCGGGCGGGCGCTACCTGCCGCCCCTACTTGCAGGCCAGGCCGGGACCGGTGCCGGGCTCGAAGGCGAGCGGGGGCTGTCCGGCCGTTTCGAAGACGACGACCCGGTCGGACTCCAGCTGCGCGTACCCGGGGGTGTAGTCGGCGGTCCAGTCCACACGGGGGCCCTTCACGTTGGACTCCAGGTCGGTGCGGATCTGGAGGAGGCGCCAGTTCTTGCCGGAGAACTTGAGGGTGCTGATGCCGCAGTGGGTGTACAGGTCGTAGCGGTACCAGGTGCCGGGCTTGGCCTCGGCGGGGCCGGTGGCGGGCCTGTCGTGGTCGACCTTCCCGGGGGCGGGGAGCGGGTCCTCGGCGTCGGGCCCGTTGGGTGCGGCGCCGGCGACGGAGCAGCCGGTGAGCGCGAGGGCGCCGGCGAGCACGAGGGGCGCGAGGCGGCGCAGGGGGGTGGTGCGGGAGGTCGTGCGGGGCGTGGGGGTCAGGCGGGTCATGGGGGGCCTTCCGTCCGCTTCCGTGGTGCGGGTGGGACGTGGTGGCGGGCGGATCGGTTCCGGTCGGGTCGGTCCGTCGGTCCGTCGGTCCGTCGGGGAGGCGGTCCGTCGGGGAGGCGGTCCGTCGGGGTGGCGGTCCGTCGGGGAGGCGGTCAGAGTCGCCGGGTGTCGGCGACGGCGCCGGCGATGACGGGCGGGGTGCCCGTGACGTCGGAGTCGGGCGGGGCGACGAGGTCCGCGAGGACGCAGGTGATGTCGTCGGGCCCCTGGCCGGCCAGGGCCGTTTCCACCAGGAGGCGCACGGTGGCCTCGGGGCTGCCGGGCTTCGCGAGCACCTCCTCGATGCGGCGCGGGGAAAGGACGTCCGTGAGGCCGGACGTGCAGAGCAGGTACCGGTCACCGGTCCGCACGTGGAAGGAGGTCGTGTAGGGGTCGGCGTGTGCGGTGCCGCAGAGGGGCGGCGTCCGGCGGCCGGGGGTCACGGCCCGGTCCCGCCGGGGAGGTTCCGGGGCCTCGTCGGCCGGACCGGGCCGGACGGGCCGGGGCGGCTCGGTGGGGTCGGGGGTGAGCCGGGTGAGGCGGCCGTCCCGCAGTCGGAAGGCGGTGCTGTCGCCGGCGTGCAGGAGCGCCACGTGGTGTCCGGACCGGTACAGGGCGGTCACGGTGGTGGCCAGGCCGTCGAGTGCGGCGTCCCTGGCGATCATTTCCGCCAGGTTCCTGTCGGCCCGCTTCGCGGCGATGACGAGCGCGGTGGTCGCCGACTGTCTGGTGAGTCCCTGCCCGAGTTCGTGGGTGAGCTCCGCGATGACCTCGGCGCTGGCCACCTGGCCCGCCTCCGCGGCGACCGCTTCACCGCGCCGGCCGTCGGCCACTGCGAGCAGCCGCGGTCCGGCGTAGGCGGAGTCCTCGTTCCGGTGGCCGTTCCGGCCGGGGTGGCTGCCCACGGCGAAGCGCAGCAGGCCCTGGAGGGGCAGCGGCTCCGGGGGGCGCGGCGCCGGGGCGGCGGGCACGTGTGTCCTGTGGGCGGGCCGTGGGCCGGGGACGGGGACGACCCGGCCGGACGGGCGTTCCAGGGCGTGGGCCATGTCGGCCGCCGTGGCGTAGCCGTGGCGGCGCGCGCGTGCGACCACGGCCTCCAGGTCGCCGGGCACGGTCGGGGGTGCGGAGTGCAGGGAGTTGCCGAGCAGGGTGTGGAGGAGCTCGCCGACGGCGGCGATGTCGTCCGTCAGCGAGGTGGCGGACTGCTCCTCGTGGTGGTCGAGGATCTTGACGTGGCCGCCGGCGGTGAGGTGCAGGCGGTCCGGTGAGAGGTGCCAGCCGCTGACGCCCTCGCCGTGGGCGTGCTGGAGGGCCTCCAGGACTTCCAGCGCGGTTCGCACGACGAAGTAGGGGTAGGAGGGGTCCTGCTTCCATTCGGCGAGCGTGCCGCCCGCGAAGCCCTCCGTGACGACGTACGGGCAGCGCACCCGTGACCCGGCCGAGGCTGCTGCGGAGGGGGACTGCCGTATCTCGCCCCAGTCGAGCACCAGGGCCAGCGAGGGGTGGGTGAGGCGGGCCCGCGCACGCAGCCGGGCGACGAACGCCTCCCGCTTGGCGGGGTCGGACGCATCCTCCGGCCGCATGACGCGGATGGCGACCGGGCGGTCGAACAGGGTGTCCCGTCCGGCGAGGTTCACGGCTCCCCCGTCGGTCGTCCCGGCGGGGCCGGTGACCTGGTAGCGGCTGCCCGGCAGTCGGGTGCCGTCCGGGGGCGGGGCGTAGGCGCGGTTGCGGAACAGCTCCAACTTGCCCGCACTGTTGCGGCCGCGGGCCTGGGGTTCGGGGCGGGAACGGGCGCGGAGGGCTCTGGTGAGGAGGGCCGTGAGGTCGTCGAGGGGGATCACGGCGGGGCCGTCGGCAACGCCCTTTTTGAGGAGGGCGAGGAGTTCTCCGGTGAAGGCGGTGTTGCGTTCGCCGGGCGGGGCGACGGCCTGGACGGTCTCGCCGGCGGCGGCGATCAGGTAGGTGCCGTTGACCTCCGCGCTGTCGGCCAGAGCGGAGGTGGACTCGGTGGCGCTCATCATGCCGAGGGCTCGGCCGCCGTAGCAGCAGTCGAGGATGACGACGGTGCGTTCGGCGCGCCGGGGCAGCAGAGCGCGGCGGACCCAGTCGTACGGGAGGACGGATTCGGCCTCGCCGGGGCGGGAGCCGGGCAGCGCCAGCCAGAGTCCGCCGCCGTCGGGGTCGATGAGACCGTGGCCGGCGTAGTAGACGAGCAGCGTGTCGCGGGCCTCGCGGACGGCGGCGCGCAGGGGTGCGAGGGCCTGCTTTGACGTCGCGGGGTCACACGTGACACTGCAATGTCGGGTGTCCAGCCCCCACACCTCGGGGTCCTGCAGCTCGGCCTCGAGGTCTTCCAGGTTGGCCTTCACGCCGGGCAGCGCGTCGAGGTGTTCGTACGTGGCGGCGCCGATGAGCACCGCTCGGGACCGCTGCGGCCAGGGCGGTCCGCTCATGCGTCGGTGCGCGTGAGGGCTTCGACCAGGCGGGCCGCCGCGTCCGGGTCCGCCCCCGTCAGCGTGACGGTGACGCCGTCGCGCTCGAAGGTGACGGCGGGCGGGCGGGGGCGGGTGGAGCGCCAGGTGACGACCGCCAGGGCGAGGTTGGCGAGGCCGAAGCCGGCGTCCATGACGAGCTGGACGTACTCCACCGGTCCGCCCATGGATCCGGCGGGACCGGGTTCTCCGCCCAGTTCGATGCCGGCCTCGCGCCGGATCTCCGGGTTGTCGAGCAACCACTGGTGGAGCGACCGCAGTTCCTCTTCGGAAGCGCCCTCGGGCTGGTCGTCCCCGTGGTCGTCGATGCTGATGCGCATGGTGCCGGTCCCCCGTTTCGCGGTCATCGTCACCATGGCACAACGTCCCCTCCCCCGCAGCCGGTTCACGATCCCGGGCCGTCGTCCGTGTCCGCTGAGGGGGTGGTGCCGCCCGGCGGTCCCGCCGCCGCCCGCCAGGCCTCGTACGCCGCGACGGCCGTGGGGAGGGTCGGGTGGATGCGGTCGGGGCCGACGGCCTCGGTGAGGCCGTACGCGTCGAGCAGCAGGCGCAGTTCGTGTTTGACGCGGGCGAGGGCGAACACGACGTCGCGTCCGGCGAGTTCGGCACGGAGGGCTTCGACGGCGTCGAGGGCGGTGATGTCGGCTTCGATGTTGGCCTCGGTGTTCAGCACGAACCAGCGCACCGGCTCGCCCCGCTCGTCCTGCTCGTCCACGGCGGCCAGGGCGCGCCGGCGGAAGTCCTCGGCGTTGGCGAAGAACAGCGGGGAGTCGTAGCGGTAGACGAGCAGGCCGGGGATGGTGCGGGCGGTCGGGTGGTCGTCGACGTCGTGCATGCCGGCCAGCCCCGGGACGATGCCGAGGACGGCGTCGTGCGGGCGGGCGACCCTCGCGAGCAGGTCGATGACGGACAGGGCTACGGCGACCAGGACGCCGTACAGGATGCCGAGGCCGAGGACGCCGAGGGCGCAGCCGACGGCGAGCAGGAGTTCGCGCCGGCGGAAGGCGGCGAGGCGGCGGAACTCGCCGATCTCGACGAGGCGTACGGCTGCGTAGACGACGATGGCGCCGAGGACGGCGGCCGGGGTGTGGGCCAGGAGGGGGCCGAGGAAGAGCAGGACGGCGGCCACGCAGGCGGCGCCCGCGAGGGAGTACGCCTGGGTGCGGGCGCCGGCCGAGTCGGCGAGGGCGGTGCGGCTGGCACTGCTGCTGACGGGGAAGCCGTGCAGCGCTCCGGCGCCCAGGTTGGCGGCGCCGAGGGCGAGCAGCTCCCGGTTGGCGTCGAGGGGGTACGGGTCGTCCCTGCGGGCGAAGGCGCGGCCGGTCAGGACGACGTCGGTGTAGCCGACGAGGAGGACCCCGACGGCCGGCAGGGCCAGGTCGGCGATGTCCTGCGGAGCGGGCAGGGCGAAGCCGGGCAGGCCGGCCGGGACGGCGCCGACGACGGCGACGCCGCCCGGGCCCTCGTCGAGGCCGAAGGCGGCCACCGCGGCGGTGGCGAGGACGAGGACGAGGAGCGGGCCGGGGAGCCCGCGCCGGACCAGCGGCAGCGTGAACAGCAGGAGCAGGCACGCGGCGGACAGGGCGAGGGTGGCCGGGTGCACCTCGTCCAGCCGGCCGAGGAACCGGAGGAGCTGGGGGAAGAAGCCGGATCCGCCGCCCTCCGTCCCGGTGAGGCGGGGCAGCTGGTCGACGATCATGATGAAGGCGAGCCCGGTCAGGTAGCCCACGAGGACCGGCCGGGAGAGCAGGTCGGCGAGGAAGCCGAGGCGGACGGCCCAGGCGGCCAGGCAGAGCAGGCCGACGACGACGGCCAGGGCCGCGGCGAGGGCCGCGTACCGCCCGGGGTCACCGGCGGCCAGGGGGCCCACTGCGACGGCGGTCATGAGGGCGGTGGTGGATTCGGGGCCGACGGACAGCAGCCGGGAGGTGCCGCTCAGGGCGTAGAGGACGAGCGCGGGGAGTGCGGCCCACAGGCCGGCGACGGGCGGCAGGCCGGCCACCGCCGCGTAGGCCATGACCTGGGGGACGAGGTAGGCGGCGACGGTGGTTCCGGCGAGCAGGTCGCCGCGCAGCCAGGCCTTCCGGTAGCCGCGGAAGGCGGGTGGGACGGCGGTGGTGGTGGTCCGTCCGGGTACGGGCATGGCGCCTCCGGGGTTCGCGGGCGGGTTCGCGGCCGGTCTTCCGGTCGGTCTGCGGTCGCTCTCCCGGCTGCTCTTCGGGCTGCTCTTCGGGCTGTTCTTCCGGCTGTGCTGCCGGCTGGTTCGCGGGCGGGTGCCGCACCATGGTGCCCCCGGCGGCGCGGGCCCGGGTGCCCCACGGCGTGCCGGTGCCCGGTCGTACCGGGACATGGGCCGATCGGGTCCCCGGACGGGTCCGGAGGGCCCATGCACCGGGTCGTGGCGTGGCCAAGACTGGAGACCGGACCCGAACCCGGGAGGCCCGCCATGAGCACTCCGTCCCCCATCCGCATCAACGCCGCGCTGCCCGCGGACTTCCGTGCCCGTCTGATGGGAGCGGCCCGCGAGGTGAACTTCGACGAGGGCGCCCGGCTGTTCCGCGAGGGCGGGCGGGCCGACCGGTTCTGGATCGTCAGGACCGGTGCGGTGACCCTCGACGTGCACGTGCCGGGCCGGCGCGCGGCCGTCATCGAGTCCCTCGGCCCGGGCGAGCTGGTCGGCTGTTCGTGGCTGTTCCGGCCGTACACCTGGCGGCTGGGCGCCGAGGCCGCGACCCCCGTCCGCGCGTACGAGTTCGACGCGGCGGCCGTACGGCGGCTGATGGACGCCGACACCGCCTTCGGCTCGGCGCTCGGGCACTGGGTGGGCCAGGTCCTCGCGCATCGGCTGCAGGCGGCCCGGGTGCGGCTGCTCGACCTGTACGCGCCGTACGGCAGCGGCAGTCTGCTGTGACCGGCGACGGCGCCCGCACCACGGAGGAGGAGCCGGACATGACCACGACGCGCCACACCGTCAGCGACGTCATGACGCACACCGCCGTCGCGATCGGGCAGGAGGCGTCCTACAAGGAGATCGTGGCCCTGATGCACGAGTGGAAGGTCAGCGCGCTGCCCGTGCTGGCGGGCGAGGGCCGGGTGGTCGGGGTCGTGTCCGAGGCGGACCTGCTACCGAAGGAGGAGTTCCGGGGCACGGAGCCCGTGCTCCCCGACGAGCTCGCCGAGGCCGCGAAGGCAGGCGCGCTGCTGGCCGGGGACCTCATGTCCAGCCCGGCGGTCACGGTGCACCCCGCCGCCCCCGTCGCGGAGGCGGCGCGGATCATGGCGAGGAAGCACGTCAAGCGCCTGCCGGTGGTGAACGAACTCGGCCTCCTGGAGGGCGTGGTGAGCCGCAGCGACCTCCTGAAGGTGTTCCTGCGGAGCGATGCGGAGCTGGCGGAGGAGGTCCGTACGGCCGTGGTCGCCGAGCTCGCCCCCGGCGCCGGGGTCGAGGTCGCCGTACGGGAGGGCGTCGTGACCCTGCGGGGCGGGCGCGGGGACTCCGCGCTGCTCGGCCTGCTGGCCCGGGCCGTCCGCGCGGTCGAGGGCGTCGTGGACGTGGGGGTGTCGGCGGGGCCCGTGCCACCGGGTGCACCCGTGTGAGCTCGGCCGGGCCGGCGGTTCCGGATGCGGGCGGAGGGGGGCGGCGCGGGTTGCCGCGCGTGCCGGGCCGGGACACCCGGACCGGTCAACGGCGCACCCGATAGCGCAGGTGCAGCACCCGGTCGCCCTGGATCGCCTCGTCGGGATCCTCCAGCAGGTGCTGCGCGTGGACCGACCCGAAGTAGCGCTTGCCGGACCCGAACACGACGGGTACGACGTCCATGCGCACCTCGTCGACCAGGCCCGCGGCGAGCACCTGGCCACCGACGTCGCCCGCGGCGACCTCGACCAGGCGGTCACCCGCGAGCTCCTGCGCCCTGGCCACGGCCGCCTCGACGCCGTCGACGAAGTGGAACGGCGCCGCGGGGTCCCAGCCCTCGGGCGCCGGCCGGTGGGTCACGACGACCACGTGGTCGATCCCGCCGGGCGGCTTCCCGTCCCAGCCGTCCGTCAGGTCGAAGACGTGGCGGCCGACGACCGTGACTCCGATCCGGTCCCAGTACGGGCGGGTGTAGTCGTAGGACGTCCGCGACACCTTCAGCGCGCCGCTCTCGTCCAGCGGGACGTCACCGCTGGTCAGCCAGTCGAACAGCGGTCCGGGCTGGTCGTTCTCGTCCGCGACGAAGCCGTCCACCGAGACCGAGCTGTACATGACCACCGTGCCCACGGGGCTCTCCTCTGCTTCGGGAGCCTCAAACTAGCGTGTCGGGAGCGGTCGCTCCGGGAAGACATCCGCCGGCCGGCAGCGGCTGGGCCTGGGGGCGCGGTGGGGCGGCTTCCTGGGACAATGCGGGAGGAAGCGGACAGTGCGGGCGGGCCGAGGCAGGGCGATCATGTCGGACGAGGCGAAGGGCTCCGCCGGGACGCCGGTCAGGGTGTTCCTGCTGGACGACCACGAGATCGTGCGGCGCGGGCTGCGCGACCTGCTGGACGCCGAGCCGGACATCAGCGTGGTCGGCGAGGCGGGTACGGCGGAGCAGGCGCTGGCCCGCGGTCCGGCGCTGCGCCCGGACGTGGCCGTGCTCGACGTACGGCTGCCCGACGGGAACGGCGTGGCGGTCTGCCGGGAGCTGCGGTCCCGGATGCCCGGGCTCGCCTGTCTGATGCTGACCTCGTTCGACGACGAGGACGCCCTGCTGGACGCGATCATGGCCGGGGCGGCCGGGTACGTGCTCAAGCAGATCAAGGGCTCCGACCTGGTCGCCGCGGTACGGACGGTCGCCGCCGGCCAGTCGATGCTGGACCCGGCCACCACCGCCCGCCTGATGCGCTCGCTGCGGGATCCGGAGGCGGTGCGGGATCCGGAGGACGCGCGGCTGGCCGCGCTCTCGGAGCGGGAGCGGGACGTGCTGCAACTGATCGGCGAGGGGCTGACCAACCGGGAGATCGCGCAGCGGCTGTTCCTGTCCGAGAAGACCGTGAAGAACCACATCTCGCGGCTGCTGGGCAAGCTGGGCGTCGAGCGGCGGGTGCAGGCGGCCGTGATCGCCGCCGAGGTGCACCACGAGCACGGCCCCGGCCGCGAACCGGGGCAGCGTCCGGCGGGACCGGACGCGTGAGGGCGCCGGGCGGGCCGCGGTGCGCGGGCCGTGCGGCGGGGGCTACGAGCCGTGGCCGGAGCGCGGGAGGAGCATGACCGGGCAGAGGGCGTGGTGGACCAGGCTGTGGGTGACCCGGCCGAGGTTGCGGCCGAGTCCGAGGCGCGCCGAGGCCCGGCGGCCGCCCATGACCAGCAGGCCCGCCCGCCCGGAGGCCTCGACGAGGACGCCCGCCACGGAGGAGCTCGACTCGGCGTCGGCCTCGACCGTCAGGCCGGGGAACTCGCCGCGGACGATCTCCGTGAGGTCCATGAGGATCTCGACGTGCCGGGCGGCGGCCTCGTCCATGCCGTCGAGCATGGTGACCATCTGGCCCACGGACTGCAGCGTGTTCCACACGTGCGTCAGGCGCAGGGAGCCCTTGCGCAGCTCGGCCTCGCGAGCGGCGTACCGGGCGCAGGGGAGGTCGTCGGCGTCCCGTACCGCGACCAGGACGGTGTCGTGTTCCGCCGTGGCCTCGGCGCCGCGGACCACGACGACCGGGGTCCTGGCGGCTGCGGCGGTGTCCAGCCCGACGGAGCCGAGCAGGAGCGAGGCGAAGCCGCCGCGCCCGCGGTTGCCGACCACGATGGTGCCGCGCGGGCCGGCCGCGCGGTGGAGGGCGGTGACGGCGTCGGCCTGGCTGAACTCCGTGGTGAGGTGGACGCCGGGGTGTTCGGCCGCGACGGCCTTGGCCGTCTCCTCCAGCAGTTGCCGGCCCTCGGCACGGACCTCTTCGGCGGCCGCGGCGGACAGGTAGGAGCCTCTGAAGTCGGTGTCGGCCGCGTGGACGAGGTGCAGGGGGCGATCGCGTCGTACGGCCTCACCGGCGGCCCAGAGGGCGGCCGCGCGGGCCGGTCCCGAGCCGTCCACGCCGACGACGACGGAGCTGGTGTCCGGGGTGCGGATGGTGTTCTCCACGGCTACTCCCAACCGAGGATCCGATGGGGGACGCCTCCCACGCTGTCACCGGGGGTCCCGGCCGGGGAGGGCCGCCCGGGGCCGCCGCGGGGGCCGAAGGTCCCCATCGGCGGACCCGGGGCGCGGGGCGCGGCCCGCGCCGGGGCAGACGGCGGCGCGCGCGGGCGGGGAGACGTCTGGGCTGCCGGGGGGGTGGTGGGGGGGGGGGGGGGGGGGGGGGGGGGGGGGGGGGGGGGGGGGGGGGGGGGGGGGGGGGGGGGGGGGGGTTGGGGGGTGGGTCAGGCGGCGGGCTGCTGCTGGGTGACGCAGTGGATGCCGCCGCCTCCGGCGCCGAGGTGGTCGATGTTCAGCTGCACCACGGTGCGGCCGGGGAAGAGGCGGGTGAGGGTGGTGCGGGCGGCGCTGTCGGCCGCGGTGTCGCCGAACTGCGCGGAGATGACCGCTCCGTTGCAGACGTAGTAGTTGGCGTAGGAGGCGACGAAGTCCTGGCTGGTGGAGCGGATCTTGTAGTAGTCGGGGCCCTGGAGCCTGGTCACGGCCATCGGGTTGCCGGCGGCGGTGGTCGAGGTGGAGAGGATCCGGTACTGCTGGCGGGCGTCGTTCGCCCAGGCGTCGTTGTCGGAGGCGAGGGGCATCTGGACCAGGCCGGCGCCGGGGGCGAGGAACCGCGAGGTCGCGTCGACGTGGTCGTCGGTGATGTCCTGGCCGGCGATGCCGTCGAACCAGATCACCTTGGAGGCGCCGTAGGCGGCGCACATGGCGGCTTCCAGCTGGGCCTGGGTCCGGCCGGGGTTGCGGTTGGCGTTGATGATGCTGCTGCGGGTGGCCATGAGGGTGCCGGCGCCGTCCTGCTCGATGGCACCGCCCTCGCCGGTGAGTCCGGCCCGGGTGAAGGGCAGGCCGAGGCGGGCGGCGATGCGCTCGGCGACGAGGGCGTCCCGGGTACAGGTCTGGCGGCCGCCCCAGCCGTTGAAGCCGAGGCCGACGGTGTCCAGGCCGCCGGCGCCGTTGGTGCGGAAGACCGGGCCGGTGTCGCGCATCCAGCAGTCGTCGACCGGGATGGTGTCGATGACGGTGACGGTGGAGCCGCACAGCGAGCGGGCCCTGGCCGCGGAGGCGGCGTTGGCCAGCATGATCACCGGCTCATAGCGGGCGATGGTCTTGGCGATGAGGGCGATGTTCGACTGGATGCCGCTGAGCCGGCCCTTCCAGATCGCGGTGCTGTCGGGCCAGGCCATCCAGGTGCGGGTGTGGGGTACGTCCTCCGCGGGGACCGCGAACGCGCCCGCGGCGGCGGGGCCGGCGGCCGGGCGGACCGCGGCGAGGGCCGAGGACCCGGTCGCCGCGGCGGCGGCCGCGCCGGCCGCGGCCAGGCCGGCGGCGGCGAGGAACCGCCGCCGGTCGAGGGAGCCGCCGTCCGGGGTGGGGGGATTCGTCGGACGCTTCATCTGAACTCCAGTCAACTGCCCGTCAGGGTAACGGGGTTGGCGGAGAACGTATAACTGGCCAAGCGCTCGGTCAATGAGTTGGGCACGACTCCCTCCCGGCGGATTCCGCGGCCGTCGGCCCGACGGGCCGGCCGGGCCGCGGTCCACCGGATCACCCGGCCTCCGCCGCCCCGATCCCCCGGCGCCGGGCGGCAGTTACTGTTGGCCCATGCCGACCCGCGTGAAGCAGCAGAGCCCCGCCGCCGAGACCCCGGCCCCCCGGCAGACCCGGGCCGCCCGGGCCGAGCAGACCCGCTCCCGGCTGGTCGCGGCCGCCCGCACACTGCTCGCCGGCGACGGCGCCGGACGGTTCACCACGCGGAACGTCGCGGCCCTGTGCGGGGTGTCGCACGGGATGTGCCACTACCACTTCCAGGACCGTACGGACCTGATCGTGGCCGTCGTCGAGGACATGCGCCCGCAGTGGATCGAGCCGCTCGCCGCGGCCGTGGACGCGCCCGGCACGTTCGACGAGCGCGCGGACCGCGTGATCGCCCTGCTGACCCGGCCGGAGAGCCCGGACCTGGCCCACCTCCACTCGGCCCTGCACTGGCTGGCGCTCAACGACGAGCGGGTCAGGGAGAGCCTGGAGGCGGAGTACGGGCGCTGGCGCGCCTGCTTCGTCCGGCTGTTCCGGGTCCTGGCCGACGAGCGCGGGGGCGTCGAACCCGGGCCGCTGGGCGAGGCGTTCGCGGCCGCGGTGGACGGCCTGGCCGCCATCGAGTCGCTCGGCTCCGCGGTCGGCGCCGAACACGTGCTGCGCACGCTGATGGCCGCCCTGGCCCGCCCCGCCGTCTGATCCTCCACCGCCCGCGGTGGTACCGGGCTCACGGATCGGCCGGGGCCGCCCGCACCTCGGAGGCCGGGGAAGCCGCGGCAGCCGCGGCGCGGGTGCGGTGCTCGACGCGGGTGCCCGCGACCACGGTCACGGTCAGTCCGGCCGCGATGATGGCCTCCGCCCAGAAGAAGGCGACGTAGTCGATCAGGGAGCCGATCGGCGGTGCGCCGGGCGCCGCGTTGCGCATCCCGACGAGCGCGAAGAGGGTCGCCGCCATCCAGCCCAGGGACGGCCACACCAGCCCCTGGCCGCCCCGGTAGAGCACCTCGGCGCCGGCCAGCACGGCCAGGGCCAGCGCCCACATGGCCGCGATCATGAACCAGGCCAGGATGAAGGTGCTGCGCGTCCTGGTGACCCGGGCCTCCATCAGCGTCGTTCCGGAGTCCGTGAAACCGCTGGTGGGGCGGACGAGGAAGAACGCGTCCGCGTCCCCGAAGACCAGCCCGACGGGCACGCTGCGGGCGCCGTCCTTCGCCGAGAAGGCGGCCTGGACGCCGTACCGGTCGAAGGGGTAGTCGGTGACGGTGCCGTCGTACAGGTTCGCCTGCACGAGGAGGGGGGCGGCCGCCCGGCCGGGGGTGGTCCGCAGCACCGTGGTCTTGGCCGACTCGACGGTGATCTCCACCTCGCGGGCGAAGGCGCCCGTCTCGGGGTCCGCGGCCAGGCGGCCGTGCGGGACGGGCACCACGTAGAGGTTCAGCTGCTGGGCGGCGGCGTCGACGTCCTGCGAGGTGATGTCGAGCTCGACCCAGTCGCGGGCGGCGGGCACGGCCAGTTCACGGGTCTGCTGCCGGGTGTTGCGCTCGTTGAGGTAGAGCCCGATGCCCGTGCCCACCAGGACCGCGAGCAGCACCGCGACGAGCGTGAAGCGGCTGCCGGCCAGCCTGCGGCGCAGGCTCACGAGGGGCCGCCGGACGCCGCGGGCTGCTGCTGGGTGGCGCAGTGGATGCCGCCGCCCCCGGAGGCGATGGCGTTGATGGAGACCTGGGTGACCTTCCGGCCGGGGTGGAGTTCGCCGATGATGCCGGCGGCCCGGGCGTCGGCGGCCCGGTCGCCGAAGCGGGGGACGACGACTCCGCCGTTCACCACGTAGTAGTTGAGGTAGCTGGCGAGGAAGTCCTTGCCGGCGCCGTCGATCAGGTCCAGGTCGGGCTCGGGGAGGTCGACGACCTCCAGGTGGTTCCCCTGCGCGTCGGTGGCCTCGTTGAGGACGACGTACGCCTGGTCCGCGGCGGTGGTCCAGACGTCGGGCGGGCTGTCGGGGTGCGGCTGGTGGAGGACGACGACACCGGGTTCGGCGAACCGGGCCAGGGCGTCGACGTGGGCGTCGGTGATGTCCTGGCCGGCCACCCCCTTGAGCCAGATCACCTTCCGGACGCCGAACAGCTGCTTGAAGGCGGACTCGATCTGGTCGCGGCTCTTGCCGGGGTTGCGGTTGGCGTTGACCCAGCAGCTCTCGGTGGCCATCAGGGTCCCGGCGCCGTCCACCTCGATCCCGCCGCCCTCGCCCGTGATGGGCGCCGCCACGCGCGGGATGTCGTAGCGCTCCAGCAGCCGGCGGGCGACCTGGGAGTCGGCACCGTGCACCTGCTTGCCGCCCCACCCGTTGAAGTGGAGGTCCACGCCCTGGAGCCCCTGGGGGCCGGTCACGAAGGTGGGGCCGGTGTCGCGGGTCCACAGGTCGTCGACGGGCAGCTCGACGACCTCGACCGAGGATCCGCAGGCCCGGCGCGCGGCCGCCGCCTGGCCGGGGCGGGCCATCAGCACCACCGGCTCGAACCCCGCGATCGTGCGGGCCAGTCCGGCGATGTCCTGCCGGACGGCCGGGAGCTGGTCCCCCCACACCTCTTCGAGGGCCGGCCAGGACATGAACGTACGGGTGTGCCGGGCCGATTCGGCCGGCATGGCCTGTCCGGTCGCGGCCGGCACCGCGCCCGCGGAGGGGGTGCCCCGGCCGGTGCCCTCGGACGGCCCGTCGGACCCGTCCCCGCCCGGTGCCGAGCAGCCCTCGATCAGGGCGAGCGCGGCCAGGACGGCTCCGGACCGCAGGACGGAGCGGCGGTTCGGGGTGCGGTTGCCCATGGCGGCCTCGATCTCGTTCCGGGTGGGTGCTGCGGGGCGTGATCCGGGACAGTACTGACGGCACGCACGGGCGGCGGCGCGGCGCGCGCCGCCGTCCGGGCGAATCGGCGTACGGGCGGAGGCGGGCCGGCGGGCCGGCTACAGGGCGCGGCGCGACGCGGCGATCCCGCCGGGGTCCCAGCCCGGCCGGGGTACGGACGCCAGCAGCAGGCGCGTGTACGCGTGCCGGGGGTCGGACAGGACCTCGGCGGTGGGCCCGGACTCGACGATCCGGCCGTGCCGCATGACGACCACCTCGTCGGTCACGCACCGGACCACGCCGAGGTCGTGGGTGATGAACAGGTAGCCGACGCCGGTCTCCTCGCGGATGTCGGCGAGCAGGTTCAGCACCTGGGCCTGGACGGACACGTCGAGGGCGGCAACCGCCTCGTCGAGCACCATGACGGCGGGTTCGACGGCGAGGGCGCGGGCGATGGCCACGCGCTGGCGCTGTCCGCCGGAGAGCTGCCGGGGCAGGGCGTCGGCGGCGCGGGTGCCGAGGCCCACCTGGTCGAGGAGTTCGGCGATGCGGCGGGTGTGGTCGGTGCCGGGGAAGTGCAGGCGGAGGGTTTCGCGCAGCACCCCCTCGACGCTGGTCCTCGGGTCGAGGGAGAGGTAGGGGTCCTGGAAGACCATCTGGACCTCGCGGGCGCGGGCGAGGCGGCCGGCCCGCCCGCGGGCCCGTTCCCCGCGGTCCCGGCCCCGGACCCGGATCTCCCCCGCGTCCGCCTCCTCCAGTCCGACGACGATGCGGGCGGTGGTGGTCTTGCCGGAGCCGGATTCCCCGACGATGCCGAGCGATCCGCCGGCGGGCAGGGTGAAGGAGACGTCGTCGACGGCGCGTACGGTCCCGAAGTCGCGGCGCAGTCCGGTGACCTCCAGGACGTTCTCCGTGCTGACGGCCGGGGGTGCGGGGGTGCGGGCCCCCGGGGTGGGGGTGGCCTTACGCACGGGCGGCGCTCCCTTCGAGCTGGTCGCTGTGGTGGCAGGCCGCCAGGTGGGCGGGGCCGGAGGGCGCGGGTTCGGGCGCGGGGGCCTGCTCGTGGCAGCGGGCGGTGGCGTACGGGCAGCGGGCGGCGAAGGCGCAGCCGGTGAGTTCCTGCCGCAGGTCGGGCGGCTGTCCGTCGATGGCGGCGAGGCGGCCGCCGGGGCCGTCGAGCCGGGGTGTGGAGGCGAGGAGCGCGGCGGTGTACGGGTGGCGGGGGCGGGCGAAGAGGGCCTCGGCGGGGCCGGTCTCGGCGATCCGGCCGGCGTACATGACGTAGACGCGGTCGCTGATGGCGGCGGCGAGCCCGAGGTCGTGGGTGACGAACAGCAGGCCGGTGCCGAAGCGTTCCCGCAGCCGGTCGAGGAGCGCGACGACCTCGGCCTGGCTGGTGGCGTCGAGGGCGGTGGTGGGCTCGTCGGCGAGCAGCAGGGCGGGGTCGCCCATCAGCGCGGCGGCGATCACGACGCGCTGGAGCATGCCGCCCGAGAGCCGGCCGGGCCGTCGGCGCAGGACGTCGGGGCCGAGGCCGACGGCGTCGAGGAGCTCGGTGGCGCGGGCGGTGGCCTGGGCGGCGGTCAGGGTGCCGGTGAGGCGGGCGCTTTCGGTGAGGAAGTCGCCGATGCGGCGCAGGGGGTTGGTGGCGGCGCGCGGGTCCTGGAAGACCATGGCGGCCGTGCCGGTGCGCAGGCTCCGCAGTCGTGCGGCGTCCATGGTGAGGACGTCGTGGCCGTTGACCAGGACGCGGCCGGAGGTGGTGGCGCCGGGCGGGAGCAGGCCGAGGGCGCTGCGGGAGGTGAGGGTCTTGCCGGAGCCGGATTCGCCGACGAGGGCGACGGTCTCGCCGGGGGCGACGGTGAGGTCGACGCCGTCGAGCACGGGCCGGGCGGTGCCGGGCAGGTCGAGGCGGAGCCCCTGGATGTCGAGTGCGTTCATCGGTCCCTCCTGGCGACCCGGTCGGCCCAGCGTTCGCCGACGACGTTGAAGGCGACGACGGTCAGCACGATGGCGGCGCACGGCAGGACCGCGGAGAGCGGGTAGCCGTGCTGGACGGCGGTCTGTCCGTCGAAGACCATGCGGCCCCAGTCGGGGGTGAGGGCGGGGACGCCGAGCCCGAGGAAGGAGAGGCCGGCCAGGTCCATGAGGGCGTAGCCGAAGTTGATGGCGGCCTGGGCGAGGACGACCGGGGCGATGTTGGGGACGACGTGCCGCAGGCAGATGGAGAGGGCGGAGTGGCCCTGGACGCGGTAGGCGGCGACGTACGGCCGCTCGCGTTCGGCCAGCACCAGGGAGCGGGTCAGCCGGCTGACGTAGGGGAGGTAGGCGATGGCCAGGGCGAGGACGGGGGCGAGCAGGCCTTCCCCGTACACGGAGACGATCAGGATGGCGAGCAGCATGCCGGGGAAGGCGAAGACCAGTTCGGTGCTGCGGGAGAGGACCGAGTCCAGCCAGCCGCCGCGCCAGGCGGCGGCGACGCCGATCGCGACCCCGGCGAGGGTGGAGAAGGCGACGACGCCGAGGGGGCCGAGGAGCGAGGTGCGGGCGCCGACGAGCAGCCGGGAGAGGGTGTCCCGGCCGGCCGCGTCCACGCCGAGGGGGTGGTCCGCGGAGGGGGCGGCGAGGGCCTGGCCGAGGTCGACGGCGTTGGGGTCGTGGGGCGCGAGCCAGGGGGCGAACAGGGCGCCCGCCACGATCAGGGCGGCGAAGCCGAGGCTGAGCAGGTACAGCGGTGCGCGGGGGGCCCGGAGGCGGGTGAGGGCCGGGCGGCGGGTGAGGGCGACACTCATGCGCCGTTCCCCTTCGGTCCGAGGGTGACCCGCGGGTCGACCAGGGGGTGGAGCAGGTCGACGACGAGGTTCACGGTCATGAACAGGGCGACGATGATCAGGGAGATGGCCTGGACGGTGGGGAAGTCCTTGGTGGTGGTGGAGAGTTCCAGGAGCTGGCCGATGCCGCCGATGCTGAACGCGGTCTCGACCAGGACGGTGCAGACGAGCAGCGTGGAGACGATGAGGCCGCCGGTGGTGAGGACGGTGCCGAGGGCGTTGCGGAAGACGTGGCGGCGGATGACGTGGTGCTCGGGGACGCCGCGGCTGCGGGCGACGGCGACGTGCTCGCTGTCGAGGGCCTCCAGCATCGCGGAGCGGGTGACCCGGGCGAGCATGCCGATGAGGTAGAGGGCGAGGGCGACGGCCGGGAGGGTGAGGTGCCAGAGCATGTCGGTGAAGCCCTCGCCGGCGCCGCTGCTGGGGAACCAGCCCAGGCGTACCGAGAAGAGTCCCTGGAGCAGCACGGCCGCGACGAAGGAGGGGGTGCCGACGGCGAAGGTGGTGGTGACGAGGATCGTCGCGTCGGTGCGGCCGCCGCGTACGGCGCCGGCCCAGCCGAGGACGAGGCCGGCGAGCACGACCACGAGCAGGGCCATGGCGACCAGGGTGAGGGTGGCGGGGAGCCGGTCGGCGAGGAGTCGGGAGACGTCGGTGCGGTAGGTGATGGAGCGCCCGAAGTCGCCCTGGAGGACCTGGCCGAGCCAGCTGAGGTAGCGGACGCCGAAGGGCTCGTCGAGGTGGTACTGGTCGTTGACCGCCTGCAGGGCGGCCGGTGAGGCCGACCGTCCCGACAGGAGGAAACTCGCCGGGTTGCCCGGCGCCAGGTACATCGCGCCGAAGACCACGAACGAGGCGCCGAGCAGGGTGGCGGCCATCTCGAGGAGCCGCCGGGCGGCGAATCTCAGGAAGTTCACCGTGCGGCCCCCACGGCGGCGGCCCACGGGGCGTACATGTAGGAGATGGAGGTCGGGGCGCCGGTGATCCGCTTGTTGAGGAAGACGGAGCTGGGCCATTCGGCGACCGGTATCCACAGGAGCTGGTCGGAGGCCGTCTTCTGGAGCCTGGCCTCGATGGCGCCGCGCCGGGCGGGGTCGTAGGCGGCGACGGCCTGCTCGACGAGGGTGTCGTACTCCTTGCTGCTGTAGCCGGCGAAGTTCTGGTAGGCGCCGGTCTTGAAGTTGGTCAGCAGGTCGAGGGGGTCGGTGATGGAGTCGTAGTAGGTCTCGGGGAACATGTCGAGGCCTTCGCGCGCCTCGGGGTCGGTGAAGAGCGAGGTGAAGGCGTTCGGGGCGATGGTCTTGAGGCGTACGTCGAGGCCGATCCGGGCGCCGGCGTTCTGGACGGCGGTGGCGAGGAGGGAGACGTCCTGGCCGATGGTGCTGGTGGCGATGGTGAGGGTCTGGCCGGTGGCGCCGGCCTCCTTGACCAGGGCCTTGGCCTTCTCGATGTCCTGGGTGGTGGGGGTGAGGCCGGTGAAGGCGTCCTTGCGGACGTCCTCGGGGAAGCCGGCCCACACGGCCTTGGTGGTGAGGGAGCCGGTGACGGTGCCGGCGCCGGCGAGCCCGGCCCTGACGAAGCCGGAGCGGTCGAGGGCGAGGGAGAGGGCGCGGCGGACGCGGACGTCCTTGAGGGGGCCGCGCATGCTGGTGACGTTGACGTTGACGGTGCTGAGGCCCTCGCCGAAGTAGAGGGTGCCGACGCCGCTGGCGCGGAGCCGGGCGTAGCTCTCGGTGGGGATGAGGAAGCCGCCGTCGACCTCGCCGCTGAGCATGGCGTTGGTGCGGGCCGAGGGGTCGGTGAGGAAGCGGAACACGGCCTTGGCGGACTTGGCCCTGGTCCCCCAGTAGCCGTCGAAGCGGGTGAGCTCGATCGACTGGCCCTTGTTCCAGGTGCCGAGCCGGAAGGGGCCGGTGCAGGCGAGGCCTCCGGAGGTGCCGTAGTCCTGGCCGGCGGCCTCGACGCCCTTCCTGGCGGCGACCACGCCGGCGGCGGTGGCCATGTACTGGGGGAACTGCGAGTCGGGCTTCTTGAGCTTGACGGTGACCTGGAGCGGGCCGGTCTTGGTGACCGAGGCGACGTTCTCGAAGACCTGGGCCCAGGCGGCGGCGTTCTGGGGGTTCGTCTGGCGGCCGAGGCTGTAGACGACGTCGTCGGCGGTCATGACCGCGCCGGTGTGGAAGCGGACGCCGGAGCGGAGGTCGTACACCCAGGTGGTGGGGTCGGGGTTGGACGCCTTCTCGGCCAGGCCCGGGGCCGTGGTGAGCTCGGGCGTCCACCGCATCAGGCTCTCGCACACGTTGGAGAGGATGGTGTTCTGCGGGTAGTCGAAGGCCGCGATCCAGTCCAGCGTGGGCGGCTCGGCGTAGAGGGCCCACGTGAAGGAGTCGATGTCGCCCTTCGCCGGCGGGGTGGTGGGCGAGAGGGTGACGCCGGTCCCGCCGGCGGTGGTGCCGGTGCCGGGCGGGCCGGAGCAGGCGGCGAGGAGCGCGAGGGAGGAGAGCGCGGCGCCGGCGAGGGCGAGGCGGCCGCGGCGGGCGGTGCGTCTCGGGCGTGCTGGGGCGGAGGAGGGCATCGGGGCTTCTTCCGTTGGGCGTCGTCGGGCGGGCGACGGAGGGTGAGGGGCGGCCGGCCTCGGCTCAGGCGGAGGGCCGGCCCGCGGGGAGCTGCTGGGTGATGCAGTGGACTCCGCCGCCGCCGTAGGCGATGGCCCGGGCCCGTACCCCGACGACTTTCCGGTAGGGGTGGGCGGCGGCCAGGACGGCGAGGGCGCCCTCGTCCTCGGGGTGGTCGGCGACGGGGACGACGATGCCGCCGTTGGCGATGTAGTAGTTGAGGTAGCTGACCTCGACGTGCTGGCCGTCGACCTCGACGAAGGCGGCCTGCGGGATGTCGGTGATCTCGAAGGGGCGGCCCTGGGCGTCGGTGCTGTGCTCCAGGACGGTGCGGTTGGCGCGCATCCGTACGTAGTCGGGGTGGGTGGGGTCCTCGGGGAGGTGGACGACGACCTTGCCGGGGGCGGCGAAGGCGCACACGCCGTCGACGTGGCCGTCGGTCTCGGTGTCGAGCAGGCCGCCGTACGGCAGCCAGATGATCTTGGTGACGCCGAGCCGGGCCTTCAGCTCGTCCTCGATCTGCTCGCGGCTCATCGAGGGGTTGCGGTTGGGGTGCAGGAGGCACTGCTCGGTGGTGATCAGGGTGCCCTCGCCGTCGACGGTGATCGCGCCGCCTTCGAGGATCATCTCCGAGCGGACCGCCGGGACACCGAGGTGGTCGAGCAGCAGGGCGCCGACCCGGTCGTCGGAGTCCCAGGGCTGGTGCTTGCCGCCCCAGGCGTTGAAGCGGAAGTCCACGCCGGCCCGGCGGCCGCGCTCGTCGAGGATGAAGAGGGGCGCGGAGTCGCGGAACCAGGAGTCGTCCATCGGCAGCTCGACGACCGTGACGCCCTGGTCACCGCAGAGGGTGCGGGCCTCGTCGCCGTGGCCGGGCGGGGCGACCATGGTGACCGGCTCGAACTCGGCGATGGCGCGGGCCACCTGCGCGTACTCCTGCTTGACCTCGTCGAGGACCTCGCCCCACAGGTCCGGGCGGGTCGGCCAGGCCATCAGGCAGCCTTCGTGGGCGGCCCACTCGGCGGGCATGCGGAAACTCACTGCGCTTCTCTCTTCCTGTTCGGGTGGTGATGGCGGCCGGCTCAGCCGGCGGGCGGCACGACCGGCTGCGACTGGGTGGCGCAGTGGATGCCGCCACCGCCGCTCGCGATGTTGTCGATGTTGATCTGGACGACGTCCCGGCCCGGGTACGCGGACCGGAGGATCGCGTACGCGGTGGAGTCCGCGTACGAGTCGCCGAAGTGCGGCACGAGGACGGCGCCGTTGGCGGTGTAGTAGTTGGTGTAGCTGGAGAGGAACTCGCTGCCGGTGCCGCGGATCAGCCGGCGGTCCGGTCCCGGCAGCTCGGTGATCTTCAGCGGGCGGCCCTGGGCGTCGGTGGCGCTCTGCAGGACGCGCTTGGTCTCCTCGTAGACCGCGACCCACTGGGCGGCGGTACGGGGGCCCGGCGCGTCCAGCATCACGTGGCCGGGGGCGACGAAGCGGGCCAGGCAGTCGATGTGGCAGTCGGTGATGTCCTGCCCGGCCAGGCCGGGCACCCAGATGACCTTGTCGATGCCGAGGGAGGACTTGAGGGCCTCCTCGACCTGGGCCTGGGACATGCCCGGGTTGCGGTTGGCGTTGACGAGCGAGCTGACCGTGGCGAGCAGGGTGCCCTCGCCGTCGGTCTCCAGGGAACCGCCCTCGCCGACGAAGGGGGCCCGGATGCGGTCGACCCCGTACTCGGCGAGCAGGGCGGCGGCCGCCACGGCGTCGTTGGCGAAGGGCTGCCAGTACGTGGTGCCGGTCTTGCCCCAGCCGTTGAAGTTGGTGTCCACCCCGGCGACGGCGCCGGGGCCGACGACGAAGGTGGGACCGAAGTCGCGGATCCAGAGGTCGTCGTTGGGGATCTCCAGGACCGTGATGCTGTGGTACGCGCCGCCGCCGCAGGCGTAGCGGGCGTCGGGCGCCTGGCCGGGGCGGGCCAGTACGACGACGGGCTCGTAGCGCGAGATGCGGTCGGCGACGAGGGCGATGTCGTCGCGCACGCCCCGCAGCCGGGTGCCCCACACGGAGGTGAGCGCGGGCCAGGCCATGAAGGTGCGGACGTGCCTGGCGTCCTCGGCCGGCATCCGGAGCCGCACTCCGGAGGGGGCGGTGGCGGCGGCCGCGGCGGTGGGCGCGAGCGCCCTGCCGAGGGCGAGGGCGGGGACGGCGGCGGCTCCGTAGCGGAGCAGGCTCCGGCGGGTGGTGTCCGGCAGGTGCATGGGAGGTCTCCCCGGGATGAGGGTGGGAGGAGGGGTGTGGTGTGCCGCACATACTGCTCTGAACTGAAAATTCAGTCAAGGTCTTGATGGGCCATGGGTGGCCGTGGAGACAAAAGAGCAGGTCAGAGCGACAAAGCGAAGACAACGCACGGGGCGATCACGGCCACAACCAGCCCTTTTGGCTGGTCACGCCCTGAAGTGGGTCACTGACAATCTGATCAGGAAATGAGGTCCAGGGCGCCGGATCCGGCTAAGGTGGGCTCTCGTGTCAGACCGTCGAACAGAAATACTCAAGGCCGCGACGCGCGTCATCGCGCGACGTGGCGTACGGGGACTGCGGGTGGGGGAACTGGCGGCGGAGGCCGGGGTCTCGACCTCGCTGATCTACTACCACTTCACCGACCGGGCCGGGATCCTGCACCGGACCCTGGAGTTCATCGGCGACCGCGCCGACCGCTACACGGCCGCCTCGCGCAGCACCGCCGACGGGCCGGCCGATCCCCGGCACGAACTGGAGCAGATCCTGCTGCTGGAGCTCCAGGACGACGCCGAGGTGCGCGAGAACAGCACCGCCTGGGGGGAGTTGAGGGCCAGCGCGGTCTTCGACGCCGAGCTCCGCGCCGACCTGGCCCGGGCCACGCACACCTGGGTGCACGAGATCGCCGAGCTGTTGGGGCGCGCCAACCCGGCGCGGACCGCCCCCGAGCACGCGGCCGCCGCCGAGCGGCTGACCGCACTCCTGGAAGGGCTGAGCGTCCGCTGGCTGAGCGGATCGCTGCCCCTGGAACACGCCAGGCGCCTGCTCGCGGAGGCGGTCGAGGCCGAACTCGGCCGCCCCGGCCGGTACGCGGGACCGGCCGGGGCGTGACCCGGCGGCGGGGACCCGTACGCGGGACCGGCCGCCGCTCGGCGAATTGCTCGGCGGACGTGCCCGGAGCAAGCGCTGGGCGGAAGTGCTCAAAGGAAGTAGAGCCGGCCGAGCGGCACCGAGTCGGCCGGCTCGGAGCTGACGGAGGCGCCGTCGAGGAAGACGGCCCCCGTCCGGTGGTCGACCTCGACCAGGCCCGTCCGGGCGTTGCGCACCATGTCGCGCGGCCCGATGCCGCGGGTGCCGCCGACCGCGACCCGCCGGCGGCGCGTGGCCATGGCGTCGTACGGGCGCCCCGCGGAGCCGGACTCGGCCGCCGCCCGGCTGACGAACGCCACGGACAGGTCGGCGGCCGTGGCCCCGTACCCGCCGAACAGCGGCCCCATCACGAGCGGCTGGCAGTTCTCGGTGGCGGCGTTCGGGTCGCCGGTCACGCCGTACGCGGGGAAGCCGGCCTTCAGCACCATCTGCGGCTTGGCCCCGAAGTAGGCCGGCCACCACAGCACGATGTCGGCGAGCTTGCCGACCTCGATGGAGCCGACCTCGTGCGAGAGGCCGTGCGCGATGGCGGGGTTGATGGTGAGCTTGGCGATGTAGCGCAGCACGCGCTCGTTGTCGTCGTCCGGCCCGTCGCCGTCCAGGGGGCCGAGTTCGGCCTTCATCTTCCCGGCCACCGCGAAGGTGCGCCGTACGGTCTCCCCCGCACGGCCCATGCCCTGGGCGTCGGAGGAGGTGATGCCGATGACCCCGAGGTCGTGCAGGACGTCCTCCGCACCCATCGTGCCCGCCCGGATGCGGTCCCGGGCCATCGCGGCGTCGCCGGGCAGGTCGGTCTTGAGCCCGTGGACCGAGACGATCATCCCGTAGTGCTCGGCGACCGCGTCCCGGCCGAAGGGCAGCGTGGGGTTGGTGGAGGAGCCGATGACGTTCTCCACGCCGGCCATCTTCAGCACGTTCGGGACGTGCCCGCCGCCGCAGCCCTCGATGTGGAACGCGTGGATCGTGCGGCCTTCCAGGACCGCGAGGGTGTCCTCCACCGACAGGCACTCGTTCAGCCCGTCCGTGTGCAGGGCGACCTGTACGTCGTGCTCCTCGGCCACCCGCAGCGCCGTGTCCAGTGCCCGGGTGTGGGCGCCCATGTCCTCGTGGACCTTGAAGCCGGAGGCGCCGCCCTCGGCCAGCGCCTCGACCAGCGGGGCGGCGTCGGAGGAGGAACCGCGGGCCAGGAAACCGATGTTGACCGGCCACGCGTCGAAGGCGTTGAAACCGTGCCTCAGCGCCCAGGGCGAGTTGACGCCCACACCCCACGCCGGCCCGATCTCCTGGCCGATGATCGTGGTGACGCCGGAGGCCAGCGAGGCCTCCATGATGCGCGGGGACATCAGGTGCACGTGGGTGTCGATGGCGCCGGCGGTGGCGATCAGGCCCTCGCCCGAGACGATCGTGGTGCCGGTGCCGACCACCACGTCCACGCCGTCCATGGTGTCCGGGTTGCCGGCCCGCCCGATGGAGGAGATGCGGCCCTCGCGGATGCCGATCGACACCTTGCGGATGCCCTGCCGGGCGTCGATGACGACCACGTTGCTGATCACCATGTCGCAGGTCTCGCGCACGGACGCGGCCCTGAGGTGCATCCCGTCCCGGGCGGTCTTCCCGAAGCCCACCAGGAACTCGTCGCCCGGCGCCTGGGCGTCGGACTCGACGCGGACGACCAGGCCGCTGTCGCCGAGCCGTATCCGGTCCCCGGCCCGGGGGCCGTGGACGGCCGCGTACTCCCGCGGGTCGATGCTGCTGCTCAACTCCGGGCCTCCTGCCCGTCGGGGGCCGCACCCAGGTAGCCGCAGGCCGCGGCGCGGCGCAGCGCCTCGGCCTTGGCTCCCGGTGCGTCCAGTGGACCGTCGACCAGCCCGGCGAAGCCGATCGCGATGCGCGCGCCGCCGATCGGCACGAGCGGGACCTCGACCGTCGCCCCCGGGTCGAAGCGCACCGAGGAGCCGGCGGGCACGGCGAGGTGGGTGCCGTAGGCGGCGGAACGGTCGAACTCCAGGCGGGGGTTGGCCTCGAAGAAGTGGAAGTGCGAGGTGACCGAGACGGGCACGGGGGCGGTGTTGCGGACGCGTACGGTGTGCGTCGGCTCGGGGTCTCCGGCGGGGTCGGGGGCCGGCAGCACCGCGCCCGGTGCCCGGTCCGCCGCGGTCGCGTGCGCCGGGTCCGCCGGGCCGGCCGCGTGCGCCGCCTCCGCCGCCCCGAAGGGGTCGGCTATCACGGCGAGCCGGCTGCCGTCGTCGAAGACGGCCTCCACGTTGATCTCGGTGAGGACGTCCACGACGCCGGGGAGCACGTCGTCCGGTCCGAGTACGGCGCGTCCGCGGGCGACGGCCGCGGCCAGCCGGGCGCCGTCGCGGGCCGCCTCGCAGACGGTGTCGGCGATCAGCGCGGTGGCTTCCGGCAGGTTCAGGCGCAGGCCCCGCGCGTGGCGGGACCGGGCGAGCTCGGCGGCGGTGAACAGCAGCAGCCGATCGCGTTCCGTGGGGGTCAGCTGCATGCCGCGCTCACCCGGAGACGGCGGGCAGGTCGTGGGTGGCGCAGTGGATCCCGCCGCCGCCGGCCGCGATCGCGTCGATCCGTACGGAGACGATCTCGCGGTCGGGGAAGTGCTCCTTCATCACCTCGCGGGCGTGGTCGTCGGCCCGTTCGTCGCCGAAGCGGGGCAGGTAGACGCCGTTGCTGCCGATGTAGAAGTTCATGTACGAGGAGACGAAGGCGTCGCCGGTGCCGGTGATGAGGTCGGGGTCGGGCTGGGGCAGCTCGATGACCTCGATCCTCTTGCCGCGGGCGTCGGTCGCGTCCTTCAGCACGCGCTTGGCCTGGTCGGCGGAGCGGGACCAGACGTCGGCCGGGGTGCCGGGGAAGGCCTTGTCCAGGAGGACGACGCCCGGCGCGACGAACCGCATCAGGCAGTCGACGTGTGCGTCGGTGATGTCCTCGCCGCGGACGCCGGCCAGCCAGATCACCTGGGTGACGCCGAGGGCCGCCTTCAGCTCGGCCTCGATGTCGTCCCTGGTCATGTCCGGGTTGCGGTTGTCGTTGACGAGGGAGCTCTCGGTCAGGACCAGGGTGCCGAGCCCGTCGGTCTCGAACGAGCCGCCCTCGGCGACGAGCGGGGTCTCGATCCGCGCGATGCCGTACTCCTCCAGGAGGGTGCGGGCCACCTTGCCGTCGTTGGGGTGCGCCTGCTTGTCGCCCCAGCCGTTGAAGTTGAAGTCGACGCCCTTGACCTTGCCGCCCTCCTCGACGAAGACGGACACGGTGTCGCGCGCCCACAGGTCGTCCACGGCCAGCGGGATCACCTCGACGTCCTCGCCGCAGGCCTGCTGGGCCCCGACGTCCTGGCCGGGCCGGGCCATCAGCGTGACGGGCTCGCGGGCGGCGATGGCCGCGGCGAGGGAGGCGATGTCCTTGCGTACGGCCGGCAGGTCCTCGCCCCACACGTCCTCGGACGCGGGCCAGGACATGAAGGTGCGGGTGTGCTTCTCCCACTCGGCGCCGAGCCTGCGTCCGCCGTCGGAGCCGGTGCCGGCGGAGGGGTCGGGGCCGGCCTCGGCGCCGCCCTGCGGGTCGTCGCAGGCGGTGAGGCCGAGGGCGAGGGCGCCGGCTCCGACGCCGGCGAAGGTGCGCAGCAGCGTGCGTCGGGACAGGGGGGAGCGGGACAAGGAGGTCCTCCGGTGGGAAGGCGGAACGGGGGCAGGGCGAAGGGGGGAGGGAAGCCGGCGCCGAGGCGGGGCACGGCGGGGCCGAGGGGCGCACGGCAGGGCCGCGGGGCACGGCCTAGGCCTGGGGCTCCTGCATGGTGGAGCAGTGGATGCCGCCGCCCCCGCCCATCAGGCGGTCGACGTCGAGCTGGACGACCTCGCGGCCGGGGAACGCGGCGGCGAGCGCGCGCCGGGCGGCCTCGTCCTTGGCGCGGTCGCCGAACTGGGCGGTGATCAGGGCCCCGTTGACGAGGTGGAAGTTGAGGTAGGAGTCGACGAACGTCGACTTCTTCGACCGTACGGTGTCGGGGCCGTCGACCCGGATGACCCGCAGCCGCCGGCCGCGGGCGTCCGTGGCCCTGGAGAGAAGGGCGAACTGCTCGCGGGCGTCGCGGGCCCACACGTCGTCACGGTCCTGCGGCGGCAGCTGCACCATCACCACGCCGGGGCGGACGAACCGGGAGGTGACGTCGACGTGGTCGTCGGTGATGTCCTTGCCCTTGATGCCGGGCAGCCAGATCATCTTGTCCGCCCCGTACGCGTCCAGGACGGCGTCCTCGATCTCCGCGCGGCTCATGCCCCGGTTGCGGTTCTTGTTGACCAGGCTGCTCTCGGTGGCCATCACGGTGCCGTCGCCGTCGGTCTCGACCGCGCCGCCCTCGCCGACGAAGTCCGCGTAGGTGAAGCGCAGGCGCCGACGGCGGGCCACCAGCTGGGCGACGCGGGCGTCGTCGGCGTACACCTGCTTGCGGCCCCACCCGTTGAAGTTGAGGCCGACGGCGTCCACTCCCCCGCGGCCGTCGCGCCGGAAGACGGGGGCGGTGTCGCGCATCCACAGGTCGTCGGTGGGGATGTCGGTGGTCACGTCGACGTCCGGTCCGCAGGCGCTGCGTGCCTGTGCGGCGCTGTAGTCGTCGGGCGCGCACATCACCACGGGCTCGTAGCGGGCGACGGTACGGGCGATCAGGGCGATGTCCCGCTGGACGCCCGGCAGCTGCCGGCCCCAGACCGACTTGCGCGAGGGCCACGACATCCAGGTGCGCAGGTGCGGCACGTCGTCCGCGGGCACCCAGGGCCGGGAGCCGCGGGGGCGGGGCGCGGGGGCGGCCGGGGAGGTGCCGAACGCCTGCGAGCCGAGGGCGAGGCCGGCCGCGCCGAGCCCGGCGGCGCCGAGGAGGCGGCGGCGGGAGGTCAGGGCCGCCCCGAACAGCCGGTCGGTGAGGGAGCGCTCGTCACGGTGTGCCGTCATGGGATCTCCAGATCAAGTGTCGCGTGGCGGGCCCAGACTGGCACTGACTGAAAAATCAGTCAAGTTCCGGATCGCGGGTACGCCAGTGGTGCGATCCGCCCCTGCGTGCGGCCGCGCACGGCAGCGCCCGGGGTACCGGGCGTCGTCCGGCACCCCGGGCGCTGCCGGGTGTCTCCTGGTGTTCCGGGGGTGGCCCTGGCCGGGTCAGCGGCCGAGCCGCTCCACCTCCGCCTCGATGGCCTCGGACATGAGGGCGCGGGCGTGGGCCAGCGGCAGGCTGCCGCTGAGCCAGCGCACGCTGAGCCCTTCGAGCAGGGCGGTCAGGCGCTCGGCGGCGCCGGCGAGCACGGCGGCGGAGTTCATCGGCCGCACCTGCCCGAGCAGCTCGGCGATCTCCTGCACCCACACCAGAGTGGCCCGCGCCAGGTCCTCGCGCAGTGCGTCGTCGAAGACCGCGCTGGCCCGCAGTTCTCCCCAGGCGGCGCTGTTCTCCCGTACCTCGGGGGTCTCCTGGAGCTCCAGCAGCAGCGTCTCGTCCAGTTCCTCGCGGGGGGTGAGGGGCTCGGCGTCCGGGTCGCGCTCGGTCGTGTACCGCTCGGCGCGGTCGTTGATGAACTCGAGCGTCTGGCGCAGGATTCCGGTGCGGTCCTTGAAGTGGTAGTAGATCAGCGCGGTGGACACGCCCGCCTCCGCGGCGAGCTCCTCCACCCGGAGTCCGCGCACGCCCCTGCGTGCGATCACCCGCGCGGCGGCTTCGAGGATCGATGTTTTACGACTGGACACGGTCCCCCACCCTACTCACTGCGCCGAGGATCGGCACCTCCCCTTCCTGACCATTCACTCAGGCCACGAAGCGCCCGGCCATCCATGGCCTGACCAGCAGATATCACAGGCCGGCCGCCGCGATCGGCGGCCGCAGGCGCTCCGCGCGACGCCCCGGTGGCCCCCCACCCTGACGCTCTCTATAAACTGCGCCGCATGCCCGCACAGCGACCCGACGGAACGCTCACCCCCACGTTCCAGCCCCTGACGGCCGACGACCCCGCCGAGGTCGGCGGCTACCGCCTGCACGCCCGTCTCGGCGCCGGCGGAATGGGCCGGGTGTACCTGTCGTACACGCGGGGCGGGCGTCCGGTGGCGCTCAAGGTGGTGCGTCCCGAGCTGGCCGAGGACCCCGAGTTCCGGCAGCGGTTCGCGCAGGAGGTCGCCAGCGCGCGGCTGATCCACGGCCTGTACACCGCCCAGGTGGTCGACGCGGGGGTGGCCGACGCCCTGCCCTGGCTGGCCACCGCCTACGTGCCCGCGCCCTCGCTCCACCAGGTGGTCCGGGAGCACGGCCCGCTGCCCGAGCACTCCGTACTGCTCCTGGTGGCCGGCATCGCGGAGGCCCTGGGGGCCATCCACGCGGCCGGCGTGGTCCACCGCGACCTGAAGCCGGCCAACGTGCTGCTCGCCTCCGACGGCCCGCGGGTCATCGACTTCGGCATCGCCCGGGCCGCGGACGCGGCCGCCCTGACCGGTGCCGGGCTGCGCATCGGCTCCCCCGGCTTCATGGCCCCGGAGCAGGCCCTCGGCCGCGCGGCCACGCCGGCGACCGACGTGTTCGCGCTCGGCGCCCTGGCCGCGTACGTCGCCTCCGGCACCCCGCCCTTCGGGCACGGCCCGGAGTCCGGTGCCCTGTACCGGGTCGTGCACGAGGAGCCGGACCTCACCGCCCTGCCGCCCTCGCTGGCCGGCCTGGTCCGCTGGTGCCTGGCCAAGCAGCCCGGGGACCGCCCGACGCCGGCACGGCTGATCGAGGCCGTGCACGGTCACCCCGTCCTGGGCGGGCAGCTGCGCTTCGCCGAGGGCTGGCTGCCCGAGCACCTCGGGCCGGCGCTCGTGCGGCACGGCGAGCTGCCCCACGCGCCCGCGCAGGACCCGACCGTGCGGGCCGTCACCGCGCCGCACGAGGCGCCGACCGCCGACGGCCCGTCCGTACGCCCGCCGGCCCCGCGGCAGGCCCCGGGGCCCGCGCCGCGCGCCGCCGCCCGCCGTGCGGCGGGCCGGGGCCGGCGCCGCGCCCTGGCCCTGGCCACGGCGGTGGCGCTCGCCGCGGGCGCGGGCGCCGCGTACCAGGTCCTCGGCCCCGGTTCCGGGCGCGCCGCCAACGCCGGTCCGCGGACGCCGTCCGGGAGCGGCCCGGCCGGCACCCCGCCGGGCACGCGGGGCCCGTCGCCGGCCGCCTCCGGGACCGCGGCGCCCGCGCCCGCGGCACCGCCCGGCTACGGCACGGTGTACACGGGGGCGCGGCTGGTCTCCCCCGACCAGAGCTACGAGTTCGACCTGGAGACCGGGCGGGTCGTGCCCGACGGGACCGCGGAGTGGTTCCTCGGCCGGTCGGAGGGCGAGTTCGTGCCGGCCGACGACAACGACGCGTACGCCGCACCGGACGCCCGCCTCACCCCGGCAGGCTGCCTGGAGGGCCTGGACACCCGGCCGGTCACCACCCTGGACCTCGCGGAACTGGTGGGCCGGTCCTTCTGCGTCCGCGGGGACGGCGGCCGGGACCTGGCCGTGGTCCGCGTGCTCGCGGCGGACCCGGACGACGGCCCGGTGAGCATCGGCGTGGACCACTACCGCGCCACGGGCGAATAGCGCGCGGGCGGAACCCGGCCTGCCGGGCGGACCCCAGCCGCACCCCGGCCACACTCCGGGAGGAGCCCGGCCGCCGCACGGGCGGCGCCACGGCCGCCGCGCGCGGAGCCCGGCAGAAAACCGGTGGAGCCGGGATCCCGGGTGGGGTTAGCGTGCTCCCGCCCGCAACACCCGTTGGAGGAGATGCCGTTGTACTCCGTGTGAGACCCCCCGAGCGCTGATCCGTCGCGCGTCGCACCACCGGTGCGCCGTGCCCCTTTCCGCTGCGGTCTTTCTCACTGGAACCGGTGCATCTCCTTGTCACAGAACCGGGTGGCGGTCGCCACCTTCCTCCCCAGCTCCTTCTCCTTCGCCCTCCGCCGCTGCCCCGCCTGCGCGGTGCGGCTCGAGCGCGCGGACTCCCCGCGCCACTCCGGCCGGCCGGCCTGGCAGTCGCCGTACGGCCCGCCGGCGCGCCGGACGCGACGCGGCCGCTGGGCGCCCCGGCCCGTGCGGGCCGGCAGCCGCGCCCGGGTGCGGCGCGGGCACGTCTGCGGGCGTTCCGACGTGTGACCGGCGACGGCCCCGGCCCTCCTGGGCCGGGGCCGTCGGCGCGACCGGACCACCGGCTTACGACAGGGCCCGCCACGCCGTGACCAGGGCCTCGCGGAACGCGGCCGTCTGATCGGCGGTCAGATCGGCGACCATCCGCTGCTCCAGCGCGCGGGCCGGGCCGGCGTACTCGGCCAGCAGGGCGCGCCCCGGACCGGCGAGCAGGATGAGGCGCTCGCGGCGGTTGGCGGGGTTGGGCTCGCGGCGGATCAGGCCGCGGCCCTCCAGGGCGCGGACCATGTCGGCCATCGACTGGGCGGTGACGAAGGAGTCGCGGGCGAGCTGGGCGGCGGAGATGCCGTCGTGCCGCTCCAGCACCGTGAGGGCGGTGTACTGGAGCGCCGTGATCCCGGCGGGCCTGAGCAGCTCGTCGAGCCGGGCGCGCACCGCCAGCTCCGTCCTCTTGACCAGGTAGAGCAGCGAGGTGCTCACGTCCGTCCTCCCGTGGCGGCGGTCCGCGGCGGCGGCCCCTCCGGCCGCCCCCGCGTGCGCCGCCGCGGCGGCGGCACGCCCCCACCCTAGGCCATTGACAGGAATCCTGTCGGTTCTCCAGACTGCGTTCATCAGGATTCCTGTCGATTGCGCCGCCTGGTGGCGTCACTCCGGCAGATCCCCCTCCACCCCTTACACGAGGTACCTCTCATGGATCTTCAGGGCAAGGTCGCCGTCGTCACCGGCAGCGGGCGCGGTCTCGGACTGGCCTACGCGCAGGCCCTCGCCGCCGCCGGAGCCGCCGTCGTCGTCAACGACGTCGACCCGGCCGTCGTGGACGCCGCCGTCGCCTCGATCACGTCCGCAGGCGGCACGGCCACCGGTGTGGTCGCCGCGGTGGGCGACGGCGAGGCGGCCCAGCGGCTGGTGGACACCGCGGTCACCGCGTACGGACGCCTGGACGTGCTCGTCACCAACGCCGGCATCCTGCGCGACCGCGTGCTGTGGAAGATGACCGACGACGACTTCGACGACGTCGTCCGCGTCCACCTCCGCGGCACCTTCACCTGCGCCCGCGCGGCGGCGGTCCGCATGCGCGAACAGGGCACCGGAGGCCGGCTCGTCCTCATCTCCTCCCCCGCCGGACAGCGCGGCAACTTCGGCCAGACCAACTACGCCGCCGCGAAGGCCGGCATCGTCGCCATGGCCCGCACCTGGGCCATGGAACTGGGCCGGGCCGGCATCACCGTCAACGCCGTGGTTCCCGTCGCCGCCACCGAGATGACCAGGACGATCCCGGCCTTCGCACCCCTGATCGAGGAGTCGGAGCGTACCGGCGACCCGCTGCCGGACTGGCTGCGCAGGGACGAGGGCCTGGGCACCGTCGAGGACGTCGCCGCGCTGGTCACCTTCCTGGCCTCGGACGACTCCGCCGGGGTGACCGGTCAGGCCATCGGCATCGGCGGCGACCGTCTCGCCCTGTGGGCGCACCCCAAGGAGAAGGCCGTCGCCTTCGCCGACGGCGGCTGGAGCGCGGACGCCATCGCCGCCGAATGGCCGGTCGGCGTCGGGGCCGAACCCGAGACGTACGGCATCCCCGCGCCCCAGGCTCCGGAGGCGTGACGTGGCCGGACCCGCGCACGACGGCACCCCCGCCCCGGACCCCGTCCCCGCTCCCGCTCCCTCTCCTGCTCCCGCCCTCGACCTCGACCTCGACCGCATCACCGCCATCGACGTGCACACGCACGCCGAGGTCTCCCAGGACGGCCACGGGGCGCTGAGCCCGGAGCTGTTCGGCGCCTCCGAGAAGTACTTCAAGGCCCACGGCCACCGGCAGCCGACCATCGACGAGATGGCCGCCCACTACCGGGAGCGCAGCATGGCGGCGGTGGTGTTCACCGTCGACGCGGAACACGCCACCGGCCATCCGCGCATCGCCAACGAGGAGGTCGCCGAAAGCTGCGCCGCCCACCCCGACGTGCTGATCCCGTTCGCCAGCATCGACCCCCACAAGGGGCGGGCCGGCGTGCGCGAGGCCCGGCGGCTGGTGGAGGAGCACGGCGTCCGCGGCTTCAAGTTCCACCCCAGCATCCAGGCGTTCTCGCCGAACGACCCGCTCGCCTACCCGCTGTACGAGGCCATCGAGGAGCTGGGGGTGCCCGCCCTGTTCCACACCGGGCAGACCGGCATCGGCGCCGGAGTCCCGGGCGGCGGGGGCATCCGGCTGCGGTACTCCAACCCCATGCTGGTCGACGACGTCGCCGTCGACTTCCCCGAACTGCGGATCATCCTGGCCCACCCGTCCTTCCCCTGGCAGGACGAGGCCCTGGCGGTGGCCACCCACAAGCCGCACGTGTACATCGACCTGTCCGGCTGGTCCCCGAAGTACTTCCCGCCGCAGCTCGTGCGGTACGCCGACACCCTCCTCCAGGACAAGGTCCTCTTCGGGTCCGACTACCCCGTCATCACCCCGGACCGGTGGCTCGCCGACTTCGCGGCGCTCGACATCAGGCCCGAGGTCCGGCCGAAGATCCTCAAGGAGAACGCCGCCCGGCTGCTCGGGCTCCGCACCGACTGAAGGAACCGCTCGTGTTGAACCAAGGCATCGGCTCCTGGCCCGCACGCCGGGCCCGGAAGACCCCCGACCGGACCGCCGTCGTCCACGACGGCCGGACGTCGACCTACCGCGACCTGCACGGGCGGGTGCTGCGCCTCGCGCACGCCCTGCGCGCGCTGGGGGTGGCGCGGGGCGACCGGATCGCCTACCTCGGCCCCAACCATCCGGCGTTCCTGGAGACCCTGTTCGCCGCCGGGACGCTGGGGGCGGTCTTCGTGCCGCTCAACACCCGGCTCGCCGCCCCGGAACTGGCGTACAACCTGGCCGACTCCGGCAGCACCGTCCTCGTCCACGCAGCCGAGCACGCGGAGGCGGCCCGGACCGCGGCGGCCGGGGCGGGGGTCCGGCACCGGATCGCGGTCGCCGAGCAGGGCGGGGAGGACGCGCTCGGGTACGAGGAGCTCCTCGCCGGCGCCGGGGCGGCCGGGGCGGGACCGCTGGACGAGGCCGTGGCGCCCGAGGACCCGTGCATGATCATGTACACC
Source organism: Streptomyces sp. NPDC101132 (assembly GCF_044759225.1). Lineage (NCBI taxonomy): Bacteria > Bacillati > Actinomycetota > Actinomycetes > Kitasatosporales > Streptomycetaceae > Streptomyces > Streptomyces sp. NPDC101132. The sequence goes on from NZ_JBIVYX010000013.1 coordinate 185,538, forward strand.
TCGGGGACCACGGGCCGGCCCAAGGGCGCCGTGCTCTCCCACGCCAACCTCACCTGGAACTGCCTCAACGTCCTGGTCGACACCGACCTCGCGGGCGACGAGGTGACCCTCGTCGCGGCCCCGCTGTTCCACACCGCGGGCCTCAACATGACCTGCCTGCCCACCCTGCTCAAGGGCGGCCGCGTGGTCCTGCTCGGCGCCTTCGACCCCGACCGGGTGCTGGACCTGGTCGAGGAGCTGGGCGTCACGTACATGTTCGGCGTCCCCACCATGTACGACGCCATGGCCGCCCGGCCCCGGTGGGCGACCGCGGACCTGTCGAGCCTGCGCACGCTCAACTGCGGGGGCGCCCCCGTCCCCGCCCGCACCATCGCCGCGTACCTGGACCGGGGCCTCGCCTTCAGCCAGGGCTACGGCATGACCGAGGCGTCCCCCGGGATCCTCTTCCTGGACCGGGAGCAGGCCGCGGCCAAGGCGGGCTCCGCCGGGGTGCCGCACTTCTTCACCGACACCCGGATCGTGCTCCCGGACGGCCGCGACGCCGGGCCGGGCGAGCGCGGCGAGATCCTGGTGCAGGGCCCGCACGTGATGACCGGCTACTGGGGGCGGCCCGAGGACACGGAGGCCGCCTTCGCGCCCGGGGACGAGGGCGCTTCCGGCGGGCGCTGGCTGCGGACCGGCGACGTCGCCCGGCTGGACGGGGACGGCTACGCGTACGTCGTCGACCGCGTCAAGGACATGTTCGTGTCCGGCGGCGAGAACGTGTACCCGGCCGAGGTCGAGGACGTGCTCCTCGGTCATCCCGCGGTCGCCGAGTGCGCCGTCTTCGGCGTGCCCGACCCGGTCTGGGGCGAGGTCGGCCGGGCGGTCGTCGTCCTGCGGCCCGGCGCCCGGGCCGACGAGACCGAGCTGCTCGGCCACCTGCGGGGGCGGCTCGCCAAGTACAAGGTCCCCAAGTCCCTCGTGCTGGCCGGGGACCTGCCCCGCACGGCCTCCGGGAAGATCCTCAAGCCCGCCGTGCGCGACGCGTACGCGGCCGGTCCGGACGGCCGTCCGCGCGCCTGACCCACCACCACGACCCGTCACCCGCGGGCGGCGTCCGGCGCCGCCCGCGCCACCGGAAGGAACCTCCATGCCCACCACCGCCCACGGCCTCGACGAGCTCAAGGCCCTCACCGGCGCCGACCTCGGCCGCACCGGCTGGCTCGACATCACCCAGCAGCGGGTGAACACCTTCGCCGACGCCACTGGCGACCACCAGTGGATCCACACGGACCCGGAGAAGGCCAAGGACGGGCCCTTCGGCCGCCCGATCGCCCACGGCTACCTCACCCTCTCGCTCATCATCCCGCTCTTCGGCGAGCTGCTGGAGATCACCGGGACCACGATGAGCGTCAACTACGGCCTGGAGAAGGTCCGTTTCCCCAGCCCCGTGCCCGTCGGCGCCAGGATCCGCCTGCACGGTGCGGTCGGCACGGTGGAGGAGGTCAAGGGCAACGGCGTCCAGATGCCGCTGACGTTCACCGTCGAGGTCGAGGGCACCGGGAAGCCGGCCTGCGTGGCCGAGGCCGTCTACCGCCACTACGCCTGACGCCCGCACGGAAGGAGCCGGGGGGGGGGGGGGGCCCCCCCGGGGGGGGCCGCCCCCCCCCCCCCGCGGGGGCGCCCCCCCCCCCCCGGGGGGGGGGGCGCGGGGCCCCGCCCCCGCCCCCCCGCCCCCCCCCCCCCGCCCCCCCCCCACCGCCCCCCCCCCCCCCCCCCCCGCGCCCCCACCCCCCCCCCCCCCCCGCGGGGGGCCCCCCCCCCCCCCGCCCCCCCCCCCCCCCCCCCGGCTCCTGTCCGTTCCGCCACCGCCCCCGTGGGCGCGGTGCCGCGGATCACCTGCCGGAGACCGCGCTCACCCGCCGGCGGCCGCGTTCAGCTGCTCCTCCAGGGCCGCCAGGGTGCGGTAGCAGGGCAGGACCTGCGCGATGGAGGCGTTCGGTTCGCGGCCCTCGCGGATGGCGGCGACGAACTCGCGGTCCTGGAGCTCGATGCCGTCCATCGAGACGTCCACCCCGCTCACATCGATCGGCTCGTCCTTGCCGGTGGCCAGGTCGTCGTAGCGGGCGATGTACGTGCCGGTGTCGCCGATGTAGCGGAAGAACGTGCCGAGCGGGCCGTCGTTGTTGAACGACAGGGACAGGGTGCAGATCGCGCCGCTCTCCGCGCGCAGCTGGACCGACAGGTCCATCGCGATGCCGAGCTCCGGGTGGACCGGGCCCTGGATGGCGTTGGCCTGCACGATCGGGGAGCCGGTCTGGTACGCGAACAGGTCGACGGTGTGGGCCGCGTGGTGCCACAGCAGGTGGTCGGTCCAGGAGCGCGGCTGTCCCAGCGCGTTGAGGTTCGTGCGGCGGAAGAAGTACGTCTGCACGTCCATCTGCTGGATGTGGAACTCACCGGCCCCGATCCGCTGCCGCACCCACTGGTGGCTGGGGTTGAAGCGCCGCGTGTGGCCCACCATCGCGACCCGTCCGGTGCGCTGCTGGGCCTCCAGGCAGGCCTCTGCGTCGGCGAGGGAGGAGGCGAGGGGGATCTCCACCTGGACGTGCTTGCCGGCGTCCAGGCAGGCCAGGGTCTGCTCGGCGTGCATCGGGGTGGGCGTGGCGAGGATGACGGCGTCGACGTCGTCCATCGCGAGCACCTCGTCCAGGGAGGCGACGCCGCGCCCGACGCCCTGTTCGGCGGCGAACTTCCGCGCACTGTCGAGGCTGCTGCTGACGACGGCGGTCACCTCGACGCCCTCGATGCGGCGGAGCGCGGCCGCGTGCTTGGCGCCGAAGGCGCCGCCGCCGGCCAGGGCCACCCTGAGGGTGCGGTCGTGGGTCATGTCAGTTCACTCCTTCGGCGGGCCGCTGGGCCCGGGGGTGGTTTTCGAGGATCAGGTGGCCGACGGCGGTGTTGGACGCCGGCACGTGGTAGAAGCGGTGCCTGACCTCGACGTCGGCCGATCCGTCGAGGTCGCCCATCGCCCCGCGGGCGATCAGCCACATGACCAGCTCGATGCCCTCCGAACCGGCCTCCTCGACGTACTCCAGGTGCGGCACCTCGGCCAGGCCCGCCGGGTCGTCGACGAGCCGGTCGAGGAAGGCGTTGTCCCACGCGCGGTTGATCAGGCCGGCGCGCGGGCCCTGGAGCTGGTGGCTCATGCCGCCGGTGCCCCACACCTGGACCTTCAGCGGCCGGTCGTAGGACTCGATCGCCCGGCGCAGGGCCCGGCCGAGGGCGAAGCAGCGGGCGCCGGAGGGCACGGGGTACTGCACCACGTTGACGTGGAACGGGATCACCTTGCACGGCCACTCCGCGACGTCCCCGAACATGAGGGACAGCGGGACGGTCAGGCCGTGGTCGACGGTCATCTCGTTGGCGAGGGTGAGGTCGAAGTCGTCCCTGATGAGGGAGTGGGCGATGTGAGCGGCCAGGTCGGGGTCGCCCTGGATGCCGGGGACCGGGCGCGGGCCGTAGCCCTCGTCGGCGGTGGGGTAGGCCGCTCCGGTGCCGAGGACGAAGGTGGGTATCAGCGAGAGGTCGAAGGTGGTGGCGTGGTCGTTGTAGACCAGGAAGATCACGTCGGGGAGGTTCTCCCGCTGCCACTGCCGGGAGAACTCGTACCCCTCGAACACCGGCCGCCAGTAGGGCTCCCCGGTCTTGCCGTGGTCCATCGCCGCGCCGATCGCGGGGACGTGCGAGGTGAAGACCGCGCCGGTGACCACGGCGTGCTCGGCGGGCGGCGAGGTGTCGGCGTACGCGGCCTCCAGGACGGCGTGGTCGATCCGGTTGCCCTCGACCGGGCGGCCGCCGCCGGCCATCATGTCGCGGTACTCCTGCTCGGTCATGCCGGTCATGGAGCCCGCCATCTGCTGGAACGACAGGCCCAGCGCCGCGCCCCACTTGGCGAGGAAGTAGATGTTGCCGCCCTCGCGCATCGCGGCGTTGAGGTCGCGGTCGAGCAGCGCCCGCTTCTGCTCCTCGCGCAGCGGCCAGGCGTCGAGGTAGGCGCGCTCGTCGGCGAGGTAGGCGGCGCGGTTCTCCGCCGTCATCAGCGACATGCAGAACTGGTTGAGGTGGTAGCCCTTGGCGGACTGCTCGGCGTCGAAGACGGTCGTACCCGGGACCAGCCGGTAGGTCTTGTCCAGTGACACGGTGGTGCTCCAATCGTGGCGGGGGGGGTCAGCCGGCGTCGGGCCAGTACAGGCGCATCGGGTTGTCGACGAGGAGCTTGCGCTGGAGCAGCGCGGTGGGGGCGATGTGCGGGACGAAGTCGACGAGCAGGCCGTCGTCGGGCATGTGGCCGGTGAGGTTGGGGTGCGGCCAGTCGGTGCCCCACAGCACCCGGTCGGGGAACTCCTCGACGACGCGCCGGGCGAACGGCACGACGTCGCGGTACGCGTCCCGCTCGCCGTCGAGGGCGGGCGGGCCGGTGACCGACAGCCGCTCCGGGCAGGTCACCTTGCACCAGATGTCGGGCCGGGCCCGCAGGAAGTCCAGGAACGCCTCGAACTCCGGGCCGTGCGGGTCGCGGGTGACGTCCGGGCGGCCCATGTGGTCGACGACCAGCGGCACGGGCAGGGAGAGGAGGAAGTCGCGGATGCCGGCGAGGTCGGCCGCCTCGAAGTAGACGACGACGTGCCATCCGTACGGCGCGATCCGCTGGACGACGTCCCACAGGTCCTGGCGCGGTACCGCGTCGACGAGCCGCCTGACGAAGTTGAACCGCACGCCGCGGACGCCCGCGTCGTGGAGCTCGCGCACCTCGGCGTCGGTGACGTCGGGACGCAGCGTCGCCACACCCCGCGCCAGGCCGCCGGAGGCCCGCAGCGCGTCGGCCGTCGCGCGGTTGTCGGCGCCGTGGCAGGTGGCCTGCACGATCACGTTGCGGGCGAATCCCAGCCGGTCGCGGAGGGCGAAGAGCTGCTCCTTGGACGCGTCACAGGGGGTGTACTTGCGCTCGGGGGCGTACGGGAACTCGGCGCCGGGACCGAAGACGTGGCAGTGCGCGTCGACGGCGCCCTCGGGCAGCCGGAACCGGGGCCGGCTGGGCGCGGGGTGCCAGTCCAGCCAGCCGGGGGTCTTCTCGGAGCTCGTGGTCATCGTCAGTCCTCGTACCGCATTCCGAGCTCGGCCAGGGGGCCGCGCATCGCGTACACGTCCAGGCCGAGTTCGCCGGCGCGGAACCGCTCGCGCCTGTCCGCCTCGCCGGCCTCGCGCCGGGCCGCTGCCGCGGCGACCTCGGCGGCCCGCTCGCGCGGCACGACCACGACGCCGTCGCGGTCCGCCACGACCACGTCGCCGGGCCGGACGAGGGCGTTGGCGCAGACGACCGGGACGTTGACCGAGCCGAGGGTGGCCTTGACGGTGCCCTTGGCGTTGACCGCGCGGGAGAAGACGGGGAAGTCCATCTCCTCCAGGTCGGCCACGTCGCGTACGCCGCCGTCGATGACCAGGCCCTGGCAGCCGCGGGCGCGGAAGGAGGTGGCGAGGAGCTCGCCGAAGAAGCCGTCCTCGCTCTCGGTCGTGCAGGCGGCGACCACGACGTCGCCCTGCCGGATCTGCTCGGCGGCGACGTGCAGCATCCAGTTGTCGCCGGGCTGGAGCAGCACGGTCACGGCGGTGCCGCACAGCCGGGCCGCAGGGTAGACAGGGCGTAGGTAGGGGCGCATCAGGCCCACCCGGCCCATCGCCTCGTGGAGCGTCGCGACGCCGAACGTCGAAAGGGCGGCGACGGCTTCCGGGTCGGCCCGGTCCACGCCGGTGTGGACGACGCCGATCTCGGTGTGTTCCATGGTTCCTTCTCCGGGTGTCAGCGGCCGGCCGCGGCGAGGCGGGCGGCGAGGCGGGGGTAGACGCGCAGGGCGTTGCCGGAGTAGACGGCGGCCCGGTCGGCGTCGGTGAGGTGCGGGGTGGCCTCGACGTACCGACGGGTGTCGTCGAAGTGGTGGCCGGTGCGCGGGTCGACGTCGCGGACGGCGCCGATCATCTCGCTGGCGAAGAGCAGGGACCGGCCGGGCACCACCTGCGTGAGCAGGTCGATGCCGGGCTGGTGGTACACGCAGGTGTCGAAGAAGACGTTGTCGAGCAGCGTTTCGGGGTCCGGCCGGCCGAGTGCCATGGCCAGGCCGCGGAACCGGCCCCAGTGGTAGGGCACGGCCCCGCCGCCGTGCGGGATCACGAACCGCAGCGTGGGGAAGTCGGCGAACAGGTCGCCCTGGACCAGCTGCATGAAGGCCGTGGTGTCGGCGTTCAGGTAGTGGGCGCCGGTGGTGTGGAAGGCCGGGTTGCAGGAGGTGCTGACGTGGATCATCGCGGGGATGTCGTACTCGGCCATCGCCTCGTAGAGCGGGTACCAGCTGCGGTCCGTCAGCGGCGGGGCGGTCCAGCTGCCGCCGGACGGGTCGGGGTTGAGGTTGACCGTCACCGCGCCCAGCTCCTCGACCGCGCGGCGCAGCTCGGGCAGGCAGGTGGCGGGGTCGGCGCCGGGCGACTGGGGCAGCATCGCGCCCATCGCGAAGCGGTCGGGGTGGAGCGTGCTGACGCGGTGGACGAGGTCGTTGCAGATCCGGGCCCACGTCGCGGAGACCCGGAAGTCGCCGATGTGGTGGGCCATGAAGCTGGCGCGGGGCGAGAAGACGGTCAGGTCGCTGCCGCGCTCGTCCATGAGGCGGAGCTGGTTGGCCTCGATCGCCCGGCGCAGGTCGTCGTCGGTGATGACCAGCTCGTCGGGGTCCGGGAAGGGGCCGCGGCCGTCGGCCGCCGCAATCTGCCGCTCGCGCCACTCGGCCAACTGCGGGGGTGCGGTGGTGAAGTGGCCGTGACAGTCGATGATCATGGGATGTCTCCTGGGGGCGTCGGGGTCGGCCGGGGTCGGTCAGCCCCGGGAGGCGACGGGCCAGCCGGTGTACTGCTCGGCGAGGTAGCTGCGGCCCGCGCGGGTGCCCACGACGTTGTCGAGTTCGCCGAGCTGGCGCCGCAGGTCGAACGGCGAGCCGCCGGGCGGGGTGTGGAGCAGCTGGGTCATCCAGTGGGAGAAGTTCTGCGCCCGCCAGATCCGCTGGAGCGCCCGCGGCTGGTAGTCGTCCAGCGCGGTCTCCCCGGCCGGGCCGAGGGCCCGGAGCAGCACGCCGGCCAGCACCTTCACGTCGTGCAGCGCGAGGTTGAGTCCGCGTGCCCCGGTCGGCGGGACGGTGTGCGCGGCGTCCCCGGCGAGCGCCATCGAGCCCCAGCGCATGGGCTCCTGGACGAACGAGCGGAACCGCAGGACCGTCTTCTCCAGGACCGGGCCCTCGTGGAGGCGGAAGCCGTCCTCCCCGGCCACCCGGGCCTGGAGGGTCTCCCAGATCCGCTCGTCCGGCCAGGCGTCGGCGGACTCGTCCGGGGAGCACTGGAAGTACATCCGCTGGACGGTCTCGGTCCGTTGGCTGATCAGGGCGAAGCCGTGTTCCGAGTGGGCGTAGACCAGTTCGGGCGCGCTGGCGGGGGCCTCGGCCATGATGCCGAACCAGGCGTACGGGTACTCCTTGCCGACCCGGACCCGCCGGTCCGCGGGGACGAGGTCGCGGCACATGCTGCGCGATCCGTCCGCGCCGACCACGTACCGGGCCCGGATCTCGTGCCGGGTCCCGTCGGGGGTGGTGTAACGGACCCGGGGGGCACCGGTGGTGACGTCGAGGACCTCGGTGTCGCGGACGCCGAAGTGGACCGTGCCGCCGTCGCGGTCCCGCGCGTCGGCCAGGTCGGTGAACACGTCGGTCTGCGGGTACAGCCAGACCGAGGCGCCGACCAGCTCCTTGAAGTCGAGGCGGTGGGGGCGGCCGCCGAAGCGGAGCTCCACGCCCTCGTGTTCGTGTCCTTCGCGCAGCACCCGGTCGGAGACGCCGGTGTCGACGAGGTCCCGGGCCGCGTCGGCCTCCAGGATGCCGGCCCGCTGGGTGGTCTCGATCTCGTGGCGGGTGCGGGTGTCGACGACGGCCGTCTCCACTCCGGCGCGCCCCAGCAGGTGCGCCAGCATCAGGCCGGCCGGACCCGCGCCGATCACGGCGACGGGAACCGGGGCAACGGTGTCGACGACGGCGTCGGGCATGGCATCTCCTGGCAACGGGGGACGTGGGGAACACGTCGAACGTTGGCAGCAGGGGCCGCGGCCGGTCTGCGGCGTTTCCGTCAGGCGGAAGCCCACCCGCAGGCCGGACGGGAACACGCCCGCAGGCCGGACGGGAACGCGCCCGGACGCCGGACGGGAAGCCGCCCGGGCCTCAGTCGGTCGGGCGGGTACGCCGGGCCAGCTCGTCGGAGATCCCGCGCACGGCCCGCAGCAGCGGCTCGCGCAGCCCGCGCGCACGGTTCGCGCTGCGCGTGGCGATCACGATGCCGAGCGCGGCGCTGACCGGCCCGCTCCGGCCGATGCGCACCGGTGCGGCCACCGCGACGGTGCTCTCCGAGAGCTGCCGGTCGCTGACGAAGACCTGTTCGCGGCGGATGCGGTCCAGCTGGGCGCGCAGCGTCTTCGGGTCGGTGACGGTGTGCGGGGTCCAGGCCCGCATCGGCGCCCGGAGGACCTCGTCCTGGATGTCGACCGGGGCGTGTGCCAGCAGCACCCGCCCCATCCCGGTGGAGCCGATGGGGAACCGGGTGCCCACGGACGTCAGCAGCTCGACCGAGCGGTGCCCGGCGATCCGCTCGACGAACACGAGCTCCGTGCCCTCCCGCACGGCGAGCTGGACGTTCTCGTGGGTCGCCTCGTAGAGGTCCTGCATGAAGGGCAGCGCGACGTCCCGCAGGATCTGGGTGCGCGGGCACCCCGCGGCGATCTCCCAGAGCCGCAGCCCGACGTGCCAGGCCCCGTCCTCGCCGCGCTCCAGCGCCCCCCAGCCGGCCAGTTCCGCGACCACCCGGTGCGTGGTGCTGAGGGCCAGGCCGGTGCGCTGGGCGATCTCCGACAGCGTCTGCGACGGGTGTTCGCGGTCGAAGGCCGCGAGGACCTCGAGGACTTTTCCGGCTGCAGTGCTGCGGGTTGTGCTCACGCGGTCAGTGTCGCAGACCCCCTTCGGCGCCCGGCAGCGCGCGCCGTACGATCTGCGGCACACCAAGGAGGCAATGTGAACCAGGAGATCGTCGGGCTCTCCTCGATGGCGACGCGGCCGGTACTGGCCGATCTGTCCGAGCGGTTCCGGCGCGCCGGCGGGCCCGCGGTGCGCTTCGAGGCCGCGGGCGGGGTCGAGGTCGCGCGCCGGGTGCGCGAGGGCGCCGCGGCCGATCTGCTCGTACTCGCCGACGGCGCGATGCGCGCGCTGGAGCGGGAGGGACACCTCGTGGCGGGCACGGTGCGGCCGCTGTGGATCTCCCAGGTCGTGGCCGCCGTACCGGCGGGGGCACCGGTTCCGGTGCTCGGCTCGACGGCCGACCTGCGGTCGGTCCTGGGGGCGGCGGAGCGGATCGCCTATTCCACCGGGCCCAGCGGGACCGCGCTGGTCGGCCTGATCGGCCGGCTGGGCCTGGCCGACACACTGGCGGACCGCCTCGTGCAGGCGCCGCCCGGGGTGCCGGCCGGGAGCCTGCTGTCCTCCGGCCGGGCCGATCTGGCGTTCCAGCAGCACAGCGAGCTGATGGACCTGCCGGGCGTGGTGGTCGTCGGCCCGCTGCCGGGGGACGCGGCCATCAGCTCGACGTTCAGCGGGGGCGTCCTGGCCTCGGCGTCCCGCCCGGACGCCGCCCTCGACGTGCTGGCCTTCCTCGGCTCGGCACCGGCCTCCGAGGCCGCCCGCGCCAGGGGCATGCGGGCGGCCGGAGCGTGAGCCGCGTCCTCCGGAATCGCGTCCGGCCGCGGGCGGCCGCGGGGCGGCCGTCAGTCGGTGGTGCGGACGGCGAGGGCCGGGCGGATCGCAGCCGCGCGCCGGGCCGGACCGAAGGTGGCCAGGAGCGAGGCGGCGAACGTGGCGGCGGCCAGGGTGGCGATGCTGGTCCATTCGATCGGGAACCCGCCTGTCAGTCCTTCGAAGGCTGCGCTGTTGCCGTACATCAGCCAGGTCGTGAGCACGCCCAGCAAGGTGCCGAGTGCGATGCCCTCCACGGTGATGAAGGCGCTCTCCCAGAGGAAGGAGCGCTGGACCGTCCGGGCCCGGAAGCCCAGCGCCCGCAGGATTCCGATGGTGCGCCGGCGTTCGCGCACGGCCCGGACCATCACCACGCCGAGGCCGGTGATGCCCACCAGGAGGCCGAGTGCGAGGAAGCCCTGCATGAGGCGGAAGAAGGCGGTGCTGGAGTCGAACTGGCGGCGGATGTCGGACGCGATCGGTGTGGCGACCAGACTGGCGGACAGGTGCTCCCCCTGCAGTCCGCTCGCCAGGACGTCCGGTGAGGCACCGGGCCGGGTCCTGACCAGTGCGGACGCGTTCTGTGCCTGGGCGCCGAAGAGTTCGCGGATGCTCCGTTCGCCCGTCACGACGGGGTAGACGGTCGAGCTCGAACCGGTGCCCGGGTAGAAGACCATGCCGTTGCTCAGGACTCCGGCGATGGTCTTGCGTTCGCTGCGGCCCGTCCGAGGGTCCGTCAGGGTGAGTGTGTCGCCGGGGTCGTAGTAGTCGCCGGCGGGGCCGCCCGTGCTGCCGAAGAACCCGTCGATCACGACGTAGCGGGGGTCGTCGGCGAGGGCCCGCCACACCGCCGGGTCGTCGTCCAGTCCGGCCAGCCGTTCGCGGAAGGTGATGCCGGTGACGGCACCGTCGGGCACCCCGACGACGGCCGCGTCGAAGGGCTGGGCGGTGCGGCGGCCCGGGTCGTCGGCCCGGCCCGTGGCGTTGAGCAGGGGGGTGACCGCCGCGATGTCCGCTCCGTGCGAGCCGTCGCGCAGCCCGGCGGGAAGCCGGTCGCGGGCGGTCTGCGGGTTGTAGTCCAGGCGCAACGAGTACCCGGCCGTGGCGTCGGCGACGACGCCGTCGACGCCGGCGTTGAGGATGCCGGAGATCTCGGTCAGCAGGACGAGGACGAACACGATGAGCGTGTACATCACCAGGGTGGCACCGGTCCTGAACCGCTTCGCCAGCGGGTAGGCGATCGCCAGGCGCGCCGCCAGGCCCGCTTCCGAGGGGCGGTCCAGGAACCGCCGCACGGGCCGCAGCACGGTCTGCTGGTTGGTGCTGACGAGCACGACCGCGGAGAAGGCGGCGAGGGCGCCCTGGATGACGTACACGGACATGGACGGCGCGTCGAAGATCCCCGGACGTACGACGGGTGCCAGCAGGGTCCAGGCGAGCACCGCTCCCGCGATGAGCGTGGTCGCGGTCTGGCGCGGCAGGAGGCGCATCAGCAGCGGGGCGGCGAAGGCGAGGGCGAGGGCGGGCATGAGGTAGGTCCCGTCCGGCTGGCTGCGGGCCACCGCGGGGACGGCCGCGAGCGCGCACAGCGCCGCCAGCGCGGTGGAGACGACGAGCAGCAGGCGGCGCGGACGCTCGGCGGGCGTCGTGGGAAGGTCCCGGATGGCGGCGATGATGTTGAACCTGCTGATGCGCACACTGGTCGCCAGGATGGCCGCGAAAGCGATGAGCAGGCCCATGGCGGCGCCGTTGAGGACGCTGGTGGGCGTGACGTCGAAGGCGATGCGGATGCTGCTCCCTCCGACGGACCAGCCGCGGAAGATCTCCGCTGCCACCACCGCGACGGCCCAGCCGACACCGACGCCGATCGCCACCCCCGGCAGTACGGACAGCAGGGCGTAGGAGGTCCCTTCGAGGGTGAACGACCCCACCAGGTGGGCCCGCTTCATCCCGACCGCCCGGACCATGCCCATCTGGGGTTTCCGCTCCTCGCCGAGCATGACGAATATGTTCACCAGCAGAAGGGCGCCGGCGATGATGCTGAAGCTGCCGATCATGAGGAACAGCGCTCCGAGGGAGTCACCGGCCTGGTCGGCCTCGCGGAGCACGGTGTGCTTGGGCGTCTCCACTGCGGCCTGGCCGGCGAACGGCCCCAGTGCCCGGCGGATGTCCGCGCCGACCTTCGCGGTCAGGGCGTCGCCGCCTTCGACGCCGCCGCGGTTGGACACGAACGTGACGGAGCGCGGCTCGGCCCCGGCGGCCCGGGCGGCGGCCTCCAGGGTCCCCGGGGCCAGGAAGGCGTCGCGGTTCATCCGGCCGCCCAGCCCCACGCCGGCGAGTCCCTGCTCGGGCACGACGCGGTCCACGCGGAACGTCCGGGGCGTCCCGAACAGGTAGAGCGTGACGGTGTCCCCTGCACTCACGCGCAGCGAGCGGGCCAGTGGCTCGTTGAGCACGACCTGGTCCTGCAGGGGCGGGCGTCCGCCCAGGCCGGGGTCGCCGTGCCGTGCGCCGAAGCGGGATGCGTCGGTGAAGTCCATCTGCCAGGCCAGGACGCGGGGTTCGGCGGCGGGCCGGCCGCCGGGCCGGCTCACGGCCGACGCCTGCGTGACCCGGGCTGTCAGCACGCCGTCGACATCGGGGTTGCGGGCCAGTGCCCCCAGCCTCTCGGCGACGGCGCGCCCGGCCGGGCCCGGCGGGGCGACCACGCGTTCGTCCACCGGGCCCAGGCTCCGGTACGCATCCTGGCGTACGGAGAAGTTCAGGGTGTCGCCGACGACCAGTGCCCCGACGATGATGGCCGTGCCCAGCACCGAGCCACCGATCACCAGCACCGCCTCGGTGGGCCGGCGGGCGAGCTGCCGGGAAGCGAGCCGTCGCGAGACCGGCTGGCGGACCGCCACCACCGCGAGCGCGGCGAGGGCGAGACCGAGGACGACGAGCAGGGGTGCCAGCAGGTTGGGGTACATGACTCAGCCCAGGGGTACGTCGGTGCCCACGCGCGGGGCGGCCGCTTTCTGGCGGACGTCGCCGGCCAGCCGTCCGTCCCGCATGCGGATCAGGCGCGGGACCCGGGCGCCGATGGCGCCGTCGTGGGTGACCAGGACGATCGTCTGGCCCTCGTCCCGGTTGAGTTCGCACAGGAGGTCCATCACCTGGCCGGCCATGGTGCTGTCCAGGTTGCCGGTCGGCTCGTCCGCCCAGACGATCGCCGGGCGCCCGGCGAGTGCGCGGGCGATGGTCACGCGCTGCTGCTCGCCGCCGGACATCTCGCTCGGCCGGTGCCCGACCCGGTGCGCGAGGCCGACCCGGTCGAGCATGGCCAGGGCCCTGCCGCGGGCTTCGGCGGGACGTGTGCCCACGAGCAGCAGGGGAAGCTCCACGTTCTCCACCGCGGAGAACACCGGGATGAGGTTGAAGGCCTGGAAGACGAAGCCCATGCTGTGCGCGCGGTGCCGGGTCCGCGCGGCGTCGGACATGGCGAACAGGTCGTGACCGTCGATGAGGACCCGGCCGCCGTCGATGTCGTCCAGGCCCGAGAGGCAGTTCAGCAGGGTGGTCTTGCCGGAGCCGGACGGGCCCATGACCCCCACCATCTCGCCGGCGTGCACGGTGAGGTCCAGGCCGGCGAGGGCAGTGACGGCCACCGAGCCGGTCCGGTAGACCTTGCGTACTCCGGTGGCTTCGAGGAGCGGCCGATCGGTGTCCATGAGCTCATGCTCGTGGCGCGTCCCGGGAACGGGGAGGGCCGAACGGTCCCCATCCGGGGCCGGTTCGGCCTCCCGCGGCGCGCCGGACGGAACCGCCCGACCCGCCGGAACCGGCCGCCGCGAGCCGGCGGGGGCCCGGCGGCTCCGCCGCCCACCGCGGCGCGCCCGCCTTCAGCGCAGCCGCCGCAGGTAGGGGTCGTAGGGACGGCTGGGGACGAGCCGCATCCGGACGTCGACGACGTCGATGCCGTCGGGCCGGGCGATGACGGGATTGAGGTCCGCCTCCGCGAGCTGTGGCAGGTCGCCCGCGAGCCGGGACAGCCTTGCCAGCAGCTGGCCCAGGCTCTCCAGGTCGACCGGTTCCGCGCCGCGGTGGCCCGCGAGCAGGGGGGCGCACCGGGGCGCCTGCAGGAGGTCGTGGACGTCCTGGCAGGTCAGTGGGGCGAGCCGGGCGGCGTGGTCGGCCAGGACCTCGGTGGCCGTGCCGCCGAGTCCGAACATCACGAGGGGGCCGAAGACCGCGTCCTGCACGACGCCCGCGAAGAGCTCCACCCCGCTGCGTGCCATGGGCTGGACCAGGACGCCCGCGAGCTTTCCGCGGAAACGCTCGGCCATGTCCCGGTAGGCCGCCGCCACCTCGGCGTCGCCTTCCAGGCTCAGCCGGACGGCATGCTCCTCGGTCTTGTGGACCAGGCCGGGCCAGTAGGCCTTGAGGACCACCCCGCCTCCGCTGCCGCGCAGCCCGCGGGCTGCGGTGACCGCCTCGGGGCCGTTCACCGCCCACGCCGACGGGGTCTGCGGGATCCCGTAGCAGTCGAGGAGGCCGGCGCAGGTCTCGGGGTCCGACCAGCCGCCTTCCGCGTGGTCCGCGAGGTAGCCGGCGACCAGGTCCTGCGCACGTCCGGTGTCGATGCCGTCGGGACCGGTCGGTCCGTCGGTGGGCCGGGCGAGCCATTCGGTGCGGTCGGCGGCGTGCGCGAGCGCCCTGACCGCGGAGAGCGGGTCGGCGTAGGAGGGCACGACGAGGTCCCGGCCCGGCAGGTGGCGCACGGACTCGGCCTGGCCCGGCTGTACGACGGCCACCGGGCAGCCGTGCTCCTCGGCAGCACGGACGACGGAGCGCGTGAGGTCGGCGCCGGTGGCGGTGGCGACGGCCGTGGGGACGAGGGAGACGACGAGCGCGTCGACCTCGCCGCTGCGTGCCAGCGCGGTCAGGCAGTCACGGAGCCGGTCCTCGGGTACGGCGGCCGTGGTGTCGACCGGATTGGTGGCGGCCGCGCCCTCGGGAAGGGCGGCCAGGAGGCCTCCGGTGAGCTCCGCCGACAGGGTGGGCACGTCCAGGCCCGATTCGACCGCGGCGTCCGCCGCGAGGACGCCCGTGCCTCCGGCGTTGGACACCACGGCGATCCGGCGCCCGGCCGGGAGCGGCTGGGCGTGCAGGAACGCGGCGGTTTCGAGGAGTTCGGCGATGCTCCGCGTGGACGTGACCCCGGCCTGTCGGAAGAGCGCCTGTCGGGTCACGGTGGGTGTCGCCGCGGCCGCCGTGTGCGAGGCGGCGGCCCGGCGGCCGGCCTCCGTGCGCCCGGCGTCGACCGTCAGGACCGGGATGCGGCGGGTCACCCGGCGCGCGGTGCGGGAGAAGGCGCGGGCGTTGCCGAACGACTCCAGATGGAGCAGCGCGAGGTCGGTCCGGCCGTCCGTCTCCCACCACTGCAGCATGTCGTTGCCGCTGACGTCGTACTTGTCCCCCAGCGAGACGAAGCTGGAGACCCCGATGCCCAGCTGGGACAGCCCGGCCAGCAGCGCGATGCCCACGCCCCCGGACTGTACGGCGACCCCGGCGGTGCCGGGCCGGCTCGGCTCGGCGGCGAAGGTGGCGTCCAGCCGTACGTCGTCCTCGGTGTTGGCCAGCCCCAGGCAGTTCGGGCCGACCAGGCGCATCCCGTACCGGCGGCACGCCGCCAGCAGTGCGCGCCCGTCCTCGCGCCCCAGACCGGCCGAAACCACCAGGAGGGCGCGCACCCCCTTGCCGCCGCACTCCTGCGCGACGGACGGAACCGCCGCGGCCGGCACGGCCAGCACGGCGAGATCGGGTGCCTGCGGCAGGTCCGACACGGAACGGTAGGTGTTCACGCCCAGGATCTCCGACGCCACGGGGTGCACGGCGTACAGGCGTCCACCGAAGCCGCCGCGGCCCAGGTTGCGCAGGATCGCGCGTCCCACGGACCCCGGCCGCCGGCCGGGGCCGACCACCGCGACCGTCCGGGGCCGGAGCAGCGGGCCGAGGCTCGCGACGTCGGCCGTGCGGCCGCGGGCCTCGACGGCGGCCAGGTACGTCTCATCGGCCTCCAGCCGGACCAGGCAGTGCACTTCCGGGCCGTCGAAGCTCCGCGTGACCTCGAGTCCGAGGTCGCTGAACACCCTGAGCACCGCGGTGTTCTCCGACAGCGCGTCGGCGGAGAAGGCCTTGACGCCCTCGCTCCGGGCGCGGGAAGCGGCGTGCTCCAGCAGCACGGTGCCGACGCCGCGGTGGTGCCAGCGGTCCGCGACCGCCAGCGCCAGGTCCGCGTGCTCCGTGCCGGGCACCCGCTCGTACTCGACCAGCCCGACGGCCTCCCCGCCGGCCTCGGCGAGCAGCGCCCCGCGTCCCGGGGCGGCCGGGCGGCTGACCCGCTCCGCCGACTGCGCCCCCGAGCGGCGGCTCGCCGTGAAGAACCGCAGGCGCAGGTTCTGGGGCGACATGCCCTGGTAGAACGCGGCCACCTCGTCCCGGTCCGCCGGCCGGACGGAGCGGACGGACACCGTCGTCCCGTCCGCGAGGAGGACGTGGACGGGCTGGACCGCCTCGGTCGTTCGTGGCATGACCGGCCTCCTGTCGGTGCGGAGGACACGCATCCGTGGCGGCGTCCGCGGACGCCCGGGACGGTGCGGTCGAGGTGCTCCGAGCTCAGCGTCCGGGTGCCCGGCCCGGCTCCGGGTGGGGGCGGACGCCGGGGCCGCGGGGTCGGGAATCCCGGGTCGACGGCCTTCCCCCTCTCCACTATCGGGGCCGGGCCGGGCCGGCGCGCGGCGCGGTGGCGAGGTGGCGGCAGCGCCCCCCGGCCGTGGTGGGCCTCCCCCGCGTCCGGCCGGATCGCGCGTCCAGCGGCGTACGAGCAGCACGGAGGTCCCCGCCCCCGGCCGAGGAGGTCGCCGCGATGGAGCCGCAGTCGACCGCCGGGGGCCGTGCCCCCCGCCGGTGCCCGGCCGGCACACGGCCGTCTCCCACCAGCGCGCGCGTATCGCCCACAACCCGCCATGCGTGCCCGCCCTGCCGACCCGGTCGCGCCGCTCTCCCTGCGAGGGCACGCTGGGAGTACCAACGTGAGGCGTACGAGGAGCGGGGTCATGACCACTCCGACCGAGTACCGACCGGTACGGGTCTCCGGGTTCCTGGACGAACCCCTGTCGCGCTGGCTGTGGCTGGTGAAGTGGGTTCTGGTGGTCCCCCACGTCGTCGTGCTGGTCTTCCTGTGGATCGGGTTCTTCTTCGTGAGCGTGATCGCGTTCTTCGCGGTCCTCTTCACGGAGCGCTACCCACGAGCCCTGTTCGACTTCAACGTCGGTGTGATGCGATGGAGCTGGCGGGTGTCGTACTACTCCTACGGCGTGCTGGGAACCGACCGCTACCCGCCGTTCAGCCTCGGCGAGGAGCCCTCCTACCCGACCACGCTGCACATCGCGTACCCCGAGCGGCTCTCGCGGGGACTGGTCCTGGTGAAGTGGTGGCTGCTGGTCGTCCCGCAGTACCTCGTGGTCGCCTTCTTCGCCGGCGGCTGGCACGCGGGCTGGTTCGACACCGGTCTCATCGGCCTGCTGGTGCTGTTCGCCGCGGTCGCCCTGCTGTTCACCGGGCGCTATCACCGCGACCTGTTCGACCTGGTCATGGGCCTGAACCGGTGGGCCCTGCGGGTCGCCGCGTACGCGGCCCTGATGACGGACGAGTACCCGCCCTTCCGCCTCGACCTCGGCGGCACCGACCCGGGCGACCGCGTCGTGTGACCCCCTCGGCCGGCCCGCCGGGCCCGGTGGGCGGGGCCGGCCGGCCCCTGCCGGGGCCACAGGACCCCCGCGGACCTCGAAGGCGGCAGCGGTGCCGGCCAGGGAACTCGTGTCGAGCCCGGCGGTCACCGTGCACCCGGGGGCGACCCTCGCGGAGGCGGCGCGGAGCATGGCCCGCAAGCAGGTCAAGCGGCTGCCCGTGGTGAACGACATCGGCCTGCTGGAGGGCGTGGTCGGCCGCAGCGACCTGCTGACGGTGTTCCTGCGCACCGACGCGGAGCTGCGGAGGAGATCCGTGGACCGGTGCTGGAAGAGCTCGTCCCCGGCGTGCCCGTGGAGGTGGACCTGCAGGACGGCGCGGTCACCCCGCGCGGGCCGCTGCGGGGCCACGCACTGGTGCCCCTGCCGGCACGGGCGGTCGGCGCGCGCCGGGTCATGACCCGCCGCCCGGCACCGGTGTGCGGGGTATCAGCAGGACGGGGCAGTGGGCGTGGTGCAGGAGGGTGTGCGTGGCCCGGCCGAGCGTGGTGCCGATGAAGCCCCGGTCACGGCGCCCGCCCATGACGAGCAGGTCGGCGTGCCGGGTGGCCTCGACGAGCACGGCTCCGACGGAAAGGCTCTTCTCGGCGCCGGCGTCGACCCTCAGCGCGGGGAACTCCTCACGGATCCGGTCCGCGACCGCGGTCAGGTGCCGCGCGTGCTCCCGGGCGACCTCGTCCACGGTGTCGAGCTGGCCGACCACGAGCCCCACGGACTCCAGCAGGCTCCAGACGTGCAGCAGCCGCAGGGAGGCCTTGCGCAGCTCGGCCTCGCGGGCCGCGTAGCGGGCGCAGGCCAGGTCGTGCTCGTCGCGGACGGCGCTGAGGACCACACCCGTCTCGGCTCCGTGACCGTTGCCCCGGACCACGACGAGGGGCGTCTCGGCACCCGCGGCGGTCCGCAGGCCCGTGGAGCCGAGCATGAGGGCGTTGAAGCCTCCCAGGCCCCGGCTGCCGACCACGATCGTGCCGTCCGGCCCCGCTGCGGCCAGCAGGCCGGCGACGGCGTCGCCGTGGCCGCACTCCGTCGTCACGGCCAGGTCCGGGTGCTCGGCCGTGACCGCCCGGGCGGTGTCCTCCAGGAGGGCGCCGCCGGCCGCGCGCACCTCGTCGAGGGTCTCGGCCGGCAGGTAGACGGCTTTGCTGTCGGTGTCGGCCGCGTACAGGATGTGCAGGGGACGGCCCCGGCGCGCGGCCTCGTCCGCCGCCCACAGGGCGGCGGCGCGCGCCGACTTCGAACCGTCGACGCCCACGATGACCGGGCTGGTGTCCGGGGTCCGGATGGTGCCTTCCACGAGTTCCTCCCAACCGAGAGCTGCGGGTGACGGCTCTCACGCTGCGCCTTTGGCCCGTCCCGGCGAGAGGGCCGCCCGGGTCCCGGTGCGGGACTGAAGGTCCCCGTCCGCGCGGTGTGGGGCCGGGTGGCACGGGTGGGTGGCCCGGCCGGGCACGCGACGGGCCCGTTCGGCCCTCCCCTGCCTCGGTCACCGGGTGGACGGTGGAGATCTGGCCACGCGTCCGGGGAGACAGGGCGCGCCGACGGCGGGAGGTCCCCATGCGGCACGTGAAGGTCGCGGAGCTGATGACCGGAGAGGTGGTGTCCGTCGTTCCGGCCACCCCCTTCAAGGACATCGCCAAGCTCCTGGTGCAGCACGACATCACGGGCGTTCCCGTGCTCGACGAGGAGGACCGGGTCCTCGGCGTCGTCTCGCAGACCGACCTCCTGGCACAGGTGGATCCGCCGCACGGCGCCGAGGCGGACACCGCCGGGCTCCGGCAGTTGCCGGGCGGCCCGGGCCCCCGGGCCCCGGTCCCGTCCCGCCGGACGGCGGGTGAGGTGATGTCCGCTCCGGCGGTCACGGTGCACGCCGACGTGCCGGCCGCCGACGCGGCACGGCTGATGGCCCGCCGGGGAGTCGAGCGGCTGCCCGTGGTGGACGTCGAGGACCGGATCGTGGGCATCGTCACGCGCCGCGACCTGCTCCGCATGTTCCTGCGGCCGGACGCGGAGATCCGGCACCGGATCCAGCACGACGTCCTCTCGGGCGTCCTGGGCGTGCCCGCGGACGCGGTCGAGGTACACGTCGTCGACGGCATCGTCACGCTGTCCGGCCGCCTGGACCGCACGAGCCAGCTCCCCGTCCTGCAGAACCTGGTCGAACGCCTCGACGGAGTCGTCGCCGTGGCCTCCCGCGTCACCGCCCGCGACGACGCCACAGCTCCTCCCGAAGCCCCTCGCCACGCGATGCCGTGGTGAGCCCTGACAGGACACCCCATGACCGCTCGTCTCCTCCTCGACCCCCTCACCGTCGTCCGGCTCGTCGACGACGCCGTCACCGCCCCGTCGATGCACAACGCCCAGCCCTGGCACTTCGTCCTGCGCAGGGGCACCGCCACCATCGAGCTGCACGGCGACCCCGGCCGCGCCATGGCCCACGCCGACCCCGACCACCGCGCCCTCCACCTCGGCTGCGGCGCCGCCCTGTTCGGCCTGCGTGTCTCGGCGGCCCATCGCGGACTCCGGGCGCAGGTCCTGCCCCTCCCCGACCCCGCCGACCCGTGGTGGTTCGCCACCGTGGGTTTCAGCGCGTCCCCCGAAGCCGGTCCGGATCCGGCAGGTCTCCATCCCGCCCTCCGCCGCCGCCACAGCAGCCGTTCCCCCTTCGGTGACGAACCCGTGCCGGCTCCCGTCCTGGCGGGGCTGGCCGCCGCCGCCCGGAGGGAGGGCTGCCGGCTCACGATCCCCGAGCCGTGGCACGTCCGGACGGTCCTGGAGCTCGCCCGCGACGCCGAGCACCGCGAGGAGACGGACCCGGTCGCGCGCGCCGAGACGGCCGCCTGGGCGCACGCCGGGCCCGGCACGGGGGGCCGCAACGACGGCGTCCCCGTGACCGCGTTCGGCCCGCGCGCCACCGCCGGCAACGCCGCCGTGCGCGATTTCGGGCGCATCCGCACCGTACGCGGGCGGTCCCGGGCGACCTTCGAGAAGGACCCGCAACTCGCCCTCCTGACCACGGACGGCGACGGACCCGCCGCCTGGCTGCGCGCCGGCCAGGCCCTGCACCGTGTCCTGCTCCGGGCCACCACCGACGGACTGGCCACCTCCATGACCTCCCACCCCCTGGAGTGGCCGCAGCTGCGCTGGGCCGCCCGCGACCCCCTCGCGTGCGCGGGACACGTCCAGATGGTCCTCCGCCTCGGTTACGGGCCCCCCGGCACCCCCACACCACGCCGCCCGGCCGCCGAAGTCCTCGAAGTGCGCTGAGGCCCGACAGCGGACGCCGAGGCATCCGGCAGCACCTCACCGGCGGCGTCGGCGGTCAGTCATCGCCGGCCCCCGGTCCGGGGCGGAGCCGCCCCGTCCAACGTGGCTCGACCTGCTCCCACTCCTGCTCCCACGCCCGCAGCGACTGCGCCTGCACCCGGCGCAGGCGCAGGTGAACAACTCCCCCCGCGCACAGGGCGGTCAGCGCGCAGACGCCTGCGCCGACCCCGACCGCGGTCAGGACGATGTCCCTGGCCGTGGCAGGTGCGCGGGCCGCCTCCCCGCGGTCGTCGACCCACAGGGGGACACGGTCGCGGGCCCGCGTGCGGGGCGCCACGGGAACGGTTCCGGTGTGCTCGACATCGGCGGGGTACCGCCAGACGGCCTGCGCCGTCGTGGCGCGGCCACCGGAACGGGCCGCCACGGCCGGGGTCGGTGCCGCGGTCACCGTGGCCGTCACCCGGTGGCGGTGGGCGGCCTGTGCCTGCGCGGTACGGGTGTCCGCGGTCCTCACCGCCAGGGCGGCGAGGACGCCGACGGCCACGGCGAGGACGCAGGCCAGTGCGAAGGCGGCGTGCCAGCGGGCGCGGGTGCGGTCGGCGGCCCGGCGCAGCGGATTGCCCTCCGCACGGAGCTTCCGGTGGGTCATGGCGGGCCTTCGTGCTGCTCCCTGCGCCGCTCCTCAGGCGGCGGTGAGTTCCCGGCTGATGTGGTGGGCCCAGGTCTGGATCCGCTCGGGGTTGCGGAAGTCGCCGCCCTTGCCGTGGCGGACCATCGCCTTGGCGATGAAACCGGGGGTGCTGTCGGTGATGCTGCCGCCGAAGGTCATGTGCTCGCGCGCACCGAGCCGTTCCATCTGCCGTGCCACGGCCTTGACCGGCGGGATCTCGTGCTGCTCGGCGGAGCTGTCGACCGGCCCGCTGCTGAAGAGCCAGACGGGGCGGTGCCTGAGGTACTGCTCGTTGCGTTCGGCGCAGCGCTTCGCCTTGCCGCTCCAGTGACCGGCGTACAGTGCCCCGCCGAGCACGACGGCGTCGAAGCTCCGCACGTCGGCCACGTCGTCGGCGGGCAGGACGACCGCGTCGAGGCCGTCCTCGCGGAGGGTCTTGCCGATCTCCTCGGCGATCCCCGCCGTCGCGCCGTGCTTGGTTCCGTAGGCGACCAGGACGCGCTTGGTGTTCATGACTCTCCCTCCGTGGCATCGGCACCGCCGTGTACGACGGGGATGCACCGGCTGCTCCGGGCGGACGGCGCCGCCCCGGATGGGTTCCGGTTCCACTGTCGCGCGTCGGCGGTCAACGGCGCTTGGGGCCTGCGGACCCCCACAGGGGACCATTCGGCCCTCCCCCCACGCCCGGCCGCAGTCGCTGCTCGGGGGGGGGTGCCCCTATGTCTTTGGTCAAGTCATGTGGGCGCCTGCGGAGGTCTCCCGGCGGGAGTGGCGGGTGTCCGTCCGTGGCTCTGTCGCTCTTGGTCCGTTCGTAGATCCAGCTGAGGGAACCGGGGCACGGCTGGAAGCGTGCTGAGGTGCGATAATAGGCGCCGCACCAGGCAAACAGGCTTGTCAGCCGCAGGGGGAATGAGTGGAGCGGATCACTGAGGAGCAGGTCACACAGCTGGTCCGTTTCGTGTTGGGGCGCATCCCCGACACGTCCCTGCTTCAAGGCGAAGCCAGACGCGCGGCCATAGCTCTGCGTCTGGCCGCAGACAAGCAGATCATGGCGGTGCGCTTCCATCGATCCGCTCAACTTGAGCAGGCGGCAAAGACCGAGTTGCATGCAACCGCCTCGTGGAACCTTCTGGTCGCCTTCGCTCAGGTCTGGCGCGACCACCCGGAGTTTCCCGCCGGCGCTGCCATAGAGACGTTCGAGTTTGACTGCGATTCGCCCCTCTGACCGATCTCAAGTCACTGCGGCGGACCGGGACTCATAGAAGGTTCCGTCGCGGAGCGTCGCGAAGAGGACATCGGCTCGTCGTCGGGCGAGGCAGAGCAAGGCCTGAGTGTGGTGTTTGCCCTGGGCGATCTTCTTGTCGTAATAGGAGCGGGATGCCGGATCGCCCAGGGCCGCGAACGCGGAGAGGAAGAAAGTCCGTTTGAGCTGCTTGTTCCCTCTCCTGGAAGGCTGTTCGCCGCGGATTGAAGACCCCGAACTTCGGGTCGCCGGGGCGAGGCCGGCGTAGGCGGCGAGGTGGCCAGCAGTCGGGAAGGTGCTGCCGTCGCCGACCTCGATCAGGATCCTGGCTCCGGTCCTGACGCCGACTCCCGGCATCGACCTCAGGACCTGCGAAAGAGGGTGGGCTTCCAGGAGTTCCTCGATCCGCCCAGCCAGCAGCTTGCGCTGGTCAAGGACGGCTGTCAGCGACCCGGCCAGGCTCGGGACGATCAGCGCGGCCGCCTCGGTCCCCGGAACGGTGACGGTCTGCTCGTCCAAGGCGGTGAAGATGTCCTCGACCAGTCGCTCGGCCATCCGCGGTGCCTTCGGCCGTAGCAGCGTGACCAGGCGGCGCCTGCCGGCCTTGCGGATCTGGGCCGGTGAACCCAACCGCTCCAGCAAGGCCAGCACCGCCGGGTGCTGCAACCGTGGCCCCAGCACCCGCTCCAGCGAGGGATGGATTTGCGTCAGCAGGCCGTGGAGCCGGTTCGCGACCCTGGTGGCCTCGCTGGCCAGGTCGTCGTCGAACCCGACGATCATCTCCAACTCGGCGATGGTCTCGTCCTCGCCGTCGATCGCCCGCAGCGTGTGGGGCATCGCCCGGGCGGCGTCCGCGATGATGAACGCGTCCTTCGCGTCGGTCTTGGCCTCGCCGGGGTAGAGGTCGGCGATCCGCCGCATCGTCAGGCCGGGCAGGTAGGCGACTGGGCAGCCCATGTCCCGGGCCACGGCCAGCGGCAGGGCGCCGATCGAGGCCGGCTGGTCGACCACGACCAGCACTGTTCCGTGCTTGGCCTTCAGCTTGGCGAAGAGCTCGCGGAGCTTGGGTTCGGTGTTGGGTAACCGCTTGTCGAAGGCTTTCTTGCCAGCCGGGGTGACGGCGGTGGCGTGGTGTTCGCCTTTGCCGACGTCCAGGCCGAGGAAGACGTCGATGTCGCCGGTGTCGATCACGTGCAGACCCCTCCGCTCACGCTTTCGTCCGGCCTTGCCTCGGCACCGAGCTGCCACATCCACGTTACGGAGAGCTCTTCCGGTCTTGGGTGAAGCCGGTGCTCAAGCCCCTCATCAGCGGTCCGTCGATGCCTCCGGGACCGGAGACACCACCCCCCGGATCATCAACAACAAGGGGGGGAAGTCATGCCGGACCCGAAGGCCGGAGGCCCCATTGCGGAGCCACGAAAAAGGTAACGGGGAGACCGGGAGGCACCCATGTACGCCGTCGCCGACGTGATGACGAAGAAGATCGTGGCGGTCACGCGCACCGCCGGGTTCAAGGAGATCGCCGCCGCTGGTGCGGTGGAAGGTCACCGCGGTCCCGGTGGTCGAGGGCGAGGGCCATGTGGTCGGCGTGGGCTCGGAGGCCGACCTGCTGCCTGATGGCGGAGCACCGCGTCAAGCGCCTCCCCGTCGTCGATGCCGACGGCACCCTCGTGGGCATCGTCAGCCGGGCCGACCTCCTGGAGGTGTTCCTGCGCTCCGACGACGACCTGGTCTCCGAGATCCGCCGCGAGGTCGTCGACCGCCTGTTCCCCCTGTCACGCAAGGCCGTCAAGGTCACCGTCACCCAGGGCGTGGCCACCCTGACGGGCGAGGTCCGGGACGAGCACCTGATCCCGCTCGCCGAACGTACGGCCCGCGCCGTCGAGGGCGTCGTCGACGTCCGGTGCCGGCTCCGGGCGTCCGCGCCCGACTGAGGCCGCCGTACCGGCCGCGGTGCCCCGTGCCCGGGCGTCAGCGGCGGACGCGGGGCATGCCCAGGCCGATCCACGAGATGATCTCGCGCTGGATCTCGTTGTTGCCGCCGCCGAAGGTGAAGATGACGGCGGAGCGGTAGCCGCGTTCGAGTTCGCCGTGCAGGACGGCGCCGGCCGAGCCGTCCTTGAGGGGGCCGGCCGCGGCCACCACCTCCATCAGCCAGGCGTACGCGTCGCGCCGGGCCTCGGAGCCGTAGACCTTGACGGCCGAGGCGTCCTGGGGGGTGAGGGTGCCGTCCTGGACGGCGTTGACCATCTGCCAGTTGAGCAGCTTCATCGCGTCGAGGCGGGCGTGGGTGCGGGCCAGGCGGCCGCGGACCCAGCCGAGGTCGATGACGCGGCGGCCGTCGGCGAGTTTGGTCGCGGAGGCCCAGCGCTGTACGTCGTGCAGGGCGCGGATGGCCATGGTGCCGTGGGCGGCGAGGGTGACCCGCTCGTGGTTGAGCTGGTTGGTGATCAAGCGCCAGCCCTTGTTCTCCTGGCCGACCCGGCGCGAGGCGGGGACGCGGATGTCCTCGTAGTAGCTGGCGGTGGTGTCGTGCGAGGCCAGGGTGTTGATGAGGGTGCAGCTGTAGCCGGGGTCGCTGGTGGGGACCAGCAGCATGGTGATGCCCTTGTGCGCGGGGGCGTCCGGGTCGGTGCGCACGGCGAGCCAGACCCAGTCGGCGGTGTCGCCGTTGGTGGTCCAGATCTTCTGGCCGTTGACCACGTACGTGCCGGTCTCCTCGTCACCCTCCCGTACGGCCTTGCACCTGAGGGCCGCGAGGTCGGTGCCGGCGTCGGGCTCGCTGTAGCCGATGGCGAAGTCGATCTCGCCGGACAGGATGCGCGGCAGGAAGTGGGCCTTCTGCTCCTCGGTGCCGAACTGCATGATCGTGGGACCGACGGTGTTGAGGGCCATGAGCGGCAGCGGCACCACGGCCTGGGCGGCCTCGTCGAAGAAGATGAACTGGTCCATCGGGGACATGCCGCGGCCGCCGTACTCCTTCGGCCAGCCGACCCCGAGCCAGCCGTCGGTGCCCAGGCGGCGGATGGTCTCGCGGTAGAAGCGCTTCTGGGCGGCCGGGTCCTCGTAGCGGGCGTAGACGTCCTCGGGGACCAGCTCGGCGAAGTAGGCGCGCAGTTCGGCGCGCAGCCGCTGCTGCTCAGGCGTGTATTCGAGGTGCACGGCCCCTCCAGGAGTCTCCCGTGGCGAACTGTTCCGTCCACTGCGCGGCGCACAGACTAGAACCTGTTCCAGGATTCCGGAAGGGCCGTGACGTGCCGTCAGATCCGGGCGCCGGCGGGCACTCCGGCCCGGAGGGCGGCGATCAGGGCGGCGGCGGTGCGGACCATGGCGGCCCGGCCCTCGGACAGGTACGCGCGGCTGTCCACCGCGCTGGGGTGGGCGGTGAGGTACGTGCGGATGGCGTCGGTCATGGCGAGATTGAGGGCGGTGCCGATGTTGACCTTGCTGATGCCGCCGGCGACGGCGGCGGCGAGTTCGGCGTCGGGCAGGCCGGAGGAGCCGTGCAGGACCAGCGGCACGCTCAGGGCGGCGGAGAGCCTGGCCAGCAGGTCGTGGTCCAGGGCCGCGGTGCGGGTGGTCATGGCGTGGCTGGAGCCGACCGCGACGGCGAGGGCGTCCACGCCGGAGGCCTCGACGAACGCGCGGGCCTCGTCGGGGTCGGTACGGGCACCGGGGGCGTGCGGGTCGAGCGGGGCGGCGCCGTTCTTGCCACCCACCTCGCCCAGTTCCGCCTCGATCCAGAGGCCGTTGGCGTGGGCCCAGTCGGCGGCGGCGCGGGTGGCGGCCAGGTTCTCCGCGTACGGCAGGTGCGCCGCGTCGTACATGACGGAACCGAATCCGGCGTCGGCGGCCTGGCGCAGCAGCTCGGGGCTCTTCACGTGGTCGAGGTGGAGGCCGACGGGCACGGTGGCGGCCGCAGCGGCCGCAGCGGCGGCGCGGGCCAGCGGGAGCACCCGGCCGTGCCGGTACTTGACGGCGTTCTCGCTGATCTGGAGGACCACGGGCGAGCCGGCGGCCTCCGCGCCGGCGACCACGGCCTCGGCGTGCTCCAGGGTGATGATGTTGAAGGCGGCGACGGCACCGCCGGTCGCGGCCGCCTCCGCGACCAGGTCACCGGTGTTGACCAGGGCCATCAGTGCTCATCCTCCAGGACGACGGAGCGGGTGAGGTGGCGCGGCCGGTCCGGGTCGAGGCCCCGGGCGGCGGCGACGGCGAGCGCGAGGCGCTGCGCGACGACCAGGCCGGCGAGCGGGTCGAGCGTGACGTTCACCCAGCGGGCGCCGGTGGCGCGCACCTGCTCCTCCAGCCCGTACGGCGCCTGGCCGAGCATCACGGTGGCGCCGCCGGAGGTGGTGACGCTGATCGGGCCGTGCCGGTACTCCATGGCCGGGTAGGCCTCGGCCCAGGAGAGGGAGGCCTCGCGCATCTTGAGCGCCGCCTCCTCGGCGAGGCCGGTGGTCCAGCCGCGGCCGAGGAAGGTGAACTGGCCGCAGGCGGCGAGGCCGGGCGGGAGGGGCTCGGCGAGGGCGGTGCGGGCGTCCTCGACCAGCCATTCGGGGTTCAGGCCCAGGTGGGCGCGGAGCAGGGTGAGGGCGGTGGTGGCGAAGCGGGTCTGGACGACCGAGGACTCGTCGGCGAAGTCGAGTACGACGAGGTCGTCGGCCAGGTCGACGACGGGGGTGCCGGCGTCGCCGATCACCGCGGTGGTGCGGGTGGTGCCCCGCAGCCGGGCGAGGAGGTCCAGCACCTCTGTGGTGGTGCCGGAGCGGGTCAGCGCGACCACCCGGTCGTAGCGGCGGCCGACCGGGAACTCGGAGGCGGGGAAGGCGTCCGTCTCCCCCAGCCCGGCCCGCTCGCGCAGCACGGCGGCGGCCTTGGCCATGTAGTAGGAGGTGCCGCAGCCGGTGATCGCGACGCGCTCGCCGGGGGCCGGGAGGCGGTCGCGGTGGCCGGGTGCGAGGTCGGCGGCGCGCTGCCAGCACTCGGGCTGGGTGGCCAGTTCACGGGCGGCGTGGCTGGTGGTCGCGGCGTGGCCGGGGGCGGCCCGGCCCGGGCCGGGGGCGGCCCGGCCCGGGCCGGCGACGCTCGCGCCGGCCGCCGACCGGCGGGCGCCCTTGGTTTCCGTACTGCTGGTTCCTGCGCTCACGTCTGCGCTCATTCCTGACGGACTCCTTCGAGATGCTCGTTCTTGCAAGTTAGCGCGTGGTTTCGAGCAACTTCAAGCATCTGGCCGCGTGATTGTCGGGATAGGGTGCAGGCGGTACGGCCGGACGCCGTCCCAAGACTCGTCCCCCGAGAGGTTGGGAGCCGCCTCCATGTCCCGCGACGCGCGCTGGAAGACACTGCTGGACCTGCTCGTGGAGCGGGGGCGCCTCGACGTGGAGGCCGCCGCGGAGGCCCTCGGGGTGTCCGCGGCCACGATCCGGCGGGACTTCGACCAGCTCGCGGAGCAGCAGCTGCTGGTCCGCACCCGCGGCGGTGCGGTGCTCCACGGGGTCTCGTACGAACTCCCCCTGCGCTACCGCGGCTCGCGCCGGGCCGCCGAGAAGCAGCGGATCAGCGCGGCGGTGGCGGAGCTGGTCGCGCCCGGCGAGGTGGTGGGCCTGACGGGCGGTACGACGACCACCGAGGTGGCCCGCGCGCTGGCCGCCCGGCCGGAGCTGGCCGAGGGCTCACCCGCGCTGACGGTGGTGACCAACGCCCTCAACATCGCCGCCGAGCTGGCCATCCGCCCCCAGTTCAAGATCGTGGTGACCGGCGGGGTGGCCCGCCCCCAGACGTACGAGCTGATCGGCCCGCTCGCGGACGGCGTCCTGGGCCAGATCACCCTGGACACCGCGCTGGTCGGCGTCGACGCCTTCGACCCCGAGCACGGCACCGCCGCGCACGACCAGGACGAGGCGGCGATCAACCGGCTCCTGTGCGAGCGCGCCCGGCGGGTCGTGGTGGTGACGGACTCCAGCAAGCTCGGCCGGCGGGCCTTCGCCGCCATGTGCCCCACGGAGCGGGTGGACGTGCTGGTCACGGACGCGGCCGTGCCGGCGGAGACGGCCGAGCGGTTCCGCGAGGCGGGCGTCGAGGTGATCGCCGTCTGACCGGCGAACCGCCGGACCGGCGAGCCCCCGGACCCGCGACCCCTCGGACCGGCCGGCCCGGCTGCCCCGGCCGGAATGAGGCGTACCACCCCGCGAGCGGTGTGATGCGCGCCACCACCCGGCCGGTTCGGGTCCGGACGTACACGACCATGAGCGGATGGACGCTCACTTCCTCGCGATCGACGACCTGGCCGAAGTCCCTCCCGTGGCGGTCGTGGTCGACGTCATGCGCGCCTTCACGGTGGCCGCCTGGGCCTTCGCCCGAGGGGCGGAGAAGATCGTTCTTGCCGAGTCGCTCGACGAGGCCCTGGAACTGAAGGCCCGCCACCCGTCCTGGGTGGCCCTCAAGGACGGTCCGCCCTCGGCCGGATTCGACCACGTCAACTCGCCGGGACTGCTGCGGGCCGCCGACCTCGGCGGACGCACGGTCGTGCAGAAGACCACCGCAGGCACGGTCGGCGCCCTCGCGGTGAAGGAGGCGTCGCTGGTGCTGTGCGCCTCGTTCGCGGTGGCGGAGGCGACGGCCCGGCTGCTGCGGTCACGCGGGGGCGACAGCATCACGTTCGTGGTCACCGGCGAGGACGGGCGCGCCGAGGAGGACCTGGCGTGCGCCCAGTACATCGCCCGGCGGGCCACCGGGGCCCGGACGGAAGCCGCCCCGTTCCTCCGCCGCGCCCGTACGTCGCGCGCCGCCGCCGAGCTGGCGGAGGGCGTGCGCCGGGGCGTCCATCCCGACGACGTCGCGCTGTGCCTGGAGCTGGACCGGTTCCCGTTCGCCATGGTGGCGTCCCCGGAGGACTCGCTGATGGTGCTGCGCCCGCACCCCGCGCCCGCGCCGGCCCCCGAGACGTCGGTCTGACCGCTCCGGCGCGTCACGGTCCCGGACGTGCCGAGGGCCCCGGAACCGGTTCCGGGGCCCTTCGCGTCCCAGAACACGGTTCTGCGGCACGGACGCGGCCGGTCCGTCTGAACCCCCGTACGAGACGGCGCCGGATGTCACCTCGCGTCCTCCTAGAGGATGGATCAAGCCCCCGACCAGGAACAACGCCAAAAGCTGCAACAATCGGTCACTCTGGATTACCGATAGGAGACACGGTGCTGGAGCGCCACGAGATGGACGCATTCCTCGTGCTGTCCGAGGAGCTGCACTTCGGCCGCGCCGCCGACCGGCTCCGGGTCTCGCGCGCCCACATCAGCCAGACCATCAAGAAGCTGGAGCGGCGGATCGGCGCCCCGCTCTTCCTCCGCACCAGCCGCACCGTCGCCCTCACCCCGCTCGGCCGGCAGCTCCTGGACGACCTCGCCCCGCACCACCGGGCGATCCTGGAGGCGGTGCGCCGGGCCATCGCCACCGCGCACGGGACCACCGGGACCCTCCGCGTCGGTTTCGTCGGCGCCCTCTGGGGCCAGATCTTCGTCTGCGCCGCCGACCACTTCCGCACCACGCACCCCGACTGCGAGGTCCGGCTGTCCGACGTGCCCTTCGGCGTGGCGCAGGACCCGGTGCGCGAGGGGGAGCTGGACCTGATCAACGCGAGCTTCCCGGTCCGTGAGGACGACGTGGTCACCAGCGAGCCGCTGGTGCGCGAGCCCCGACTGCTGGCCGTGTCCGCGCGGCACCCGCTCGCCGCGCAGCCGGAGGTGACCCACGCCGAGATGGCCCGGGTCACGATGCTGAGCACGCCGACGATGCCGGACTACTGGGCCCGCGAGCGCACCCTCCGGGAGGAGGCCGACGAGGAGCCGCCGCCCCCGCCCGGGCCGCAGATCGCGTCGCTCCAGGAGGGGCTGGCACTGATCGCGGCCGGCAAGGGGGCCTTCCCGGTGGGCGCCCAGGTGACCCGCTTCTACCAGCGTTCGGACATCGCGTACGTGCCGATCGTGGACGCCCCGCCGCTGGAGTGGGGGCTGGTCTGGCGGGCGGGTGCCGAGACGCCGCTGCTGCGCGCCTTCATGGGGGCGGTGGAGTACGTGGTCGAGCGGTACGAGCGCTCCGGCGGCGCGGCGGCCGACGGCGGCCCGGCCGCGCCCCAGTCGATGGCGTGAGGCCGGGCGGCCCGGAACGGGCGTGCCGGCCGGCGCCCGGGGAACGGAGCCGGCGGCCGGGCGGCCGTTCCCGGAACGGCCCGGGCCCCGCGCCTCAGCGCGACGTGGACAGGTTCCCGGCCTCCCGGCGCAGCGCGTCCAGCACCGGGCGCAGCAGCGGGTGGGCCTCGGCGCCGCGCCGGGTGGCCGCGAACACGCGGCGGGTGGCCGCGGGGCCGGTGACGGGGCGCACCACGGTGTCCTTGAGCTCCATCCCGCGCAGGGCAGACCGGGGTACGAGCGCGACGCCGGCGCCCGCGCCCGCGAGGGCGACCACGGCCCGGAAGTCGTCGGAGGAGTGGGCCAGCCGGGGCTGGAAGCCGGCCTGTTCGCAGGCGGTCACCATCACGTCGTGGCAGGGGTTGCCCGGGTAGGGGCTGATCCAGTCGCTGTCGGCCAGCTCGGCGAGGGCGACGGCCGGGTGGATGCTCAGCGGGTGCGAGGCCGGCAGGACGGCGTCGAACGGCTCGGCGTACAGCGGTACGAGGGACAGCCGGCCGTCGTCGGGGGCCGGGCCGCCCCGGTACTCCACGGCCAGGGCCAGGTCGGCCTCGCCGTCGAGCAGCAGCGGGAGGCTCTGGTCGCCCTCGGCGTCGCGGACCCGGACGCGTATGCCGGGGAACTCGTGGGCGAGCCGGGCGATGGCGGGGGCCAGCACCTCGGCGATGCCGGTGGCGAAGGCGGCGACGGTGACCTCGCCGGCCGCGCCGCCGGCGTAGGCGGCGAGTTCGGCCTCGGCGCGCTCCAGCTGGGCCTGCACCGCGTGGGCGTGGGCCAGGAGGATCTCGCCGGCCGCGGTCAGGCGTACGCCGCGCCCGCTGCGGGAGAGCAGGGCGTGGCCGGTCTCCTGTTCCAGCGCGGCGAGCTGCTGGGAGACGGCGGACGGGGTCAGGTAGAGCGCGGCTGCCGCAGCGGTCACCGTGCGGTGGTCCGCCACGGCGCGCAGGATGCGCAGCCGCCGTGGGTCGATCACTCCGCCATTGTGACAGGCGGGGCGCGGGGGTCCGTACCCCCGCGCCCCGCCTGCGGTTCCGGAGGGACACGCCGGCCCGGTCGGGCCGGCGGTGTCCGGCGGGCGCGGCCCGGGGGTCTCCCGGGCCGGGCCCGTGATCAGCCCTGGAGGGCGGCGCGGGCGTCGGTGAAGGCGGCGACGGCGCGCTCGACGTCCTCGGTCGAGTGGGCCGCGGACAGCTGCACGCGGATGCGGGCCTGGCCCATCGGCACCACGGGGTACGAGAAGCCGATGACGTACACGCCGCGCTCCAGGAGGAGCTCCGCCATACGGGCGGCCTCGGCGGCGTCGCCGATCATCACCGGGGCGATGGCGTGGTCGCCGGGCAGGATCTCGAAGCCGGCCTCGGTCATCCTGGTGCGGAACAGCTTGGTGTTGTCCGCCAGCCGCTCGCGCAGGTCGCCGGCGGACTCCAGCAGGTCCAGGACCTTGAGGGAGGCGGCGGCGATGACCGGGGCGAGGGAGTTGGAGAACAGGTACGGGCGCGAGCGCTGGCGCAGCAGCTCGACGATCTCGGCGCGGGCGGCGACGTAGCCGCCGGAGGCACCGCCGAGGGCCTTGCCGAGGGTGCCGGTGATGATGTCGACCCGGTCCATCACGCCGTGCAGTTCGGGGGTGCCGCGGCCGCCGGCGCCGACGAAGCCCACCGCGTGGGAGTCGTCGACCATGACCATGGCGTCGTAGCGGTCGGCCAGGTCGCAGATCTCGGTGAGCGGCGCGACGTAGCCGTCCATGGAGAAGACGCCGTCGGTGACGATCAGCTTGCGGCGCGCGCCGCCCTCGGTGGCGGCCTTGAGCTGGGCCTCCAGGTCGGCCATGTCGCGGTTGGCGTAGCGGAAGCGGCGGGCCTTGGAGAGGCGGATGCCGTCGATGATCGACGCGTGGTTGAGGGCGTCGGAGATCACCGCGTCCTCGGCGCCGAGGAGCGTCTCGAAGACGCCGCCGTTGGCGTCGAAGCAGGAGGAGTAGAGGATCGTGTCCTCCTGGCCGAGAAAGCCGGACAGACGGGCCTCCAGCTCCTTGTGGACCTCCTGGGTGCCGCAGATGAAGCGGACGGACGCCATGCCGTAGCCCCAGCGGTCCAGGGCGTCCTTGGCGGCGGCGACGACCTCGGGGTGGTCGGCGAGGCCGAGGTAGTTGTTGGCGCAGAAGTTCAGCACCTCGCCGGGCGCCCCGCCGGCGGTGACGGCGACGGAGGCGCTCTGCGGGGTGCCGATGACGCGCTCGGGCTTGTGCAGGCCGGCGTCGCGGATCTCGTCGAGGGTGCTGCGGAGGTCGGCGCGTACGGACTCGAACATGCGGCTCTGGGCTCCTTGTGCGGCGGAGTGCGGCTGGCTGGTGACGGCGGGGGCCGGGTCCCGCGGGAGGGGGAGGGTCGGGCGGGACCCGGCCGGGGAGGGTGGTCCGGGGAGGTCCGGACCGCTTACGCGGTCCAGTCCAGGATGATCTTGCCGCTGCGGGCCGTCGCGGCCTCGTCGAAGGCGGCTTCGAAGTCCTGGTAGGCGTACTTGCCGGTGATCACGGGAGTGAGGTCGAGGCCGCCCTCCAGGAGGACGGTCATCGCGTACCAGGTCTCGAACATCTCGCGCCCGTAGATGCCCTTGATGGTGATCATCGAGGTGACGACCTTCGCCCAGTCGACCGGGAACTCCTGCGCCGGCAGGCCCAGCATGGCGATGCGGCCGCCGTGGGTCATGTTGTCGATCATGTCGCGCATGGCCTCGCCCCGGCCGGACATCTCCAGGCCGATGTCGAAGCCCTCGCGCAGGCCCAGCTGCCGCTGCGCGTCGGCGATGGAGGACTCGGCCACGTTCACGGCGAGGGTGGCGCCGGCCTTGCGGGCCAGTTCCAGCCGTTCGGGGCTGACGTCGGTGATGACCACGTTGCGGGCACCGGCGTGCTTGGCGACGGCCGCGGCCATGATGCCGATCGGGCCCGCGCCGGTGATCAGCACGTCCTCGCCGACGAGCGGGAAGGACAGCGCGGTGTGCACGGCGTTGCCGAAGGGGTCGAAGATCGCGGCCACGTCGAGGTCGACCCGGGTGCGGTGCACCCACACGTTGGAGGCCGGCAGGGCGACGTACTCGGCGAAGGCGCCGTCACGGCCCACGCCCAGGCCGATGGTCGAGCGGCACAGGTGGCGGCGGCCGGCCAGGCAGTTGCGGCACTTGCCGCACACGAGGTGGCCCTCACCGCTCACGAGGTCGCCGACGGCGATGTCCCGCACGTCCCGGCCGGTCGCGGCGACCTCGCCGACGAACTCGTGGCCCAGCACGAGCGGCGTCCGCACGGCGCCCTGCGCCCAGCCGTCCCAGCTGCGGATGTGCAGGTCGGTGCCGCAGATGCCGGTGCGCAGCACCTTGATGAGCACGTCGCCGGGGCCGTACTCCGGCTCGGGCACGTCCATGAGCCAGAGTCCGGGTTCGGCCTGGTGCTTGACGAGTGCCTTCATGGGTGCGGCTCCATGCATGCGTGCGGGCGCGCGTCTGGTGGGGCGCGCGGTGCGGGTGTGACGCGATCGCGTGACGGGACCAATCTGCCGACAGGGGAAGGTTTCAGTCCATCGAGGATTTCTTAAGCGGGTCGACAGCAGAACTTCACGCCTATGCTCCGTACGTGACGTCGCCAGGGGTGGTTGGGGAGGAGAAGGACGTGCCGAGCCTGCGCAGCCGTGCGCTGTCCGCCGCACTGATGGCCTCGGGCCGTCGCAGGCGGTGGTCGAGCGCGGAGGCGGTACGCGAGGTGGTGGCGGCCAGCGCGCGCCGCCCGGCCTCCCACCTGCCCCCCAGGGCCCTGGGGCGGGTCGCCGAGCTGTCGCGGACGATCGTCGGCGCCTGGCCGGTGTACGACGCGGCGCCGCTGGGCGTGGAGCCCACGGCCCGGGTGCTGTACCTGCACGGCGGGGGGTTCATCCACGAGCTGCGCCGGCAGCACTGGTCCCTGGTCCGCACGCTGGTGACGGAGGCGGGCGCGCAGTGCGTGGTGCCGGCGTACACGCTGGCGCCGCGGGGCACGGCGGACCGTACCGTGCCGGCCGCCGCGGACCTGCTGAGCGGGCTGATCGAGAGCGGCGGAACGGGCGGCACCGTGCTGGTGGGCGACTCGGCGGGCGCCGGGCTGGCCCTGGCGGCCGCGCAGCGCCTGCGGGAGCGGACCGGGGCGCAGCCGTCGCGGATCGTGCTGATCTCGCCCTGGCTGGACGTGTCGATGAGCCATCCCGAGCAGGCGGCGATAGAGGCCAGGGACCCGATGCTGGCTCGGGCGGGGCTGCTGGAGGCGGGCCGGCTGTACGCGGGGACGCTGCCGGCGGCGGACCCTCGGGTCAGCCCGCTGCACGGCGACTTCGAGGGGCTGGCGCCGATGACGGTGTTCACCGGCACGCGGGACGTGCTGGGCACGGACGCCCGCGAGCTGGTGAACCGGGCCCGCGCGGCCGGCGTCGAGGTCGACCTGCACGAGGCCGAGGGCCTCCCGCACGTGTACCCGCTGCTCCCGGTCCCGGAGGGCCGCGAGGCCCGCCGCCGCCTGGTGGACCTGGTCCGCACCGCCCCCTGACCCCGACCGTCCGGCACCGGGGCCCGTCGGCGCCACGGCCGGACGGACCGCACGGCCGGCCCGGCGCCCCCGGCGGGCTGCCGGACCGTGATCAGGCGGCCCGCGCGGCGTGGCCGCGCCGGGTGCGCCTCACCCGTACCACCCGTACCGCCCGTACGGGGGACGTGGCGTCGGCCCGCACGGGGCGCGGCCGCTCCCCCGCCCCCCTCACGACGACCGCCCGCCGCGCCGCACGGGGCGGCGGGGCGGGCGGGCGCGAGGTGTACGGCCGTCCCCGGGGGGATCAGGCGTCGACGCCGCCGAAGCGGGCGCGGTACGCCTCCAGGTCCTCCTCCGCGATCTTCGCGAAGAGCACCGGCGGGACGGTGAACGGCGTGCCGGCCGGCACCGCGTCCAGGGCCTTGGCCTGCTCGGCGGTGATCCAGCTCGCGGTGTCGTCCGCGAGGGAGAACGCACCGCGCATGGCCGCGGCCGAGGCCGGGATGAAGGGCTCGGAGACCACCGCGTACAGGTGGATGAGGTTCATCGCCGTGCGCAGGGTCAGCGCGGCGCCCTCGGGGTCGGTCTTGATCTCCAGCCAGGGCGCCTTCTCCTCCAGGTAGGAGTTGCCCGCCGACCACAGGGCGCGCAGCGCGGCCGCGGCCTTGCGGAACTGGAGGGCGTCCAGGTGCTCCTCGTACTCGGCGAGCAGCCGGGCGATCTCCTCGCCGAGACGGGTCTCGGCCTCGCCGGCCGCGTTCCCGGCCGGGACCTCGTCGCCGAACCGCTTGCGCGAGAAGGACAGCACGCGGTTGACGAAGTTGCCGAGGGTGTCGGCCAGGTCCTTGTTGACGGTGGCGGTGAAGTGCTCCCACGTGAACGACGAGTCGTCGGACTCGGGGGCGTTGGCGATCAGGAAGTAGCGCCAGTAGTCGGCGGGCAGGATCTCCAGCGCCTGGTCGGTGAAGACACCGCGCTTCTGGGAGGTGGAGAACTTGCCGCCGTAGTACGTCAGCCAGTTGAAGCCCTTGACGACGTCGACCTTCTTCCACGGCTCACGCACGCCCAGCTCGGTGGCGGGGAACATCACGGTGTGGAAGGGGACGTTGTCCTTGGCCATGAACTGCGTGTAGCGGACCGACTCGTCGGCCTCGTACCACCAGGACTTCCAGTCGCGGGCCGCGCCGTCGCCGGCGGCGTCCGCCCACTCCTTGGTGGCGCCGATGTACTCGATCGGGGCGTCGAACCAGACGTAGAAGACCTTGCCCTCGGCGGCCAGCTCGGGCCAGGTGTCGGCCGGGACGGGCACGCCCCAGTCGAGGTCGCGGGTGATGGCGCGGTCGTGCAGGCCCTCGGTCAGCCACTTGCGGGCGATGGAGGACGACAGCTGCGGCCACTGGTCCTCGTGGCGGGAGACCCAGTCCTCGACCTCGTGCTGGAGCTTGGACTGCAGCAGGAAGAGGTGCTTGGTCTCGCGGACCTCCAGGTCGGTGGAGCCGGAGATGGCGCTGCGCGGGTTCACCAGGTCGGTGGGGTCCAGCACACGGGTGCAGTTCTCGCACTGGTCGCCGCGGGCCTTGTCGTAGCCGCAGTGCGGGCAGGTGCCCTCGACGTAGCGGTCCGGCAGGAACCGGCCGTCGACGGGCGAGTAGACCTGGCGGATCGCCCGCTCCTCGATGAACCCGTTCGCGTGCAGCCGGCGGGCGAAGTGCTGGGTGATCTCGCGGTTCTGCTCAGAGGAGCTGCGGCCGAAGTGGTCGAAGGAGAGCCGGAAGCCCTCGTAGACGGCCTTCTGCGCGTCGTGGGCCTGGGCGCAGAACTCGGCGACCGACAGCCCGGCCTCCTTGGCGGCCAGCTCGGCGGGCGTGCCGTGCTCGTCGGTGGCGCAGATGTACAGCACGTCGTGGCCGCGCTGGCGGAGGTACCGCGAGTAGACGTCAGCGGGAAGCATCGACCCGACCATGTTGCCCAGGTGCTTGATCCCGTTGATGTAGGGAAGCGCGCTGGTGACCAAGTGTCGAGCCATCCTGGGATGCTCCATTTCGCATAAGGGGGTGACGGGCCGTGTCTGGCGGCCGTCGCCATCGTAACCAACCCACCGGGGCACTCCGCCCGCGGTTTTACCCCTCGGACGTGCCCGGGGGGCCGCGGCGGGTGACCGGGGGCGCGGCGGGGCGGGGTACGGGGACGGGTCCGCCCGGCACCGGCACGCCCGGAACCCGCCCGGTCCGACGACGCGGAGGGCGGGCCCGGGGTCGCCGCGCGACCGGACGCGCGGGGCGTCAGGCGGCCATCGGGCCCCGTTGGGCCGCACCGAATTCGGCGAGGAACGCCGCGCAGAAGGCGTCCAGGTCCTGCGGCTTGCGGCTGGTGACCAGCGGGGCGGCCGCCGCGTGGCAGACGACCGCCTCCTCGTCCTTCCAGGTGCCGCCCGCGTTGCGGATGTCCGTGCGCAGGCTCGGCCAGGAGGTGAGGGTGCGGCCGCGCACGGCGTCGGCCTCGACCAGCAGCCAGGGCGCGTGGCAGATGGCCGCGACCGGCCTGCCGAGGCCGAAGAAGTGCCGGGCGAACCCGACGGCGTACCGGTCCGTGCGCAGGAAGTCGGGGTTGGCCACGCCGCCCGGGAGGACCAGGGCGTCGTAGTCCTCGGCGGAGCTCTCCGCCACCAGCGCGTCGACCGGGAAGGTGTCGGCCCGGTCCAGGTGGTGGAAGGCCTGCACCCGTCCGCTCTCGGTGGAGAGCAGCTCCGGCCGGCCGCCCGCTTCGGTGACCGCCCGCCACGGTTCGGTCAGCTCGACCTGCTCCACGCCCTCGGGGGCGCTGAGGAACGCCACCCGCATGCCGTCGAGACCCTTCATCGTCACCACTCCTCTCGCCCGCGTCCTCCGTGTCCCCCCGCCCCTGCCCGGCCCGGCACCGTTTACGTGCCCGCCGGCCGGGCAGCCGGGGGGCATGGCACACGTGCTGGTGGCGGTGGAGGTCGCCGTGCCCGTCCGCACCGCCTACGACCAGTGGACGCAGTTCGCGGAGTTCCCCCTCTTCATGCCGGGCGTGGAGAGCGTGACGCAGCGTGCCCCGGACCTCACCCGCTGGGTGGTCGACCTCCAGGGCGTCCGGCGGACCTTCGACGCGCGGATCACCCAGCAGAGCCCGGACGAGCGGGTGGCCTGGGCGACGGTCGGCGGGGAGGTCAGCCACTCGGGTTCGGTGACCTTCCACCCGCTGGGCGACGCGGCCTGCCGGCTGGTGGTGCAGCTGGACTTCCACCCCTCGGGGCCGGCGGAGCGGACCGCTGCGCTGCTGGGCGTGGTGGCGCGCCGGATCAGGGTGGACCTGGAGGCGTTCCGGACGTTCATCGAGAAGCGCGGCGCGGCCACCGGCGGCTGGCGCGGCGCCATATGAGGGCCCGGGGTGTGGGGCCCCCCCCCGGGGGGGGGCCCCCCCCCCCGCGCGCCCCGCCGCGGGCCGGGCGGTGGGCGGGCCGGGGGTGGAGGGTGGCGGGGGGGGCGCCGGCCCGGGGGGCGCCGCCGGGGGGGGGGGGCGGCGCCCCCCGGGGGGGGGGGGGGGGGGGCCCCCCCGGGGGGGCGCCCCCCCCCCACCCCGGGATCCCCGGGATCAGGCCGGGATCGTCCGCGAGCGGTCGATGAGGGTGCCGGTGTCGACGCCGGGCGGCAGGGTGCCGAAGGCTCCGCCGTGGTCGCCGCCGAGGCGGCTGGCGCAGAAGGCGTCGGCGACCGCCGCCGGCGCGTGCCGCTGGAGCAGGGAGCCCTGGAGGACCAGCGCCATCGACTCGGTGATCCGGCGGGCCCGGTACTCGGCACCGGCCGGGTCGGCGAGCTGCTTGCGCAGCTCCGCCACCGCGGTGTCGAGGTGCCGGTCGGCGCCCGCGGCCAGCTCGACCTCGCCGAAGAAGGCGTCCACGGACTCCGGCGAACGCCCCATGGCCCGCAGCGTGTCGAGCGCGGCGACGTTCCCCGAGCCCTCCCAGATCGAGGAGAGCGGTGCCTCCCGGTACAGCCGGGGCATGCCGGATTCCTCGACGTAGCCGTTGCCGCCGAGGCATTCCAGCGCCTCCGCCGCGTGCATCGGGGCGCGCTTGCAGATCCAGTACTTGGTGACGGCGAGCCCGAGGCGGCGGAAGAGCGCCTCGCCCTCGTCGCCGGCGACGGCCCGGTCGGTGGCGCCGGCCAGCCGCAGGGCGACGGCGGTGGCGGCCTCGGACTCCAGGGCGAGGTCGGCGAGCACGTTGCGCATCAGCGGCTGGTCGACGAGGGCCCGGCCGAAGGCGCGGCGGTGCGTGGCGTGGTGGACGGCGCGGACCAGACCCAGGCGCATGCCGGAGGCGCCGCCGAGCGCGCAGTCGAGCCGGGTCATGTTGACCATCTCGATGATGGTGGCGACGCCCCTGCCCTCCTCGCCGACGAGCAGCCCGTACGCCTGCTCGTACTCGATCTCGGCGGAGGCGTTCGACTTGTTGCCCAGCTTGTCCTTGAGGCGCTGGAGGCGCAGGGCGTTGAGGGTGCCGTCGGGCAGCACGCGCGGCAGCAGGAAGCAGGAGAGGCCGCCGGGCGCCTGGGCCAGGGTGAGGAACACGTCCGACATGGGGGCGGAGGTGAACCACTTGTGGCCGGTGAGCCGGTACGAGCCGTCGCCGGCGGGCACGGCGGCGGTGGTGTTGGCCCGTACGTCGGAGCCGCCCTGCTTCTCGGTCATCGACATGCCGGCGATCAGACCGCGCTTGGTCCGGGGCTCGCGCAGCCCGAAGTCGTAGGTGCGGGAGGCGAGCAGCGGCTCCAGCCAGGAGGCGAGTGCGGGCGTGGTGCGCAGGGCGGGCACGGCCGCGTAGGTCATCGAGACGGGACAGGAATGGCCGGCTTCGGCCTGGCCCCAGACGTAGAACTTGGCGGCGCGGGCGACGTGGGCGCCGGGGCCGGTCTCCTGCCAGGGGGCGGCGTGCAGGCCGTGGCCGACGGCGACGTCCATCAGCTCGTGCCAGTACGGGTGGAACTCGACCTCGTCGACGCGGTGGCCGTAGCGGTCGTGGGTGCGCAGCACGGGCGGGTTCTCGTTGGCGAGGCGGCCCCATTCGGCGGTCTCCTCGGAGCCGGCGAGCACGCCCAGCTCGTGGACCTCGCCGACGGCCCAGCCGGCGCCCTCGCGGTGCAGGGCCTCGACGAGCGCGGGGTCGGCGGCGGCGTCGTACCCGTGGTGCGGGGGGACCTGGTTGGTGACCTCATGCGTGCTGGGCAACGTGTCCTCCAAGGGCGCGCTGGGTGAAGGTGAGCAGGGCGGGTACGAGCTCCCCGGCCGCGGCGTCGCCGTCGGCGAGGGGGCCGACGAGGGCCTCGGCGACGGCGCCGACGAGGGCGGCGGCGGTCAGTTCGGGTGACTGGGGAGGGAGTTCGCCGGTGGCGACGCCCTCGGCGACCAGGCCGGCGTACACGTCGCGGAAGGCGCGGCGGAAGACCAGGCGTTCGGTGTCGACGGCCGGGTCCACGGGCTCGGCGAGGAGCGCGAAGGCCCGGCGGGGCGCGGCCAGGGCGCGGGCGGCGAAGGTCTCCACGGCCGCGGCGGTGCGTTCGGCGGCGGTGCCGGGGCGGGCGGCGGCCTGGGCCACCGCCTCGACCTCGCGGGCGGCCAGGGTCCGGAAGAGGGCGGTGGCCAGCTCGGACTTGCCGGAGAAGGACTGGTAGACGCTGCCGGTGGAGATACCGGTTTCGGCCGCGATGGCGGCGACGGAGCAGCCGGCGTACCCCTCCCGGGAGAGCAGGCGGACGGCGGCTTCGAGCACCTGGTCGCGGCGTGCGTCGAGGCGGGCCTGGACGGCGGGGGTCCTGCGGTAGGGCATGGGAAGGATTGAAGCACTGATTCACTGCTTCAGCCAGGCCCGGCGCGGCACTCCCCCGGCCCGGCACGGCTCCACCGCGTCAACCGCCACCGGCACCCGAACCCCCGCTGTACGCAGGGGAAACGAAGGATGGCCGAAACCCGTCGGCACTCCTCCTACTCATTGGTAGCTTCCGGTGTTCGATCTTGCCGGGCGGCCCTCGCGCGCCCGGAAACCCCTCACGCAAGGAAGCTCCATTGGCTGCCCAACGGCTCCGCCGCACCACCCCCGCCGCCCGCACCGCGGTCACCGCCCTCTCGCTCGCCGCCGCGCTCGCCCTGCCGGCGCACCCGGCGGCCGCCGACTCCGGCACCCCCACCCCGTACCTCGACGGCATCGAGCAGACCCTGCGCCAGGTCTCCCCCGGCCTGGAGGGCCAGGTCTGGGAGCGCACCGCGGGCAACCGCCTGGACTCCTCCGCCCCCGACGGCGCGGACTGGCTGCTCCAGACGCCCGGCTGCTGGGGCGACGCCGCCTGCGCCGACCGCCCGGGCACCCGCCGGCTGCTGGCCAAGACGACGGAGAACATCGCCTCCGCGACCCGCACCGTCGACATATCGACCCTGGCCCCCTTCCCCAACGGCGCCTTCAAGGAGGCGATCGTCGCGGGCCTGAAGGCCTCGGTGGCCAAGGGCAACAAGCCGGTCGTCCGGATCATGGTCGGGGCCGCGCCGCTCTACCACGCCAACGTGGTGCCCTCGAAGTACCGCGACGAGCTGGTGGCCGACCTGGGCGCGGCGGCCCCGTCCGTCACCCTCAACGTCGCCTCGATGACCACGTCCAAGACGGCCTTCTCCTGGAACCACTCCAAGCTGGTGGTGGTCGACGGCCGCTCCGTGATCACCGGCGGGATCAACAGCTGGAAGGACGACTACCTCGACACCACCCACCCGGTGGCCGACGTCGACCTGGCCCTGACCGGCCCCGCGGCCGGCTCCGCGAGCCGCTACCTCGACACCCTGTGGGCCTGGACCTGCCAGAACAAGTCCAACTTCATGAGCGTCTGGTTCGCCTCCACCAACGGCGCCGGCTGCCTGCCGACGCTGGGGGCGGCCGCCCGTACCGCCTCCGCGGGGAGCGAGGGCGACGTACCGGTCATCGCGGTCGGCGGCCTCGGCGTCGGCATCAGGTCCGTGGACCCGGCCTCGACGTTCCGCCCCACGCTGCCCA
This sequence comes from Streptomyces sp. NPDC101132, assembly GCF_044759225.1. NCBI lineage: Bacteria > Bacillati > Actinomycetota > Actinomycetes > Kitasatosporales > Streptomycetaceae > Streptomyces > Streptomyces sp. NPDC101132. The sequence goes on from NZ_JBIVYX010000013.1 coordinate 228,139, forward strand.
CCGCACCCGACACCAAGTGCACCGTCGGCCTGCACGACAACACCAACGCCGACCGCGACTACGACACGGTCAACCCCGAGGAGAGCGCCCTGCGCGCCCTCGTCGCGAGCGCCCGCAGCCACGTCGAGATCTCCCAGCAGGACGTCAACGCCACCTGCCCGCCGCTGCCCCGCTACGACATCCGCCTGTACGACACCCTGGCCGCCAAGCTGGCCGCGGGCGTGAAGGTCCGCATCGTGGTCAGCGACCCGGCCAACCGGGGCGCGGTCGGCAGCGACGGCTACTCGCAGATCAAGTCGCTGTCCGAGGTCAGCGACGTGCTGCGCGGCCGCCTCGCGCTGCTCCCCGGCGGCGAGCCCGCCGCGCGCGCCGCGATGTGCGCCAACCTCCAGCTGGCGACCTTCCGCGCATCGGACGCGCCGCGCTGGGCCGACGGCCGCCCGTACGCCCAGCACCACAAGCTGGTCTCGGTCGACGACTCGGCCTTCTACATCGGCTCGAAGAACCTCTACCCGTCCTGGCTGCAGGACTTCGGCTACGTCGTCGAGAGCCCGAAGGCCGCGGCCCAGCTCCGTACGGACCTGCTGGCCCCGCAGTGGCGGTACTCCGCCGCCACGGCCACGTACGACTACGCCCGCGGCATCTGCTGACCCCGCACCGCGCGCACCGGCCCGCCGCCGTCCCCCGCCGGGGGACGGCGGCGGTGCCGTACCGGGCCGCGGACCGGGGCGCTCCCGGCCGGGCCGCCCCGCGCCGGGCCCGGCCCGGCGACCGGCCCGGTACGGTACGCGCGCTGACGGATCCTCAGTACAGTCGGCGGCAGGTGCCCCGCACACCCGTTGAGGAGACGTCCGTGAAGATGCTGATCAACGTTCCGGAGACCGTCGTCGCCGACGCGCTGCGCGGCATGGCCGCCGCGCACCCCGAGCTCACGGTGGACGTCGAGCGCCGGGTGGTGGTGCGCCGCGACGCGCCCGTGGCGGGGCGGGTCGCGCTCGTGTCCGGCGGGGGCTCCGGGCACGAGCCGCTGCACGCGGGCTTCGTGGGGCCCGGCATGCTGGCGGCCGCCTGCCCCGGCGAGGTGTTCACCTCGCCCGTGCCGGACCAGATGGTGCGGGCCGCCGCGGCCGTGGACAGCGGGCAGGGCGTGCTGTTCGTGGTCAAGAACTACACCGGCGACGTGCTGAACTTCGAGATGGCCGCCGAGCTGGCCGAGGAGGAGGGCATCCGGGTCCAGCGGGTGCTCGTCAACGACGACGTCGCGGTCACCGACAGCCTGTACACGGCCGGGCGGCGCGGCACGGGCGCCACCCTGTTCGTCGAGAAGATCGCCGGTGCGGCGGCCGAGGAGGGCGCGCCGCTCGACCACGTGGCGGCCGTCGCCCGCCGGGTCAACGAGTCCTCCCGCAGCTTCGGCGTGGCGCTGTCCCCCTGCACCACGCCCGCCAAGGGCAGCCCCACCTTCGAACTCCCCCCGGGGGAACTGGAACTGGGCGTCGGCATCCACGGCGAGCCGGGCCGGGAGCGCCGCCCGATGATGACCTCGGGCGAGATCGCGGACTTCGCGGTGCACGCCGTGCTGGACGACCTGGAGCCCCGCGGGCCGGTGATCGCCCTGGTCAACGGCATGGGCGCCACCCCGCTGCTGGAGCTGTACGGGTTCAACGCGGAGGTGCAGCGGGTGCTCGGGGAACGCGGCGTGCCGGTGGCCCGCACACTGGTCGGCAACTACGTCACCTCCCTGGACATGGCGGGCTGTTCCGTCACCCTGTGCGCGGTCGACGAGGAGCTGCTGCGCCTGTGGGACGCGCCGGTGTCCACCCCGGCCCTGCGCTGGGGGCGGTGAGCCGCCCGAGTCCGTAGGCTGGGCGGGGACGACGGACGACGGAGGAGACCGGGTGCGCGACGCGGAGTTCTTCCGCCGCTGGATGGCGGCGACGGCTGCGGCCGTGGAGCGGGAGGCGGACCGGCTGACCGAGCTGGACTCCCCCATCGGCGACGCCGACCACGGCAGCAACCTCCTGCGCGGGTTCACCGCCGTGGCGGCCGCGCTGGAGTCGGAACGGCCGGACCGGCCGGGCGCGGTGCTCCAGCTCGCCGGACGCACCCTGATCTCCACCGTGGGCGGCGCGTCGGGGCCGCTGTACGGCACGCTGCTGCGGCGGGCCGGCAAGGAGCTCGGGGAGGCCGCGGAGGTCTCCGACGAGGAGGTGCGCAAGGCCCTGTACGCGGGGGTCGGCGCGGTGGCCCAGCTGGGCGGGGCCGCGCCGGGCGACAAGACCATGCTGGACGCGCTGGTGCCCGGGGTGGCCGCACTGAGCACCTCGTACCGGGCGGCCGGGGACGCGGCGGAGAACGGCGCGCTGGCGACCGTACCGCTCCAGGCCCGCAAGGGCCGCGCCAGTTACCTGGGCGAGCGGAGCATCGGGCACCAGGACCCCGGGGCCACCTCCTCGGCGCTGCTCCTGGGGGCGCTGGCCGAGGCCGCGGAGGCGGCCGGGGACGGGGAGGGCGGCGCGTGACCACCGAGGCACAGGTCGGGATCGTGCTGGTCTCGCACAGCGCGCAGGTGGCCGAATCGGTGGCGGAGCTGGCCCGCGGGCTGGCGGCGGGCGGCCCGCCGGTACCCCTGGCCACCGCCGGCGGCACGCTCGACGGCGGCCTCGGAACGAGCGCGGAACTGATCGTGGCCGCCGCCCGGTCGGTTGACCGCGGGGCGGGCGTCGCGCTCTTGGCCGACCTCGGCAGTTCCGTCCTGACCGTCAAGGCCCTGCTGGCCGAGGAGGGCGAACTGCCCGAGGGGACGGTCCTGGTGGACGCGCCGTTCGTCGAGGGCGCGGTCTCCGCGGTCGTCACCGCCTCGGCCGGCGCCGGCGTCGAAGCGGTGGCCGCCTCGGCGGCCGAGGCGTACACCTACCGCAAGACCTGACCCGTCCCAGGGCCGGTCCGGCGGATCACGGCCGGGCCCCGCGAGCCCGGCGTGAACCGAAAGACGGGGCCTAGCGGCCGCGGAGCTGGTCGAGGTCGCGGCGTTCGCGCTTGGTGGGGCGGCCGGCCCCGCGGTCGCGCAGGCCCGTCGCGGCCGCCTCGACCCGGGTCGGGGGCGGCGGGCTCTTGTCGATGAGGCACTCGGCGGCGACCGGCGCGCCCACCCGCTTGGTGATCACGCGCTGGACGATGACGATGCGCTCGCGGCCCTCGTGGAAGAGCCGGACCTCGTCGCCCGGCTTCACGGTCTGGGCGGGCTTGGCGCGGTCGCCGTTGACCCTGACGTGACCGGCCCGGCAGGCGGAGGCCGCGGCGGACCGGGTCTTCGTGAGGCGTACGGACCAGATCCAGGCGTCGACGCGCGCGGTGCCGCCCTGGTCGGGGGCGGCGGAGGAGGTCTGTGCGGACATGCGCCGACTCTAGCCCGGATCGCCCCGGCCTTCGTGGGATTAACCAAGTGGACGGCATCTGCCATGTACAACTTCAAGACAGAATTGCAAATGCGGCGACGATCGCCCTACCGTGTCGCAGGTGCGGCGAGACACCGTACCGCCCGCTCGACAGACCGCTCGATCAGAGAGCCCGCGCCGCCCGTCACCGGTGGGGTTCACCCGCAGCGCGGACCGGCACGCCCCGGCCGCCACCCGCCGAGGAGCCACCCTCATGTCCCCGATGAACCGCCGCCGTGCCGCCGCCGCCCTGCTCGGCGCCGCGCTGATCCTGCCGCTCAGCGCCTGCGGAAGTGACGGAGAGCAGGACGCCGCGAAGGACTCCACCGCGTCCCCGTCGGCCGGGGCGAAGGGCGCGAAGCTCACCGTCCTCGCCGCGTCCTCGCTCACGAACGTCTTCGAGAAGGCCAAGGCGGCCTACGAGAAGGCCCACCCGGGCACGCAGATCACCTTCTCCTTCGCCGGTTCCCAGGAGCTGGCCGCCCAGGTCAGGCAGGGCGCCCCGGCCGACGCCCTGGTCACCGCCGACACCAAGACGATGGACGGCCTGAAGGCCGAGACCGGCACGCCGGCCGTCATCGCCAGGAACCGCCTGGTCATCGCCACGGGCAAGGGCAACCCCCACAAGGTGGGCGCCCTCAAGGACCTCGCCGACCCCGGGCTGAAGGTCGTGCTGGCCGCGCCGGAGGTTCCGGTCGGCCGCTACAGCAAGAAGATCCTCGACGCCCAGAAGATCGTCGTGAAGCCGGTCTCGCAGGAGCCGAACGTCCGCGCCGTGCTGAGCAAGGTCGAGCTCGGTGAGGCCGACGCCGGCCTGGTCTACAAGACGGACGTGACCTCCGCCGCGGACAAGGTCGACGCCGTCGAGATCCCGGACGACCAGAACGCCGTGGCCTCGTACCCGGCCGCGACGCTGAAGGACTCCGGGAACGCCGGGGCCGCCGCCGCGTTCGTCACGTGGCTGAGCTCCCCCGAGGCACAGAAGATCCTCCAGGACGCGGGCTTCCAGAAGCCGTAGCCCCGAGGAGGGGGGAGCGGGTCTGCCCGGACGGGGGGACGGACAGACCCGCCATGTGCCTACGCTGCCCCCGTACGTCCCCCGCACCCGGCACCGACCAGGAACGACCCCACCCATGAGCCCCCTCCGCCCCCGCACCCCGGGCCGCCCCCGCGCCCCGCTGGCCCTGGCGCTGCCCGCCCTGCTGGCCGTGGCGTTCCTGCTCCTGCCGCTGATCGGCATCCTGGCCCGCACCGAGTGGGACGAGCTGGGCGCGCACCTGAGCAGCCCCGGCGTGGTCGAGGCCCTCAAGCTGTCGCTGCTGGTCTCCTTCTGGGCGCTGGCGCTGTCGCTGCTGCTGGGCGTGCCGCTGGCCTGGCTGCTGGCGCGGGTGGAGTTCCCGGGCAAGGCGGTGGTGCGCTCGCTGGTGCTGCTGCCGATGGTGCTGCCGCCCACGGTGGGCGGCGTGGCGTTGCTGCTCGGCTTCGGCCGGCGCGGCCTGCTGGGGCCCTGGCTGGAGGACACCTTCGGGGTGACCCTGCCCTTCCACACCTCGGGCGCGGTGGTCGCGGCCACCTTCGTCGCCATGCCGTTCCTCGTCATCAGCCTGGAAGGCGCGCTCGGCGGTCTGCGCGTGAGCTACGAGGAGACGGCCGCCTCCCTCGGCGCCTCGCCGGTACGGGTCTTCTTCACGGTCACCCTCCCGATGGTGGCGCCCGGCCTGGTCGCCGGCGCCGCGCTCACCTGGGCCCGCGCCCTGGGCGAGTTCGGCGCGACCATCACCTTCGCCGGCAACCTGCCCGGCACCACCCAGACGCTCCCGCTCCAGGTGTACCTGCTGCTGCAGGACCGGCCGGAGGCGGCGACCTCCCTGTCCCTGCTGCTGCTCGCCATCGCCATGGCGGTGCTGATCGCGCTGCGCGGCCGCTGGACCGGCACGCCGCTCGCGGGGCGGGCCGGGGAGCCCGTCGTGGCGGAGGAGCCGGAGTCCCCCGTCGCCGCTTCCGGTACGGGTACGGGTACGGGCGACCGGCCCGCCGCGGCGCCCGCACCCCTGCCCGTGCCCGTACCCGCGCACGAGCCCGGCTCCGACGGGTCCTGGCCGCTGCACGCCGACGTCACCGGCTTCAACCGGCTGACCCTGGAGGCGGATCCGGGCACCACCATCGCGGTGGTCGGCGAGAACGGCGCCGGGAAGACCACGCTGCTGCGGGCCCTGCTGGGCCTCACCCCCCGCGCCCACGCCGTCCTGCGCCTGGGCGACACCGACGTCACCGCGCTGCCGCCGCACCGGCGGGGCGTGGCCTGGGTGCCGCAGGACGGCGCCCTCTTCCCCCACCTGACCGCGCTGGCCAACACCGCGTACGGGCTGCGCGCCCGCGGCGTGCCGCGCGCCGAGGCGCGGCGGGCCGCGCAGGCGTGGCTGGACCGGCTCGGCGTGGGCCACCTGGCCCACCGCAAGCCCGCCCAGCTGTCCGGCGGCCAGGCCCAACGGGTGGCCCTGGCCCGGGCGCTGGCCGCCCGGCCGCGGCTGCTGCTGCTCGACGAGCCCCTGGCCGCCCTCGACCAGACCACACGGGCCCACGTCCGCCACATGCTGCGCACGCACCTGGACGGCTTCGGCGGCGTCTGCCTGATCGTCACGCACGACCCGGTGGAGGCGGTCTCGCTGGCCGACCGGGTCCTCGTACTCGACGGCGGCCGGGCCCTCCAGGACGCGCCGCCGCCCGAGGTCACCCGGCACCCCAGGTCGCCCTGGGTGGCCCGGATGCTGGGCCGCAACGCCTGGCCCGGCACCATCGGCGGCGACGCCCTGGCCCTGGACGGCGGCGGCCGGCTGATCGTCGCCGACCGGGCCCCGGAGGGCGGCCGGGCACTGGCGATCATCGCGCCGGAGGCGGTCTCCGTGCACCGCGAGAAGCCCGGTGGCAGCCCCCGCAACGTCTGGTCCGGCACGGTCCGCGAGGTCACCGCGGTGGGCAGCAGGCTGCGCGTGCTCGTCACTTCGCCCGAGGCGCCCGACCTGGTCGCCGAGGTCACACCGGCCGCGGCGGCCGAACTGGGCCTGGTGGAGGGCACGGACGTGTGGACCAGCGTGAAGGCCACCGAGGTCACCGTGGTCACGCTGTAGCGGCACGGGCGCGGCGCGCCCTTCGCGGAACGGGCGCCGGCCGGGAACACAAGGGCGCAAAACCCCACCGGGGTGCGTCTTCGGCCATTCGTCCGCAAACCCCTGAGAAGCGCACACGGGCCCCGCTAGCGTCGAAGGCGCTCGACCGAGCACGCCGCACCAGAAGGGGGAACTTCATCGTGCGCACTCGTGTCCTCGGCGTCCTCGCGGCCACCGCCGCGTTCGCCGGTGTCATGGCAACCGCCCCCTCGGCCTTCGCCGAGGGGAACCCGCCCGGCTGTCCCAAGGGCTACTTCTGCGCGTACTCCGGATGGGACCAGTCCGGGACGCTGCTGCTGAAGACCTGGGGCAACTGGTCGGGGTCGATCCCGAACGTCAAGTCGACCTTCAACAACGGCCTCCCCGACGCCGGGGCGGACCACGTGGACCAGTCCTACGCCTGGCGCAGCGGCAACTACACCGCGTGCCTCCACTACAACCCCGGCCCCGGCGAGTACAAGATCAACTGGGACAACATCACCCTGACCGCGGTCCGCTGGCGAGGCGAGTGCTGATCCGGCACCCGCCATACCCCCTCCCCTGACGACCGGCCCCGGCCCCGCCCACCGCGCGGCCGGGGCCGCTCGCACCCCCCTGGACCCACGGCCGTTCCGGGTGCCCACGCCGCGATGCCCGCGCCCCCCGTGCCGCGCCGCGCGGGCTGAGCCGGTGTCGGGCGGGGTTGGGCGGGGGCGGGCGGGGTCAGGCGGCGGCCGGGACGGCGAACTCGCACCACACGCACTTGCCGCCGCCCCGCGGTTCCACGCCCCACGCGTCCGACAGGCCGTCGACCAGCATCAGCCCGCGCCCGGACACGGCGAAGTCGTCGGCCTCGCGGCGGCGCGGCAGCGCGCTGGAGGTGTCCTCCACCTCCACCCGGATCCGCCCCTCGGCGGTCAGCCGGAGGGTCACCGTGCCACCGCCGTCGGTGTGCACCAGGGCGTTGGTCATCAGCTCGTCGGCGGCCAGTTCGATCTCGTCGGCGCGGTCCCAGGCACCCCAGGCGGCGGCCGCGGCCCGGATCAGATGGCGGGCGCTGGCCGGGGCGTCCGCGTCCCCCGGCGCCAGGTGCTGGCGCAGCGGGCCGCCGCCGCGCGGGCCCGCGGCGCCGTGCCGGCGCAGCAGGAGCAGGGCCATGTCGTCCCCGCCGCCGGCGTCGCCGACCAGGTCGGACACCCGGTCCGCCAGCTCCTCCAGGTCCGTGGGCCCGTCACGCACGGCGGCCATGAACTCCCGCATGCCGACGTCCGGGTCCAGGCCGGGGCGCTCGATCAGCCCGTCCGTGCAGAGCAGCAGCGTTTCCCCTGGATGGAGTTCGAGCGCGGTCACCGGATAGCCGCTCCCGGCGGGCCGGCCCTCCTTTTGCGCAAGGCCCAGCGGCAGCCCGCCGGCCACCACCACGCGGTGGCAGCTGCCGTCGCCGCGCCGCACCACCGGGTCCAGGTGCCCGGCGCGGACCAGCTGGAGCAGACCGGTGTTCAGGTCGGCCTCCGCGTACGTGCAGGTGGCGAAGCGCTCGGTGTCGAGTTCGCGCAGGAAGGCGGAGGCGCGCGCCATCGCGGTGCCCGGGGTGTGGCCCTCGGTGACGTACGCGCGCAGGACGATCCGCAGCTGGCCCATCACGGCAGCGGCGTCCGTGTCGTGGCCCTCCACGTCGCCGATCATCACGCCGACGCGGCCGTCCGGCAGCGGGATCACGTCGTACCAGTCGCCGCCGATGTTCCGCCCCATCCGGGCGGCCCGGTAGCGCACGGCGATCTGCGCGCCCGGCACGGCCGGGATGCTGCGGGGCAGCATGGCCCGCTGGAGGCCCTCGGCGAGGTCGTGCTCCTGCTCGAAGAGGATCGCGCGCTGCAGACTCTGCGCGATGCCGCTGCTCAGCGCGACCAGCAGGTTCCGTTCCTCGGCGGTGAAGTCGCCGTCGCGCCCGTACAGCAGCCCCAGCGCGCCGATCGGCCGCCCCTGGGCGATCAGCGGCAGGTAGGCGCCGCTGCGCACCTCCAGCGGCGCGATGTACGGCCACAGCATCGGGTAGCGGGCCTGGAACTCCTCCCGCGAGGTGAGCAGCACCGGGCGCATGGTGCGCACCGCCTCGCTCATCGGGAACGCCGCGTCGATCCGGGTGTACTCGATCTCCGGCACGTACGAGCCCAGCTGCCCCTCGGCCACGAGGTGGATCCGGCCGCCGTCGACGACCCCCAGCATCACGCTGACCGCGCCCAGGTGCCCCAGGGCCTCCGGGTCCTTGAGGATGTCGGTGACGTCGTTGACCGTACGGGCGTGGGCGAGGATGGCGGTGGTGCGCTCGACGACCCCGGTCATCCGGCGGCGGCCCTCGTCCTGCTCCGTGTGGGCGCCCGGGTGGCCGGCGTCCAGCGAGGCGTCCCGGACGATGCCGATGATGCGGAACGGGCGGCCGTCGGGTTGCCGCAGGATGTGGCCCTGCGTGTGGGTCCAGCGGGGGCTGCCGTCGCGGAGCCGGATGCGGAAGTAGGCGCCGTACTCGGCGCGGCCGTTCTTGAGGGCCTGGGCGATGCGGGCGTCGAGCCGGGCGTCCTCGCCCGGGGGGATGCGCTGGCGCAGCGAGCCGGCGGTGCCGCCCCACTCGTACGGACGCAGGTCGAACACCTCGAGGGCGGTCGGATCGAGGTGCATCTGTCCGCTGTCGAGGTTCCAGTCGAAGGTGCCCAGACCGGTGAGCGCGAGGCTCTGTTCCGGCCGGGCGGGCCACTCGTCCGGTGCCGGCGCGGCGGTCCGGGGCAGTCCCCTTTCGGCCATGCAGCCACTGTCTCACCGATCGGTGCCGCGCGGGGGGCCGAGCGGAGCGCGACAATCCGGATCATGGGAAACCCTGAAGTGACGGTGGACCGGCAGGTCCACGCACCGCTGGAGCGCGTCTGGCGGGCCATGACAGACCTGGAGGCCATGCCGGCCCGGCTGAGCGGCGTGGAGGGCGTGGAGGTGCTGACGCCGGGCCCCTTCGGCGTGGGCACCCGCTGGCGGGAGACCCGGCGGATGTTCGGCAAGCAGGCCACGGAGGAGATGTGGGTGACGGCCTGCGCCGCGCCCACCCGCTACGTGGCCGAGGCGGACAACTCCGGGATGCACTACGTCTCCGAGTTCGTGCTGACGGAGCGGGGCCCGGACCTGACCAACGTCCGGATGATCTTCTCGGCCCGGCCGCAGGAGGGCCACCGGATGCCGCTCGTCGCGCGCCTGCTGGGCGGGCTGGGCCGGCGCGCGGTGGCCAAGGCCATCGAGAAGGACCTGGCGGACGTGGCGGCCCACGTCGAGCGCGGCACGGCGTAGGCGCCCCGGCAGCGCCCGGGGCGTCCCGCACGCGAGGGCGCCCCGGAGGCCGGCGCTTGGCCTCCGGGGCGCCCCGGGCCCTCCTCGGTGGTTCAGTAGCCGGACTGCTCGGCGGGTGCCGGGACGGAGGAGCTCGGCGGAGCCGGCACGGTGGAGGTGGTCGAGGCCGGAGCCGGCGGCTGCGACAACGGCCGCTGCTCGGCCGGCGGCGCGGGCGCCGATGACTCCGCCGGGGTCTCCGAGTAGGGGGCGGGCGAGTCAGGCGAGGCCGGCGTCGTCTCGCCCGGCGGCGGCTTCAGCGGCGGGCAGGGCGTCGGCGGCGTCTCCCCGGGCTGCAGCGACGGGGTCACGATGACGGTGCCGTCGAGGGACGGGCACGGCTTGGGCGCGGGCGTCGGGGGCGACGAGACGGAGGTCGACCCGGACGGGTAGCCGGACGTGGACTCCGAGGGCGACACCGACGGCGAGACGGACGGCGACACGGACGGCGAGACCGAGGGGGACACCGACGGCGACACGGACGGCGAGGGGCTCGTCGGCGTCACGATCGGGGACGGCTTCGGCGGCGGGACCGGACGGTCGTGCTTGCCGTGGCCGCCGTGCTCCCGCTCGAACCACTTGCGGTCCTCGTGGTCGTAGATCACGAACTTGTAGACCACGGTCGTGGACGGGGCGATGACGACGACCTTCTGCGGCTGGTACGCGGCCCAGGGCTGCCCGTACCGCTTCGGGTCGGCCTGGAGCGGCACCGGCTGGCCGAGCGGGTTGCCGCACGCGCACCGCACCCGGGGCACGCCCCGGTCGTCGACAAGCACCGCGGTGCCGGCCTGCAGCACGGCCTGGTAGGCCGTGGCCTCGCCGTTCTCGTAACCGTGGTTGGTCACCCGGGTGTCGCTGCGCAGCTGGAGCGGGGTGAGGGAGCGCAGGTAGTCGGGGACGTCCGCGGGCTGGATGCCGAGGGCGGAGGCGAAGGCCTCGTTCTTCGGGGGCTGCGAGGTGAGACTGGTGATCTGCTTCTCGACGTCGCAGGCGGCCACGTTCTGCGTGCCGCCGTACAGCCCGGGCGCGGAACCGCTGACGCTGCGGGTGGCCGTGGTCTGGCCGGTGGCGGTCGGCGAGGCGGGCTGCGTGGTCTGGGACTCCGGGATGACGGAGCCCTGAGCCGTGGACTCGGTGAACGGCGCCTCGCCGGCCGAGGCCGCGGGCTCCAGGAAGACCTCACCGCTGGCCTGCGGGGTGTCACCGCCCCCGCCGCCGGGACGGGTCAGCACGATCGCCAGCACGGCCGCCGCGACCACGGCGACGGCGGCGATGGCGATCCGCGGCACCGACTTCCACCAGGGCTTCCCTCCGGGTTCCCCGCCACCGGACGGGCCTGACGGCCCGGAGGGCCCCGAGGGGGGCGCGGGCGGGGTGCCGGGAGGAGGCGTTGCGGCGCCCCCTTGCGAGGGTCCGGACAGCGGGCCCGACGGGGGACCGGAGGGGCGGCCGGAAGACGGCCGGCCGGAGGGTTGTGTGGTCACGGGCTCTTCTTCCCAGGCGGAGGATTCGGTCTTCCAGACAGGCCCCCGGGGGGACAAACCGGACTTCTTCACTCCTGCGGACCATTCTGTACGCCACCCGGACGGCCGCAAGTCCTAACCGCCCCTCACTGCGCCCGCACCCCACCCCACCGACCGCCGCGGCCTGCCCGGACACCGGACCGCGCAGCCCACGAAACGCCCGGCGAGGCAACCGAACCCACCTCCGGCACCAGCCGCCCCCCAGAGGCCCGCGGAACGGAACCCCCGCCAGGCCATCCGCGACCCCAGACAGCGTCACACCCTCCCGCCCCGGGGCATCCGGCACCCGCCGGGCCCTGAGGTCCGCTGAGCGGAACTGTCGACCGGTCATCTGAAGGCGCAGACGCCAGCAGGGCTCGGAACCAGCACAAATCACCCACCGGCATGACAGGAACAGCGTCGCGGCCTCCCGACCCGGGTCATCCGGCACCCGGTGGGCGCTGAGGTCCGCTGAGCGGAACTGTCGACCGGTCATCCGCGGGCCCAGACACCGGGAGGGCTCGGAACCAGCACAAATCACCCACCGGCAGGGCGAGAACAGCGTCGCGCCCACCCGGCCCGGGCCATCCGGCACCCGCCGGGCCGTGAGGTCCGCTGGGCGGAATTGTGGGCAGGTCATCCGCGGGCCCAGACGCCGGGAGAGCTCGGACCGGCGGCCGTGGGAGTGCTGGCGGCACGGCTCGCCCCGGACGGCCCGGCGGCCGCCGAGAGCAGAGAAGCGCGTAGCGATCGTGGGCGGCTTATGAAGGGGCACGGGCGGCCCGGGGGCCGCTGAGATGGGCGGTGGGCCTACGGACGGGGGTGCGCGCCCGCATGGGCGGGGCTTGGGGTGGCGTGGGTGGCCGGGGGCGTGCTGGGGAA
>NZ_JBIVYX010000014.1:0-209426 GCF_044759225.1 Streptomyces sp. NPDC101132
TCTGCAGGACCTGTTGCGCTGCTGGACCGGCACCTGCACCACCTGCGGTCGACCCCTACCGACCAACAGAACCAGAACCTAACGAAGCACTACTAGGCCGGGTCCGGGTCCCCCGAGACCGGCGTGCGGGCCAGCAGGACCGCCACGTCGTCACCCGCGACCCCGGTCAGCAGGCGTCCGAGGATGCCGTCGCAGACCTCCTCCAGCGGCCTCTCCAGGTCGCGCAGCGCCCGCGACAGCTGGAGCATGCCCTGGTCCAGGTCCCGGTCCCGGCTCTCGATCAGGCCGTCGGTGTACAGCACCAGCACGCTGCCGGGCGGCAGTTGGACGCGCTGGGTGCGGAAGTCCTGGCCGCCGGTGCCGAGCGGCGTCCCCGGCGGACCGTCCAGGAAGGTCACCGCGCCGCCCGGCAGGGCCACGGCGGGCGGCGGGTGGCCGGCCCGCGCGATCACGCACTCCCCGGTCGCCGGGTCGTGGACTGCGTACACGCAGGTGGCCATCTCGTCCTCGCCCAGATCGGCCACCACCGCGTCCAGGGACCTGAGCATCCGTTCCGGCGGGATGTCGTGCCGGGCCAGGGTGCGCACCGCCGTGCGGAGCTGCCCCATCACGGCGGCCGCGTGGATGCCGTGGCCCATCACGTCGCCGATGACCAGTCCGGTCCGGCCGCCGGGCAGGCCGATCACGTCGTACCAGTCGCCGCCCACGTCGTGGTCGCTGGCGGGCAGGTAGCGGCCGGTGAGCTCCAGGCCGGTCACCTCGGGCAGGGCGCTGTTGGTGAGGCTGCGCTGGAGGGTCAGCGCGGCCTCGCGCTGGCTCATGTACATCCGGGCGTTGTCGATGTTGAGTGCCGCCCGCGCCACCAGCTCGTCCAGCAGGACGTAGTCCTGCTCGTCGAACGGCTCGCGCTCCACCACCCGGGTCACGGTCACCGCCCCCAGCACCCGGCCCCGCGCCACCAGGGGGATCAGCCGGGCCGCGCCGATCCGCTCCATCAGGTAGTTCCGCAGCTCGTCGGCGCGCGGGTCCTTGATCAGCGCCCGTACGTCGGCCCGGAACAGGTTGATGGGCCGGCCCTCGGTGATGCCCTCCTCGTAGACCGAGCCGAGGGGGATCTGGAAGGTCTGGCCGGCCGCCAGCTTCGCGGTGGGCGCCGCGGGGTCGGGGAAGGACACCGCGAGGCGGCGCAGCAGGCCGCGGGTGGCGCCGGCGTCGTCCGGATCGAGCACGGAGGCCAGCAGCAGCACGTCCGCGGAGTCGGCCAGCCGCGGCACCAGCACCTGGACCACCTCCTCGGCGGTCTGGCGCAGGTCCAGCGTGGTGCCGATCCGGGTGCCCGCCTCGGCGAGCAGGGCGAAGCGGTGCCGGGCCCGCTCGGCCTCGACCAGTGCGCGCTGGCCCTCGGTGATGTCGATCAGGGAGGCGATCACGCCGAGCCGGCGTCCGGCACCGTCGACCAGCGGCGCGTACGAGCAGGACCAGGTCCGGTCCTGGTCGGGGTCGGCCGCCGTGCGCCCGGTGCGCCGGGCGTCGACCACGGCCTCGCCCCGGTCCAGGGCGCGCTGCATCATCGCCTCCAGGGCGGCCGCGTTCACCCCGGGCACCACCTCGGTCAGCCGGCGCCCGAGGTGCTCCACGGCGGGGACGCCGTTCATCCGCGCGAGCGCGTCGTTGACCCGCAGGAACCGCAGGTCGGGGCCGAGTGTGGCCAGGCCGATGGGGGACTGGGTGAACAGGCTCTCCAGCGCGGCCAGTGAGTCCCGCATGCGCAGGACCTCGGAGGTCTCCACGGCGATCAGCAGGGCGCCGGGACGGCCCCCGCGGTCCACGGCCGGGACGATCCACATCTCCATGGTCACGGGGTGGCCGTCGCGGTGGCGCACGGACAGGGTGCCGACCACGGTCTCGCCCGCGTGCACGCGGCGCGTCAGCTCCTGGGCGAGCTGCCAGTTGCCCTCCGGTACGAGCACCTCCGCGGCGGGCCGCCCCAGCACCTCCTCGGGGCGGTGTCCGAGCAGGTCCTGGGCCGCCAGGGACCACTCCGCCACCCGCCCCTCGGCGTCCTCCCGCCACAGGGCGATGGGCAGCAGCTCGCGGAGCACGCCCGCGTAGCCGACCGCTGTCAGGGGCTGCTCCGGCACCTCACTCGTCGACCGGTAAGTGTCCAATGCATCGACCTAACGCCGGAGGCGCACATCTCTCGAATCACCCTAGCCGAGCCGCGCTCGCGGGGCCCCGCGAGCGCGGCGGGCGGTCAGGTGGCGTGCCGCATCGGGGTGAGCTGCTCGATGTCGTACCGGATCCGCAGGTCCGCGATGGCCTCGTGGTCCATGGGTCCGGGGGAATTGAGGATGGCGAACAGCTCCTCGAAGTACCGCTCGTGGTCCGGCGGCGGCGAGGCCTGGAAGAACATCCGGGCCGGGGTGTCCGAGCGGTTGGCGAACGCGTGCGGGCAGCCCGGCGGCACGACGATGACGGTGCCCTCGCCGGCCCGCACGGGCCGCCGGCCGTCGGCCGAGTCCCAGGTCCGCCAGTCGGTGGACGTGCGCACCCGGGGTTCGAAGGCCATCACCTCCAGCTCGCCGTCGAGGATGTAGAAGAACTCCTCGCTGTTGGTGTGCACGTGGGCGCCCACGTCGAAGCCGGGCGGCACCACGACCTCGAAGCACGAGGCCACGTTCGAGTGCTCCCCGGTGACCTTGAAGGTGACCTCCTGCACGGCCGAACGCAGGTTCCGGCCGTGCCCGGGGGGCACCAGCAGCCCGGTCACCAGACCACCGGTAGGGCCTCGGGGCCCCGGATCAGTGCTCCGGGACGCCAGCGCAGCTCGTCCTCCGGCACGGCCAGTCGGAGCCCGGGGAAGCGCTCCAGCAGGGCGGAGACGATCAGCTCCTGCTCCAGCCGGGCCAGCATCGCGCCCGGGCAGAAGTGCGGCCCGTAGCCGAAGGCCACGTGCGGGTTCGGGGTGCGGTCCAGGACCAGCTCCTCCGGCCGCTCGAAGACCTCCGGGTCCCGGTTGGCGGCCAGGTAGGACACGTACACCGCCTCCCCGGCCCTGACCGGCTGGCCGGCCAGCACCAGGTCCTCGGTGGCGATCCGGGAGAGGCCCACGGAATTGCGGTGCGGGATGTAGCGGAGCATCTCGTCGACGGCCGTCGGCCGCAGCTCGGGCTCCGCCCGCAGCCGGTCCCAGACCCCGGGCCGGCTCAGCAGGATGTACACCATGTTGCCGGTGTTGTTGGTGACGGCCTCGCCGCCGATCTGGAGCAGCAGGGCGAGCCCCACGGCCTCCGTCTCGGTGACCTCGCCCGCGGCGACCGCCGCCGCCAGGAGCGCGATGACGCCCTCCCGCGGGGTGTCGCCCGGCTCCCGCACCAGCCGTTCGAAGTAGTCGCACATGCTCCGTTTGGCCGCCTCGCTCGCCTCGGCGCCCGCGGTCGAGGACAGGATGAGCGCGGTCCACTCGTGGACCATCGCCCGGTCCCGCTCGGCCACGCCCATCAGCTCGCACACCACGGCGAGCGGGAAGGGGGCCAGCAGCCGCTCGGTGAGGTCGGCCGGCGGTCCGTCCGCGAGGATGCCGTCCACCAGCTCGTCGAGCATCTCCTGGGCGCGCGTGCGCAGGGCCTCCACACCCCGGGTGGTGAAGGCGGGCGCGATGGCCCTGCGCAGCCGCGTGTGGTCGGGCGGGTCGGCGAAGCCGACCGCCCCCTCGGCGGGGATGAAGTGCGGGGCCAGCCGGGTGACGTCGGCCGCGACGACCGCCCTCCGGCTGAACCGGGGGTCGTTGGTCACCATCCGCACGTCCTCGTAGCGGGTGACCAGCCAGGCCCAGCCGCTGCCGTTGGGCAGCTGGATCCGGGTGATCGGCCCCTCGCGCATCAGCTCCGCCAGCACCGGGTCGAAGTCGACCCCGGCCAGGTGCTGCGCGGGCCACGAGCGCAACGGCACGGGCCCGGTCGGGGGAGCGGTCGCCTCCAGCATGTGTTCAGTTCCTTTGCGCTGCGAAGGTCGGGTCGGGGATCTGCCAGCGGCCCAGCGAGATCTCGGCCGTGATGCCCGGGCCGAAGCCCGCCATCAGACCGCGGGCCTGGTGCGCGGCGCCGCCCTCGTCGAACAGGCGGCGCAGGGCGTCCAGGACCACCGCGCTGGCGATGTTGCCGTACTCGGTGAGCGTGGCCCGGCTGAAGCGGAACGCCTCCGGGGCGACGCCGAGGTACTTGCTCAGGTCGTCCAGGATCCGCGGCCCGCCGGCGTGGATGATGTAGAAGTCCAGGTCGGCGGCGTCCCACCCGTGCAGGCCCGCGAGTTCCTGCAGGGCCGGAGCCAGTGGCTCCATGGTCCCAGGCACCCGCTTGTCCAGCTTGAAGTGGAAGCCCGTCGAGCGGACGTCGTACGCGATCCAGTCCTCGGTGTGCGGCACCAGGTGGGAGCCGTTGCGCTCCAGCCGGATGCCGTGACCGCCCTCGCCGCGCACCACCGCCGCGGCGAGACCGTCCCCGAACAGGCCGTTGGAGAGCAGGTTCCCGACCGTCAGGTCCGTCGGCTGGTAGCACAGCGAGCAGAACTCGCAGGCCACGATCAGGGCGTTGGACCCCGGGTACGCCGTGCAGAAGTCGTGCGCCCGGTTGATCGCGGCCCCGCCGGCCGCACACCCCAACTGGGCGATCGGCACCTGCCGGGTGTCGGTCCTGAAGCCCATCTCGTTGATCAGCCACGCGGTCAGCGAGGGCATCATGAAGCCCGTGCAGGACACGTAGATGATCACGTCGATGTCGGCGGGTTCGAGTTCCGCGGCGCTCAGCGCCTCGCGGATGACCGCCGGAACCCTCGCCTTGGCCTGCACCTCGTAGAGGGCGTTGCGCTCGTCCAGCCCCGGGTGGCGGAGGGTCTCCTCGATCGGCTGGAGGATGTGCCGTTTCTCCACACCGGTGTTGCGGATCAGCCGCAGGGCCAGTTCCAGCTGCGGGTGGTCCTTGTGGACCTCCCGGGCCAGTTCGAGGGTCTGCTCCATGGTGATCACGTGCTCGGGCACGGACACCGCAGGTCTACACAGAGTGGCCATGGGGGTGCCTTTCTCTTGCTCCTCCCCACAGGCTCACCGACCTTCCGCAATCCCGCTCGTTGGAGAACTCCCCCCGGAGCGGGGGCGATCCGCCGGTGCACCCGGCTGGCTCAGCCGGACGGGTGGGGTGCCGCCCGCGGTGGAATGCTCGAAGGCGCTCACCGCTCGTAACTGCAACCGTGGGAGCCCCACCCCATGACGACTTCCGAGACCGTCGACGGCGCCGTCGGCGAGAACGCGCACTTCTGGCCGCTGGAGGACCTCCAGGCGCTGGACTTCGACCCCTTCCTGAGCCGTCTGATGCGCGAGGAGCCGATCGCGCGCATCAGGCTTCCGTACGGCGACGGGGACGCGTGGCTGGTCACCCGCTACGCGGACGTCAAGCTCGTGACCACCGACCCCAGGTTCAGCCGGAAGGCCCTGGTCGAGCGCGCGGTCACCAGCTCCTCGCCGCACGCCATCGCCTCCAAGCACGCCGCGCTCAACTACGCCGACCCGCCGGAGGTCAACCGCATGCGCCGGGTCGTGGCCCGGGCCTTCACCGGCCGCAGCATGCAGCGCCTCCAGCCCCTGGCCCAGCGGACCGCGGACCGGCTGCTGGACGCCATGGAGCAGCACGGCTCGCCCGCCGACCTGGTGGAACACCTGCACGGCCCGTTCCCCCTGGCGGTGGTCGCGGACCTGCTCGGCATCCCCGAGGAGAACCGCGCGGAGATGACCGGCTGGGCCAACCTGATCATGTCCCCCGGGCCGGCCCCCGAGAGCAGCAAGAAGGCCATGGCCACCGTGCGCGCCGCCATCGTCGACCTGCTCGAACAGCGCCGCGCCCACCCCACCGACGAGGACCTCGCGGGCGTCCTGGCCCACGCCACGCAGACGGGTGAACTGCGCGAGCAGGAAGCCGTGTCCCTGGCCACCGCCATCCTGGTGAGCGGCGCCCACGCGGTGCGCAACAACAGCGCCAACATGGTGTACGTCCTGCTCACCCGTCCGGAGCAGATGGCCCGGCTGCGCGCCGACCGGGAGCTGATCCCGCAGGCCGTCGACGAGCTGATCCGCTGGATCCCGCACCGCAGCGGCGTCGGCATCCCCCGCATCGCCGTCGCGGACGTGGAGGTCGGCGGCGTGCTCATCCGGGAGGGCGAGGCCGTCTACACCTCGTTCCTCGCGGCCAACCGCGACCCGGCCGTCTTCGAGGACCCCGACACCCTCGACTTCGACCGGGGCCCCAGCGCCCACATGTCGTTCGGCAACGGCCCCCACCACTGCGTGGGTTCGATGCTGGCGCGCATGGAGTCGGAGCTCATGCTGGCCACGCTGCTCGACCGGTACCCGCGCCTCGCCCTGGCCGTACCGCCCGAGCGGCTCGAATGGCAGGAGGGCGCCCTGATCCGGGGGCCCAAGGCCCTGCCGGTGACCTGGTGATACCCGACGGCGACGCGCACGTACGCGTCGTACGCGGGACACCCAGCGAGGCGGAGCTCGCCGCCCTGCTGCTGGCGCTGACCCTGCTCGCCCGCTCACGCGAGGCGTCCCGGCACCACCACCGGGGCGCCCGCGCCCACCACACCCCCCGGGCACGCTGGGACACCCCGCTGAGCGCCCCCTTCCACCCCTGCCACTCCTGGCGCTCCCGCCCCCACCACTGAGCCGCGGCACGGGCCCGGTCCGGTCTTTCGGAGTACGAGCTTCCGTTTCCCCGGTGTGCCTCCCCCGACCGGCCGGGCCTGACGGTCCACACTGACCGGGCCCCACACCCCCCACGTACGGGAGTAACCGTGCCGCGTCAGCATCGCGCGATCCGCACCACCCTGCCCGCCCTGGCCGCCTGCGTCGTCGTCACGGCGGCGCTCGCGGCCTCCCCGGCCCAGGCTGCCGCCGCCCTGCCCGCCCACTGGTGTTACGTCAACGGAGTCGAGGCGCCCCCCGGGAACGTCAACGGCACCTCCGGCCCGGACACCATCATGTGCGAGGGCGACGTCGAGAACGTCATCATCTGGGGCGGCGCAGGCAACGACAACATCCGCATCAAGGGCCTCCTCGTCGACGGCTCGCTGCTCGGCGGCGAGGGCGACGACACCCTCCAGGTGAACAACCTCTACCCCCGCAAGGGCGACTCCATGGTCCGCGGCGGCGCGGGCAACGACACCATCATCACCGCCCTCGTGGTGGGCACCGCCGAGCACGGCGCCACCGTCCACGGCGACCACGGCGACGACAAGATCACCACCGGCAGCGTGCTCGGCCAGCCGGGCGAGTACCAGCGCGGCGGCGGCCAGGTCCACGGCAACGACGGCGCCGACGTCATCCGCACCGGCAACGTCGACCTCGGCGGCCGCGTGCTCGGCGGCAGCGAGGACGACGTCATCGAGCCCAAGTCGGTCGGCGCCGAGTCCGCGGGCATCGTCCAGGGCGGCCCCGGCAAGGACACCATCCGCGGCGTCGCCGACACCGTCCTCACCATCGGCCCCGGCTACGGCCAGCTGGAGGGCGGACCCGGCGCCGACACCTGCAAGTTCGCCCACGCCTCGACCGGTGAGCGCATCCGCAGCTCAGTCGCCGGCTGCCCCTGAGGCGGTGCGGCCCCGTCCGGGGCCGGAGGCGACTCCGGCCCCGGCGGGCCCCCGCCCCGGGCCGCCCGGCCCGTGCCCCTTCGGACGCATCACCAGACCGGCCGGCAGCAGCCACCAGACGGCGGCCGCCCCGAGGACGAAGATCCCGGCGGCCACCGCGTACCCCGTGTGGTACCCCGCCACCGCGGCCTCGGCCGCCAGTTCGCCGGTGGCCGGCCGGCCCCGCAGGAACGCCGCCGCGGAACCGGCGGCGAGCGTGCTCATCAGCGCCGTGCCCACCGAGCCGCCCACCTGCCGCATCGTGTTGACCGCTGCGGAACCCACCCCGGCGTCCCGCGGCTCGATCCCTGCGGTCCCCAGGTTCATCGAGGCCGACATGATCAGCCCCATCCCGAGCCCCATCACCACCAGCGGCGGCACGATCCGCGTCAGGTAGGGGCTGTCCACCTCCAGATGGGTCATGCCGGCCAGCCCCGTCGCGGCCAGCAGCATCCCCACCGGGATCCGCGGCCGGGCGCCCAGCCGGGTGAACACGCCCCGGTTGCTCCCCAGCGCGCTCAGCAGGATCGACACGGACATCGGCATGAAGGCCAGGCCGGTCCGCGCGGGCCCGTACCCGCGGATCTCCTGCAGGTAGTACGTGAGGAACAGGAACACCCCGAACATCCCCACCCCGGTGGCGAACACCGACAGCAGCGCCGCCCCGCGCACCCGGTCCAGCACCACCCGCGGCGGCAGCAGCGGGTGCGCCGCACGGCGCTGCCAGGCGGCGAACGCCCCCAGCAGCAGCACCCCGGCAGCCATCAGCAGCAGCGTGCGCGGCGCCGTCCAGCCGCCGGAGCCCGCCCGGCCCAGCCCCTCGACCAGGCAGAACACCCCGCACGAGGCCAGCGCGGCGCCCCGCAGGTCGAGCACGGGACGCGGTCCGGGCGGCCGGTGCCGGAGCAGCAGCAGACCGCCGGCGACACCGGCGGCGGCCAGGGGCAGGTTCACGTACAGGGTGGAGCGCCAGCTCAGGTGCTCGGTGAGGACGCCGCCCAGCAGCAGCCCCACCGCGCCCCCCGACCCGGCCAGGGCCCCGAACACCCCGAAGGCCCGGCCGCGCTCCGCGGGTTCGGTGAACGTGGTGGTCAGCAGGGCCAGCGCGGCGGGGGCGAGCAGCGCGGCGAACACGCCCTGGAGCGCCCGGGCGGTGACCAGGACCCCGAACCCGCCGGCCGCCCCGCCCAGCGCGGAGGCGAGGGCGAAGCCGCACAGGCCGGTGAGGAAGGCCCGCCGGTGCCCGAAGAGGTCCGCGAGCCGGCCGCCCAGGAGCAGCAGGCTGCCGAAGGCCATGGCGTACGCGGTGACCACCCAGGGGCGCTGGGCGTCGGAGAAGCCGAGGCCGGCCTGCGCGGAGGGCAGGGCGATGTTCACGATGGTCGCGTCCAGGACGACCATCAGCTGGCCGAGTCCGATCACCGCCAGGATCCACCAGCGGCGGGGGTCGGCGGGCGGTGCGTCGGAGCGGGCCGGGGGAGGGGGGCCGGGCCGCAGGGGATGAGTCGCCATGGACATACTCCACAGCGCCCCGTCCCCGCGGCCCGGCCGCCACGCCACGATGCCGCCGTACGGACGAACGGACGTACGGACCGGGCGGTGCGTCCGCTACGGCTTGGGCAGCACGCAGCCGGGGCGGTTGAGGTCGAAGACGTTGCCGGGGCCGACACAGGCGACGATGGTGTACGTCTGCTGGGCGTAGTTGATGCCCTGGCGGACCGTCACGTTGCCGTTCTGGTCGATCTCGCACGGGTTGTTCACCGTGCAGCTCTGGCCGTCCTCGTTGCCGGTGTTGTTGACGGCCACGACCTTGCCGGTGGTGGTGTCGACGACCGGGGAGCCGGAGGTGCCGCCGATGGTGTTGCAGGAGGAGGTGTAGCGGACCGAGTCCTTCCAGGTCCACTCGCCTTCCTTCATGCGGTACACGAAGCCGTCGACGTTGCAGCTGTAGATGCGCTTCCAGTACCCCGACACCACCTTGATCGCGGTGCCCTGGACCGGGTGGGCGTCGTTGAGCGTGAGCGGGCTGATCCCGTACTGGCTCTGGATCTGCGCGTAGGTCCTGGTCAGCTGGTAGACGGAGATGTCCGTGTCGGTCATCGTCGCGTACGCGATCTTGCTGGCGCGGACGGTGCCGGCCCGGGCGCCGGACGCGGTGAGCAGCGTGAAGGAACGGTTCGACGCCCGGTCCTTGACGACCTCGCCGGCGGCCGGGAAGCCGGTCTCCAGACAGTGGCCGTTGGACAGGACGAGCGCGGGGTCGCCGGGCAGCGAGGACGGCATGCGCACGAGGGATCCGGAGCAGTTGCTGAGCGCGACGGTGCCCGCGAAGTTGACCGCGACGGCCGCCGCCGCGGTGTCCCGGGCCGCCGGGGCGGCCGCCGACGCGCCGGCGCGGGTGGCCGCGTCCGCAGGCGCCGAGGCCACGGCCGGTGCCGCCGCCGCTCCCGTGAGGAGCAGGGCGAGCAGGGCACTGGCGAGAGGCTTCTTCATGTGGGGGTTCCCCTCTGATGTCAGGCCAACCGGAGGTCCTCCGATTGTCATGTGCATTGTTGGGGCGCGTGTGCTCAACGAGCAAGACCGCCTGCGGAGTTGACGCCGCACGCGGCAGAGCGGCAGGACCTCCGGGCGGCGGGGAGGGGATCTCGTGCGGGGTGGGTGGGTGGGTGGTCAGGGTTCGTGGGTGGCGCGGCGGGCTGCCATGCGGCGGGCGACCGTGCGGCGGCGGTGGAAGAAGGCGCCCAGCAGCAGGGCCGCGCCGCCCGCCGTCGCGGGCCAGGCCAGGCCCCCTGATTCCTCGTCACCCGGTGTGCCGGACGCGGCGGGCGGCCCCGCGGCTCCCGTGTCGCCGGGCGCGTCGGCCGGGTCCGGCAGGCGCTCCACCGCCCCGCGGGCGCGCGGAGCCGCCGCGAAGCCCCAGTCGAGCAGGGCGCGGCTCTCCTCGTACACGGCGTTGGAGCGGTTGCTCCTCGGCCGCAGGAGGGTGACCAGTACCGTGCGGCCGCCCCGGCGGGCGGCGGAGACCAGCGTGTTCCCGGCCCGGCTGGTGTAGCCGTTCTTGACCCCGATCAGACCGGGGTACGGGGCCACGCCGTGGGAGCCGACGAGCAGCCGGTTGGTGTTGCGGATGCCGAATGAGCGGGGGCCGCCGGCGGCGGGGAAGCGCGCGGCCGTCGTGGCCGCGTACGTCCGGAAGTCGGCGTTCCGCAGCCCCGCGCGGGCGAAGAGCGTGAGGTCGTACGCCGACGAGGTCTGCCCCGGCGCGTCGTACCCGTCCGGGGACCTCACGACCGTCTCGCGGGCGCCGAGCCGCTCGGCGGTGGTCTGCATCTCGCGGATCGTGTGCCGCCAGCCGCCGTTGAGCCCGGCCAGGGTGCGCACCGCGTCGTTGCCCGAGCTGAGGAAGACCCCGCGCCAGAGGTCGGCCACCGTGTACGTGTGCCCCTCCTTGACGCCCACCAGGCTGCTGCCGGGTGCCACGCCGGCCAGGTCCCCGGACGAGACGGTGTGCGCGAGGTCGCCGCGCAGCCGCGGCAGGACGGTGACGGCGAAGAGGGTCTTGAGCGTGCTCGCCGGCGGCAGCGGGCGGTGGGCCTCCCGGGCGGCCAGCACCGCGCCGCTCTCCGCGTCCGTGACCATCCACGCCGCCGCCGACACCCGGGGCGGCGCGGGCACCCCCGCGGCCGTGCGGACGGCGGGGTCGGGGGCGGCCGGCGCGGAGGGCGCGGCGCAGAGCAGGACCGCGCACGAGAGGGAAAGGGCCATCCCCCCGCGCGCTCTGACGGTGTACCAGAGACCGATCGCCATGACCACACGCTAGGAACTGCCCGGTGGCCGCGCTCGCCGGGCTACGCCACCCGGAGGCCTCCCCGGTCCGTCAGGCCGCCGCCGGTACGACGGCCACCGGGCAGTGCGCGTGCAGCAGTGCCGCGTTCGTCACCGACCCCACGAGCAGGGAGTCGGCGCGGAGCCGGGAGCGGTGCCGGCCGACGACCAGCAGCGCGGCCGTCTCCGACTGGCCCACCAGCTGACCGGCCGCGTCGCCCGGTCCGACCAGCGTGTCCAGCACGACCTGCGGGTACCGCCGGGAGAACGGGTCCAGCCGCTCGTGCTGGGCCCGTTCGATCTCGCGGAGCAGCGGCGCGGTGTCCTCGGGCAGGCCGGCCATCGGGGCACCGAGCAGGGGCAGCGGCGCGACCGGGTCCCGGAAGGCGGTCAGCGCGGTCAGGGCGTGGGCACCGGCCACGGCCTGCCGGAAGGCGAAGTCGATGACCTCGTCCGGGGTCTCGGTGGGTTCGAGGCCGAGGAGGACCCGGTGTGATCCGGCCGCTCCGGGATCCTCCGCCGCAGCGCCCTCCGCCGCGGCGGACCCCGGCGGGGCCACGCGGGCCGTGTGGGGGACGACGACCACGGGGCAGGGCGCGGTAGCGGTGCAGGCCCGGCTGGTGGAGCCGAGGAGGAGGCTGGTGAAGCCGCCCCGGCCGCGGGAGCCGAGCACCAGCATCCCGGCCCCTTCCGCGGCCCTGTTGAGGGCCCCCGGCACCTCGCCGCCGAGGCTTTCGAACCGGACCCGGGGGAGCCCTTCGCGGCCCTGGAGGGAGAGCCGGACGTGCGCCGTGACGGGGTCCGGGGTCTCCGGGGGTTCGCCGACGACGGCCGTGCGGCGCGCCTGCCAGACCTGCGCGTGGTCCGGCAGCACGTGCGCGACGACCACCTCGGAGCCCGTGGCGGCGCCGGTCGCGAGGGCCCACTCCAGGGCCTTGAGGCTGTGCTCGGAACCGTCCACCGCGGCAATGATCTGACCCTGTTTCATACCATTT
This sequence comes from Streptomyces sp. NPDC101132, assembly GCF_044759225.1. Lineage (NCBI taxonomy): Bacteria > Bacillati > Actinomycetota > Actinomycetes > Kitasatosporales > Streptomycetaceae > Streptomyces > Streptomyces sp. NPDC101132. The sequence goes on from NZ_JBIVYX010000014.1 coordinate 12,498, forward strand.
TCGGTCATTGGCTCAGCATGGCACTGGTCCTTGGGGTGTGGGGTGACGGGCGTGCCGCGCGGGCGTGCCGTAGGGGCCTGCGGCAGGGCGTGCCGTACGGGCGTCGTGCAGAGGTGGGCCGTGGGGGTGACCGGTGCCGGCGGGGGAGTGGCGGGCGGACCGGTCGCGGCGCGGGGCGCGGAGGATGGCGGCATGTTCGTGGACGACGTGGACGACGTGGACGGCACGGCCGACGTGGGCGGACGGCCGTGAGCGCCGGGTCCGGCGGCCACTCGGGCACGCCCCTGGCCGGGAAGCTCGGCATCAGGGCCGGTGACGTGGTGCACCTGCGCCACGGGCCGGCCGACTGGCCGTTGCCCGGGCTGCCCGAGGGGAGCCGGGTGGCCGCCGGGGCCACCCGGGGCGCGGCCGTCACCGTCGCCTTCTACCGCGAGTTCGCCACCCTGGCCGCCGAGGCGGAGGCGCTGGTACGGGACCTGGACGACGCGGCGATGCTGTGGATCGCGTGGCCCCGCCGGGCCGCCGGTCACGGGAGCGACGTCACCGAGAACGGGCTGCGGGAGCTGTTCCTGCCGCTCGGCGTCGTCGACGTCAAGGTGGCGGCCCTGGGGGAGGACTGGTCGGGGCTGAAGTTCGTGCGGCGCAAGGAGAACCGGCGGGGCTGAGGGGCGGCCGGCTCGGGGGGAACCCCTGGGGAGACCCCAGGGTGGGGTCAGGGCCGGGTCAGGGTGATCACGGATGAGCAACGGGGCTGGTCGGGGCCACAGTTGGTGTGTGAAGAACCGCGCGGACCGGCCCGGAGGGGCGGACCGCACCGCACCCCGAACCTGGAGCCCATGATGACCGCTCGTCCCCGCAGCAGCACCCGCACGGCCCCGACCGCCCTGCCGGCCACCCGCACGACCGCCCTGACGGCCACCGCCTCGGCCGCCGGCCCGGCCACGGCCCGGCGCCGGGTCCCCGTCGGCCGGTTCGCCGTGGCCGGCCTCGCCTGCGCCACGCTGGCGCTGGGCCTGAGCACCACGGGCGCCCTGGCCGGCAGCGGGCCCTCGGCCCCGGTCCGGGGGACGCTGTCGTCAGGACCCGGCGACACGCCGCTGAGGTCCTTACTGGCCCGGCTCCCCGACGACGTCACGGATGCCGCCGTGGTGCGGGTGTCCGGCGAGGGCCCGGGGGCCGCCGCCTTCACGGGCGCGGCCGGTCCGGTGGCCGGGGACGCCCGTTTCCCCGTCGGCAGCGTCACGAAGGTCTTCACGGACACGCTGGTGCTCCGGCTGACCGCCGAGCAGGGCATCGGCATCGACCAGCCGGTGCGGTGGTACCTCCCGGACCTGGTTCCCGCCGCGTACGACGGGGTGACGATCCGCCGGCTGCTGGACCACACCAGCGACCTGCCCCGGGCGGCCCGGGTGCGGCTCGGGCCCGAGGCGCTGGTACGGGCCTCCTTCGCGCGGGACGCGGCGGGCCGGTCCGGCCGCATACCGGCACCCGGCACGGCCCAGCAGTACAACGGCCTGAACAGCTTCCTCGCCGGCCTCCTGGTGGAGCGGCTGGCCGGCCGCCCGTACGCCGAGGTGCTGGCCGACCGGATCCTGACGCCCCTGGGGCTGACCCGGACCGGCATGTCGGCGCAGCGGGACGTGGCCTGGGCCTGGGCGGAAGGGGGCCTGGAGTCGACCACCGCCGACCTGGACCGCTTCCTGTCCGCACTGCTCGGCGGGGAACTGCTGCCCCCGGCGGCGCAGCGGCACCTCTTCGAGATACCGGACGTGCCGGGGGCTGCGGGGAACACCAGCTGTCCGGACCGGACCGCGTGCTTCAGCGCGGGCGGGCTGATGCGGGTGCGGCTGTCGGACGGCAGCCGGGTCTGGGGCAAGACCGGCTCCCTCGGCGGCTGGACCAGCGGGGTGTTCGCCTCGGCGGAGCATCCGCGGCCGGCGGCCTACGCGCTGCGTCCGGATGCCCAGGCCGGTCCCGAGGCCCAGCGGGACCGGGTCGTCGCCCTCGTGGACGCCGCGCTCTGACCCGCCGGTGCCGGGGGCCGGCCGTCAGCAGGCCTTGCGGACGTACCCGGTGGTGCCCCGGGGCCGGAGGTCGCGGTCGCGCTGGATGACGGACAGCCGGTCGCCCCAGGCGGCACACGCCCTGCCGAAGTCACGCGCGCGGTACTCGACGACGAACACGCGGGAGCCGTACGCGTTCACGTAGCCACCGCACTCGTCGTACCGCCCGCACTCCTCGGCCACGGCGAAGTCGAAGCCGATCCGCCGCCCCTGCGGGGCGAGTTCGACGGTGTTCTTCTGGGCGATGGCCAGGCCGGCCGCGTGGGCGCGGGTGGCGAGGAGCCGGGCGAAGGCCACGTTGTCGGCCTTGGACAGCAGCCCCTTCGACCGCTCGTACGAGTCCAGGTTGTCCGGCTCCACGGCCTTGAAGCCGTCCCGGGCGCAGCCGTCGAACCAGCGGCCGACGACGGCGGCCAGCCGGGTCCGCCCGGCGGCCGTGGAGGTGTCGAGCAGCACCTCGTTCCAGTCCTCGTCGACCACGTACCGGCCGTTGGCGTCCTTCAGCAGCAGGCTCGGGTGGTTGCGCTTCCACCAGCGCAGTTCCTCGGCCTGGGCCTGGAAGGCGTTGACGTAGCAGACGTTGTAGGCACCGGCGGCGACGCGGTCCGAGCGGTCGCGGACCACCACCCCGACCCGGCGCGGCGGCGGGTAGGCGCCGCCGAGCTGGTAGTCGAAGCCGGAGTTGCCCCGGGGCGGGGTCACGGAGGCCGCGGCGGCTTCCGGCTCGCCGGCCGCTTCGGCGGCACCGGGGAGCCCCGCCGCGAGGGCACAGACCGCGGCGACGGCCAGGCCGGCCCGGGGGAGCCGGCGGGGGCGGGACGGAAGGCGGTGCGAGAGCACGGAGAGGACTCCTCGACGACAGCGCTCTCCTCGGGAGAGCGGGCGGAGCGGCAGGAAGGTGGTGATCAGATCACATCATCAGTCCGGATGGGGATGGTTGACGGAAGATCCAAGCGGGGCGGGGGCGCGTGGCGGGCCCGTGCACGCCGGCAGGGAGGAGGACCGGGCAACTCGGTGCAGCGGGGGAGTAATTCGGGTGCCGCGGCACGGACGGGCTGCCTACACTCGGCTCGCGCGCCGCTGAGTGAACCGCCGCGCGCCCGTCGTCGAGTGAAGAGAAAGGGGAACGGGGCCATGTGCCGCAACCGCACCGCCGCCTTCGTTCCCCCGTCGCGGTTCGACGTGATCCCGGTGTCCCGGGGCGCGCGGTGCCGGCTGCGCGGCCGCCACCGTACGCCCGTGACGCACGTCTGAGTTCCGCCCGTCCCGCCCCGCCCGTCCCGCCACTCCCCGGAGCCTCCGGAGGAGCAGGTCCGACGCGCGCACCCGCGGGGCCCTGGCGGTCCGCCGCGTCCGGGAATCGCGCCGCCCTCGCTCCTCATCTCGCGAAAGGCCCCGGGCCATGCGCACCATCCGCACCACCACGACCGTCCCCGCCCTCGCCGCCGTCCGCAACCTCGGCATCCTCGCCCACGTCGACGCCGGCAAGACCACGGTCACCGAACGCATCCTGTTCGCCACCGGCGCCGTCCACAAGCGCGGCGAGGTCCACGACGGCACCACCGTCACCGACTTCGACGCCCAGGAACGCGACCGCGGCATCACCATCTTCGCCGCGGCCGTCAGCTGCTCCTGGTCGGGCCACCGGGTCAACCTCATCGACACGCCGGGCCACGTCGACTTCGCCGACGAGGTCGAGCGCTCGCTCCGGGTGCTCGACGGCGCGGTCGCCGTGTTCGACGCCGTCGCGGGCGTCGAGCCGCAGAGCGAGTCCGTGTGGCGCACGGCCGACCGCTACGGCGTCCCGCGGATCGCGTTCGTCAACAAGCTCGACCGGGCGGGCGCCGACCTCGACTCCGCCGTCGCCTCCCTCCGCGACCGGCTGGGCACCGTACCGCTGGTGGTGCAGCTGCCCATCGGCCGCGAGGACGCCTTCACGGGCGTCGTGGACCTGGTCCGGATGCGCGCGCTGCTGTGGACCGGCGACGACGGCACGTACACGACGGAGGAGGTGCCGGCGGAACTGCGGGAGGAGGCCGTGCGCCGCCGCCGGGAGCTGGCGGAGACGGTGGCGGAACTGCACCCGGCCGCGCTGGAGGAGTTCTGCGCCACGTCGGAGCTGTCCGCCCCGACGCTGACCGGGGCGCTGCGCGACCTCACCCTGTCCGGCGAGGGCGTCGTCGTCCTCTGCGGCTCGGCCTACCGCAACCGCGGCGTCGAACCGCTGCTGGACGCGGTCGTGGCGTACCTGCCCTCGCCCCTCGACGTGCCGCCCGTCCGCGGCACGTACGGGGGCGAGGAGCGGGAGCGCGCCGCCGACCCGGCGGAGCCCTTCACCGCCCTGGTCTTCAAGGTGGCCGCCACCCCCACCGGCCGGCTGACCTACCTGCGCGTCTACGCGGGCACCGTCCGCAAGGGCGACCAGGTGCGGGACGCCGGCACGGGGCGCACCGAACGCGTCGCGCGCATCCTGCGCGTCCAGGCCGACCGGCACGAGGAGAGGGAGGAAGCGGTGGCCGGTGACATCGTCGCCGTCGTGGGCCCGAAGGCGGCCCGCGCCGGCACGACCCTGTGCGCCCCGGCGGCGCCGCTGCTGCTCGAACCGCCGGTGGTGGCCGAGCCCGTGGTGTCCGTCGCGGTCGAGGCGCGCCGGAGCACCGACACCGGCCGGCTCACCACGGCCCTGGCACGGCTCGCGGAGGAGGACCCGTCGCTGTCCGTGCGCTCGGATCCCGAGACCGGGCAGACGGTCCTCTCCGGTCTGGGCGAACTCCACCTGGAGGTCGCCGTGGAGAAGCTCCGCAGCGGCGGCGTCGAGGTCGCTGTGGGCCGCCCGCAGGTCTCCTACCGGGAGACGGTGGTGCGCGGGCTGGCCGGCTTCGTCCACCGGCACGTCAAACAGGACGGCGGCGCGGGTCAGTTCGCCCACGTCGTCCTCGACGTCGAGCCGCTGGGCGAGCCCGGCTTCGAGTTCCGGTCCGCCGTGACGGGCGGCCGCGTACCGCAGGAGTACGCGCGTGCCGTGGAGGCCGGGTGCCGGGACGCCCTCGTCGAGGGCCCCCTCGGCGGCCACCCGGTGACCGGGGTGCGGGTGGTGCTGACCGACGGCGCCACCCACGCCAAGGACTCCTCGGAGCTCGCGTTCCGCGCCGCGGGCCGGTTCGGGCTGCGCGAAGCCCTGCGCCGCTGTGCGCTGGAGCTGCTGGAGCCGGTGGCGGAAGTGACGGTCACCGTCCCGGACGACGCGGTCGGCGGGGTGCTCGGCGACCTCGCGGCCCGCCGCGGCCGGGTCACGGGCTCCACCGCCCGCGCCGGCACGGCCGTGATCACCGCGACCGTGCCGCTGGCCGAGCTGTTCGGCTACGCGTCCCGGCTGCGGGGCCGGACCAGCGGCCGGGGCACGTTCACCACCCGGCCGGCACCGCCCGCGCCGGTCCCGGCGTCGGTCGCCGCCACGCTGCTGACCGGCTGAGGCACCCGTCCGTCCCGTCCCGCCCCGGCATCGGGGCGGGACGGGGCCGGCCGGGCCCGCTGACGGGCTGACGGGCTGACGGTCTGACGGGAGGTCGGGGCCGGGGCGGGGCCCGCGCCGGGCGCCGTCACCCCGTACCGCGCCGCCGCCGTCAGACCATCGGGTGCAGCGGCGAGGGCGCGCCGGCGGCGTTCCGGCCCTCGGGGGACAGGGCGCTGCCGGCGCGCCAGCGCGCCCAGTCCAGGTTCCAGTCGCCGAAGCCGTTGTCGAAGGGGGTCATCCGCGCGCCCCCGCTGTTGACCACCGTGACGATGTCGCCCTCACGCACCGTCCCGAAGAACCACCGGGCGTCCTCGGTGCTCATCCCGGTGCAGCCGTGGCTGACGTTCTCCTCCCCCTGGGCCTCCACGGACCAGGGCGCCGCGTGCACGTACTCGCCGCTCCACGTGACGCGCGTGGCCCAGTGGACCGGCAGGTCGTAGAACTCGGAGGTGCCGCGCTTGATGCCGATCGAGTCCCCGCGCATCCGCACCTTCCGCTCCTTGCGCAGCACCACCTTGATGCCGCTGCGGGTCCGGAACCCCTCCTTGCCCGTGGTCACCGGGAGCGTGCGCAGCAGCAGGCCGTTGCGCCGTACCGTCATCCGGTGGCGCGCCGAGTCGGTCACCGCCTCCACCCGGTCCCCGATCCCGATGCGCAGCGGCTCCGACGGGCCGCCCACCCGGCCGTCCCCCAGGGCCACCCCGTCCAGGCCGCTGCGCACCGCGACCTCGGTGTGGGCCGGCCAGAAGGACCGGGGCCGGTAGTGCAGCGTCCGGTCGTCCACCCAGTGCCAGGACCCTTCGACCCGCGGCCGGGACGTCACCTCCAGCGCACCCTCGACCAGCGCCCGCCGGCGCCGCAGTGCGGCGGGGACGGGGTGGCTCAGCGCCGCGGTGATGACCTGCCCGGCCCCGTACGTCCCGCTGCCCGGCCCGAAGGCGACCGTGAACCGCTCGTCCGGCCGCCGCTCCTCCGGCGCGGTCCGGAAGGCCAGGGTGACCCCCACCGGTCCGCCCGCCGGGTGCTGCGCGCGGACGTGCACCGCGTACGGCTCGCCCGCCCGCAGCGGGGCCGCGGTCCGCCACACCGCGCCGCCCTCGCCCGCCGTGCCGGAGATCCGCCGCCCGTGGGCGTCCTGCACGGTCACGTCGGTGAGCCGCGCCGGTTCGGCGACGGCGATCCGCAGCGGCCCGCCGGCGCTGGTCAGCGGCCCGTCCGGGCCCGGCGCGGCGGCCAGGGCGGCCAGCTGCGCGGCGCCCAGGGCGCGTTCGCCGCCCGGGACGGCCCGCACCGTCTGCTCGTGCCAGCCCCCGCACTCCCTGCTCCGCAGGCTCCCGGCCGTACACCCCGGTCCCGAGCCGTCCAGTACCCGCCCGACCAGCACGGCGACGGAGGGGGAACCGGCCGACCGGGCGGCGGGCGGCCCCGGTGCCGCGTCCGGCGCGGCCGCCGTGACCAGCAGGACCCCCGTCACCCCCGTGAGGGTCCGCCACACCAGCCGTCGTCGTGCCCGTGACACCGTCACGCTGCCCTCCTGCACTCGCTCGTAGCCGGATGGCAGTATGAAACGATCTTGTACCGGCCGGTGGCGGCCGCCTCGCCCGCTGCTCCGAACGGGACCCGCGAACACACCCGGCCGGTCCAACCCACCGGCCCGCCCCCCGATCCGGCACCACGCCCGCGCGTTTGGCCTGCGGATATTCGCTGGTGGCCGGAGACCGCCCCGGGAGACGATGACGCATCACCCGAGGGAGGGACCCATGAGCCAGGACCGCCTGACTCTCCATGAACTGCTGCCGCCGGACGAGCTGTCCGCCGCCGTCGACGCGGGACACGTCACGCGCAAACGCCACCCCGAACTGCCGCTCTCGCTCTACACGTACACGCGGGCGTGCCAGTACGAGCAGATCTGGAACCGGGTCACCACCCGCTGCCGCGGCCTCGTCGCCGACGACTCCACCGGCGAGATCGTCGCCCTGCCGCTGCCCAAGTTCTTCAACGTCGGCGAGCACGAGTCGGGCCGCCCGTACGCCCCGCCGCTCCCCGACGAGCCGTTCGAGGTGTACGACAAGGTCGACGGCAGCCTCGCCGTGGTCTTCCACCACGGCGGCCGCTGGCACGTCGCCTCCAAGGGCTCCTTCACCAGCGAGCAGGCCACCTGGGCGCAGCGCCGGCTGGACCGCGCCGACACCGCGGCGCTGCTCCCCGGCGTGACGTACCTCGCCGAGATCCTGTACCCCGGCAACCGCATCGTCGTCGACTACGGCGACCGCCGGGACCTGGTGCTCCTCGCCGCCTTCCGCACCGACGGCACCGAACTCCCGCTGGCGGACGCGGCACCGGCCTGGGACGGCATCGGCTCCGTCGTACGGACCTGGCCCGCGATGCCGCTGGCCGACCTGCTGAAGCTCACCCAGAACAACACGCTGCCCGACGGGTCCGCCGCGACCGGCACCGATGCCGAGGGGTACGTGCTGCGCTTCGCCTCGGGCGTGCGCGCGAAGGTGAAGATCGCCGAGTACGTGCGGCTGCACAAGGTGCTGACCGGCGTCACCGAGCGGGACATCTGGCGCAGCCACGGCGTCCAGCGCTTCGCCGGCATGTCCGTCAAGCGCCTGGCGCAGGGCCTCGGTTACCCGGTCGCGGAACTCGGCGGCATCCGCTCCACGGGCGGCCGGCCGCTGGACGCCCTGCTGGAGCAGGTGCCGGACGAGTTCGACGCCTGGGTGCGCGGCGTCATCGCCCGCCTGGAGGACGCGGCGGCAGCGCGCGAGCGGGCGATCGACGAGGCGTACGCTCGCGTCGCCCACCTCGCCGCCGACCGCGGCTCCTTCGCGCGGGCCGTGAAGACGCTGCCCGTCGACCCGGAGATCAGGTCCGCCCTCTTCCTCCGGCTGGACGGGCGGCCCACGGACGTGCTGGTGTGGCGTTCCGTACGGCCCGAGAAGGCCGATCCCTTCACCACCGACCAGGAGAACTGAGCAGTGCCCGTAGTACACGTCATGACGGGTCTGCCCGCCTCGGGCAAGACCACGGAGGCCCGCCGGCTCCAGGAGGAGTCCGACGGCCGGATGCGCCGCGTCAACCTCGACGACCTGCGCAGGATGCTGGACGTCCCGGCACTCGAGCGGGGCCGTTCGCACGCGCACGAGCGGACCGTGCTCGACGTCCAGGACGCGGCCGTCAGGTCGGCCGTCGAGGGCGGCTTCGACGTGGTGGTCGACAACACCCACCTCACCCCGCACATCCCCGGGCGGCTGAAGGCGGCCGTCACCGGCCTCGGCGCGTCGTTCGTCGTGCACGACTTCACCGGCGTGCCGGTGGAGGAGTGCGTACGGCGGGACGCCGCGCGGGAGCGGCCGGTCGGCGAGGAGATCATCCGCATCCTGGCCGACAAGCACGCCAAGGCCACCCGGGGCGGCTGGCGGCTGACCGCGGAGTGGCTCGGGGCCGGCGCGGCCGGCGCGCCGTACACCGCCGACCCCGCGCTGCCGTCGGCGGTCCTGTGCGACATCGACGGCACGCTGGCCCTGCGGGGCGACCGGGGCCCGTACGACTTCACCCGCTGCGACCAGGACCTGCTCAACGTCTCGGTGCGGGGCGCGCTGCGGTCGTTCCGGCAGGCGGACGGCGACACCGTCGTGCTGCTGTCCGGGCGCAGCGAGGACCACCGCGAGATCACCGAGGCCTGGCTGGCGCGGCACGAGGTCCCGTACGACGAGCTGTGGATGCGGGCCTCCGGCGACGGCCGGAGCGACGACATCGTGAAGGCGGAGCTGTTCGACCGGCACGTACGGCACCGCTACGCGGTCCGCGTCTCGCTGGACGACCGCGACCGGGTGGTCGCCCTGTGGCGCCGGATGGGCCTGCCGACCTGGCAGGTCAACTACGGCAACTTCTGACGGCCGCCGCCGCCCGCGCGGCGCCGTGCCCGTGGCGGGTGCGGGGGCCGGCGAGGGGGACACGCCTGCCCCCGCCGGGCTGGGTACACCCCCGCACGGCCCCCGTTGATCCGGGCGGCGCGGTCTGACGGAGGCCGCTCGCGAACACCCCCGCCGTGCCGAGGGGGCAGGCCACCTGGCGGCGATGCCCCGGCGGGGCGTCGCCCCGCCCGCCCGGCGGCCGGCCGTCGCGGCGCTCCGGGCCGCGGTCCTCCCGGCCGGAGCCGGCGCGAACGACCCGGCACCGTCTCCGCGCGTGGCCGCGTCCTCGCCGTGCTGCCGCGGCGCCGCCCGCTCGGCCGCGCCGGATCCCGCCGGGGGCCCGGTGGCGCCGGAGCCCGCGACGCCGGAGGATCGGTAGGGGAGGCCGAGGGGAGGCCGAGCGGAGGCATCCGATGCACGTACAGCGTTACGAACTGGTCTTCCCCGGCGGTACCGGCGACGGCGACGACTCGGTGGTGGTCACCCGCACCGAGATGTCGGGCCCCGGCGGGCACCCCGTCTACGCCGACGCCACGGGCATCGTCCGGGCGGAGATCAGCGACCGCGGCGAGGTCCGCGTCCTGGCGTCGGGCGGCCACCAGAGCCCGCCGGCGGGCGTCCAGGCCCGGGAACTCCCCGAGTAGCCGCACCCCGGGAGACGGCCGAGGCCCACGCGTGGCCCGGCCCTCGCGCACGCCTGGCTTCGCCGACGCGGCCCCCTGGCGCCGGGCGCCGATCCCGAGCGTGGCCGCCTTCCCGCGCGCCAACGCGTCCACACCGCCACGTCCGGGGCCCCCTCGGCTACGGCTCGCCCCCGCGCGCCGTCCGAGGGAGGCGCCCCTTCGCCGCCGCGCCGGACGGCCCCCGCGCGCGCAGGCCGGGGCCATCACCAGGGTGGGCCGTGTACGTGTGCCTGCCAGGCGCGCTCCGTATCCGGAGTGGCCCGACGCGCCCCAAGGTCGGCGGGCCCGCGGGGGGCCTGGGCCCTGCCCGTGGCCGTGCTACGGGGAACCGGACACCGCCCGCCCCTCCCGCGGCCTACGGCCAGGGGGAACTGCTGCCCCGCCCCCGGCCGGAGGGAACAGCTGCCCCGCCCCGCAGCTGGCCGGGCCGACAGCCGCCCCGGCCGCGGCCGGTCGGAGGACCGTCCCCCCCCGGGCGCTCCATGGGTGGGCCCCGCGGTCCGTACGGGACCGGTGGGGGCGGTGGTCAGCGCCGGCCCGGGGCGGGCTCCGGAGACGGGCGGAGCCAGTGTTCCTCCGTGGTCCAGCCCAGGAGGCGGCGGGCCCGGCCGTCGAGGGCCGTGCCGCGGGAGCCGAAGGTGCCGCCCGCGCAGACCAGGCGCAGGCCCGCCAGGGCCGGTGCCAGCCGGGCCGACACGTGCCACGGATGCCGTACGACCTCCTCGGTCAGCCACCACAGCACGGCCTCCCGCTCCTCCGGCCCGCACAGCGACAGGTGGAACACCATCTGCCGCCACGCGTACGCCGCGTCCTTGATCACGGGCAGCGGCCACCGGTGGCCCTGGACCCGCGCCGTCAGCCGGCAGACCGTCGTGAAGCACCGCCGGGCCAGGTCGTCCCAGCCCGCCCCGGGCCCCGGTTCGATGCCGGCCCTGGCGACCAGGACCGCCAGGTTGTGCGTGGTCAGGATCTGCGCCTGCTCGATCACCTTGCCGTTGGCCGCCACCGACCACCGACCGCCCGTGACGCGTGCCCGCTCGTGGCACAGCTCCCCGAAGCCGGCCGAGCTGCGCGGCCGCGGGCTCCGCTTCGAGGCGCCCGCGGCCTCGGCGGCCTCGAAGACCGCCAGGTCGCGCACCGCCGCGTAGTCGATGCCGTAGTACCGCTCGTACACGCTGCCCGCGAGCAGCTCGCCCGCGATCCGCGCCGCGGTCAGGAACTTCGGGGTGAACCTGCCGGTGAAGATGTCCGCCGCCAGCTCCTCCACGAGCGGCGCGCCCAGTTCGGCCTGCCGGGCGAGCACCGACAGCTCCCGCACCAGCGGATTGGGCAGCACGGTCGCCGGGAAGGCCCGCACGGCCAGTCCGCCCAGCTCCCGCAGCAGCTCCCGGGCGCCGTCGCTCGCGGCGGCGTCGTCGCGCCGGCCGGCGACCGCACGGACCCAGGGCAGTTCCTCGGCCCGCACCTGGTGCTGGAGGTTCAGCAGCAGGAGGGACCGGCGGTTGCCGAAGGCCCGGTGGTGGGCCGCCATCAGCGTCCGCAGGGCCGGGTCCCGGTACGCGCGGGCCGTGGTCGCCGCCACCAGCTGGGGCACCAGCTGCGCGAGCACCTCGGCCGACGGCACCACACCGCGTGCGACGAGCGTGGCGACCGGCGCGCTCAGCGCCGCCTCCACGGGCCGCCGCACCGTGTCCGGCACCCGAGCCCCCGCCGGCAGGCCCGATGCGGCGGCCTCCTCCTCGCCCACCGGCGCGACCAGCGGCGCGGGGTCGGCCACCCCCGTCCCCTGCGGGAGGTCCGCCATGCGTCCCAGCACCAGCTGCGCGAACGCCCGGTGCGAGGGCAGCGCGGCCTGCGCTGCCTGCGCCCCTCGCAGCGCGGTGTGCGGGGTGGAACCGGGCAGCCCGCGCCGGCGCACCATCGACCCCACGGCGTGCCGCAGCAGGCCGAGCCGCCTCCGGTCCAGGGGCCGGCCCGCGACGCACTCCTCCAGCGCGCCCAGCAGGATGCCCAGGTTCTCCTTGGGGTTCCGGTGCTTGCCGCACAGCGGGTGCGCGGTGGCCAGCTCGCGGTACCGGCGCAGCAGCGCGTCACCCCGCGCGGCCCAGCCGGGAACGGGCGTACGGTCGGACACCGCCTGCGGCTCCCGCTCCTCGCCGGCCGTCTCCAGCCAGTGCGCCAGGACCGCGTCACCGAACGGCGCCCAGACGGTCAGTGCCTCCCGCTGCGCCTCGACCCGCGGGTGCGGCCGGCGGCGTGCCAGGGCCTCGCGGGCCTCGCCGGCCGTACGCCGGTGCACGGCGGGGGAGTCGGGGAACGGCTCGGCCGCGGGACGGGGGAGGAAGCGCAGCCGGTCGGCGAAGGGCGCGAGTTCGGCCACGAGGGCCCGGGCGGCCGCCAGGTCGCCGGCACGCACCAGCCACGCCACGGTCGGCAGCGCGGCCTCCTCCGGCAGGGTCACCTCGTACCGGCCGCTGTCCAGCAGCTCCCACAGCCACGCGAGTCCGGGCCCGGTCAGGCAGTGGTCGAACAGGGCGGCGCGGGTCGCGGGCACGCCGGCCCGCCGGGCCGCCTGCTCCTCGTACGGCTCCAGCGGGCCGCCCGCGCGGGCCGCGCCGGTGGCGAAGCCGCCCTGCACCACCTCGGGGGTCACCCAGGCGGGCAGACCCGAGACCGGGGTCCGCGAGCCGACCGTGATCCGTCCTGCGGACATGCCGTCCAGCACCGCGCGCCAGCGCGCCACCCGGTCTTCGGCGCGCGCCCGGGTGGCTGCGTCCTCGTGGGTCAGCGCGGTGGCGGAAGCGGCGGCGAGCCGGCCCGTCGCGTAGGACCGGCCGGGGCTGAAGAGCTGCTTGTCAGCGTGATCGTCCATAAGCCGGTGCGGCAGGTTCTGCCCCTGCGCCCTCCGGGATGGAAGCCCGGCGCTCTTCTGCTGAGCTACGCACCGCGTGGCGTGACGCTAGCGGCCGCGGCGGCGTGCGTTCAACGCGTTTTGCGCCGGAGGGGACGGCAGACCGGAGGGGACGGCAGACCGGAGGGGACGGCAGAGCGGCCGTGCGCCCGCGGCTCCGCCCGCTCCGCTCCGGTGCGGACCGGAACGGGCGGACGGCGCCCGGGAGTACGGCTCAGGCGGCGGCCGGCTCCGGGCCGCGCCGGTGCGCCCGCTCCAGCAGCGCCAGCTCCTCGTCGGTCAGCCGGAGCGCACCGGCGGCCACGTTCGCCTCCAGGTGCGCGGGATCGCCGGTGCCCGGGATGGCCAGCACGTGGTCCCCGCGGTGCAGCGTCCAGGCGAGCCGCACCTGTGCGGGGCTCGCGCCCCGTCCCTCGGCGACCGCCAGCACCTCCGGGGTCTCGTGGGCGCCGGCTCCCGCCTCGCGGCCGGCGCCGGCGATGGCGTAGAACGGCACGTACGCCACGCCCTGCTCGCCGCAGCTGCGCAGGAACGCGTCCTCTTCCGGCCGCAGCCCGATCCCGTACCGGTTCTGCACGCACACCACCGGTGCGATCGCCTGCGCCTCGGCGAGGTGCGCGGGCGTGACGTTGGATATCCCGAGGTGCCGGATGAGCCCGGCCTCGCGGAGTTCGGCCAGCGCGCCGAAGCGCTCGGCGATCGACGCGGTGCCGAGGACGCGCAGGTTCACCACGTCGAGGTGGTCCCGGCCCAGCTGGCGCAGGTTCTCCTCGACCTGGCCGCGGAGTTCGCCGGGACCGGCGTGGTCGGCCCACGCGCCGGACGCGTCGCGGGCCGGTCCGACCTTGGTCGTGATGACCAGGTCCTCGGGGTACGGTCCGCCGAGCGCCCGGTTGACGAGCTCGTTGGCCGAACGCAGCGAGGAGAAGTAGAACGCCGCGGTGTCCAGGTGGTTCACCCCGAGCTCGACCGCGCGGCGCAGCACGGCCAGCGCCTCGTCGCGGTCCCGCGGGAGCGCGTCCGGCGCGAAGGCCTCGCCCCTCTGGGGCAGGCGCATCGTGCCGAAGCCGATCCGGTTGACCTTCAGGTCTCCCAACGTCCAGGTGCCCGAAGCCGCTGCTGTGATCGTTTCTGAGGTCATGGGGGGCATGATCACCCCGCCGGAGACCCTCCGCAACGTGGTGCCTCCGTCCCGGACTGTGCTACGGGGGAGGGGAGTTGGAGCGGCCCGCCGGCGCCGCCGGCCGCCGCTCCGGCGGGGGCGGCGGGGATGGCGGAATGACGGCCCAGGGGGAGGGTGCGGTCGCCGGTGAGGACGAAGAGCACCTCGCGCGCCAGCTCGCGCACCGCCGCCCAGGCCGGGTCGCCGGCCAGGGCCTCGTAGGTCCACGGATCCGTCGGCCGGTCACCGCACATCTCCTCGAAGTGACCCTCGATCATCCGGAGTTCGTCCATCACCGCGATGGCGTCGATCTCGTCCGCCTCCTCGCGCGCGTAGATCGGCAAGGCGTCGTCGAAGTCGAACAGCAGCTCGTCCGTGCAGATGGGGAACGGAAACTCCAGCCACCGCCGCTGCGCCGCGGCGTCGGCGGCCAGCCGGCTCAGGGCGGCGATCATGAGGCGGCGGCCGGGGAGCCGTACCAGTCGGGATACACGGCAGCATCCTCGCAGGCCGGCGGGTGAGGCTCCGGGCCGGGGTCAGCGGGTGACGTGGAACTCGTTGCCGGCGGCGTCGAGGTACTCGCCCGGTACGGCGTCGGGGCGGGCGACCTCCAGGCGGAGCCGGTTGCGCCCGGCCTTCGGGGCCGCGGGCGGTCCCATCACCAGGGAGACCGGGGCGGCGGGCTCCGGCCGGAGCCGGACGCCCCAGTCGTGGGACTCCACCGCGTGCCAGCCGGCGTGATCCTCCCAGAAGGAGGGCTGCGCGGGGCGGTCCTCCTCGGCGATGTCCAGGCAGATCGCGACGAGCCCGGAGTCGGCGAGCACGCCGGGGTGCCCGGGGCGCAGCACGCAGAACTCGTTGCCCTCCGGGTCGGCCAGCACGTCCCACGGGACGTCCCCCTGGCCGATGTCGGCCCGCGTCGCGCCGAGCGCGAGCAGGCGCGACACCTCGGCCTCCCAGTCCGGGCCGCCGGCCAGATCGAGGTGGAGCCGGTTCTTGCCCGTCTTCGGCGTGGCGGTCGGCGCGCACCGCAGCCGCAGGCCGCCGGTACCGCCCCGGGTCGCCTCCCGCCAGCAGCGGTCCATGCGGCCGAGGTCCAGCGCGTCGATCACGATTCCGGTCAGCATCCCTGTTCCCCCAAGCCGTCGGTGCGTACGCCCGGCCAGCCTCGCGGAGCATGATCACCCGGCGCAACCCCCGCGGGGTCCCGCCCCGCCCGCCCCGTCGGATGCGGCGGGACCGCTTGACCTGCGGGCCCTGGCTGGTCTGGGAACCGCCGGGACGACCAGTGGTTCGCCGACCGCCCGGTCCTGTTCGACTGCGACGGCGGCGGGGGCGGTGCCCGTGCTCCCGTACGACCTGGTCGCCGGGCAGCCAAGCGGGCCGGTAGCCCGCGATGCCGAAGCGCGATGCCGAAGCCGGACGCCGCGCCACCCCGTCAGAACCCGTCGTACGGCTCCTCGTTGTCGTCGGCGTCGTCGGCCGGTGGCGGCGGTGCGTCGTGCGGCGGCTCGGCCGGGACGCCGACCCAGCCGACCCCCGGCGTCGTCGGCCGGGCCGCGCCGGTGTCCGCCTCGACCGTGACGCACACCGCGGTGGCCCGCGCCACCGGCTCCCCCGTGATTCGAGCCGCGGCCGGACCGGACGTGGCGTGTCGCCCCCCGCTTCCCGGCCGGGCGCCGCGGGGAACGGCATCGTGGAGCCCGTAGCCGGCGGACACGGAACACGGAACACGGAACACGGGCGAAGGGGCGAGGACCGGGCCATGAAGGCGACGGACGTACTGGCGGACGGCTTCGGACGGATCCGCGAGGAGGTGCACCAGGTCCTCGACGGCCTCTCGGAGGAGCAGCTCCACGCCCGGCTCGATCCGGCGGCCAACTCCATCGCCTGGCTCGTGTGGCACCTGGCGCGCGTCCAGGACGTCCAGGTCGCCGTCCCCGCCGGCCTGGAGCAGGTCTGGCACGCCCAGGGCTGGGACGAGCGCTTCGGCCTCCCGCTGCCGGCCGACTCGACGGGATACGGTCACGGCCCGGAGGAGGCCGGGAAGGTCCGGGCCACGGGCGAACTGCTCGGCGGCTACTACGACGCGGTGCACGAGCAGTCCCTCGGCTGGCTCGGCACCCTGACCGCCGCCGAACTGGAGCGGGTGGTCGACCGGCACTGGGACCCGCCCGTCACCCTCGGGGTCCGCCTCGTCAGCATCCTGGCCGACGACCTCCAGCACGTGGGCCAGGCCGCGTACGTCCGGGGCCTGCTCGAACGCCGCTGAGCGCGGACGCCCCCGCCGCGCGCCTGTCGCCCCGTCAGCACCACGCGTCATGCCGCGAGTTGATCCGGAGCCATCCTCCGGGCCGACGGAGCGCCAGACCCCGGGCTGACGCGCGCCCGCGGCGCCGGCGGGCACGCTCGGGACATGGCTCACCTCAGCAGGGCGGCCGCTGCCGCCGCACTCACCCTGTCGCTGTCTCTGCCGCTGGTCCTCGCGGGCCCGGCGGCCGCCTCGGCGCCGGCCGCCGCCTCCGCCCGGGCCCCGCGCCCGGCCGCATCCCCGGCCGCCCCGGGCCCCCTCGGGGCACCCGCCCCGCTCTCCGTGCCCGCCCCGCCCTCCGCGCTCCCCGCGTACCCGGACTCCGCGCGGCGGGCCGGGAGCGGTCCGGAGCTGCCGCGCCCGACGGGCCGGTGGGCCGTGGGCCGCTCCGTACTCCACCTCGTCGACCGCTCGCGCCCCGACCCCTGGGTGCCGGCCGCCGGAGCCCGGGAGCTGATGGTCACCGTCAACTACCCGGCCGCGCGAGCCGGTACGGGGGCGTCGGCCCCGTACGCGAGCACCGACGAGGTCCGGGCCATGCTGGAGGGGTACGGCCTCGCCGACGCGGTCCCCGCGGCGGAGCTCGCCGCGATGCGCACGTACGCCCGCACCGACGTCCGGCCCGCACCCGGCCGGTACCCGCTGGTCGTCCTCTCGCCGGGCTTCACCGTCTCCCGGTACACGCTCACCGCCCTCGCCGAGGACCTGGCGAGCCGCGGCTACGTCGTGGCCTCCGTGGACCACGCGTACGAGTCCCTCGGCATCCGGACCCCCGACGGCCGGCTGCTCGGCTGCGCGGTGTGCCTCCCGGTCAGCGAGGGGCAGGTCCCGGAGAGCGAGATCACCTCGGGCCGCGCCCGGGACGTGTCGTACGTGCTCGACCGCCTGACGGGACGGCACCCGGCGTGGAAGTACGCCCGGACCACCGTCGACCGGAAGCGCGTGGGCATGGCCGGGCACTCCATCGGCGGTGCCAGCGCCGCCACGGCGATGGTGGCCGACGGCCGGATCCGCGCGGGCGTGAACATGGACGGGGCGTTCCACGGCGAGCTGCCGGAGGGCGGCCTGGGCGGGCGGCCGTTCATGCTCGTGGGCACGGACGACGCGATGCACCGGCCCGGCGGCACGGACCACACCTGGGACACCGCCTGGGACCGCTTCGGCGGCTGGAAGCGCTGGCTCACGGTCGCCGGATCCGACCACTTCACCTTCTCTGACGCGCCGGCCTTCCTCGACCACTACGGCGTGCCGCGCGCCCCGCTCCCGGCGGACCGGGCGCTCGGGACCACCCGGGCCTACCTGGCGGCCTTCTTCGACCTGCACCTGAAGGGCACCGCGCAGCCGCTGCTCGACGGTCCGTCGGCGGCGCACCCCGAGGTGGTGTTCCACAACCCGTGAGCCGGCGAGGGGGCCCGCGGACGCACTCCGTCCGCGGACCCCTCGCCGCGCGTTCCCCTGCGGGGAGTCCTACCAGATCGCCTCGACCCACTCCGGGTGGTCGATGAACGGGTTCCGGTTGTGCTGGTAGCTGTCGAAGATGATCTGGTTGCGGCGCTGCTCGAACGCGTCCGGCGGGTCGATGTCGTTCCACTGCTTCAGCACGCTGAGGCGGCCGTGCCACGGCACCGAGCCGTTGACGGAGTCGTTGACCTCGAGGTTCGCGAAGCCGTCACCGCCCTCGTAGCGGACGGCCATGTACAGGATCATGCGGGCGACGTCGCCCTTGACCTCGTCGCGCGGTTCGAAGGAGTTGGAGTCGGTGTAGCTGTCCGTGGTCTCGGGGACCAGGCTGCCGCCGAGGTCGAAGTCCTTGTTGCCGCGGATGCTGTTGACCGTGACGTCCTCGGGGCGGATGTGGTGCAGGTCGGTGCCCGGGCCGGCGCCGGTGCCGAAGTCGCCGTGGCTCTGGGCCCACACGTGCTCGCGGTTCCAGTCGTTGGGGTTGCCGCCGTTGGTCGACTTCGACTGCGAGCGGCCCGAGTAGAGCAGGATCACGTTCGCGCTGTTCGCGGGGTCCTGGTCGGTGACCTTCAGGGCCTCCCAGACCGCGCTGTACGAGATCTTGGACTGGTTCTTGATGATGCCGTGCAGCGCCGACTTGAGCTCGGCACCGGTCTTGCCCTGGGCGGCGGCGTAGTAGTCCGCGGCGGTGGCCTGGTGCGCCGGGAGCGCGAGGAGGACCAGCGAGGCGAGGGCCGCTCCGGCGGCGGCCCAGCGCGAGCGGCGAGGGGTGGTCTTCACGTGGGGGAAACCTTTCGGCACGCAGAGGTCCCGCCCGGGCGGGACCCGGCGGGATGTCGTCGTCGAGGGGGAGGCTCACACCGCGTCATGCCGTTCACGTGAAGCTCACGCGACATGAACATGACGAGCTTGCGAGGTGAAGGTACACGGAGATTTCCGGCCATGGAATCCCCCAGGTCACAGCAGTGCACCGCGCGTAGACACCGCGCGTAGACACCCGGCGCGGATGACGCGCGTAGACGACGCGCGTAGATAACTCCTGGTCGACGGTGCGGAATTCTGGATTCCGGACGGCGGCGACATGCGGGCCCGGCGGTGCGGAACTACGCTTTTCGAGTGAGCCGGTCCCTCCAGGAGGTGGCGCGATGTCCCTGTTCCGGGGTGTGGCAGCCGGTATCGGAGCCTGTGCCCTCGGCGGGCTCCTCGGCGGGCTCGCGGCCGGTCCGGCGGCCGCGGACGACAACGGCATCGCCGACGAGAGTGCGACGACGATCGCCGAGAAGGCCCGCGAGGCCATGGCCGACGCCCAGTCGATGACCCTCGACGCGCGCATCACCGACGCGACGGGCACCACGACGCTCGACCTCCACCTCGACGTGGACGGCAACTGCGCCGGGACCGTCGGACTGCCGGGGAACGGCGGCCACGCGGACCTGGTCAAGCGAGGCCAGGACGTCTGGATGAAGCTCGACGACACCCTCCTCAGGTCCCAGGTCCCGGGCCCGGCCGGCGACGCGGCCATCGCCCTGATCAACGGTCGCTACATCCACGGCACTGTCCAGAACGCGCTGCTCCGGGACTTCACCGACTTCTGCGACCTCTCCAACTTCAAGAACACCTTCGCCGGGCGGCCGGTCAACGAGCAGCTGACCAAGGGTCAGCGCACCACCGTCGACGGCGCGCCCGCGATCACGGTCACCAGCCGGCACGACGACCAGACCGGGACCTACTACGTGTCCACCGAGGACACCCCGTACCTGCTGAAGGCCGAGGTGCGGGAGCCCGGCAAGCGGGACGTCGCGAGCTTCGGCGACTTCAACGAGCCGGTGCCGGCGAAGACCCCGGCCCCGGCCGACACCATCGAGTTCTCCGACCTCCAGTAGACCGGCCGCCCGGCTCCCGGCGGCGCAGTCGGGTGCCCGGCACCAGGTCAGGACCAAGGGGGCGCTCCGCTTGCGCCGAGCGCGCCACCGCGCCCCCACGCACCTCCCCCCCGTGCGGAACACCCCGTAGCCGACCGTCCGGCGGCCGACTAACTTCCCCGTCGCCGGTCCTCGCCGTCGGCCGGACCGCGGTGACCCGAGGGGGAGAGATCCACGTGAACGCAACGCGACCGCATGCCGGTTGGCGCGCCCGCGCCCTGGCCCTGACCGCCACCCTGGCCCTCGCCGGCGGCACGGCCGCCGTGACGGCCACGCCCGCCCACGCGGTGGGCAGCCTGGGCCGCGCCTACGTCTGGGCGCACTCGCCCTCCCACGCCCTGAACACCCCGTACGCCCCCTCCGCCGCCTACAGCCGCAACTCCACCGGCGCCGCCAACAGCGTGGTCCGCACCGGCACCGGCCTCTACACCGTCCGGCTGGGCAACCTCGGCCGGACCGGCGGCACGGTGCACGTGACCGCGTACGGCGCCACCAGCAACACCTGCGCCGTCCGCGACTGGAACCCCGTCGGCAACCGGCTCGACGTCCGGGTCAGCTGCTTCACCCGGACCGGCCTCCGCGTGAACACCCCGTTCACGGCGAGCTTCGTCAACACCGCCGGCTCCGGCGGCGCGCGCTTCGCCTACCTCTGGGCCAACAGCCCGGCCGCCGCCGCGTACACGCCCTCGACCACGTACCAGTTCAACTCGTCCGGCGCGCTCAACACCATCACCCGCTCGGGCACCGGCCGGTACACCGTCCGGCTGCGCGCGATCGGCTCGGCGTCCGGACACGTCCAGGTGACGGCGTACGGCGACACCTCGGCCCGCTGCAAGGTGGGCAACTGGTTCGTCTCCGGCGCCGACCAGCTCGTCAACGTCCGCTGCAACGACCGGCTCGGCAATCCGGCGGACCAGCGCTACACCCTGACCTACGCCCGCGGCACCGGCGTGCAGCGCGCCACCCCGGCCGCGTACGCGTGGGCCAACCTGCCGGCCTCGGCGGCGTACAACCCCTCGGCCGCGTACTCGTACAACTCCTCCGGCGTGGTGAACCGGATCCGGCGCGTCAGCCAGGGCGTCTACCGCTTCCACCCGCCCAACCAGCAGCTCACCAACGGCAACGTCCAGGTCACCGCGTACGGCAGCGACACCAAGTACTGCAAGGTGGAGCGCTGGAACCCCACCGACGGCGTCCAGGTCCGCTGCTACACCGTCGCCGGCGCCCTGACCGACACCTACTACGACGTCTCCTTCCAGCGCTGACACCCACCCGCACGCCACCCCGGGGCCGGGCGGCCGCCGCGAGTACGCGGTGACCCGGCCGGCCTCACCCTCCGTGCCGAAAAGATGCGGAACGTGACGGTACGTGTCAGCGTCGTGGAGCGGGCGGGACGACGATGTCCCGCTCGCTCAAGCTCACGAGGAGAGTGACCCCGTCATGGGTGGAATGCAGAACAAACGCCAGCAGCCCGGCATAGGCCGCGAGGAGCAGGTGCGCTCCGGGCGTGACCGCCAGCAGGACCGGGACACCGGCCAGGGCCAGCGCCAGCGCAGGCCCGGCGAGGTCTCCCGGGACCGCGACGAGGACATGATGCGCGACGAGATGGACGACCGCCGCGACATGCGCGAGGACCACCGCGACATGCGCGACGACCACTGACGCGTCGCCCCCGCACTCAGGACCCCGGCCAGGACCGACAGTCACCTGCGGCCGGGGTCCTGGCGCGCTCCGGTCCGGAGCGCGCGGTCGCCGGCAGGTGACGGGCCGGGTCAGGCGGTGCGGACCTGCATCGTCTCGCGGAAGTTCGCCATGCACTCCGGGCAGTGGCGTTCGGTGGTGTGCTCCTGGCCCGGTGCGGGCACCGGCTGGCCGCACAGGGTGCGGGTGTCGTTCTTGGCCACCACGTGCCAGACGGGGTGCGTGTCGGTGAGGGCAGTGCCCGCGCACATCACGTACATGTCGCCTCCCTGATCGCGGGACTTGCTGGTACCGACCAGCAAACCCCGATGGCCCCCCGTGCGCGCAGGTGGACGCGTCCGTCCGGGTGACACGCCCTGCGGCGCCGGGACTCCCGCGGCGCCCGTTTCGCCCCGTCCCGCCAGGGCACACGCGCACCACCGGCGGCGACCGCCCGGAGGTGACCCGTGGAGCCGGACCCCGACCGCATCGCCCGCCCCTGGGGCGACCGCACCCCGTACCCGGCCGGCGGCACCTGGCCGGCCAGGACCGACACCCACCTGGCCGGGGGACTGCTTCCGGAGGACGTGGACCGCTGGGTGAAGGCCGCGTCCGTCCTGCACTCCAACGGCGACGCGATGGACGTCGCCGTCCGCGACGGC
This sequence comes from Streptomyces sp. NPDC101132, assembly GCF_044759225.1. Taxonomy (NCBI): domain Bacteria; kingdom Bacillati; phylum Actinomycetota; class Actinomycetes; order Kitasatosporales; family Streptomycetaceae; genus Streptomyces; species Streptomyces sp. NPDC101132. The sequence goes on from NZ_JBIVYX010000014.1 coordinate 34,790, forward strand.
CGGATCGTCGGCGTCCGCGGCCGCGCCGCCGACCGCGTCAACCACGGCAGACTGGGCCCCAAGGACCTCTTCGGCTGGCAGGCCTGCCACGCCCCCGACCGGCTCACCCGCCCGCTGGTCCGCGAAGGGGGCCGGCTCGTGCCCTGCTCCTGGGACACCGCCATGGACCGGATCGTCGCCCGCACCCGCGACCTGCTGGCCGGACCGACGTCGACCACGCCGACACCCTCGCGCTGTTCGGGCACAACGTCTCCGAGACCCAGCCGGTGCTGTGGATGCGGATCCTCGACCGGCTCACCGGCCCGGACCCGCCCCGGCTGGTCTGCGTCGACCCGCGCCCCACCGCCGCGGCGGCCCGCGCCGCCGTGCACCTCGCGCCCCTGCCGGGCACCAACCTCGCCCTGCTGAACGCCCTGTTGCACGAAACCGTCCGCACCGGGCGGGCGGACCGGGCCTACCTCGACGCCCACACCGTCGGCTTCGGGGAGCTGGCCGAGCGGGTCGCCCCCTGCACGCCCGAGTGGGCCGCCGGCATCTGCGACGTACCGGCACGGACGGCGACCTGCCGGGCTTCCGGAACTGGCAGAACCCGGTCCACGTACGGGAACTGGCCGGGATCTGGAACGTCGACCCGGAGCGGATCCCGCACGACGGGCCGCCGACCCACGCCCTGGAGATCTTCCGGCTGGCCGGCGAGGGCGGCATCGGACTGCTGTGGATCAGCGGCACCAACCCGGCCGTGTCCCTGCCCGAACTCGCGCGCGTCCGGGCTGTCCTGGGCCGCGCGGGCCTCGTCACGGTGGTGCAGGACCTGTTCCTCACCGAGACCGCCCGGCTGGCCGACGTGGTCCTGCCGGCCGCGACCTGGGGCGAGAAGACCGGGGTCATCACCAACGCGGACCGCACGGTGCACCTCTGCGAACGCGCCGTCGCCCCGCCCGGCCTCGCCCGCCCCGACCTCGACGTCTTCCTGGACTACGCGCGGCGCATGGACTTCCGCGACCGCGCCGGCGCGCCGCTGGTGGGCTGGGACGACGCCGAGTCGGCCCTCGAGGCGTGGAAGCGGTGCAGCGCCGGACGGCCCTGCGACTACACCGGACTGAGCCACCGCCGGCTGCGCGGGAGCGCCTCCGGCATCCAGTGGCCCTGCGACGCGGAGCACCCCGACGGCACCGAGCGCCTGTACACCGACGGCTTCACCTGGGCGCACCCCGACGCCTGCGAGACGTACGGCAAGGACCTCGCCACCGGCGACCCGCACGACGCCGACGCGTACCGGGCGCTCAACCCGGACGGCAGGGCGGTGATCAGGTCCGCCGCGTACGAGCCGCCGCGCGAGGAGCCGGACGCCGCGTACCCGCTCCGGCTGACCACCGGGCGGACCCTCTACCACTTCCACACCCGCACCAAGACGGGCCGTGCCCCGCAGCTCAGCGCCGCGGCTCCGGAGGTGTGGGTGGAACTGTCCGCGGGGGAGGCGGCGGGACGCGGACTGGCCGAGGGCGACCTGGTCGAGGTGGCCACCCGGCGGGGCGCCCTGCGCGGGCGGCTGCGGGTCACCGCCATCCGGGACGGGGTGCTCTTCGTGCCCTTCCACTACGGCTACTGGGACACGCCGGGCGGCACCGGCGGCGGGGACGCCCCGGGCCGGGCCGCCAACGAGACCACCGCCACCGACTGGGACCCGGTGTCCAAGCAGCCGCTCTTCAAGATGGCCGCGGCCCGGCTCACCCTCGTCGAACGCGGCGACGGCCGGCCGTCGCCCGCCCCGACCACCACCGCCTCGGCCCCGCTCGACCCGACCGTCCCGCCCACGACCGGCGGCCCGTCGGCCCGGGCGGGCCAGCGGGCCTGACCCCCGGGCCGCCGGTGCCCGGGCCCCCGGGCCGGGACCCCGGGCCACGGCCGGCTCCGGGCCGGCGAACGCCCGGCCTACTCGAAGCGCTCGGTGTCGCCCGCGCCGCGCCGCACGATCTCCGCGCCGCCGCCGGAGAAGTCGATCACGGTGGTCGCCTGCGTGCCGCAGTCGCCCGAGTCGACCACCGCGTCGACCACGTGGTCCAGGCGCTCCTTGATCTCCCAGCCCTGCGTCATCGGCTCGTCCTCGTCCGGCAGCAGCAGCGTGGTCGACAGCAGCGGCTCGCCGAGCTCGGCGAGCAGGGCCTGGGTCACCACGTGGTCCGGGATCCGGACGCCGACCGTCTTCTTCTTCGGGTGCAGCAACTGGCGCGGCACCTCCGAGCTGGCCGGGAGGATGAACGTGTACGCGCCGGGCGTGGCGCCCTTGATGGCCCGGAACACCGCGTTGTCGATGTGCACGAACTGCCCCAGCTGGGCGAAGTTCTGGCAGACGAGGGTGAAGTGGTGCCGCTCGTCGAGCCGCCGGATCGTCCGCATCCGCGCGAGGGCCTCCCGGTTGCCGAGCTGGCAGCCCAGGGCGAAACACGAATCCGTCGGGTATGCGATGAGCGACCCGGAGCGGACCAGGTCCGTGACACTGCTGATGGTGCGCGGCTGAGGGTTCTCAGGGTGCACGTCGAAGTACTTCGCCATTCGCCGAGGGTACGCCGCGCACGGCGGGCCGGTCGCGCCGAGCCCGGCCCCGCGGGCGCCGAGCCGCGGGAACCGGTGCCCGGAGCGGGAGGCGGCCCCGGAGGATCTCCGACGGCACGGCCGGGCCCACCGTGCGGGAAGACGAAACGGGAGGCACCGATGGCACAGGTCGAGTTCTTCACCCACCCGCACGGCGCCCTGGAGGTGTGGGGGATCCGCGTGGACGGGGTGGACCTGCGGGAGCTGGTGGCCCGCGTCACGGGCCCGCTCTGGGAGCCGGAGCTGCTGGAGGGCGAGCCCGAACGGACCGCCGAGGGGCGCGCCCGGTTCGTCCTCGGTCAACACCGGGGGCTCGACCGGCACGACGTGCCCCGCCCGTTCGAGCACTTCACGGGTCGGCCCTCCGCGGCGTTCCGGGAGGTCGTCGGCGGACGGTCGGTGCTGCTGGGCTGCCCGTGCGGGGTCTGGGAGTGCTGGCCGCTGTGCGCCCGGATCGAGGTCGCCGACGACACGGTGACCTGGTCCCGGTTCCTCCAGCCGTACCGGCGCGAGCAGTGGGGCGAACTGCCCCTCGGCCCGTACGTGTTCGACCGCGCCGGGTACGAGCACTCCCTCGCCCACCCGCTCCGCCTGACCGCCGATCCGCTCGCCGCCCGTCTCCACGACGCGCCGGACGGGGCACCGCAAGCGGTCGCACCGCCGGACCGCACGGGCGGTACGGGAGGCACGGACCGCCCGAGGAGCACGGACCGCCCGAGCGGCACCGACCGCCCGAGCGGCCTCGACAGCACGGAGTCCTGAAGGGGGCCACACGCGTCACGGCACGCGCACCGGCAGCACCAGCGGTACTCCCGTGCGCGGGTGCGGCAGCACCTCCACCGGCTGCCGGTAGACCCGGCTCAGCAGTTCCGCCCCGAACACCGCGGCCCGCGGCCCGTCGGCGGCCACCCGGCCGCCGTGCAGCACCGCGGCCCGGTCGGCGTACGCCGCGGCGAGGCCCAGGTCGTGCAGCACCACCACGACGGCGTCCCCGGCGGCCGCCCGCTCCCGGCAGAGCCGCAGCACGAGCTCCTGGTGCCGCAGGTCCAGCGCGGCGGTCGGCTCGTCCAGCAGCAACAGCGGTGCCTCCTGCGCCAGTACGCGCGCCAGCGCCACCCGCGCCCGCTCGCCGCCGGACAGCGCGGGGAACGGCCGCCCGGCGAGGCCGGAGGTGTCCGTGACCGCCAGCGCCCGGGCCACCACCGCGTCGTCCTCGTCCGCGCGCGGGGTGCCGGACCAGGGCGCGCGGCCCATCCGTACCACCTCCTCGACCCGGAACGGGAAGGCCAGCGCGGCCGCCTGGGGCAGCACGGCACGGCGCAGCGCCAGCTCGGCGGCCGGCCAGGCGCGGGCCGGCCGGCCGCAGATCCGCACGTCGCCCGCGTCCGCCAGCAGATCGGCGGCGAGCGCGCCCAGCAGGGTGGACTTCCCCGCGCCGTTGGGGCCGACCAGCGCCAGCACCTCCCCGGCCCGCACGGCCAGGTCCACCCCGGCGAGCACCGGGCGGGATCCCCGGCGCACGGTCAGGCGCCGCGCTTCGGCGACGGCCGCCCCGGGGGCGTACGGTTCGGGCGCCGTGCGCCGGTGGGCGGCGGTGAACGGGAACCTCATGCCCAGCCTCCCTGGGTCCGGCGCGTGCGGCGGAGCAGCCAGTCCGCTTCGCCTTCGACGGCACCCACGGCCGCCTCACCGCGGACGTCACCGGGAACGGCGCCGTCCGGGACGACGTCCCGCTCGCCGTCGTCACCGTCAACCGCGCCATGAAGGACATGCCCACGACCCTCACCAAGGAGGCCGCCGACGCGCTCGGCAGCCCGGGGTACGAGGGCGCCCCCGGCTCCCCGCTCACCGTCGCCCCGAAGGAGACCGCCCCGAAGCCCTCCCCGACGCCGACGGCCGAGCCCACCACCCCCACCACGAAGCCCACCCCCTCGGCGCCCGCCTCCACCACGGCGCCGCGCCCGACGACGTCCGCCGCGCCGGGCACGCCGGCGCCCACGCGCCCGGCCTCGCCCCCGGCGGTGCCGGCCGAGGGCAAGATCTCCGGCGGCAGGCTCGACTGTGGCGTGAAGCAGTCCTTCCGCGCGTACGTGACCGGGCCGGCGGCCGGCACCATCACCGTCTCCGGCGGCGCCACCAGCGCGGCGGGCAACGGGGCGTTCACCTTCGTCAAGGGCGGCCGGTACGACACCACAGCCGACACCCTCGACGCGGCCTTCCGCGGGGCCGTCACCTTCAAGGGCCACCGGCAGGGCGGCACGTACGGCCTCGACCTCACCCTCAGCGACCTCAGGGTGAAGCTCGACCGGGGCAAGGGGGTGCTGACCGCCGACGTCAACAGCCTCGGCAAGAAGACGGACGACGTGCCCCTGGCCGACCTGAAGGCCCCGACCGCCGACCTCAGGGCGAAGAGCGGCACCCTGACCGTGACCGGGGTGGAGGCCACCGTCACGGCGGCCGGCGCCAAGGCGTTCGGCGACTTCTACCCGGCCGGCACCGCGCTGGACCCGGTGGGCCTGTCCGTCGCCCTCACCCCGGGCGCGGTCCCGGGCGGCACGGGGACGGCCGCGGGCGCGGGCGGCGGCTCGGCCGGGGCCACGGGCGGTGCCGGGACCTCGGGCGGGATGGCGAGCACGGGCGGGACGGGGACCACCGGCGGGACGGGGACCGCCGGCGGCAGCCTCGCCACCACCGGCGCCTCCGTGCCCGCCACCACCCTGGCCGGTGCCTCCGTCCTGGTCGTCGGCGCCGGGGCGGGCCTGGTCCTGGCCGGCCGGAAGCGCCGTACGGCGGCCGACGGGGCGTGACCGCAGGGCGGCCCGCCGAGGCCGAAGGCCCCCGTCCGGACGGGACTCCGGACGGGGGCCTTCACCGCGAGCGTACGGGCCGGGGCTCAGGCCGCGGGCCGGAACTCCTCACCCAGCTCCCGGAAGACGGCCGTGTTGAGGGAGAAGGCGCTGTTGCACTCCTCCACGATCCGCCGCTTCTCCAGGTCGTCCACCGCTATCGCGTCCAGCAGCGCGCGGTACTCGCGCTTGAAGGCCGCCGGGTTCCCGACCTGCTCGAAGACGTAGAACCGCACCCCGTCGCCCTTGCGGGCGAAGCCCCAGGTCTTCTCGGCGGTACCGCGGATGATCTGACCGCCCGACAGGTCCCCGAGGTAGCGGGTGTAGTGGTGCGCGACGTAACCGGCCGGCCAGTCCCGCGCGCACTCCTCGACCCGGGCCGCGTACGCGCGCGTCGACGGCAGGGCGTGCGCGGCGGACCGCCAGTCCGCGCCGCGCAGATGGGCCAGGTCCCGCTCCAGCTCCGGGACCCGGAACAGCTCGGGGCGGATGAAGGGGCCGGCCACCGGGTCCGCCGCCAGCTCCCGCGCGGAGTCCTCCAGGGCGCGGTAGACGAACCACAACTGCTCGGTGTACCGCGCGTACGCGTCCACCCCGAGGCGCCCGCCGAGCATGTCGCTCATGAATCCGGAGTTCTCCGCCTCGGTGTGCTGGGCGTGCGAGGCGGTCCGGATGAGCTCGGAGAACGGCGCCGGCCCGGCCGGGGCGGGGGCGGCGGACGGGGCGGCGGGGGCGGCGGGGGTGCCGGCGGGGTCCAAGAGGGCCTCCAGGAAGAAGAACGGGCATGCGGAAGCGGCGCGGCCGCTGCCCGTTCAGGGCGACGCGCCGACCCTCCGATCCTCCGACTTAGGTATACCTAAGTCAACGGTTTGCCGACGGTCTGTCGGAAAACTTTTCCTCTATCTACCCGCTCCGCCCGGCAACCACACACGGGTCCGGCCCGTCCCGTAGGGCATGCACCCGATCACGGCGAGTACCGCGCGGTTCCTCAGGCGGCTGGCGCTGTTCGGCTGGACGCAGGTCCGCGCCTGCCTCTTCGCCGCCGCGCTGTTCTGCGGCATGGCCCTGTCCACCGTGCTGCCCGGGCTTCCGGTGGCGCGCTACGACCTCCTGCTCGGGTACGGGATCCTGCTGACCGCCGCCTTCCTGGTCCTGCGGTGGGAGACGCGCCGCGAGGCGGCGGTCATCGCCGTCTGCCACCTCCTCGGACTGGCCTTCGAACTGGTGAAGGTGCGGGTGGGCTCGTGGAGCTATCCCGAGCCGGCCCTCACCAAGGTCGCCGGGGTGCCGCTGTACGGGGGCTTCATGTACGCGGCCGTCGGCAGCTACGTGTGCCGCGCCTGGCGGCTGTTCGGCCTGCGGGTCACGGGCTACCGGGTGCGTGCGACGGCGCTGGTGGCGGCCGCGCTGTACGCCAACTTCCTCACCCACCACTGGCTGCCCGACCTGCGCTGGGTGCTGGGCCTGCTGCTGCTCGCCGTGACGGCCGGGACCACCGTGCACTACCGGGTGGGGGAGCGGTGGTGCCGCATGCCCCTCGCGCTGGCCTTCACCCTGATCGGGTTCTTCCTGTGGGTGGCCGAGAACATCGCCACGTACTTCGGGGCCTGGAGCTATCCCTCGCAGCTGGGCGCCTGGGAGCCGGTCCCGCTCTCGAAGTGGGCGTCCTGGGCGCTGCTGATCAGCGTCACCTTCGCCCTGGTCCACGCGCTGGTCGCCAGGAAGGCCCCCCGCCCCTCCGGCGCGGACCCCGGTTCCGGCACGCACCCCCGGCCCGGCGCCGCGCCGGATCCGGCTGCCGCTCCGGATCCGGCTGCCGTCCCCGGCGGTACGGTGCCCGACCTCGGCGGTACGGTGCCCGACCCCGGCGGTACGGTGCCCGCCCATGGCGGTACGGTGCCCGCCCCCACGCCACCGGTCCCGCCACCGATCGCCGCCGAACCCTCTCCGGCCCGCCCTCCCGGAGGGTGACGCCGGCGCCCGCGGGCGTCAGGGTGCGGAATCGGCGTCCGCGGTGAGCAGTTCCAGCAGCCCGGCGAGGCCGCCCTCGCGGTGGGCGCGGAGCTGCCGCTCGGCCGCCGTGCCGCGCTCCAGCAGACGTTCCACCAGCCGCCCGACCTCCCTGAGGTCGCCGGAGCGCTCCAGCTCCGGCGCGGTGTGGTCCAGGAGTTCCCGGACCACCGCCCGCGCCGGGCGCGCGGAACCGTGCGGGGAGAGCAGCGTGTGGGTCAGCCCGTACCGGGCGGCGTGCCAGTTGGCCGCCTGGATCAGCTCCGGCGGCCAGTGCGGCACCGGCCGCCCGGCGTCGTGGTCCGCGATGGCCCGGCCGACCAGGCCGCGTACCAGACCGGCCAGCATCACCGTGTCGTGGACGCACAACTGCGCGTCGGCGCAGCGCACCTCGATGGTGGGGTACCGGTCCGACAGCCGGGCCTGCCAGTACAGCTGCCCGGTGTCGCGCGCCACACCGGCCGCCAGCAGGTCGCGGGCGCGCCGGTCGTAGTCGGCCGCGTCGGCGAACAGCGGCGGGGGGCCGCTGACCGGCCAGCGCCCGAAGACCACCGTGCGCCAGCTCGCGAAGCCGGTCTCCCGGCCGTTCCACAGCGGTGAGTTCGCGGCCGCCGCCACCAGGACCGGCAGCCAGGGCCGGATCCGGTTGAGCACCGCCACGCCGACGTCCCGGCTCGGCACCGCCACGTGCACGTGGGTGCCGCAGACCAGCTGCTCCGCCACCAGCTGCGGGGCGCGGACGGACAGGTCGCGGTAGCGGGGCGCGTCCGTGACGTCGGGGGAGCGCGGATTGCGCGGCGGCGTGCCGCAGGAGGCCAGCCGGCAGTCGTGGTCCTCGGCGGCCTGCCCGAGCGCCCGCCGCAGCCGCAGCAGGTGCCCGGCGGCCTCGGCCAGCTGGGTGCACACGGGCGTGGCGACCTCGATCTGGCACTGGAGCAGCTCGTGCTGGAGTTCCGCGCCCTCCACGCTCGGCTCCAGGCCGGCCTCGGCCATCACCACGTCCGCCCGGGGCACCGGCATGCCGGACGCGTCCAGGAGGACGTACTCCTCCTCCACGCCGATGGTCAGCACGGACGGCCCGGTGGCGGGGTCGGGGTCCGTGGCGGTGGGCTCGGTTTCCGCGGCGGCTTCCGGCAGGCTCGGCACGGGATCGGCGCCGCCGGGCGCGTGGGGGGAGGGTCCGGTTCCGGTCGACACGTGCCGATCATCGTCGCGTCGTACGCCCCCTGCCGCGCGCAGGGCGCGGTGCTCACGCGAACGGCCCAGGACTGCCACCCACCGGGAGGGGCCCGCCGCGCGGACGGCCGCCTCCCGGCGGACGGTCAGGCGGGCCCGGTGGGGGCGCCGGCCGGCTCCTTCGCAGCGCGCCGGCGCAGCGCGTCGGTGTCCGTCCGCGCGTCGTACGTGATCAGCTTCGGCAGCAGCGCGGCCAGTGCGGCCACCGACGCCACGCAGGCCAGCCCGCCGGTCCAGAACGCGGCACGGGTGCCGGTCCAGCCCGCCATCGTGCCCGCCCGCACCTGGCCCAGCTGCGGGCCGACGCTGTACGAGAGCACCTCGATGCCGGCCAGCCGGCCGCGCAGCTCGTCCGGGATCGTCTGGTTCCAGATGGTGGCCCGGCCCAGCCCGCTGAGCATGTCGCCCGCGCCCGCGACCGCCAGGCACACCAGCACCAGCCAGATGCCGGACACCCATCCCGCGGCGGCGACCGCCAGGCCCCAGGCCGCCGCACCGCACACCACCAGCAGCCCGTGCCGCCGGATCCGGGATGTCCAGCCGCTGGTCAGGCCGAGGAGCAGCGAGCCGACGGCACCCGCCGCGTACATCAGGCCGAGCGCCCAGGTGGCGTCCAGCTCGTCGGCCAGGAACGGGAAGATCGTGTTCGGGAAGGCGAAGAACATGGCCGCCAGGTCGACGGCGTAGGTGCCGAGCAGCACCGGCCGGCTCCACGCGTACCGCGCCCCCTCCGCGATGCCGCGCAGCGACGGGCGCTCCGCGTCCCGCGCGGGCGGCGCCGGGGCCAGCCGCGCGCAGAGGAGCACCGACAGGACGAAGCCGGCCACCGTGACGGCGTACGCCGGGGCGTAGCCGGCGTACGCGACGACCAGGCCGGCCAGCGCCGGGCCCGCGATGGCGCCGATCTGGTAGCGCACCGCGTTGAGGGCCGCGGCGGCGGTCATCTGGTCGTGCGGCACGATCCGCGCCATCAGCGAGTCCAGGGCCGGACGCTGGAGCCCGGCCAGCGCGGACACGCCGGCCGCCACCACGTACAGCGGCCACAGCATGGGGTCCGGCAGCAGCGCGTTGACCAGCAGCACCACGGCCAGCAGGCCGAGACCGGCCTCGGTGAGGAGGATGAGCCGGCGCCGGTCGACGGCGTCGGCGAGCGCCCCGCCGTAGAGGCCGCACACGACCAGCGGGATCAGCTCGACGGCGCCCATCGCGCCGACGGCCAGCGGCGAGTCGGTGAGGTGCTTGATCTGGAGCGGCAGCGCGATCATCGCCATGAACGAGCCGAAGAAGTTCACCGTGCCCTGGTAGAAGAGCAGCCGGAAGTCGCGGCTCGAACGCCAGGGGCTCAGATCGGGCACCACCGAGGACAGAAGGGTCTTGCTCACAGCCGTCGATCGTCGGGGACCGCCGCCCGTCCGGGCAACCGATTATCCGGGCGCGGGCACAGCCGTCGGCGCGGGGGCCGGCCCGGGTGGGGAACGGCCGGGGCGGGGAACGGCGCGGGTGGGGGACGTGAGTGGCCGCACCGGGGCTAGCCGCACCGGCCCCGGGTAGCAGCGGGTGCACGGGCTCGCACCGCGAGCCGCCCGACCCGGAGGTGACCGCCATGCGCATCCGCTGGACGGCCGCCCCGCAGACCGGCCGGGGCAGTGGCGCCCCGCTCCGGGGCGGAGTGCGGGCACCGGGCCCCGGCGAGCGGAGCGAGAGCCCCGACGAACGCGCCGACCGGCTCTGGTGCGAGCTGCTCCACGAGGTACGGGTCGCGCTCACCGGCGTCCAGCTGCTGCTGGCCTTCCTGCTCACCGCCGCGTTCACGCCGGCCTTCGCCCGGCTGGCGGCCACCGACCACCACCTGTACGTGGCCTGCGTCGTCTTCGGTGCCGCGGCCACCGGCGCGCTGACCGCCCCGGTCTGCGTGCACCGGCTGGTCACCGGCCTCGGGGTGAAGCCGGAGGCGGTGGTGTGGGCGGCGCGGCTCACCGTGGCCGGCCTCGTCCTGTTCCTGGCCATGGTCGCGTTCGCGCTGCTCCTGGTGCTGCGGCTGGTCCTCAGCCCCGGGGCCGCCCTGCTCGCCGACGCCGCCCTGCTCCTGTGGTTCGGGGGCTGCTGGCTCGTACCGGCGGCGATGCTGCGGCGTACGGCCACCCTGCGGCGGGCCCTGGCGGATACGTCGTCGCCGGGCTGAGCGGCGCGGGGCGCGCCGCGTCCCGCGGCCCGGTCCGGGGCGCCGGGCCTCAGGCCAGGTGGATGGAGGGCGCGCTGGTGGTCGTGGGACGGGTGTGGTGCCAGACGAGCTGGCGGCTGGCGGGGTAGCTGAGATCGGTGATCGCCAGCGGGCGGCCGTCCTGGTCGTGCACGGTCCGCCGGACCGCCGGGGCGGGCTGGTGGCCCGAGCGGTGGGGTGCCGGGATGCTGATCGTGTCGGTCACCCGGGCGGCCAGCCCCTCGCGCTCGAACCACGCGTGCAGGTGGCGCAGCTCGGCGTGGTCGGTGGGCGCCTCGCGCAGGTGCCGGCGCAGTTCCGGGACGGCGTCCACGGCCGTGGGCGAGAACCAGGTGCGGGCCTGCTGGAGCAGCACGCCGTCCCCGTCGACCAGCTGGTGCTGGTGGACGAGCACCTGCCGGCCGGCCGCCAGGCCCATCGCGGCGGCCGGAGCGGCCGGGAGGCCGGCGACGCGCAGCAGGGACCGGGTGGTCGTGCCCGGCCGGGGCGCGAGGCCGCCGGGGAAGTCCGGCGCGCTGGGGCGGCGTACGGGCGGGGCGGCGGCCGCGGCGTTGTACGTCCCGCGGCGGTCGGTGCTGACCAGGCCCTCCGCGCGGAGCAGCTGGAGCGCGGCGCGCACGGTCTGGCGGTTGGCGCCGAAGCGGACGGACAGCGCCCGCTCGGCGGGCAGCCGCGCGCCGGGCGCGATGGAGCCGCCGAGCTCGGCGCGCAGGGCCGCGGCGATGCGCTGGTACGCGGGCGTGGAGTCGGCGCGAGGGCCGGAGAGATGCGTGGTGGACACGGCGGACCTTCCGGTGACCGGGGGTGATCGGACGTGTGGGGAGTGCTACCACTCTAGCAGTGGTCTATACCTCTCGGGTGCCTGGGCCTCCCGGTTGACCGAAAACGCTCCCGGCCGCCGCTCCGCCCCGCGCGGGCGGGCCGCCGTGCGGCCCGGCCACCCGCCGGAGGATGTCCGGAAACCACCGGGTACCGGCGCCGCCGGCCGGGGTGTGGCCGGGGCGGGCCCGGGTACCCGCGCGGGAGACCCACCCGATTCCCAGCACCGGAGGCGACAGGATGTCCCAGCTCATCCACGAGGTGATGACCGAGCGCCCGGTGACCGTGGCACCCCAGGTCTCGCTCAGCGAGGCCGCCCGGAAGATGCGCGACGCCGACATCGGAGACGTCCTCGTCGTCGACGACGGCATGCTCCGCGGCATCCTGACCGACCGCGACCTCGTCGTCCGCGCCATGGCCGAGGACAAGGACCCGGCGACGACGGACGTCGAGACCGTCTGCAGCGGGGAGCCCGTCACGGTGGGGCCGGACGACGGCATCGACCGCGCGGTCGCCCTCATGCGCGAACACGCCCTGCGGCGGCTGCCGGTGACGGAGGACGGGAAGCTCGTCGGCATCGTCTCCATCGGCGACCTCGCCCTCGACAAGGACCCGTCCTCGGCCCTCGCCGACATCTCGGCCGCGGAGGCCAACACCTAGGACGGGCCCTCCGGGCCGGGCCCCGCCCCGGGGGCCCGCGCGGGAAGTCGTGCGGGCCCCCTTCCCGTCGTCTACTGGAAGGAGCCAGCCACCCCACACCCAGGGAGAGCCCGCATGAGGACCATCACCGCCCAGCTGTTCATCTCGCTCGACGGGGTGGTCGAGGCGCCGGACCAGTGGCACTTCCCCTACTTCAACGACGAGATGGGCCGGGCCGTCGACGCCACCCTCGGCCGGGCCGACACCCTGCTCCTGGGCCGCCGTACGTACGACAGCTTCGCCGGCGCCTGGCCGGAGCGGGAGGCGGCCGGCGGCGAGGACGCGCCCTTCGCCAAGGTCCTCGGCGACGCCCGCAAGATCGTCGTCTCGCGCGGCCGCCCGGCCTTCGACTGGCGCAACTCGGAACAGCTCGACGGCGACCTCACCGAGGCGGTCGCGGCCCTGAAGGCGGAGCCGGGCGGCCCCGTGTGGATCAGCGGCTCGGTGTCGGTCGTGCGCCAGCTGCTCGCCGCGGGGCTGCTGGACCGGCTGCACCTGCTCGTGCACCCGATCGCCGTGCGCTCGGGCATGCGGCTGTTCGAGGACGGGGGCCCCGCGGTACCGCTGGAGCTCGAATCCGCCGAGACGTTCACCACCGGCGTGCTCAACCTCGTCTACGCCCCCGCCGCGGCCCCCGGGACGGGCAGCTACGACGACGCCAAGACGCATCTGCCGCGGCACGAGGGGTAGCCGCGCCGCCGGCCCGCCGGCCGGCGAGACGCGGATCCTGGATACGCGGCGCCCCTGCCCCTGCCGCGGTCACCTCGTCCGCGACGCCGAGGACGGCCGGCCCGGCGCGTACGGCAGCCGCCCCGTCTGCACCCGGGAGGACGACGAGGTCCGGTTCCGCCGGCCGTTCCCGTACGGGCCGGACGGCCGCGTGCCGCCGGCCGGGGAGCCGGTCTGGTCGTGATGCCGGCCGCACTCCGCTGCCGGTACTGGCCCCGGCTGGAGCGGGGCGCGCCGCACGCCGCCGCCACGCTCCGCGAACGGCCCGCCGAGGACCTGCCGGGCGCTCTGGACCGTATTCCGGCCGCCGAACGGCCGTCGTCCGCGCGCGCTTTGGCCGGACGTCGCCCTGTTCCGGCGTGCCCGGCCTCCCTACGATTCCGGCACCGGCCCTCGCGGGCCGGTGTCCCCCATGGCGCACACAGCCATGCCCGTTCCAGTGCCGTTTCCAGTTCCGTTTCGAGTTCCGCTTCCGGTCCCGCGCACAGGACCGCGACGCCCGGCCGCCTGCGCGGCCGGGCGCACCCCCCACTCCCACGGCACGCCCGCAGCCGCCCGCGTGCCGCCCGGAACCGCAGCAACGGATGGGAGAGACCATGGCCGGTGGATTCCTGGTGAGCGGCGCGATCGGCGCCCTGCTCACCGCCGCCCTGCCCGCGCAGCCCAGCCCCTCCAGCATCGTGGACCCGCCGCCGGACCGGATCGTGATCGACGTCGCGACAGTCAACGGATCCGGCTGCCCCAAGGACACCACCGCCCTCGCGGTGTCCGAGGACAACACCGCGTTCACCGTCACGTACAGCCAGTACATCGCCCAGGTCGGCGGTGGTGCGCCGCCGACCGCCGCGCGCCGCAACTGTCAGCTGAGCCTCGTCGTGCACGTGCCGCACGGCTTCACGTACGCCATCGCCAGCGCCGACTACCGCGGCTACGCCTCCCTCGCCCCCGGCGCGACCGGCACCGAGAAGGCCTCGTACTACTTCCAGGGCTCCCCGCAGACGGCGGCGCGCCAGCACGACTTCGGCGGCCCGTTCGACGACAACTGGCAGGCCACGGACGAGACCGACTGGGCCCAGCTGGTCTGGGCGCCCTGCGGCGTGCAGCGCAACTTCAACATCAACACCGAGCTGCGCGTGGCCAGGGGCAACTCGGCGCCCGGCGCCACGAGTTACATGACCATGGACTCGACGGACGGCAACATCAGCACCATCTACCACCTGGCGTGGAAGGAGTGCCCCGAGACCTGATCCGAAAGACAGGGCCTAGTCCTGCGGGACGGCGTCGACCGCCAGCAGCGCGTGGTGCAGGCGGTCGGCGTCGACGTAGCGCGGGCTGGCCGGGTCGGGACGGCTCAGCCAGGTCGCCGAGGCGGCGCTGTGCGTGCCGACCGGGACCAGGAGCCACGTCCCCTTCCGCAGCACGCGGCTGCCCGGGGCGGCACAGCGGTGCCCGGTGCCCGCGGGCACCTGGACGATCAGTTCGAGCCGCACGTAGTCCGCGAGCACCGGGAAGCCCCCCGCCAGGGGCAGGCGCAGGTGGTCGAGTCCGGCCAGTCCGCGGGCCAGCGGCGCGACGACCGCGTCCCACGCGGTGCCGCAGGCGACCAGCTCGGGCCGGCGCGTGCAGGCGGACCAGGTGGTCCGGTGCGCGGGGTCCGGTGTGAGGTGGTCCGTCCAGCGCACCGGTGTGCGGGGGTGTGGCAGAGGGGGAGCGGGCATCGCCGCCTCCAGAGGGGCTTGCGGGATCACATGAATGTACGTCCGCCCCTGCCCAAAACGCCACGATTGAATGTTTAAGCAACTCCTGGGCTCCCGTCCGGACCCCGTCCACGGGCGCCGCGACCTGCGCGGGAGCCCCGGACGCCCCTGGCGGAGCCCTGGGCACCCCATGCGTCCCTGGGTGCCCAGGGGCAGCTCCCCGGCCCCCGCCGGCTCCTCCGCACCCCGCAACCGGCCTGCGCCCGCACCCGAGGTCTTCCGGCCCGGCGTCACGGGACCTCTGCCGCCCCCGGGGCCCCGTCCCCGGAGGTGCAATGGGACGTGCGGGTACCCGGCGTTTCCGGCCGGGCGCCGGAGCGGATCGGAGGCCGGGCGGTGGTTGAGGAGAAGCGGGGGTTCTGCACCCTCTGCAAGTCGCGGTGCGGGGCCGTCTTCACCGTCGAGCGCGGCCGGATCACCTCGGTCCGTCCCGATCCCGACCACCCCACCGGCGCGGCCATGTGCCCCAAGGGCCGTGCCGCGGCCGAGATCGCCCACGGCAGCCGGCGCCTCACCACGCCGCTGCGCCGCACCCGCCCCAAGACCGACCCCGACCCCGGCTGGGAGCCGATCGGCTGGGACGAGGCCCTGGACGAGATCGCCGCCCGCCTCACCCGGATCGCCGCGGAGGACGGCCCGGAGGCCGTCGCCTTCGGCGTCGCCACCCCCAGCGGCACCATGGTCTCGGACGCCACCGAGTGGATCGAGCGCTTCGTCCGGCGCTTCGGCAGCCCCAACACGGTCTACAGCGCCGAGATCTGCAACTGGCACAAGGACTCCGCCCACGCCTTCACCTTCGGCGGCCCCCTCCCGCCACCCGACTACGACCACGCGGACCTGGTCCTGCTCTGGGGCTTCAACCCGGCCAAGACCTGGCTCGCCCAGTCCGCCGCGCTCTCCGCCGCCCAGGCCCGGGGCGCCCGCCTCGCCGTGGTCGACCCCCGGCGGTCCACCAGCGCCCTCCGCGCCGACCACTGGCTGCGCGTACGCCCCGGCACCGACGCCGCGCTCGCCCTCGGCCTCGCCCACCTGCTGATCGAGAACGGCACGTATGACGAGGACTTCGTGCGCGCCTGGACGAACGGCCCCCTCCTCCTCCGCCTCGACGACGGCCGCTTCCTGACCGCCGCCGAACTCCCGGGCGGCACCCCGGACGGCGGCACCCGGTTCGCCGTCTGGGACGAGGCGGCCGGTACCGCCGTCCCCTGCGACACCGCCCGCGCCACCCCGCACCCCGAGCGCCTCGCCCTCCGCGGCACCCGCCGCGTCCGCCTCGCGGACGGCACCACCGTCGACTGCGTCCCCGCCTTCGAGCGGTACGCCCAGGCCTGCGCCGCGTGGCCCCCGGACCGGGTCGCCGCCACCACCTGGATCCCCGAACGCGAGGTCCGCGCCCTGGCCGAGCGGATCGGCGCCGCCCGCGCCGTCACGTACTACGGCTGGACCGGCGTCGGCCAGAGTGCCAACGCCACCCAGACCGAACGCGCCCTGGCCACCCTCTACGCCCTGACCGGCTCCTTCGACACCCCCGGCGGCAACCGCCCCGCGCCCCCGCCGCCCTACCGGCCCGCCTCGACCCCGGCCGACTTCCCGCCCGGCGCCCGTGCCAAGGCCCTCGGCCTCGACCGGCACCCCCTGGGCCCGCCCGCGTCCGGGTACGTCAACGCCGGCGACCTGTGCCGGGCCATCGAGGAGCACCACCCGTACCGGGTGCGGGCGCTGGTCGGCTTCGGCTCCAACCTCGTGGTGGCGCAGCCGGGTTCGGACCGCACCGCCCGCGCCCTGCGCTCCCTGGAGTTCCAGGTCCACCTGGACCTGTTCCACAACCCCACCAGCGCCACCGCCGACATCGTCCTCCCCGTCAACAGCGCGTACGAGCACGAGGCCCTGCGCTTCGGCTTCGAGACCGGCCACCGCGCCCAGGAGCAGGTCCAGCTCCGCCCCCGGATCGTCGAACCGCTGCCCGGCACCCGCTCGGACACCGAGGTCGTCTTCGAACTCGCCCGGCGCACGGGCCTGGGCGACGCGTTCTTCGACGGCGACCTGGAAGCCGCCTGGAACTGGCAGCTGGAGCCGCTGGGCCTGACCACGGACGCGCTCCGCGCGACCCCCGGCGGGATCCAAGTCCCGCGGGAGCGCGCCGAACGCCGGTACGCCGCCACCGCCCCCGACGGCACGGTCACCGGCTTCGCCACCCCCACCCGGCGGGTGGAGCTGTACTCCCAGCGCCTGCGCGACTACGGCTACCCGCCCGTGCCCGAACACCGTGACCCGGCCCCGGTGGACGACGCCTTCCCGCTGGTCCTCACCTGTGCCAAGCACGGCCACTACGTGCACAGCCAGCACCGCGGGATCACCGCGCTCCGCCGCCGCGCCGCCGACCCGTGCCTGGACCTCAGCCCGGCCACCGCCGCGGCCCGGGGCATCACCGAGGGCCAGTGGGTACGCGTCTCCACCCCGCTCGCCTCGGTCCGGCTGCGCGCCCGCTTCGACGACTCCCTGCACCCCGGCGTGGTGGTCGGCGAGTACGGCTGGTGGCAGGACGCCCCCGACCTCGCCCTGCCCGGGGCCGACCCGCTCACCCCGGCCGGCAGCAACTACAACCGGCTGGTGGACCACACCACCACCGACCCGCTCAGCGGCTCCGCGCCGCTGCGCTCGGTGCCCTGCCAGGTCGCCCCGGAGCCGTCCGACGGCACCTGGCAGGGCACCCGCACCTTCACCGTCGCCGCGACGGGGGCGGAGGGCGACGGCGTACGGACGCTCCGGCTGGCCCCCGCGGACGGCGGCCCCCTGCCCGACCACCTGCCCGGCCAGTACCTCACCGTGCGCCGCGAGGGCGCGGCACCGTCGGAGGCCCGCAGCTACTCCCTGACCTCGCCGGCCACCGACCCGGCCCGCACCGCGTACGCGCTGGCCGTGCGCCGGCAGCCGGGCGGCCGGCTCTCGCCCTGGATCCACGACGGGCTCCGGCCGGGCGACCGGCTCGAAGCGACCGCGCCCGCAGGGGTGTTCCGCATCCCGGCCGACACCGACGCCCCCGTGGTGCTGCTGGCCGGCGGCATCGGCGTCACGCCGTTCCTCGGCTATCTGGAGACCCTGGCCACGAGCGGCGGCACCGTCCCCGAGGTGGTCCTGCACTACGGGGTCCGCAACGGCGCCGACCACCCGTTCCGCGACCGCCTCGCCGAACTCGCCCGCCGCCTGCCGGTCCTGCGCACCGTCACCCACTACGCGGACCCGGCCCCCGGCGACCTGCCCGGCCGCGACTACGACCGCCGCGGCCGCATCACCGCCGCCGACGTCGAGGACGGCCTGCTCGCCCGCCGGGCCCGCTTCCACCTGTGCGGCCCCGCCCCGATGCTGGACGCGCTGACCGAGGGCCTGACGGCCCGGGGCGTACCGCCCTTCGAGATCTTCGCCGAGCGGTTCCGGGCCGCACCGCGCGTGACCTCGATCCCGGACGACGCCCGGCACACCGTCCGCCTGGCCCGCAGCGGGAGGGAGCTGACCTGGACCAGGTCGGCCGGCACCCTGCTGGAACTCGCCGAACGCGAAGGCGTTCGCCTGCCCAGCGGCTGCCGGGTGGGCCAGTGCGAAAGCTGCGCCTGCGCGGTCCTGGAAGGCGAGGTCACCCACCTGACGGCCACCTCGCCCGACCTTCCCGACTCCACCGCCCTCACCTGCCAGTCGGTCCCCACGACGGACCTGGTCCTGGACGCCTAGGACGCGCCGTCCCCCGGGATCGGAGCCGGCCCGCCGGGCGGGCGGGGAGCGTCAGGAGGCTGCCGGGCAGCGGAGGGTACCGCCCCGCACCGGGGCGCCCTCGGCCACGTTGCGGTCGTACGTCACGTGCTTGACCTGGGGCTGCCGGCGGCCGATCGTGACGTCGAAGACCGGGCCGTGGTCCGGGGCCGGCCGCAGGAGCGCGCCGGGGAGCGCCGCCGCGAGGGTGGCGGCGTCGTCCTCCGCGCCCGGGGCGTGGCGGATCACCGGCGGGGCGTCGGGACGCACCGCCGGAGCCGTGGCGGAGGTGTCCGTGACGACGAAGCCGTTGCCGCGCAGCGCGGCGGCCACCTTCGCGTCGTCCACCCGGACCTTGATGCCGGCCGGGTTCGTCAGGGCCGGGGTCTCGGGCGCGGGCTGGATCCGGGTGTCGCCGGTGATCGGCCGGTCCGCCGCCAGCGCGGCCCACAGCGCGGCGGACCGGGACGCGTGCCACACGAGGGTGGAGCCGACCCCGGGCACGCGGTGGTCGAAGTCCGTGATCGGCACGGTCGCGAACTCCGTCTGGTCCGCCCGCAGCCGGCCCAGCACCCACCCGATGCGGACCAGGTCGATCAGGTCCGTCCCCGCGTCCGTGCGCACCGACTTCAGCAGCGCGCGGGCCGTCCTGGCGACGTTCCCCGGATTGGAGAGCGCCCCCTCGGCCGTCAGCCGGCCGAGCAGGTCGCCGACCGTGCGCTGCTGGCGGCGCATCCGGCCGAGGTCGCCGGACCGGAGGATGTGGCGGGCGCGGACGTAGCGCAGGGTGGTGTTGCCGTCGGTGTGGTGCACGCCCGCGGTGATGTCGAGCCCGGAGTTCTCGTCCTGGAGCGGCCGGTCGGTGCAGACCGTCGCACCGCCCAGGTCGTCGACCGCCCGCTCGAAGCCGGTGAAGCCGGTCTCCAGGTAGTGGTCCACGTGCAGACCCGTGACCTTCTCCACCGTGCTGACGGTCATCGCGCCGCCGCCGAGCTTGTACGCGCCGTTGATCTTGCCCCACCGGCCCGCGCCCGGCCCGCCCGCGTACTCGACGTACGAGTCCCGGGGGATCGAGACGACGCTGGCCCGGTTCCCGTCCGCGGCCAGGTGGACGAGCAGCATCACGTCGGTGCAGTTGCAGCCCTCGCCGCCCACGTGCAGCCGGCGCTTCTCCGCGGCCGACAGGCCCGCCCGGCTGTCGATGCCGACGACCAGGATGTTCGTGCCCCGGTCGGACGTGGGGGAGGGGGCGCCCTCCGCGGAGGCGGCCGGCCCGGTGCCGAGCAGGGTGCCGGAGGCGAGGGTGGCGAGCAGGGTCAGGGCAAGCGTGAGACGGCGCACCGCACACTCCCGGGATCGTCCGAATCTGGGGCAAATCAGACCGTAACGACTCGTGGGGGGTGTGCCCGGCTACACGCCGGGCGGCCCCCCGGCTGCCGCACGCGCCTCCCCGTAATGGGCGGCAGGGGACGGTGGGGCAGCGGCCGGTGCCGGCGGGCAGGACGCCTCCGTGCGCACCGGCGGCGCCCCGTCCCGGTGCGGCGTCGCGTCCGCGTAATGCGCCGTCAGGTTGTCGCGGGCGGGCCGGACCCGGCCCGCCGGGCCCGCCGCGAAGGCCCGCAGCACGTTCTCGGTGACGGTGCGGGTGAACCGGCCGGCCTCGGCCCCGAGCCCGTGGTTCGACTTCCCGCCGCCCGGACCCTGCGCGTCCAGCGCCTCCACCCACCGCATCGTGCCGGTCGCGAACACCCCGGCGCCGCCCGGCAGGGTGGCGTACGCGGTGTCCGCGTACGAGGCCCGGCCCTTGCAGACCACCGGCGAGTGCGCCAGCACCTCCACGGGCCGCAGGGTGGGCCGGCTCGTGGGCACCCGGTCGAACTCGACGCCCACCAGGTGCGCGAACGCGTCGCCCGGCCGCACCCCGGTCCCCGCGAACAGCCAGTGCCCGGCCTCCGACACCACGTACGGCGCGTCCACCGGGAAGCCGTCGTAGAGCACGCCCAGCAGCGAACTCTCCGGCTCGGGCAGCGGCCGGCTCCGGAAGTCGTTGGTCGGCGGTCCCCCGCGACGGAAGCCGGGGTCCGCGGCGTAGTCGGCCTTGTAGCAGACGACCACCCGGTCTCGGCCGACCGGTGAACAGTCGAAGCGCACCCGCCGGTAGCAGCAGTTCGCGCCGAAGACCGCCAGGTTCGTCCCCGCGTCCCGGGCCCGCGTCACGTGGCGCCGCTGCTCCGGGCTCCAGTACTCGTCGTGCCCGAGGGACAGCACGGCCAGGGCCCCGTCCAGCAGCCCCGGTTCGCGGGCCACGTCCACCCCCGTGGCGTAGGCCAGCGGCAGGCCCAGCCGCTCGGCGAGGGCGATCAGCGGGGCCTCGTACCGCAGGAACTGGCCGGAACCCGAACCGCTGCGGTACGGCCGGTCGAAGCTGACCGCGAGGGACCGGGTGCGGTTCCTGAGGTCGGGGCCCTTGTAGAGGTCGGCGCCGCCCCACGGGTTGTACGCCTGCCAGGTGGCCACCGAGTTGACCACCACCATCCGCCCGGCGGCCGACGCGCCCCGCACGGTGACCGGCACGAAGCGGCGCCCCTTGCCGTCCGTGGTGGCCAGGCGCAGCAGGTAGCAGCCCTCGGGCCAGCCGGACGTGTCCAGCTCCACCGTCCGCCGCCAGGTCGTCCGCACCATCCGGGTGACCGGGTCGTGCACCGGCCCGGCCTGCCGCTCGCCCCGGATCGTCCCGGAGCGCCACACCAGCCGGGCGCGCGCCCCGCCGTACCAGCCGATGCGGTACGCGGAGACGGTGTACGCGGCCGACGTGGTCGACACGTGCAGGCCCAGGGTCTCGCCGGCGCGGACGCTGACCCGGTCCGCGAACCCCTCGACGGCGGCGGCCGGCCCGGCCCGGGTGATGCGCCAGTCCGTGGCGCCGGGCCGGGCGTTCTCGGCGCACACGTCGAGTGGGCAGGCGGGCGGCGCCGGCCGGGGCGCGGGCGCGGCCACGGCCGTGCCGAGCCGGCCCGGCGGGGCCACGGCGAGCGCGGCGGCCGCGATTCCGAGCACCCGCCGGCGGCCGGGCCCGCGCCGGCCCGCCCCGGCACCCCCACCGTCGGATCCGGCCCCGCCGGCCCCCGGCCCCCCTCCACGAGACCCGTCCGGACCGGAGCGCGCTCCGCCGCTCCCGTCCGGACCCGAGCGGGCCTCTCCGGTCCCGGCCGGACCGGAGGGGGCCGAGACGGTTCCGTCCGGAGCCCGGCCGTCTCCCACGGGCCCACCCGGATCTGTGGCGTCCAGCATGTGCATCACCTCGGTGCTAAGGCCCCCTGCGCTTCCGGCCGTAGCACCTGTGTAACCCGGCCGCCCGCCCGCCCCCCGGCACGTCCCCGAGGCCGGGCGCGCCGCGTACTCCGGCCGCGCGGCGGTCCCGGGCCGGACGCCCCGCCGCGCCGTGCCCGGCAGCACGGCGAGCGTGGGCTCAGCCCAGTACGTCCGTCAGTACGCCGGTCAGCGCGTCCAGGGCGAGGGGGAAGCCGTGCCCGGAAGCCGCGGCGAAGCCGACGAGCAGGCCCGGCCGCGCGCCGGCCGCCCGGTGGTACAGCTCCGCGGAACCCCGCAGCGCGATGCCCCGCTCCGCGCACGCGCCCAGCACCTCCGGCTCGCCGGGACCCCGGCCGGGCCAGGTGACCAGCGTGTGCAGACCGGCCGGCACTCCGTGCGGGGTGAGGGCCGGGAGTTCCGCCAGCCGGTCCGTCAGCAGCTCCCGGCGCCGCCGGTACCGCAGCCGGGCGGCACGCAGGTGGCGGTCGTACGCGTGGGAGGCGATCAGATCGGCCAGCACCAGCTGCCCCAGCGTCTCGGTGTACAGGTCGGCCTCCCGCTTGGCGGCCACCACCGGCCCCACCAGGTCCGGGGGCAGCACCATCCAGGCCAGCCGCAGGGCGGGGCCCAGCGACTTGGACGCCGTACCGCAGTACACGACCCGGTCCGGCGCGAGGCCCTGGAGCGCGCCGACCGGCCGGCGGTCGTAGCGGAACTCGCCGTCGTAGTCGTCCTCCACGACCAGCCCGCCGGTATCCCGCGCCCAGGAACACAGCAGGCCGCGGCGCTCCGGGTGCAGCGGAACGCCCGTCGGGTACTGGTGGGCGGGGGTGAGGACGGCCGCGTCCGTCTCCGGCCCGAGGTCCCCGACCCGGGCCCCGCGCCCGTCCACGGCGAGCGGCACCGTGGCGAGGCCCGACCGCCGCACCGCCTCGCGGTAGAGGTCGTGCCCGGGGTCCTCCATGGCCACGGCGGTGGCGCCGCGGGCCGCCAGCACGCCGCCGAGCAGCCGAACCGACTGGTAGAAGCCCGAGGTGATCACGACCTGGTCGGGCGTGGCCAGCACCCCGCGGGTCCGGCCCAGATGGCCGGCGAGCGCGGCCCGCAGTTCCGGCCGTCCCCGGGGATCGCCGGCGCCCAGCACGTCGGGTCCGGCGGCGGCCAGCACCCGCCGGGTCGAGGCCAGCCAGGCGCGGGCGGGGAAGGCCCGTACGTCGGGGAGGCCCGGACGCAGGTCGTGCCGGGGGAGCGCCGCGGAGGCGGCCCGCGCGGACGGCCGGGTCCCGGTGGCCGGCAGGGCCGTCACGGTGGTGCCGGAACCGGGCCGCGTCGCGAGGTACCCCTCCTCGGTGAGCTGCGCGTAGGCCGCCGTGACCGTGCCGCGCGACAGGCCGAGCCCGGCGGCGAGCGCCCGGGTGGACGGCAGCCGGGCACCGGCGGCCAGGCGTCCCGTACGGACCGCCTCGCGCAGGGCGGACTCCAGGCCGGCGCGCCGGCCCGCCCCCCTCCCGCCGAGGTCGAGGTCGAGGTCGAGATCGAGGTGCAGGTCGGCCGTGCGGCCCGACGGCCCACCCCGCAGGTCGGCGGCGGAACGCGGCCCCTCCCCGCCCGGTTCGGCGTCGGAACCCGACCCCTCTCCCCGCAGGTCGGCGGCGGAACTGGACCACTCTTCCGGCATGGAACCGGATCTTACGTGCGGTCTGCCGCCCGCCTAGGTTCGGTGACCGGAAGACCCGCGCCGCCCACGGGCGCGGCACGACAGGAAGCAGGGGACCGCCGTGGCCGTCATCGCCCACCTGAGCGACATCCACATCTCCGACGAGCGCAGCGCCGCGCGGACCCGGGCGGTCCTGGAGCACCTCGACGCCCTGCCCCACGACCTCGACGCCGTCGTGGTCACCGGGGACATCGCCGACCACGCGCTGCCCGAGGAGTACGCGACCGCGCGCGAACTCCTCGCCTGCCGGCACCCGTTGCTCGTCTGCCCGGGCAACCACGACGACCGGGCCGCCTTCCGGCAGCACCTGCTCGGCGCGCCCGGCTCGGCAGAACCGGTCAACCAGGTGCTGCACGCCGCGGGTTTCACGCTCGCGCTCTGCGACTCCTCGGTGCCCGGCAAGGACGAGGGGTACCTGGAGGACGAGACGCTGGAGTGGCTGGCGGGGGTCCTCGCGGCCGCGCCCCGGCACCGGCCGGTCCTGGTGGGCTTCCACCACCCGCCGGTCCCGCTGCACACCCCGTACGTCGACGGCATCCGCCAGTTCGGCGAGGAGCGGCTCGCCGAACTGGCCCGCCGGCACCCGAACCTGGCGGCGTTCCTCTGCGGTCACGCGCACACCGCGGCGGCCACCACCTTCGCCGGCCGGCCCCTGCTGGTGGCCCCCGGCGTGGTCTCCGCGCTCCGGCTGCCCTGGGAGCGGCAGGAGCACCCGGGCCACCACGTCCACCTCGACCTGCCGCCCGCCCTCGCCTTCCACGTCCTCGACGACACCGGCCGGCTCACCACCCACTACCGCAACGTGCCGGCGGGCCGTCACACCGGGCAGGGGCGGTACTCCAGGCTCAGCTCGCGGTCGACGGCGTAACTGGTCCGCATGGCGGCGTCGGCGACCTGTTGCCAGCTGCCGTACTTGGCGAACGGCTGGTCCGCCGCCGGGCCGAGCGGGTTCGACCTTCTCGCCCCAGGCCAGGACGCGGATGCGGCAGACGACCGGATCGGAGCTGGGACAGGGCTCGTCGGCGGACACCGGCGCGGCGAGCGGCGCCGTGACGATCGAGCCGCACCGTCCCGGTGTCCGGCCGGCGCGCGTACGCCACCTCGCGGGTCATTCCCCGCCGGATCCGACGGTCTCCGCGTCCGGGATCCGCTCTAATGGGCCGGGGCGGTCCGCCGGTACGGGGCTCCGCACCCGGCCGCAACCGTCCCCCGACACCGATCGGAGCCGCTTTCGTGAACTGGACGCTCGAGGTCGTCCCGGTCCCCGTCACCGACGTGGACCGGGCCAAGGAGTTCTACGCCGACCGGCTCGGCTTCGCCGTCGACCTCGACGCCGAGGTGACGCCCGGAGCCAGGATCGTCCAGCTGACCCCGCCCGGCTCCCGCTGCTCCGTCGTGCTGGAGCAGGGCATCCCGCCGGCCCCCGGCACCCGCACCATGGCCCCCGGCACCCTGCACGGCCTCCAGCTGTGCGTCACCGACATCGAGGCCGCCCGGGAGCGGCTGGCCGCGCGCGGCGTCGACGTGTCGCCCGTGCGCCACGTCGGCGCCGACGGCTGGGCGGACGGCAAGGGCGAGACCTGGAACTCCTTCCTCACCTTCGCCGACCCGGACGGCAACGGCTGGATCGTCCAGGAAGCCCCGTCCGAACTCTCCGAGCGCTGACCACCACTCGGCCCGCCCGCCCTGCCACCCGTGCCCGTACCGCCCGCCACCCCGCCGGGCCGGTCCCCCCCCCGCACCGGCTCAGCGCCGGGCCGGGCACTGCTTCCACGCGAAGTGGTAGACGGTCTCCAGGCTGCCGTCCGTGGAGTCCATCGTCATGAAGCTGGTGGTGTTCTCGGTGTCGGACGTCCCGCCGTCCACGCGGAGTTCGGTGTTGATGTTGAAGTTCCGCTGCGCTCCGCAGGGCGCGAACTCCAGGGCCTGGACCGCCGTGGTGTCGCTGGCCTGCCAGTTGCCCTCCTGCGGCCCCTTGAAGATGTGGGTGCGGACGGCCGTACCGGACATGCCCTGGAAGTAGTAGCTCGCCAGCTGCTTCCCGACGGCCCCCTCCTCCAGGCTCGCGAAGCCCCGGTAGTCCGCGCGGGCGATGGCGTACGTGAAGCCCTGCGGTACGTTCACCCGCAGCCCGAGCTGGCAGTTCTTGCGGAACTCCGTCGGCTTGGCCCCCTTGCCGACCTGGGCCAGGTACTCGCTGTAGGTCACCGTGAAGGCGCTGTTGTCCGCAGCGACCGAGGCCGTGGCCGAGCCGGGGCGGCAGCCCGAGCCGTTGACCTGGACCAGATCGACCGTGACCCGGGCGGCGGGTACCGGATCGGCGGCGGGCGCGGCCCCGGCGACGGGGGCCTGCGCCCCGGCGGCGAGCACCGCGCCCACGGAACCGATCAGCAGCTTCTTGAGCATCTGGACGTCCTTCCGATCACTCGATGCGGCCCGCCACACCTCCGGGCCGGTGACGATGAGTGAGCTTAGGTGGCGTTCCGTGATGCCGCGCCGCGCCGCCCGAGCCGGGGCCGGAATACCCCCGGTCGGCCCTCAGGCGGGGGTCAGGACGGCTTGACGGAGGACCAGGCGGTGACGGTCACCTTGTCGTCGCAGAAGGCGAACACCCCGTCGTCCATGGCGATCTGGTGCTTGCCGGCACCGAGGACGCCGATCACCAGCGTCGGGTACGTGGCGGGCGTCGCGCCGGACTCGCAGTAGCCGTCCGCCTCGCCCTGGACCTGCACGAAGGTGAGCTTCGTCCAGGCGCGGGCGCCCGGAGCCAGCAGCACGTTCGCCGCGGCCGGGCCCGCGTGCGTGGTGGCCAGCGGCTTGTTCTTGTCGGGCGAGCCGTTGCCGGCCGCCGCGACGGTCGGGTGGCCGTACACCCGGCACGCGGACGCGGAGGTGTTGGTGACCGACACGACGGCGGCACCCGTGCCCGTACCGGGCGGGCGGACGTCGGCCTGGTGGCCCTCCGACACCTCGACGGCGTCGGACGCGCACGGCTTCGCGACGGTGCCGGTGCCGCCGGTGCCGCCGGTGGAGCCGCCGGAGGAGGAGCCGCCCGTCGTGCCGCCGGTGCCCCCGCCCGTACCGGAGCCGCCGGTGGACGCGCCGCCGCCGGTCGAACCGGCCGTGGACGGGCCCCCGTTGGCCGTGCCGCCCTTGTCGCCGCCGCCCGTCGGCCCCGGCGCCGACGGCGCGGAGGCCGCCGGCGGCGTCGACGGATCGACCGTCCCGTCGTCCCCGGACGGGGTGCAGCCCGTCACCAGGGCGGCGGCCGCCAGGGCCGTCACCAGGGCCGCCGCGGACCGGCCGACGCGCGCTGTGTACTGCATTGGGTGCTCCCCGAGGTTCACGACCGGTCCCACACCGGCACTCGCGTGCAGGGACACGGCGCCCCGCCGGGGACAGGTTCCCGCCGCACGCCGCTGTGGCCGTTCCGTGACGCGCCCATGACGAACGGGATCACCCCGGGGGAGGGCCGCCCGCGGGGCGGTCCTGGGCGCACGGGCGGTCAGGCGCCGGACCTGGCCGCCCGCAGCGCGGGGTCGTGGCGCATCAGCAGCGCGTACAGGCCGGCCGCGACCAGCATCCCGGCCGGCAGGGACAGGTCCACGCCCCCGAGGGCGGCGGCGACGGGGCCGGTGTAGAGGGTGTTCACGCAGAGGGCCGCGGCCGTCACGCCCGCACACAGGGCCGTCGCGCCCGCCCGGTTGACGCCGCCGGTGTACCAGAAGGGGCTCGCGGGGCTCTCGTCCGCGAGGGCGGGGCCGTCGTACCGGTTGCGGCGCAGCACCACGTCGGTGGCGTACACGGCCATCAGGGGGCCGACCAGCGCCACGATCACCTGGAGGGCGTTGCTGACGGTGTCGAGGAAGCCGGAGGCGAGCAGCCCGTACAGGGTGAGGGCGACGGCGACGGTCCCGTCGAGCAGCACGCTGACCGTGCGGCGGATGCGCAGGCCCACGGCCTGGAGCGCGAGGCCGGCGCTGTAGGCGGTCAGGGCGTTGATGGAGATGGTGCCGAGGACCAGGGCCAGCAGGAAGACGGGGGCGAACCAGCCGGGCAGCAGCCGCTGGAGGGCGCTCTGCGGGTCGCTCATGTCGACCACGGTGGCGGCGAGCACGCCCAGGGAGCTGACGAGGACGCTGGGCACGAAGGCGCCCAGCGCGGTCCAGCCCGCGACGGCCCGGCGGGACGCGGAGCGCGGCAGGTAGCGGGAGAAGTCGGCGCTGGTGGTGTACGACAGCGGGCCCGAGGCGATCAGGGTGACGCCGGCGAGGAGCACGGCCCACAGACCCGTGCCGGTGAGGGGTTCGGCCGGCCGGTAGGAGAAGTCCGCGTGCCGGACCACGGCGACGGCCACGACCGCGAAGGCGGCGGTCAGGGCCAGCGTGATCGGCAGGTACAGCTTCATGATCATCGCGTGGCCGTAGACGCTGATGGCGAGGGTCAGGGCGGCGATGACCACGATCACGGTCGCCTTGACCCCGGTGGTGGCGGTGATGCCGGTCTTCTCGACCAGGGCGAAGGCGGCGGTCGCGGCGGCGGCGAGGTTGAGGGCGAAGTAGCAGACGGAGACCAGCCAGCCGCCGACGGCGTTGTTCACGCGGTTGCCGATGACGCCGTACAGCGCCCGCGTGATCACCTCGCTGGGTGCGCCGGCGGCGGGGCCGGAGGTGGCGAGGAGTCCGGTGAGCACCCAGAAGAGGTTGCCGGCCACGATCACGGCCAGGGCCTGCCAGAGGCCGAGCCCCATCAGGACCAGCGCGCCGCCGATGACCAGGCTGAGGTAGTTGACGTTCGCCGCCGCCCACACGGAGAACAGGTCCCGGGGCCGGCCGTGGCGCTCCGCGTCGGGGATGTGGTCGATGCCGTGGGGCTCGATGCGGCCGGCCCGCCCGGAGTCCGGCCGGGCCGTCTCGCATGCCAGGCCGGGGACGGTGTGCGGATCGGGGAACGTGGACGTCATGCGGTCCTCCGGGGTGCGGTTCGGATCCCACCTGCTTGCTTATTGGTCGCACACTCAATAGCATCGCCGGTATGTCGTCAAGCGTCCCGCGCAAACGAGTTCGAAAGTCCCCGGAGGCCCGCAGGGCGGAGATCGTCGAAGCCGCCACGGCGGTGGCCCTGGCCGAGGGGCTGGAGTGCGTCACCCTCCGCCGGATCGCCGATGAACTCACCGTCAGACCCGGGCTGATCAGCCATTACTTCCCGTCGGCCGAGGAGCTGGTGGCCGAGGCGTTCGGCACCGCGGCCACCGCCGAACTCGACCGGCTGGTACCGGAGGTGACCGCGGCGGCGGCCCCCGGCGACGCCCCCGGCGAGGCTCCCGCGGCCCCGGCCGGAGCCGGTGCGGCGGCCGCCGGAGCCGGTGCCGGGGCCCCGCCCGGAGCCCCGGCCGGAGCCGCGCCCGGAGCTCCGGCCGAGACGCCCGTACGCCGGCTCGCCCGCTTCCTCGCGCAGACCACCGGGGAGGCGTACGACGACATCAGCCGCCTCTGGATCAACGCCCGCCACCTCAGCCGCTACCGCCCCGTCCTCCGCGACCGGGTCACCACCCAGCAGGCCGCCTGGCGCGGCCGCCTGGAGGCGCTCGTCCGCGAGGGCGTCGAGCGGGGCGAGTTCCGCACGGCGGACCCGTACGTCGCCACGATCGCGATCCTGGTCGTGCTCGACGGCCTCGGCTCCCACGTGAACACCCCGACGGGCGACCGCCCCGGCGCCGTCCTCCGGATGGCCGTCACCACGGCCGAACGCGAACTCGGCCTGCCCCCGGGCACGCTCGACGCCCCCGCCGCCCCGGCGCCGCCGTCCGGAGCCCCGTAACCCCGCCCTCCCGCCACCGCCCCCTCCAAGGAGCACCCGTGCGCCCACGTCTCGTCCTGCACTCCGCCCGCCTGCTCGACCCCGCGACGGGCGGGTTCCTCCCGGAGACCGCGCTCGCCGTCGGCGAGGACGGCCGGATCGCCGCACTCGGCGACGACGAGGAGGTCCGCGCCCTCGCCGGCCCCGCGACCACCGTCGTCGGCCTCGACGGCGCCGTGGTCACCCCCGGCCTCGTCGACGGCCACGTCCACCCCGTGTCCGGCGCCGAACTCACCCACGGCCTCGACCTCTCCGGCTGCGCCGGCCTCGACGACGTACGGGCCGCGCTGGCGGAGCGCGTGCGCTCCCTCGGGCGCGGCGAGTGGCTCTTCGGCTGGGGCCTCGACCCCAACGTCTTCGGCGACCGGCCCGTCGCCGTCGAGCCCTTCGACGCGGTACTCGACGGCGTGCCGGCGTTCCTGCTCCTCTTCGACGCCCACTCGGCCCTGGCCAGCCGCCGGGCCCTCGAACTCGCCGGCGTCGACGGGCCGCGCACCTTCGGCCAGGCCTCCGCCGAGGTGGTCTGCGATGCCGACGGCCGCCCCACCGGCCTCCTCCAGGAGGACGCCGCCTGCGAACTCGTCGAGCGGGCCGCCCCCCGCCCCACGCACGAGGAGCGCCGCGACCGCCTCGCCGCCGCCCTGCGCGCGATGGCCGCGGCCGGCCTGACCGGCGGTCACGCCATGGACGCCAACGGCGAGAGCCTCGCGCTGTACGCCGAACTCGACGCGGCCGGCGAACTGCCGCTGCGGCTGCGGGTGGCCCCCTGGTGCCAGCCCGGCACCGACGCCGACGGGGTGCGGGAACTCATCGCCGGGCAGGGCGCCGGCGGTGCCCTCTGGCAGGTCGCGGGCGTCAAGCTGTTCATGGACGGGACCATCGACAACGGCACCGCGTGGCTCGAACGCCCCGACTGCCACGGCGAGTCCACGCACGCCTTCTGGCCCGACCCGGCCGTCTACACCGCGATCGTGGGCGAGCTGCACCGCGCCGGTGTGCCCACCGCGACCCACGCGATCGGCGACGCGGCCGTACGCCACGTCCTCGACAGCATCGAGAAGGCCCGGGCGACGGGCGGCGTGCCGGGCGTACGGCACCGGGTGGAGCACATCGAGACCGTCCCGGACGACACGCTCGGCCGCTTCCGGGAGCTGGGTGTGATCGCGTCCATGCAGCCCACGCACTGCTGCGACTTCACGCGGGCCGACCACACCGACAACTGGTCCCGCCGGCTCGGCGAGGAGCGGGCCGCCCGCGCCTGGCGCTGCCGGGACCTGTGGGACTCCGGGGCCACCGTGGTCCTCGGTTCCGACTGGCCGATCGCGCCGTTCCCGCCGCTGGGCGTGATGGCCGGTGCCCGGCACCGCCGCCCCGGCCGCGACCTGACGCTCCCGCCGCACGGCCCCGAGCAGGCCCTGACGGCCCTGGAGGCGCTGCGCGGGATGACGACGGCGCCGGCCTACGCGGCGGGCGAGGAGGACCGGGCCGGCCGCCTCGCCCCCGGCCACCGGGGCGACCTCACGGTCTTCGCCGGGGACCCGCTCACCACCCCGGCCACCGAGCTGCCCGGCCTTCCGGTGCTGCTCACGGCCGTCGACGGCCGCCTCACCCACCGCGCCCCGCAGGTGTGACACCGGACGCGCGGCCGCGCCCGCCCCTCGGGGCGGGCGCGGGATCGGGCCTCGCGCGGCTGTCAGACGGCCTTGGCGGCGCTGCGGATCACGTCCAGCACGACCTCCGGCTGGGAGAGCATCGGGACGTGCGAGGAGTCCGTCTCGACCACGGTCGCGCCCATCCGCTCCGCGGCGAAGCGCTGGAGGTCGGGGTTGACGGCGTGGTCCCGGGTGGCCACGACGAACCAGCTGGGCTTGGACCGCCAGGCCGGTTCGTCCGTCGTGGAACCGAGGACGGCGGCGTTCGCGGAGCCCTGGGTCGCCCAGACCAGCTGCTGGTCGGCCTCCGTCAGGTCCCCGCAGAAGTGCGAGATGCCGTCGCGCGCGATCCACAGCCGGCCGTCCTCGTCGTCGAGGTGGCCGAAGAGCGGCGGGGTGTCGAACCGGCCGATCAGGTCCTGCGGGGTCTCCCCGGCGTCCGGGGCGAGCGCCGCGATGTACACGAGGCCGGCCACCCGGTCGTCCGTGCCCGCGGCGGTGATCACGAAGCCGCCCCAGGAGTGGCCGACGAGGATCGCCGGCGCGCTCACGCGCGCGAGCGCGCGGCGGACCGCGTCGACGTCGCCCTCCAGGGAGTCCAGGGTGTTCTGCGCGGACACCACCTCGTGGCCCTCCTGCTGGAGGACGGGGATCAGCTTGCTGTAGCAGGAGCCGTCGGCCCACAGGCCGTGGGCGAAGACGATGCTGGGCTTGCTCGGCGACATCGGTGCGTTCCTCCACTGGACGGACCCCCCGGGCACCCCCGAGTCCACACCAGGCGGCGCGGGCGCACACCCGGGGCGGCCCGAACGGGTCACCGCGGACCGGCGGCGCAGTCCGGGCACAGGCCCCGGTACGTCACCTCGGCCGCGGACACGCTGTAGCCGAAGCGCTCCGAGGCGGGCAGGGCCGCCAGCGGGTCGCCCTCGGGATGGACGTCCCGGATCTTCCCGCAGCCGGAGCAGACCAGGTGCTGGTGGGGGCGGTGGGCGTTCGGGTCGTACCGCTTGGCGCGCCCGTCGGTGGTCACCTCGACCACCTCGCCGAGCGCCACCAGCTCGCCGAGCGTGTTGTAGACGGTCGCCCGCGAGACCTCGGGCAGCCGTGCGGTGGCCCGTGCCAGCACCTCGTCCGCGGTCAGGTGGACGTGGTCCCCGTCGAGCACCTCGGCCACCACCCGCCGCTGCGCCGTCATCCGCCAGCCGCGCTCCCGGAGCCTTCCCAGTAGATCGCTCATCCCCACCCAGCCTAACTGTGCATGACTTCTGGCCTATGAATCCGTACGGATCTGGTCATCGCATTGACTTGGACAGAGTCCATCGTAGGATCTGTTCCGGCGCAAACAAGAGGGACAGGACAACAGCAGGGGAGTGCACGTGACGGTTCAGGAGACCGGGCCAGTGCCCCTGACTGCTCCACGGCCCGCAGTTCCTGAGCACAGCGATCCGCCTGAGATCCGGAAGGATTCCCATGCCTGAGAACCATGACGCAATCGTCACCGACCCGAAGCCGGAGGGCGTAGGGGGCTGCCCGGTGGCGCACGGCCGTGCCGCGCACCCGACCCAGGGTGGGGGCAACCGGCAGTGGTGGCCGGAGCGCCTCAACCTCAAGATCCTCGCGAAGAACCCCGCGGTGGCCAACCCGCTCGGTGAGGACTTCGACTACGCGGAGGCCTTCAAGGGCCTCGACCTCGCCGCGGTCAAGAGCGACATCGCCGAGACCCTGACCACCTCGCAGGACTGGTGGCCCGCGGACTTCGGCCACTACGGCCCGTTCATCATCCGGATGGCCTGGCACAGCGCCGGCACCTACCGGATCAGCGACGGCCGCGGCGGCGCCGGCGCCGGCATGCAGCGCTTCGCCCCGCTGAACAGCTGGCCGGACAACGCCAACCTCGACAAGGCCCGCCGCCTGCTGTG
The DNA here is from genome assembly GCF_044759225.1 of Streptomyces sp. NPDC101132. Lineage (NCBI taxonomy): Bacteria > Bacillati > Actinomycetota > Actinomycetes > Kitasatosporales > Streptomycetaceae > Streptomyces > Streptomyces sp. NPDC101132. The sequence continues at coordinate 67,902 of NZ_JBIVYX010000014.1, forward strand.
GCCGGTCAAGAAGAAGTACGGCCAGAGCCTCTCCTGGGCCGACCTCATGATCCTCGCGGGCAACGTCGCGCTCGAGTCGATGGGCTTCGAGACCTTCGGCTTCGCCGGCGGCCGCGCGGACGTCTGGGAGCCCGACGAGGACGTCTACTGGGGCCCCGAGACCACCTGGCTCGCCGACGAGCGCTACACCGGCGACCGCGAGCTGGAGAACCCCCTCGGCGCCGTCCAGATGGGCCTCATCTACGTCAACCCCGAGGGCCCGAACGGCAACCCCGACCCGGTCGCCGCGGCCCGCGACATCCGCGAGACGTTCCGCCGCATGGCGATGAACGACGAGGAGACCGTCGCGCTGATCGCCGGCGGCCACACCTTCGGCAAGACCCACGGCGCCGGCTCCGCCGACCACGTGGGCGCGGACCCCGAGGCCGCCCCGCTGGAGGCCCAGGGCCTCGGCTGGCAGAGCACCTACGGCTCCGGCAAGGGCGCCGACGCCATCACCAGCGGCCTCGAGGTCACCTGGACCACGACGCCCACCCGCTGGAGCAACAACTTCTTCGAGAACCTGTTCGGCTACGAGTACGAGCTCACCACGAGCCCGGCCGGCGCCCACCAGTGGGTCGCGAAGGACGCCGAGGCGGTCATCCCCGACGCCTACGACGCGTCGAAGAAGCACCTCCCGACGATGCTGACGACGGACCTGTCGCTCCGCTTCGACCCGGCCTACGAGCAGATCTCGCGCCGCTTCCTGGAGCACCCGGAGCAGTTCGCCGACGCCTTCGCCCGCGCCTGGTTCAAGCTGACCCACCGCGACATGGGCCCGGTCGTCCGCTACCTCGGCCCCGAGGTCCCCAGTGAGACGCTGCTCTGGCAGGACCCGCTGCCGGCCCGCACCGGCGAGCTGGTCGACGACGCCGACGTCGCCGCCCTCAAGGCGCAGATCCTCGGCTCGGACCTGACCGTGTCCCAGCTCGTCTCCGTGGCCTGGGCCTCGGCCTCGTCCTTCCGCGGCAGCGACAAGCGCGGCGGCGCCAACGGCGCCCGCATCCGCCTCCAGCCGCAGGCCGGCTGGGAGGTCAACCAGCCCGACCAGCTCGCCACGGTGCTGCGCACCCTGGAGGGCATCCAGGAGTCCTTCAACGCCGCCCAGACCGGTGGCAAGCAGGTCTCCCTGGCCGACCTGATCGTCCTCGCCGGCTCCGCCGCCGTGGAGCAGGCCGCCAAGGACGCCGGTCACGACGTCGTGGTGCCCTTCACCCCCGGCCGCGTGGACGCCACGCAGGAGCAGACGGACGTCGAGTCCTTCGCCGCCCTGGAGCCCACCGCCGACGGCTTCCGCAACTACCTGGGCAAGGGCAACCGCCTGCCGGCCGAGTTCCTGCTCGTCGACAAGGCGAACCTGCTGAACCTGTCCGCCCCCGAGCTGACCGTCCTCGTCGGCGGCCTGCGCGTGCTGGGCGCCAACCACCAGCAGAGCAGGCTGGGCGTCTTCACCGACACCCCGGGCACCCTGACGAACGACTTCTTCGTCAACCTGCTCGACCTCGGCACCACCTGGACCCCGGTCTCCGAGGACCAGACCACGTTCGAGGGCCGCGACGACGTCACCGGCGAGGTGAAGTGGACCGGCACCCGCGCCGACCTGGTCTTCGGCTCGAACTCCGAGCTGCGCGCCCTGGCCGAGGTCTACGCGAGCGACGACGCGAAGGCGAAGTTCGTGAACGACTTCGTCGCCGCCTGGACGAAGGTCATGGAGCTGGACCGCTTCGACCTCGTCTGATCCCGGCGGACGGGGTCCGCTGAACCGCGGACCCCACCCGGCACGACGTGCGGGCCGGCCCTCCGAGGGCCGGCCCGCACGTTTCGGTGCCGCGGTTACTCCGCCATCTCGTACGCGCCCGAGAGCGCCTCCACCCGCGCCCAGACCCGCTCCGAGCGGCCGGCGTCGACGACCGGGCGGCGGACCGCGCCCAGCGCCCACTCCTGCTGCGCCCCGGTGGCCGAGTCCTTGCCGTGCAGCTCGACCGCGTGCGCGGAGAAGTCGCGTACGAGCACGGCGAACAGCTCGTCCAGCACGTCCTGGTCCAGGCCGGTCAGGCGCGCCTGCTCCAGGATCAGCTGGCCATGCACGACCAGCGCGAACAGCTGGCCCACGGCCAGCAGCAGGTCCAGGTCGCGGCTCTGCTCCTCGTCCGGCGCCGCGGTCCGCACGAAGTCGCACAGGGCGTCGGCCTGCTCGCGGAACCGGGCCACGTTCGGCAGCTCGGCGTACGCGTCGAACGCGGCCCGCCAGTCGTGGAAGCGCACCGACCCCAGCCCGCGGGCCGGGCCCTGGCGGAACAGGAAGTCGTCGTCGGCGGCGTCGAGCCGGGTCGGCACGGGCGCGAACTCCACCGGCTCCAGCAGGTGGTTGCGCATGAACTTCAGGATCAGCGCCAGGTTGACGTGGACCGTGCCCTCCAGCTTGGGCAGGCCGCGGATCTCCACGGCCGCCTGCGCGAAGTAGTTGTCCTTCTCGAAGCCCTTGGCGGCGATCACGTCCCACATGAGGTCGATGACCTTCTCGCCCTCGGTGGTCACCTTCATCTTCGTCATCGGGTTGAAGAGGAGGTAGCGGCGGTCCTCGGGACCGGCGGTGCGGAAGTAGTCGACGGCGCGGTCGCTGAACAGCTTCATGCCGACGAGGCGGACGTACGCGTCGGTCAGCTCGCGCCGCACGTGCGGGAAGGCGGTGACCGGGCGGCCGTAGAGGATGCGGTTGTGCGCGTGGGTGACGGCCTCGTACATCGCGTGCTCGCAGATGCCGATCGACGCCGTGCACAGGTTGAACTTGCCGACGTTGACCGTGTTGAGCGCCGCGTCGAAGGCGGCGCGGCCGGTGTGCAGCACGTCCTCCGCGCGGACCGGGTAGTCCTCCAGGCGGAACTCGCTGACGTACTTCGAGGAGTCGACCACGTTCTTCACCAGGTGGTACGCCGGGTGGCGGCTGTCGGCGGCGAAGAACACGTAGCCGTCCGGGCCCTCGACGTCCGTGCGGCGGCCGAAGACGGACACCAGGCCGGCGGCGTTGCCGTTGCCGATGTAGTACTTGGAGCCGGTGGCCCGGAAACCGCCGTCGGCGGACGGCTCCAGCAGCATGTCGGTGGAGTAGATGTCCGCGCCGTGGGTCTTCTCCGACAGGCCGAACGCGAACACCTCGCCCGACTCCAGGAGTTCGGCGGCGCGGGCGCGCGCCTCCGCGTTCCCGCTCTGCCAGACCGGGCCCAGGCCCAGGATGGTCACCTGCCAGGCGTACCAGTAGTCCAGCCCGTAGAAGCCGAAGATCTCGTTGAGGGCGGCGATGCGCGCGGTGTCCCAGCGCTTGTCCTGCTCGCCCTCGCCGGCCGCGGCGGCCGGCGTCAGGAAGGCCGCGAACAGCCCCTCCTTCGCCTGGAACGCCAGGAAGTCGGCCAGCCAGGCGCGCGAGCGGTAGTCCTCGATCAGCCGGCGCTTGCCGCGCGCCTCGAACCAGTCGACGGTCGCGCGCAGCAGCCTGCGGGTCTCCGGGTCGAAGTGCGCCGGGTCGTAGGTGCGCGGGTTGAACAGCAGCGGGTCGGTCATGGACCTTCGCCTTTCGGGTTCGAGGTGCGGATCGGGGGCGCAGCGGTGGGGGGAGGGGCGCTGCGGGTCAGCTCGCGGTGAGCCGGTGGAGGGTGGCGAGCACGTCCTCGAGCCACGCGAGCATCATCCGCTCGTACGCGATGCCGCCGCGCAGCACGACGTGCTGGAGCTCGCGCGCGGCCCCGGGCCGCAGCTCGTGGGCGGCTCCGGGCGCCGCCGGGGCGTCGGGTCCGGTGAAGTCGCGCAGCTCTCCGGCGAGGTAGTGCACGAGCCGGTCGGCGTGCGCCCGGTGGTGCAGCTCGACCTCGCGGATCAGCGCCGCCGGGTCGTCGAAGGCCGCGCCGCGGATCTTGACGGCCAGCTCGTGGCGGACGCTGTCGGGCTGGACCGGCTCGTGCAGCCAGGCCGCGAGGGCCTCCCGGCCGGCCGGCGCGACGGAGTACTCCTTCTTGTCCGGCCTGGCCTGCTGCGGAACGTCCCGGACGTCGACCCAGCCGTCCCCCTCCATGCGCTTGAGCACCCGGTAGATCTGCTGGTGGGTGGCGGTCCAGAAGTAGCCGATGGACCGGTCGAAGCGACGGGCCAGCTCGTAGCCGGAGCCGGGCTTCTCCAGCAGGGAGACGAGGATCGCGTGCTCAAGCGCCATGCCGCCGATCTTCTTATGCAACTCGTTGCATAGACAAGCGTGAGCCGCCGGGTGAGACGCGTCTCACCCGGCGGCCCCGTCCCGCCCGCGCGGCGGCCCCCCTAGGCCTGCGGCGCGCCGGGCTCCACGGCTTCGGCCGCCGGCTCCACGGCTCCGGCTGCCGGGGCTCCGGTCTCCTGGCCGCCGGTCTTCGGCGCTTCGGTGGCCTCCGGTCCGCAGGTGACCTCGTCGCGCGGGGTGTAGTGGGTCTTGTAGGTCTCCCGCTTGACCTCCTGGCCGCCCTGGACGAAGACGCGGTCGACGCTGACGTCGAAGCCCTCCAGCGGCGTCTGCACCTCGCAGGTCTCGCCGGTGCCGGTCCGCTTGCCGGGCGGCACCACGTTGGTCCGCTCGCTCTTGGTGGCGCGGATCTCGTCGTACTTCCTGGTGCCGAGCAGGGAGATGGTCACCGAGGTGTCCGTCGACTCCGCCTTCACGTAGAGCGCGTGCCCGGTGTCGTTCTGCCAGCGCAGGTCGAGCGTGCCCCAGGCGACGGTCGCCTCGCGGCCCTCGGGGTAGCGCTCGATGTAGAACGAGTGGGCGCCGTGCTCGACCGGCTTGACGCCGGCGAAGAACGCGGCGTTGTACATGGTCGTCGCGACGGCGGAGACGCCGCCGCCCGGCGACTTCACGTACCGGCCGTCGTTGATCATGATGCCGTCGACGAACCCGTTCTCCTCGGTCCGCTCGCCCACCGTGTCGTTGAAGCTCCAGGTCTGGCCGGGCATGACGACCGAGCCGTTGATCAGCTCCACGGCGCGCGCGATGTTGGTGATCCGGTACGGCGCCGCCGGGAAGTGCACGGTGAAGGACGAGACCTTCTCCTGGATGCCCAGGCGCCGCGCCTCCGCGGTCGTCAGCCGGGGCTCCACGCTCGTGGTCTCCACCGTGCCGGTACGGGCGTCGCCCGACCGCGTCAGCAGGGCCAGGACGGTGTCGCCGAAGGCCTTCTCGGTGAAGCGCACACCGGCACGGCCCGGCTCGGCGACGACCGCGCGGCCCTTCGCGTCGACGCGGAAGGTGGCGTCCCGGGGCTCCGGAGCGGCCGCGGCCACCTGGCGGGCGACCTCGCGCTCCGCCAGCAGCCCGGCGGTGTCCAGCTGCGGCACGAGGCGGCCGGCGGCGTCGGCGCGGAACGTGAGGTGCCTGCCCAGCACGGCGGGGGTGAGGGTGACCGGCTTGTCGCCGAGGCGCACGGTCACCGGGGCCGACATCGCGGGCTGGGCGAACTCCCGCAGGGCCCGCTGCGTCTCCCGAGCGCCCACCTTCGGTGCCCGCTCGTCCACGGGCAGGGCCACCGGGCCGGTGCCGGGGCGCAGGTAGGCGGCCCGTACCGCGTCGGCGGCGTGGTCGGCACGCAGGGTGACGCCGGTGACGGGGGCGGCCGCGCGCGCCGTGCCGTCCACGAAGGTGACGGCGCCGTCACGGGGCGGCCGGGCGGTGGCGGCGAGCCGCTCGGCGGCGGCCGTACCGGCGGCCCGGTCCACGTGGACCACGGGCTCCACGGCCCCGCCGCGCGGCGGGGAGACGACGCGGCCGATCACCGAGACCGGGTCGGAGCCCGACGGGGCGGCGCGGTCGACCGTGGCGCGGGGGTCGAAGGACAGGCCGAAGGCGGCGGGGGAGACGCTCTCGACCCGGTCGCCGACCTTGAGGGCCATCGGCGCGGTCGCGGCCCCGCCGAGGCCGCGGCGCAGGGCCGTCTCGGCCTCCGTGCGGCTCATGCCGCCGATGTCGACGCCCCGGACGGTGGTGCCCTCGGCTATGCCGTCGGCGCCGAACGCCAGGCCGGCGCCGTAGAGGCCGCCGAAACCGAGCACGGCGGCCCCGCCGACCAGGGGCAGGGTGATCCGCCAGTTGTTCGCCCAACGGGGTACGGGTCGCATGTCTCTCCTGGTGCTTGCGGGCACGACGGCACGGGTCCGGTGGCCCACCCCCGCACCTCCCCGTGCGCCGGACCAGGAACCAGCATGAGGCGAATAGTCCGAAATAGGGGATAAATGTGCGCGTTCTCACGATCGCCGGAGAGCGGGAGCACGGCCCTCGTCTCAGTGCCCGTTCGCGGAGAAGTGCTGGTAGTCGGGGTCGCTCCAGTGCCCGCCCCACTCCCACCCGGCCTCACGGAACGCGGTGGCCAGGGCACCGTCCGCGAGGATCACCCCGGGCCCGGCCGGCTCCCGGTCCACCAGGTGGCCCGCGGCGGCAGGCGGGTGGACGGTCCCGTTCCGGTCCACGTACGGGTTCTCGGCGGGGTTGACGTCCACGGCGTCGCCGTACGCGTGCTGGGACCGCCGCCCGGGCCGCCCGGTCACCGCCCGGCAGTTGAAGGCGGAGGTGTTGTCGTCCGCCATCGCGGCCCGGTCGTCGCCCCCGTACGCCGCCATCACACGCATCCGGCGGATCGGGAACCGGTCCCGGAACGCCGCGCCGAAGGCGTGCAGCACCGGGCGCACGGCGTCCTCGTGGACCACCATCTCCCCGCGGTGCACCCGGCCGTCGAAGCCCCAGTGGTTCATCCGGATCAGCCGCAGCCGGCCGGGCGGCACCGGGCAGCCGGGCCGGTACGTGGCACCGATCAGCTCCGGCGGCACCGCGGTCACCCGGGCCGCGAGGACGGGCGTCGCCGGGTCGCCCACGCGGGCGGCGGCCTGCTGCGCGGACCCCGCGGTCGCGTGCGCCGACGGTGCCCACCCGGGCGCGGCCGAACACAGCACGACCAGCAGCGCCAGGGCGGTCTTGGGCCGACCCACACGTCCAACGTAGGCGAATCCCGGGCCGTGCGCCGTCCGGCGGGGAGCGGCCGCGGCGCACGGGCCCGCGTCGTCCGGGGCGTCCTCTAGGGTGACCACCGGACGGCACGTACCGCGCGGGCCGGCAAGGAGCATGGGGGCGGGCGGAGTTGGTGGAGTCTCTGGAGCCCGGCGACCCGTCGGAGATCGGCGGGTACCGCCTGCTGGCACGGCTCGGCGCGGGGGGCATGGGCGAGGTGTTCCTGGCCAGGACGCCGTCCGGGCGGCCCCTGGCGCTGAAGACCGTGCACCGGGACCTGAGCCGGGAGCCCGGCTTCGCCGAGCGGTTCGCCCGGGAGATCCGCACCAACGACCGCGTGCGCTCCCCGTGGACGGTCTCGGTGGTCGACTTCAGCCCGCCCGGCGCGGCACCGCAGTGGCTGGCCACGGAGTACGTCGCCGCGCCCTCGCTGGGCGACTGGGTGGGCCGGCACGGGCCCCTCGCCGGGCCCGCCGTCCACGCGCTGGCGCGCGAACTGGCCGCGGCGCTGGTCGCCGTACGGGCGGTCGGAGTCGTGCACCGGGACATCAAGCCGGGGAACGTGCTGCTGGGCCCGGAACGCCCGTACCTCATCGACTTCGGCATCGCCCGCGCCGTACGCGACCCGCGCCGCACCCGCACGGGCACGGTCCTCGGCACGCCCGGCTACCTCGCGCCGGAACAGGCCACCGGGGAGGTGGCCGGGGCGCCGGCGGACGTGTTCTCGCTGGCCGCCGTGCTGGTGTACGCGGCCACCGGCCGGGGGCCGTTCCTGGCCGGCGCCGAGGAACCGAGCCTGCCGGCCCTGCTGTACCGCGTCGTGCACGACGAACCCGGGCTCACGGGCGTGCCGGACGACCTGCTCCCGCTGGTACGGGACTGCCTGGCCAAGGCACCCGCGGACCGGCCCACCGCCGAGGAACTGGCGGCCCGGCTGGGCGGTCCGGCGGCCGAGGGGGCGTGGGCCGAGGCGGTTCCGCCCCCGCTGGCGGCGGAGGCCGCGCGCCGGGCGCGGGAGCTGGGGCACCTGCTCACGACGCCGCTGCGGCGGGGTGCGGACGCCCCGGCGACCGCACCGGACGCCGGGGCGGACACGGCGACCCCGGCCCCGACCCCGACGGCCCCCGGCACACCCGGGCCCCCTCCCGGACCCGGCATGCCCACGGCCCCCGGCACACCGCCGCCCGGGCCCGCCACGCCGTTCGCGGCCCCCGGCACTCCGGCGCCCGCTCCCGCCCACGGGGCGCCCCCGCTCCCGCCCGTCCCCGGTGCCCCGCCCGTCCCCGGTGCCCCGCCCGTCCCCGGTACCCCGGTCGGCACCGGGCCCCGGTCCTCCCGGGGGCGGGTGACCGCGGCGGTGGCGGGAGCCGCCGCGCTCGCGGTGGCGGTGACCCTGGCCGTCACCTCTCCCTGGAGCGGCGAGGACGGCGGGGACGGTGCGAAGGGCGCGAAGGGCGGGACGTCGCCCACCCCCTCCGTGGCGGGGCCGGGGGCGAACGCCTCCCTCCCCGCGTCCTGGGTCGGCACCTGGACCGGGGTCGGCCCCGGCACGCCGAAGGCGGACGGCCTGACCCAGGCCCGGACGCGGCGGTTCGAGGTGACGGTCACCCTCCAGGGCGGCGCCGTCGGCGACGTGGTGGGGCGTCAGGTCAGCAACCTGGAGGAGGTCGGCACCGGCCGCAACCTGGGCTGTACGGAGGCGCTCGAACTCCGCCAGGTCCGCGGCGACACCGTGTTCCTCAAGGCCGCCACCAGCCATCCCACCGACAGCACCGCCCCGTTCACCTGCCCCCAGGGCAACCTGTACGTGGTGACCCTGACCGCCCCCGACCGCGTGAAGCTCGAATCGGAAGGGGCCCAGTCGGCCGGCGCGCCCGGCACCCTGGACCGGCGCCGCTGACCCGTTCGGCGCGCCGCGGAGCGGTCCGCGGCAGGGCGGTCCGTCGACGGGCGGTCTGTCGACGGGCGGTCTGTTCCGGGACGGGCCGGCCGCGGGACGATGGGCGCCCGCCCGCGACTCCTGGGGGAGACCGTCATGGCCGTCGAGATCGTCTACGAGACCCACTCGATCACGGAGGACAACGAGCGCGGCATCGCCACCGGCTGGCTGCCCGGCCGGCTCTCCGAGCGCGGCCGCCACTTCGCCGCCCGCCTCGGGGAGCGCCGCCGCGACGACGGCCTCGCCGCGGTCTACTCCTCCGACCTGCACCGGGCGGTGGAGACCGCCCGGATCGCGTTCGCGGACACCGGCATCCCCCTCCGCCAGGACCGGCGGCTGCGGGAGTGCGACTACGGCGCACTCAACGGCCGCCCCGTCGCGGAGGTCGCCGCGGTCCGGGCCCGGCACATCGACACCCCCTTCCCCGGCGGCGGCCAGAGCTACCGCGAGGTCATCGCGGCCACGGCCGGTCTCCTCGCCGACCTCCAGGAGCGCCACGACGGGCAGCGCGTCCTGCTCATCGCCCACTCCGCCAACCGCTGGGCGCTCCAGTGCCTGCTCGGCGGCGGCGCCATCGAGGACCTGGTGGACGCGCCCTTCCGGTGGCAGGAGGGCTGGTACTACACGTTCCCCGCGGCCCCGCGCGACAGCAGCGCCACCACCTCGGCCGTCGACCGGACGTCCCCGAAGCTGCGGTAGACCGTCTCCAGTACGGCGTTGTGCGCGGCGTCGCTGCGGGTCGCGCACGCGTCGGCGACCAGCACCGCCCGGTACCCGATCGTCGCCGCGTCCCGCACCGTGGCGGCCACGCACACGTCGGTGACCAGCCCGCAGACCACGACCGTGTCCACCCCGCGCCGCTCCAGCACGCCGGGCAGCGGGCAGCGCCCCGGGAAGAACGCGGAGGGTGCGCTCTTCTCCACCACGGCGTCACCGGGCCCGGGCACCAGCCCGGGGGCCAGCCGCTCCCCGGGCGTGCCGGTGCCGCCGGCCCGCCGGTACGCCTCGGCCGCGTCCGCCCCGTAGAACTCCACCGCCCACGGGTCGGGACGCGCCGCGACGGCGGGCAGCACCCACGCGACGGTCCCGCCGGCCGCCCGCGTCGCGCCGGCGAGCTCCCGTACCCGCGGGACCACCGAGGCGGCGTACGGGCCGGCCGCCACGAAGAACCGGACCACGTCGACCACCACCAGCGCCGTCCGCTCCGGGCGCAGCTCCTCGTACACGAAGCGCCGCCCGCGCCGGCGCTCGTGCCGCTCGTACGCGCGCTCGCCGATGGCCCACCGGTGCCGCCGGTCCTCGTCCACGGAACTCCCGTCACCCTCCCGCCGGCGGCCCCCGCCGCCCGCCGGGTGATGGCTCCCCGGCGGTCAGGCCACCCAACCCCGCGTCATGCCGACGACCGCGGAGCCGTCCAGGTCGGCGAGCTTGCCGGAGACGAACTCGCGGGCCCAGTCGGAGGTCTGGACGCGGAAGGCGGGCCGCTCGGCGGTGAGCGCCTCGATGACGGGCGCGGCCGCCTCGGCCGAGGTCTGGGCACCGGTGAAGGTCTGCATCGTCCGGTTGATGTACGCCTCCAGTGCGGGGGCGTACGGGCCGGCGGCCTTCAGCATCTCCGGCACGTCGACGCCGATGTTGTTGACGAACTCGCTGGCCACCGCGCCGGGTTCGACCACGGTGACGTGCACGCCGACGGTCGCCGCGACCGGCGCGAGCGACTCCATGAACCCCTCGACCGCGAACTTCGCCGCGCAGTAGGCCTCGTTGAACGGCTGGCCGACCACGCCGCCCACGCTGGTGACGGTGATCAGACGGCCGCCGACGGCCCGCAGGTGCGGCAGCGCGGCGTGGCTGACGTTGACCACGCCGAAGAAGTTGACCTCCATGGTGGCGCGGACGTCGCCGAGCGAGCCCTGCTCCAGGGTGCCGACGCGGCCCGCCCCGGCGTTGTTGACCACCGCGTCCAGCCGCCCGTACTCGGCGATCACCGCGTTGACGCAGGCGGTCACGGTGTCGGTGTCCACCACGTCGAGGCGCTTCACGTCCACCCGGTCCGCGACGCCGGCCGCCTCGGCGGCCTCGCGGAGCGCGGTGGCCTTGCCCGGGTCGCGCATGGTGGCGACGGTCCGCCAGCCGGCCTGTGCCGCGGCCACGGCGGCGGCCAGGCCGATGCCCGAGGAGGCGCCGGTGATCAGGACGACCTTGTCGGTGCTGTCGGTGCTGTCGGTGCTGTCGGGGGTGCGGGTCATCGGAGACTCCTCAGGGATTCGGCTCGCCGTCATGACGAACAGACAGGGGCATACCGCATGCAATCGCTACTTGCGTGCACACGCACACATCTTAGGTTTGTGTGCACGCGCACGCAAGCCGGTAAACTGAGGATCATGAGCCGCGAGGACATCGCCATGGGAGAACTCTCCGACCGGGACCACGCCTTCTACGGCCTGGTCTGGGCGGGCACGACCCTCACCACCCGGGTGGACCAGGCACTCACCCGCGCGCACGACCTGCCGCTCTCCTGGTTCGAGGTCATGCTCTGGCTGAACGCCCAGACGGCCCCGGTCGCGCCCTCCTCGCTCGGCGCCCGGACCCTGCTCAGCCGCAGCCAGGTCTCCCGTGTCCTCGACGCCCTCCAGGCGCGCGGCCTGATCGAGCGCGTCCCCTCGGTGACCGACGCCCGCTCGGTCGGCATCGCCCTCACCGCCGAGGGCCGCAAGGCCTTCGCGGAGGCCGACGCCACCCGCCGCCAGGCGCTGGCCGAGGCCTTCGACGACCGCCTCGAAGGATCGGACATCGACGCCCTGAACGCCGTCTGGGCCAAGCTGAAGGCCACCGCGCCGCCGCGCAGCCGCTGAGGGGCGGAGGGGAAGGGGACGGGCCGAGCGGCCGGTCCGGCCCGCGCCTTCGGATGTGGCCACCGCCGGGCCCGGGGCGGCCCGGGTCAGCCGATCGGATGACCCCCGGATCCACCGGACCGCACACGGGCTCCAGCCGGTCCGGTGAGCCCCGGACACCGCGCTCGCCCCGAGGATGGCTGCTGCGGGCACCCGCCCGGACCGCGCGCCCACGGCGCGCCGCCGACCGTCGACAGCACCGGGGACGACCACCATGAACGCACACGACGCCCGCCTGCTCGCCGCGGCCGCCGACGGCGACACGGCCGCGGTGACGGCCGCCCTGCGGGACGGCGCAGCGATCGAGGCCCGCGACCCGCACGGCCGCACCGCCCTGCTGCTGGCCGCGCTCGGCGACCACGTCGGCACCGCCCGGGCCCTGGTCGGTGCGGGAGCCGACCCCGACGCCCAGGACCTGCGGTCGGACACCCCCTGGCTGGTCACCGGCGTCACCGGCAGCGTCCCGATGATGCGGACCCTCCTGGCGGCCGGCCCCGACCTGCGGCTGCGCAACCGCTACGGCGGCGTCAGCCTGATCCCGGCCGCCGAGCGCGGTCACGTCGCCTACGTGCGCGCGGTCGTACGCGAGACCGACATCGACGTCGACCACGTCAACCGGCTCGGGTGGACCGCCCTGCTGGAGGCCGTCATCCTCGGCGACGGCGGACCCGCGCACGAGGAGATCGTGGAACTGCTGGTCACCGCCGGCGCCGAGCCGCTCCTCGCCGACCGCGACGGCGTGACCGCCCTCGAACACGCCGAGCGGCGCGGGTTCACCGGCATCGCGGACTTCCTCCGCGCCGTCACCGCCCGCCGTACGGGCCCGGACCGCGCCGTGGACCGTACGGGTCCTGCGGGTCCTGCGGGTACTGCGGGTATGACGGGCGCCGGGGACGCCGTCGGCCCACCCGACCTCACGGATGCCGCGGATCCCGAGGATCCCGCGGACCCCACGGCCGGAGCCGGCCGGTGAGCGCCCGCCGTCCCGCCCGCGTCCCGCTGCTCCCCGTCCTGGCCGCGGCCGCGCTGCTCTCCGCCTGCACGCCCGCCGACGGGGTGGCCGGCGCGGCGGCCCCGGAACCGACCCGCCCCGTCACCGCCCCCGCCGCGCCGCCGGCCCCCGGCACGCTGCTGGTGGCCGACTTCGGCGCCGACACCGTCACCTTCGTGGACCCGGTGCGCGGCGCCACCGGCTCGGTACGGGTCGGCACGGCCCCGTACGGCCTGGCTCTCGGCCCGGACGGGCGGGCCTGGGTCGCCACGGCCGAGGGCGTCGCCGTCGTCGACACCCGCAAGCGCACCCGGCTCGCCCTCGTCCCGTACCGCACCGCCACCGGCCGCCCGGACACGGGGGAGTACCGCGGCGGCGGCATGGGCATCGCCCTCGCGCCCGACGGCAGCCGCGCCTACGTGGGCGTGAACGTGCCCGGCCGCACCGGCGTCCTGGAGGTGCTGGACACCGCCCGCCTGGAGGTCACGCACGCGGTCCCGGTCGGGCGCCGCCCCTTCGACGTGGACGTCTCGGCCGACGGTCGCGAGGTGTACGCCACCGGGCACGACTCCTTCGACGTGACCGTGGTGGACGCCGGCTCGCTGCGCCCCCGCCGCGTCGAGGTCGCCCCGTACGGCACGGAGGGCGGGCTCGGCTCCTGGCTGAAGCCGCACTACGCCGCCGTACGGCCCTCGGACGGCAGACTGCTGCTGCCCTTCGAGGGCGAGCGGCTGGTCGTACTGGACCCGCGGACCGGGAGGTCCACCGTGGAGCCGATGACGGCCGATACGCACCAGCACGGCGCCGCCGTCGCGCCGGACGGCACCCTGCTGGTCGTCGGCACCGGCCCGATCGACCCGGAGGAGGACGCGGGCCCCTCGCTCACGGTCCGGGCTCCCGACGGCCGCGAGCGCGTCGTCCCCCTCGACGGGCCGCACGAGTCGGTGGCGGTGTCCCGCGACGGCCGGACGGCGTACGTCACCGGCGGGTTCACGCGGGACGGCCACTGGGACGGCCTCACCGTCGTCGACCTCGCGAGCGGCGGGACCCGCCGTCTGCCCGCGGGGGAGCGGCCGTTGGGGATCGTCGTCCTCTGACCCGCGCCGTGGACCGCCGGCCGGCCGGACTGACGGTGCCGCGGATGCTTCGGGGCCGCGGATGCTTCGGGGCCGGGGACGCTTCGGGGCCGCGGACGCTTCGGGGCCGGCCGGACCGGGGTCCGGCCGGCCTCCGGGCGCACTCAGACCGACGTCTTCCCCTGACCGGAGGCGAGGGGCCACTCGCGGTTCAGCGAGCCCAGCGGAATCCGCTTCCGGAAGACCGGCGTGCCGAAGACCGAGAGCTGGAGCTGCAGGTGCCCGCTCAGGTCGAACCCGCCGTGCACCGACCAGGAGCCGGTCAGCGTCGCGCTGCCGTCCGTGGACGCGGTGCCGGTGGCCTCGGCGCCGGCCCGGAGGTACGGCGCGAAGTCCGCGCCGACGCCGGCCATCCCGTACAGGCCGACGGACGCCTCCGCGCCCAGTGCGGCCTTCGCCCGGCCGGCCGCCGTGACGGTGGCCGTCACCGGGGTGCTCCTGACCTCGGAGCTGCTGACCGGGGTCCAGCCCTGGCCGCGGGCGTAGCTGCCGCCGACGCGGAAGTCGCCCTTCACGTCCTGGCGCACGTCCAGGGTGATCCGGCCGTCGGCCTCCAGCAGCAGGTACACGGTCAGGTCGAGGTTGACGACCACGGGCACCGGTCCGACCTGGATCACCGGGTCGGCGTGCAGCCTGGCGAACGGGATCCGCTGGGAGGCGGTGGCCGCCGCCCGGCCCTTCAGGGCCCACTGCGCGGACCAGTCGCCGCTCATCCCGAGGAAGGCCGTGCCGGGGCCGGACCTGCCCAGCGACCCGAGTGCGCCGCCGTCGTACGAGAACTCCACCTCCGGAGCGAGCTCCACGAAGCCGGAGACGGAGGCGGCGGCCGACACGGGCGCGCCCTCGGCGGTCGCGAGCGCGGCACCGACGTCGAGCCGGAGCCGGCCCACGGGCACCTTCGCGCCGTTGGGCCCGAAGTGCACTCCGTCGGGCTTCGTCCAGGAGAACTCCACGCCGTCCACGAGGGGTTCGACCCCGATGGTGGACGGGTCGACCGGCACCTGGCCGGCGGCCTTGTCGTCGCCGAGGAGCGCGCTGAGGGCGGCGGGGCGGGTGACGACCTCCGTGCCGCGGCCGGTGGTCCGTACGACCTCGGTGACCTCGGCGAGGAGGCCGTCCGGCGCGCCGGGGGCGGGCGGGCTGGCGATCACGTCACCGGCCCGTACGGGGGCGTTCCCGGCCGGGGGCCCGGCGGAGGGGGCGGCGCTCGGTCCGGCCGTCGCGCCGGGCCGGGTGGGATCAGGTGTCCCGGGTGTGCCCTTCGGCGGCGGAAGGGGCGTGGTCGGGCCGGATATGACGGCGCGTCGGGTGCGCTTGTCGTACGACGCCACCTTCAGGGCACTCCGCCGGGCGCCGCTCGCCGCGGGCGCGCCGCCCTTGGCGTCGGGGCGTGCCACGGCCGTCGGCGTGGAGCGCGGCGCCGCGGCGACGGCGAGCAGCTCCCCGCCGGCCGCGGGGGTGGGGGTGACGGCCGCCACCGGGGCGGCGGGGGCGGCCCCGGGTGCCGTGCCGGTGGCCGAGCAGCCGGTGGCGGCGAGGGCGAGGGAGGTCAGTAACGGGACGAGGATGGTCCTGGCGGGCCTGCGCACGGGGGCGTCCTCCGCGGTTCGAGGATGAGGGGGGTGGGTGCCGGCAAGATCCCTACTGGGAAGTAATGCGGCAGCGGAATCATGACATGAGCACGCGACTCTCTCGTAATCGACGGATCCTCAGAACTGCTTCAAAAAGCGACAGTTGAGGCTTGGATGGAATGGGGGAGAGGTGACGCTTCGGGGGGTCGGACGGACGGCGCGATGCGCCCTTTCACCCCCCGCACGCGCTCCCGTACAGTCCGTCGTGCCCGTGCCCGTGCCCGTGCCCGTGCCCGTGCCCGTGCCCGGGTTTGGTCCCGTGTTCGGGCCCGTGCCCTTGTGCGTGCCGCCGTGCCCCGTCGTCCGTGCCGGCCGGCCCGCGCCGCCCCCCACACCACCCCGCCCCCCACGCCACCCCCGCACCTGGAGCAGCCCCGTGGCCACCCACGCCGAGTCAGGCCCCGTACCGGCCCCTTCGCCCGTGCCCTCCCCGCCGGCCGGGGACGGGGTGCCGGTGCCCGAACTGGACCCCGCGCTCGTCGCGCGCTGGCGCGCGGACGGCGGCGAACTGGTGGACCTGCTCACCCGGACGCGTGAACTCCTGGGCGGCGTGGCCGCGTTCCGCCTCGGCCCGGACCCCACCGTGCTCGTCACCGACCCCCGGGCCGTCCAGCAGGTGCTCGCCCTCCACCCGGACCGGTACGTCAAACGCTCCCACCGTGCCCGCCTGCTCGTCGGCGACGGCGTGCTCTCCGCCACCGGCGACGCCTGGCGCGGGCAGCGGCGCGTGCTCCAGGGCCAGTTCACCGGCAAGGGAATGCGGCGCTACGAGGACCGGATCGAGGCGGCCGCCCGTACGGCCGCGGGGCGCTGGGCGGCGTACGCGCGCACCGGCGAGGAGTTCGACCTGGGCGACGAGATGCGGCGCTTCGCCCTGGACACCATCTGGCGCTCCCTGACGGGGCACCCCCTCGACCCGGACACCGAGCGCGAACTGGGCGCCGTCTCCACGGTGATGGGCGCCCTCCCCACCCTGCCCGCCCGTGCCCCGGGTGCGGCGGTGGCCGCCGAGCTGGCCAGGATCGACGCCGTCGCCCGGCACGCGATCGCGGCGGCCCGCCGCGGCGAGGCCGGGCCGGACGGCCCGGGGCTGCTGCACGTGCTGCTCGACGCGGCGGGCCAGCACGCCGAGTACACCGACGACCTGCTCAGGGACGAGCTGGTCACCCTGCTGGTGGCCGGCCACGAGACCACGGCCACCACCCTGACCTGGCTGTACCTGCTGCTGGACGGCCACCCGGAGGCACGGGAGGAGGCCCTGGCCGCGGGCGGCGAGGGCACGCCGGAGCGCCGTCAGGCCCTCGGCGCGCTCGTCCAGGAGGCGCTGCGCCTGTACCCGGCCGCCTGGATCCTGCCGCGCCACGCGGTCGAGGACGGCCTGCTCGCCGGGCACGCGGTGCCGGCCGGCACCGACGTCCTGGTCTGCCCGTACCTCACCCACCGCGACCCGGAGCTGTGGCCCGACCCGGAGCGGTTCGACCCGGCACGGTTCACCACGCCGGGCCGCCGCCCGTCCGAGCCCGGCAGCCACCTGCCCTTCGGCATCGGCCCGCGGGCCTGCCTGGGCCTCCGGTTCGCCCTGCGCGAGGCCACCGCACTGCTGGAGCACCTGCTGCCCGCCCACCGGCCGCGCTTCCGCACCACCCCGGCCGGGACGGTCTTCGGGATCACGGTCCGCCCGGACGGCGCCACCCCCGTCAGCCTGGCCTGACCGGGGTGCCGGCGCTCAGCCGGCGCGGAGCGCGCCCATGGCCCGTACGAACTCGGCGGGTCCGGACTGGGAGCCGCGCAGCCCCGCCACGAACGTCCAGGCGCCGGCCGCGTCGCGCACGAACTCGGCCACCAGCGCGGCCGGGCAGTCGCCCACCTCGGCGAAGCCGCCCTCGGCCAGCACCGTGTGCCCCTCGCGGATCCGGAAACCGGCATTGGCTATCTCGCCGAAGGTCACCCGGCCGCCCTGGTCCTGCACGGACACGCCGACCACGACGCGGCCCAGCTCCGGCCGGATCCGGTCGAGTTCGACGGTCATCACCTCGTCGTAGCCGAAGCCCTGGCCGGTGCGGCTGTCCCGGTCGAGGGTGATCGTGCCGTCGGGCGACCGGCTGCCGAAGTGCACGACGTACACCGGCTCGCCGTGCGGGTCCCCGGCCGCGTACGTGGCCGCCACCAGGTCGAGGTCGTGCGGCGGCCGCCCGGCCGGCGCGGGATCCCACTTCAGCGCGACCTCGACCTTCGCCGGACCCTTGCGGAAACCGCTCATCGGCCCCCACCCCTCTCCTCCGCCGGCACCGCCGGTCACCGTCGTGAACCCCCCATGCTGCCACCCCAAGTGATCAAGCGTGCCCCGCATTCCAGCCGCATTCCCCCGTCACTCACGCGCCTCGGCGCATATCGCCCTGGGCCCGAGCGGGTCCGCTCCGTGGCCCTCGCAGTCGGCGGGATCCAGCGTCGGCAGGGCGGACGGCGTCGCCACCGGCTCCCAGACCTTCCGCGGCGCGGCCCCGCCCCCCGGCCCGTCCAGCCACAGGGTGGCGACGCCGCCCGCGGCCACGAGCACCCCCCAGACCACGAGCGCCCACACCCACACCTTCCGCCGCACGGCCCACCCCCGAACCCCACCCACCTGACGGCCCCCTCAGCACACGTCACCGCCATGCTCCATGATGGGTCCGACAACACCGTCGCAACGGGGGAGAGCAGGGCATGCAGCTGATCGTGGACGGGGAACGCTTCACCGTCACCGCGCGCGAGGACGCGCGCGGTGTCTACGACTTCACCTGGGACTCGGGCCCGAACGAGGGCTACGGCTTCACGACCGCGGTCCACGGCGCCGACTCCCTCACGCCGGCCGAACTCGAAGAGTCCGCCCGCGACTTCCTCGCCCAGATCGACCCTTCCACCGGCCACCTCCCGGGCTAAGGCCGCCGGCTGGGGCGAGCGCTGCCCGATGCGGCCGGGGCTGTGCGTGGCGGGCCGCCGCCCGGGGCCGGTGGGGTTCAGGAGGGCTGGAACAGACGGGTGAGCTCGGCTACGGCGGCGGCCAGGGGGGCCGCGGGCTGGGCGAAGGCGGTCAGGCGGTCCAGGGCCCGGCGCACCACGCCCGGCTCAGGCTGGTCCTCGTCGAGTTCCTCCCGCAGGCGCCGCAGCTCCGCGCGGGGGGCCTCCTGGTCGGGCAGCGCGCTCCGGTGTTCCTCCAGGAGGCGCTCGACCTGCCGGAGCAGATCGTCCAGCCGGGCGCGCTGGTCGATGGTGGGGGCCTGCATGAAGACCTGGCCGGCCACGGCCCGGGCGTTCGGGCCCACGGCCTGGTTCGCGACGTGGCTGTGGCCCCCGTACTGCTGGATCCCGAGGTTCACGACGGGCCGGGCGCCGTCGGGAGAGGGGCCGGGCTGCTGGGACATGTCGGTTCCTGTCTTCCTGTTCAGCGGTGCGGCGGGTCAGGGTTCAGCGGTTCAGCGGTTCAGCGGTTCAGCGGTTCAGCGGTTCGGCGGGCCGCCGGGCCCCGGCGGCCCACCGGCACTGGCCGTGGCCGACCGGGCCTCGGCCCGCGCGCCGGGGCCCACGGCCTGGTTGCCCACGACGCTCACGCCGCCGGTCTGCAGGACGCCGTGGTTGAGGATGGTCTGGCTCTGGGCCCGGAAGTCGGAGGTGTCCACGCCGTGTTCGTCCAGGAAGTCCCGTACGGCGGCCAGGGCGTGCCGGTCGAGCGCGTTCAGCGTGCGCTGGGCGTCCAGCCGCTGGAAGTGGTGGGAGTAGACGGGCCCGGTACCCGCCTCCCGGACGCTCATCCGGGCACCCCGGTCGAACGCCGGGTCCTCGGCCGCGGCCCGCAGCTCGCGCCGGAGCGCACCGGCCCTGCGCCGCTCGGCCACGACGTCCGCCAGGAAGGCCCGCGGGGCCCGCCGCAGGGCGCCGGCGCCCCGGCGTACGGCCTGGAGGGCGAGGAGGCGGCGCCGGTCCCCGGCCGCTGCGGCCGCACCGCGCCGCGCGTCCGGCGGCAGCAGGTCCATCACGTGGAACCCGGCGGGTGCGGGGTCCAGGACGAACCGCTCGCAGCGCAGGTGCAGGGTCCGGTCGGTCACCGCCGCGTGGACGAAATGGCTGGGAACCACCTCCCCGCCCCACAGGGGCAGATGGGTGGCGAGCCACAGCCGGGCCACGCCGTCCGGACGGCCCGCGATCCGGCGCAGCGCCTCGTCGGGCAGGCGGGTGGCGGGGGCGCGGAGCGGATCGGGCAGCAGCGGACTGCCGGCGACGAGCTCGCGGCCGCTGACGAACACCCGGTGCTCGACGCGGAGTCCGGCCGGATACGGAGCCCCGTCCCCGGCACCGCCGACCCTGCCGGCGACGCCGTCCGTACCGGTCACGCCACCGGTGCCGGCGCCGCCGGTACCGACGGCACCGTCCGTACCGACCCCACCGGCCGCACGGCCCGTACCGGCGACGCTGCCCGCACCACCCGCACCGACCACATCACCCGTACCGCCCGCCCCTCCGGACCCACCCGCGTCCGCCCCGGCCGTCGCCGTCGCCCCCGCCCCCGCGGCCGCCACGGTGACGGCGGCCGTCGCGCGCAGTCCGCTCCGCAGGCGTTCCAGTACGTCCCAGGCGTCGAAGGCGGCCACCGCGGCGGGCGCGCCCCCGCCACCGTCCCCGGACGGCCCGGCGCCCGGCCGGGCGGGCAGCAGCGGCACCGTCAGGTCCCAGGCCGACTCCTGCCCGCCGTAGCCGATGAACGGTGAGAAGGTGCTGTGACAGGTGACGTTGCCGCGCTGCGCCTCGGCCACGGCGGCGATCCCCGCCGCCGCCCACGGCTCGACGGCGCCGGCGTCCGGCAGCCGGGCGGCGTCGAAGACGCCGCGCCGCAGCGGCCCGGCCAGCCGTGCGTCGATCTCGGTCTCCTCGTCGAGCAGCGCGCGCAGCGCCAGCGCGCAGGCCGCCGTCACCGCGAGGACCGCGGGGACGCCGAGCAGGTAGCCGCCCACCAGCCAGCCCAGCGCTCCCGGCAGCGGTACGGCCGACAGCCCGGCCCCCACCAGCACGCCCGCCACCACCAGGCCGAAGGCCGTACCGGCCAGCCGCCACGCCACCTCGGAGGTGAGCGGCACGCCCCGGCCGCGGGCCACCCGGCGCGACGCCCGCGGCGTGGCCGCCGCCCCCAGCACCCGGAGTGCGAAGGGGGCGGCGAACACCCACAGCGGGGCGGCCGCGAGCACCAGGCCCAAGGCCGCGGCCAGCCGCCGGTCGCGCCGGCGGTGCAGCCGCCGGGCGGCGAACGCGTGCCGGGCGACCGGCACCAGGTCGACGCCGGGCGAGACGGCGACCGCGCCCAGCCGGTCCCCGAGCACGCCGTCCACCACGCGCCGCGCGAAGGCCGGATCCAGGTAGGCCCCCGCGCTCAGGTAGCGGGTGATGTCGCCGGGCGTGGTGCCGGTCGCGACCGGCTCGGTGACGCTCGCGGTGGGGTCGGCCATGGCGGTGCTCCGTTCACGGATGCGCGTGCGGAAGGCGGTGGGGGCCCCGCGCCCGGAGCCCGGCGCCGCCGGCGCCCCGGCGTACACGACGCCGATGAGCAGGCCCAGTACGAGGCCGAAGACCAGGGCGTCGAAGAGGAACGGGACCAGGGCTTCGGACGGGGCCGTGCGCAGCAGGACGGAGCTGCCGGGGCCGGTGAGCACGGCGACCGCCCACCACAGGAGCGTGGAGAGTACGGAGACCAGTTCGCCGGTCCCGAGGGCGGCCGCCCACCGGACACCCCCGGCCGCGGGGGCCCGGCCCACCAGGCGCGGTACGAGCAGCACGATGCCGAGCAGCAGGCCGACCGGCCCCACGTCGTCCTGCCAGGGCATCCCGGACTCGAGGCGGCCGGCCTGCTCCGCGAGGCTCCACCGGGGGACGAACAGGGACCGGTAGAGCAGCCAGAGCGCCTGGTCGTGCGGCCACCACTCCAGCAGCAGCTCGTGGCTCCACGGGCTCCCCAGCGCGACCAGGACCGCGCACAGGAGCACCACTCTCCCTCTGCCGCCCACCCGTCCCATGGATCCCCCCGACCCGTCCGAGGCCTCGTACTCTAGGCAGCCCACCGCCGGAAAGTCAGCCGTCGCGTTGGCACCGAGGCCCCGACACCGCGTCAACGCGCCACCCTTGGCGCGCGGATCACCCCCGGCGGCGCCGGTTCCGGTTGCTCAGGCCAGGGTCGCCGCCAGCAGCGTGACGTTGCCGCCGCCGTGGTTGCGTTCGAGGGTGATGTTCACGTCCAGGAGCGAGGGCTCGGGGGTGCGGAAGGTGATTTCGTAGACCCGGAAGTAGTCCTTGTTCAGAGGGCCGGACGCGGTGTCGGCGTGGTCGCGGTAGGCGGGGCGGGCGTCCTTGCCGAGCGCCGCGGTGAAGCGCATGGCGCCCTGGCGGTAGCCGACGTACAGGCGGAACACCCGGGTCGTGCTCTTCGAGGGGACGAGGATGCGGAAGCCCGCGCCGGGTCCGCCCTGGTACACCACCGAACGGACGTTGCGCGCCGCCTGGTGGGGGGAGGCGCCGCCGGTCCACGAGAACGTCACGGGCTGCCCGCTCGCGTAGAGCCTCGTCGGTTCCTCGGTGCCCAGTGCGGTGAAGTCCCCGATGACGAAGGCGTCCGCCTTGCGGGTCACGCAGTAGACGTTCAGGTGGGCGCACTCCGATGCCGCCGGCCCGCCGCCCGCGAACTCGGTCGTCGCGTCTTCGTCCTCGGGGAGGTACCCCCACTGCACCCAGTCGGTCCGGCCCTCCGACGACAGGTCGACGTTCCCGGTGAGGGCGCTCCCGCTGCCCCGGAGCAGGCCCCCCACGGCGGGCGGGGACGCCGAGCCCCCGGCGCCGCCGAACGGGTCGAGCAGCACCACCGCGAGCGCGGCGAACGCCACCACGGCCGCCACCGCCAGAGCGGCGATCAGCCTGCCCCGGCGCGGCCGGCTCCGGCCGGTTTCCCGACCGTCCTGGGGTTCCCGGTACGCCCGGTTGCGGGCCAGGGCCAGACGCGCGGCGCTGCTCCGGGTGGCCGCCAGGTCGGGGTGGGTCCCGTTGCGCCGGACCATCCTGCCGTACAGCTCGCGGTACAGGGTGTCCAGGTCGAGCAGCCGGGGCCCCTCGGGAAGCCCCTCCGACAGGACGGACACGAGTTCGTCGGTGAAGTCCGTCAGCGGCTGCCCGGCCGGCGAGATCGCCTGTTCGTGGCGCTTGGTCGCGGTGAGCAGGAAGATGCCGTCCACGGGCGGCTCCTCGCGCGTCGGCCGCCGCGCCCCCATCGGCTCGGACGCCGCCGTCCCGCTGTAGCAGCAGTCCAGGATCACGATGTTGCGCTCGGCCCTGGACTCGTTGTGCTTGAGGGCCTTGACCACCGACGCGTAGAGGAGGGACCAGTGCGACCACCGCCTCGTGGACCTCGGCATCGCCAGCCGCAGGCCCTCGTCGCCGGCCGGGTCGACGAGACCGTGCCCCGCGAAGTACAGGACGAAGGTGTCCTCGGCCTCCTGCGTGAGGGAGTGGATCCGGTCGATCACCTCTTCGGCGAAGCGGGGCCGCATGACGACGCAGTCTTCCGCGGCCAGACCCCACACCTCCGGGTCCGTCAGAACCGCCCGGAGGGCTTCGAGGTTGTTGTCGACCGCGGGCAGGTCCGCCAGGTCGTTCGCCGCGAGGCGGGAGACTCCGACCAGCAGGCAGCGTGAGCGCGCCGGGTCCGGAAGCACGGCCACGATCGGCCCGGCCCGGCTACGTGCTGCTGTCCGGGGCGGGAGCGGGGTCGCCGGTATGGCCGGGCTCCGGCGGCGTGGTGGCCGGAACCGCCGCGCCCGGGACGACCGCCGCGCCCGGGACGACCGCCGCGCCCGGGACGACCGCCGGGTCCGGGATCCCCAGGGCCCGGGCGATCTCGGACACCTGCCCGGGCGACGCCCTGTCGATCACGACGGTGGTGTCGCCCCGGCTGATCCGCACGGTCGTCGCCTGCCGCCGGTCCGCACGCCCCTGCAGCCAGACCGCGACCGCCACCGTCAGGCCGCCGAGGGCGGTGACGTTCCCGATGACCAGGCTGATCTCCTCCAGGGCCGACCCCATGGCTCCGGGCTCGGGCGCCGCGTGCACCGCCACGGGCCGGCAGTGCCTGCGTACCTCCGAGTCCCGGGACAGCCAGGTGAGGAGTGAAGCGGTGGCTTCCCCGCCCTCGCGGAGATCGGTGCCCGTTACGGTCAGCGTGGCGTCCATGGGGCTCCCCGCGGTCGCTGGTCGAAGGATGGCAGAGCGTCTCGATTATGGCGTGAACGCGGGCCCCAGGCGCGGGAGTTCGGCGACAGTCAGGGGGCCGCGGTCTAGACGGAAGCGGGCGGCAACGCGGTCGGGAACGTGGCCAGGGGGGCCTCGCCCGCGAAGAAGGTCTTCGCGCGGACCATCGCCCGCTCGTCGTTCCGTATCTGGCCCGGACGGGAGCCGTTGCCGAGCAGCACCCCGCCGAACCGCATGCCCAGGTACGCCGCCGTGTGCCGCAGCGAGGCGACCAGCGGATCGGCCCGGACCTCCTCGCGGTCGGCCATCGCCGTCACGCCCCACAGCGTGCGGCCGGCCACCCGCTCCCTGAAGTCCGAACCGGGTACGGACAGCCAGCCCGACCAGTAGTCGAGGTACCGCTTGGCCTGCGCGGACACGCTGTACCAGTACAGCGGCGAGGCGATCACGACGTCGGTGGCCTCCAGCGTGGCGTGCCGCAGGGCCTCCTCGTCCGCGCCGGCGGTCCAGCTGTCGTCGTCGTGCCGCCCGTCCTGGAAGTCCGGCAGTGGCGTCCTCGACAGGTCCACCCACCGCTGCGCGACACCGGCCGGCAACTGCTCGGCGGCAGCCCGGGCCAGGGCCTCGGTGTTGCCCCCCGGCCGGGAGCTCGCGAGGACGAAGAGGAACGAGCGGCCGGTGGTCGGGATCGTGTCCATGGTCAGGTCTGCTCCGCTCTCGGTCACCCGCCGGGCGCCCCGGGGCGTCGTGGCCCGGACCGCCCACGGCGGGTTGGTGATCCGTGGTTTCCTTCCCCGCCAACTCCGGCCGGACCATGGGGTATTCCCGGTGGGGGTGGCCGGGTGGCCGCCGCCCCGCGGGCCCGGCGGACGGAAAAGGGGAGGGCGGTCCGCCGCCGGCCGCATACCCTCCCCGCATGAGGGATTCGACGATACGTGCGGTGAACCGGCTGACCAGCCGCTGGGTGGAGACCGCGGTGGACGGTGCCGGGAGCACCGTACTGACGGCGGCCGGGGTCTGGCCGCTCCTGGCGCAGCTCGCCGACGGCGCGGGCGGCCCGGCCCGTGGAGAGCTGGCCGGCGCGCTCGGGATCCCCCCGGAGCGCGCCGCCGCCGCGGCCCTCGAACTGCTCGACGCCCTGGGCCGCGTCCGGGGCCTGGACGCGGCGACCGGCCTGTGGGCGCACCAGGACCTGCCGCTGGATCCGGAGTGGAGTGCCCGGCTCCCCGAGGGGACCCGTGGCACCCTCTCGGGCGACCCCGAGAAGGACCGCGCGGCGCTCGACGCGTGGGCCGCCGAGCACACCGGCGGCCGGATCGACCGCATGCCCGGGGAGGTCGACGCGTCGACGCTGCTGGTGCTGGCGTCGGCGTTCGCCCTGCGCCTGCGCTGGATCCGGCCGTTCAAGGCCGGATCCGGCGATGCGTCCCAAGGCCCCTGGGCCGGCCGGGAGTTCCTGTGCCTGCGCCGCTCCACCTCCCTCCTGGACCGGGTGCGGGTCGCCGACACGGCCGGCGGCCGGGTCACCGTGCTGGAGGTGGTCGGCGACGGCGGGGTGGACGTCCACCTGGTGCTGGGCGAACCCGGTGCCGCGCCCGGCGGCTTGCTGAGCGGCGGTGTCGACGTGGTGACGCGGGCCGTCGCGTCCGTCGACGGGTACGCCCTGCCCGACGGAGCTCCCGGGCCCGGTCTGGCGGTCGGTGCCCGGCGCTCGTACAGCCGCGAGCCGCGGCTCGACGTCGCGACGGCGGCCTTCGAGGTGGAGGGTGACCACGACCTCCTGGAGCGGGCCCGGCTGTTCGGCCTGGAGGCCGCCTCCGACAGCAGCTCCGGCCACTTCCCCGGCATCAGCGCCGTCCCGCTCGCCGTCCACCGGGGCAGACAGTCCGCCATGGCGCGATTCCATGCCGAGGGGTTCGAGGCGTCTGCCGTCACCGCGTTCTACGCGGCGGCGGGCTGCGCGGCCACCCTGCCCCCGTACGTGATCCGCCGGATCGGCGTCACCCTCGACCGGCCCTTCGGCTTCCTCGCCGTCCACCGCACGTCCCGGCTGGTCCTCGCCGCCGGCTGGGTGGCCGAGCCGCTGCCCTACGTCCACCAGGAGCCGGACGAGGACGACGACTGGGACGAAGACTGGGACGACCAGCACCGCTAGAGGGTGGGCGGGGGCGTCCCCGCGCCGACGAGCACCGCGTGCGGCGTGCCGTGTTCCACGGGCACCCGGCACCCGCACCGCTCCGCGTCGCCCCGCCGCCCGTCGTCCGGCAGCACCACGGTGGGACTCCCGCCGGTGCCGTCCCCCGGGCACGCGCGGACGATCATCCAGAGCCCTCTCCCCGGCACAGCGGCACGATCCCCGGCTCCTGCCCGCCGGACCGGCCGCCGCTTGCGCGGCCGCCCGTCCCGGCCCATAGTCCGAAGTATGGACGCGCGCGAGGCGGCGCTCCAACAGGCGTACGGTCACGCCGTCCGCTGGCTGGCGAGCCTGTCCGACCGCCCGGTACCCGCGCGCGCCTCGGTCGACGAGATCGTGCGCGCGCTCGGCCCCGACCTGCCCGACGGCCCCGGCACCCCCGCCGAGGTGGTCGACCTGCTGGCCACCGCCTGCGAGCCGGGCCTCACCGCCTTCCCCAGCGGCCGCTTCTACGGTTTCGTGGTCGGCGGCACCGAACCCGCCGCCCTCGCTGTCGACTGGCTGGTCAGCGCCTGGGACCAGAACAGCGTCATGCGCGCCGTCACCCCCGCGTACGCGGCCGTGGAGGACATCGCCGGCGCCTGGGTGCTTGACCTGCTCGGCCTCCCCGGCGGGAGCGCCGTCGGCTTCACCACCGGCGCCACCATGGCCAACTTCACCTGCCTCGCCGCCGCCCGCGACGCCGTCCTCGGACGCGCCGGCTGGGACACCGACCGCGACGGCCTGTACGGCGGCCCGCGCGTCCGCGTCCTCGCCGGCGAGGACCGGCACATGGCGGTGGACCTGGCCCTGCGCTACCTCGGCCTCGGCCGTCCCGGCCTCGTGCCCGCCGACGGCCAGGGCCGCATCCGGCCCGACGCGCTCCGCGAGGCCCTGGCCGCGGAAGGCGACGCCGGGCCGGCGCCCACGATCGTGGTCCTGCAGGCCGGCGACATCCACTCCGGTGCTTTCGACCCCTTCGCCGAGGCCGTGCGGGCCGCCCGCGAGGCCGGCGCCTGGGTGCACGTGGACGGCGCCTTCGGCCTCTGGGCGGCGGCGTCGCCGGCGTACGCACCCCTCATGGCGGGCTGCGGCGACGCCGACTCGTGGGCCACGGACGCCCACAAGACGCTGAACGTCCCCTACGACTGCGGCCTCGCCGTCGTCCGCGACCCGGCAGCAATGCGGGCGGCTATGGGACTGCACGGCGAGTACCTCATCCACCACGAAGAGGGCGACCCCATCGACAAGGTCCCCGAACTCTCGCGCCGTGGCCGGGCGTTCACCGTCTGGGCGGCGCTCCGCTCCCTGGGCCGGTCCGGCGTCGGCGACCTGGTCGACCGCCTCTGCCGGCACGCCGCCGCCTTCGCCGGGGGCATCGCGGGCATCGAGGGCGCCACGATCCTCCACGACGTCGTGTTCACCCAGGTCTGCGCCCACTTCGGCAGCGACGCGCGCACCGACCTGGTCATCGACCGCCTGCTCGCCGACGGCACCACCTGGATCAGCGGTTCCACCTGGCACGGCCGCCGCGTCCTGCGCATCTCGGTCAGCAACTGGTCCACCACCGACGCCGACGTCGCCCGCGCGCTGGAGGCCGTCCGCCGCGCCGCCACGGCCCCCTGACCGGCCGCGGGCGACCGCCGGGCGGCGCCGGGTCCGCTCAGCCCACGCAGGTGGGGACGCTGCCGGGCGGGGCGCAGTTGTTCGGGACGTTCGTCTTGACCGAGGTGCCGCTCAGGGTGACCGCGCCCGACGCCTCGTGGATGCCGCCCCCGTCGCCGGCGCGGTTGCCGGTGACGCTGCTGAGGCTGAGGCTCGTGGTGCCGACGCCGGTGAAGATGCCGCCGCCCTGCGCCGTGCCGCCGGTGGCGACGGCGGTGTTGCCGCCGATCGTCGACTGGGTGGCCGTCACCGTGCCGCCGGTGGCGTTGGAGATGCCACCGCCCCGGGCGGTCGCGCCGCTGGCGGTGTTGCCCTGCACGATGCTGCGGTTCAGCGTGAGCGCCCCCGATGCCCCGACCTGGATGCCGCCGGACAGCGCGGTGCCGCCCGGGGCGCTGGAGAGGTTGCCGCTGACCTGGGTCGCGCTCAGGGACAGCGTGGTGTTGGTCGCCACCCCGCCGCCCTGGGCGTCGCCGCCGGGGGCGCTGGCGGTGTTGTTGCGCACGACCGTTCCCGTGACCGTCATCGGGGCGGCGTTGGTCAGGGCGGCGCGCGCGATGCCGTCCGGGGCGCTGACGCGGTTGTCGTTGACGGTGGCGTTCGTGACCGTCGTCGCGGCGAAGGCCGCGAGGCCCGCGCCGAACCCCACGCTGCCCTCCCTCGCGACGGTGACCGCGTTGTGGTGGAGCCGGCTGTTGACGACGGTCAGCGGACCGTCGTTGGCCACCCCCGCGCCCGCGGCGGCGCCCTGCGGGGCGTCCCCGGTGTAGGCGGCGGTGTTGCCGCTGACCTCGACGTTGTTCAGGGTGCCCGTGCCGGCGCTGTCGATGCCGCCGCCCTGCGCGAACTCGGGGGACGTGGCCGTGTTGTCGCGCACCCGGCTGTTGTTGACCGTCAGCGTGCCGAGGCTGGAGATGCCGCCGCCGCAGGAGATGCCCGGGATCTCCTGGCAGTCGCTCTCCGCCCGTCCGCCGCTGATCGTGGCGTTGTTCAGCGTCAGGTTGCCCGCGTCGGCCACGAAGAGGATGCGGAACGCCGGGGCGGTCGGGGCACGGGTGATCGTCGCACCGTTGCCGTCGACCGTGATCTCGCTGCTGATGGCCGGCAGCCCGTTCGCGGCGTGGTCCGCGGCCACCAGCGTGTACGTGCACCCCACGGCCAGGCTGAGCGTGTCGGCGCCCGGCCGGCTGTTGGCCGTGTTGACGGCCGCCACCAGGGCGGGGGCCGAGCACGCCACCGGCAGGGTGGCGGCATGGGCGACCGGGGCGGGCAACGCCACCGCGGCACCGGCCGCCAGGCCGGCCAGCGCCAGCCCGCGGGCCGGACGGGTCTTCCTGACGCGGCCGACCGGATCCGTCGCCCGGGAGTCCTGCCAAGTCATCAGAGGCTCTCCTTCACCACGCGGGAGGCTCCCGTGCCGGGCGCACTCCAGTCGGGGACCCGGGGGACGTGGCGAGCACGACGCCCCGGGACACAACGTTCTGTCATCAGGTGAGCACTCTCCGCATCGACCGGCTCCCCGGCCGGGCCCGTTCGGGCGTCGTCTGCGGCCATCAGGGCGGGGCCGGGAGACGGGGTCCCCGGCAGCGGGCTGCGGTGCTTTCACCCGAAAGCATTAAGATCGCGAGCGGAATCAGCATCTCTGTTCGAAGGGGAAACACCACATGGCTCAGGTCACGCTGAAGGGCAACCCGGTGCAGGTCAACGGCACCCTCCCGGCCCCCGGCACCCAGGCCCCCGCGTTCGCCCTGGTGGGCGCCGGCCTGGCGGACGCCTCGCTCGCGGACTTCGCCGGCAAGCGCAAGCTGCTCAACATCTTCCCGAGCGTCGACACCCCCACCTGCGCGACCTCCGTCCGCACGTTCAACGAGAACGCCGCCAAGCTCGACAACACGGTCGTCCTCTGCATCTCCGCCGACCTCCCCTTCGCCCAGGCCCGCTTCTGCGGCGCCGAGGGCCTGGAGGCCGTCCAGAGCCTGTCGACCCTGCGCGGCCGTGAGTTCCACGAGGCGTACGGCGTCGCCATCGCCGACGGCCCGCTGGCCGGTCTGACCGCCCGCGCCGTCGTCGTCCTCGACGAGAACGACCAGGTCCTGCACTCCGAGCTGGTCGCCGAGATCGCCGAGGAGCCGAACTACGAGGCCGCCCTCGCGGCCCTGAAGTAACCCGCCCTCCCGGTACGGGCGGACGGCGGCCAATCTGGCGCGCCGCCCACCCGTACCGTGGGGTGACGGCCCACGAGACGCGTCCGCCCCTCGGCCACGGGCGCGGTCCCCGCCGTTACGGGCTCCCGTGCCCGCTCTTACGCGGTCCCGTGCCCGCTGTTACGGGCGTCCGCCCCCGGCGCCGCCGCCGGTTCGGCCGTCCCCTCCTCCGCCGCCCCCGCAGCGCCTGCGCCGCCGCCCGCCCCCTCCTCCGCCGTCCGCGCGATCCGGCGGGCCATCCCGCCGAACACCACGGCGTGGAACGGCGCCACGCTCCACCAGTACACGTGCCCGGCCAGCCCCCGCGGGTGGAACAGCGCCCGCTGCCGGTAGCGGGAACGCCCGTCCCCGTCCGGTTCCGCGGACATCTCCAGCCAGGCCAGTCCCGGCAGCCGCATCTCCGCCCGCAGCCGCAGCAGGCGGCCCGGCTCGATCTCCTCCACCCGCCAGAAGTCCAGCGAGTCGCCGACCCGCAGCCGTGCGGTGTCGCGGCGCCCGCGGCGCAGGCCGACGCCCCCGACGAGCCGGTCGAGCCAGCCGCGTACCGCCCAGGCGAGGGGGAACGAGTACCAGCCGTTCTCGCCCCCGATGCCCTCGACCACCCGCCACAGGTTCCGGCTCCCGGCGGCCACGTCCCGCTCGCGCACGTCCTCGTACAGGCTCCCGCCCGCCCAGTCCGGGTCGGTCGGCAGCGGGTCGCTCGGCGCGCCGGGCAGCGAGGCGGAGGACCAGCGGGTGGCGACGTCGGCCTCCCGCACCTTCTGCAGGGCCAGTTGCAGCGCTCGGTCGAACGTGACCGGGGTGCCCGGCGGGTCCGGCACCCAGTCGGCGATGTCGTGCTCCGCGCAGACGACCTCGTGGCGCAGCGACTCGGCGAGCGGCCGGGCCAGCCGTGGGGGGACCGGCGTGACCAGGCCGATCCAGTGGCTGGACAGCCCCGGTGTCAGCATCGGCACGGACAGGATCAGCCGCCGCCGCAGGCCGGCGACCTCGGCGTAACGGATCATCATCGTCCGGTAGTCCAGGACGTCCGGACCCCCGATGTCGAAGGCGCGGTTGACGTGGCCGGGCATCCCGGCGCTGCCGACCAGGTAGCGCAGCACGTCCCGGATCGCGATCGGCTGCACCTTGGTGGCCACCCAGCTGGGCGTCACCATCACGGGGAGGCGCTCGGTGAGGTAGCGCAGCATCTCGAACGACGCCGAGCCCGAACCGATCACCACCGCCGCCCGCAGCACCGTCGTCGGCACGCCGGACGCGAGCAGGATGCGCCCGACCTCGGCGCGGGACCGCAGGTGCGGCGAGAGCTCCGCCTCCGGCACGTCCCGCGGCGTCAGCCCGCCCAGGTACACGATGCGCCGCACGCCCGCCTCCGCGGCCGTGTCGGCGAAGCAGCGGGCGGCGAGGCGGTCGGTGCGCTCGAAGCCGGGGCCGGAGTTCATGGAGTGCACCAGGTAGTAGGCGACGCGCACCCCCTCCAGGGCGTCCCGCAGGCTCCCGGCGTCGGTGACGTCGCCCTTCACCACCTCGACCTGCCCGGCCCAGGGGTGGTCCCGCAGATGGGCGGGGGTGCGGGCCAGGCAGCGCACCCGGTACCCCGCGCGCAGCAGCTCGGGGACGAGCCGTCCGCCGATGTAGCCGCCGGCACCGGTCACCAGGCACAGCGGCCCCTCGCCGGAGCCGGGCTCCGTGTCCTCCGTCGGTCGTGGACTCACGGCACCATCCTCTCTTCCCCCACCCATCCCTTCCGCCCGGGAGAGCCGTACGGACGCACCGGGCGCGGGGGAGTCCGTACCCGCCCCTCACAGAACCCTGGCTGCGCCCCCTCAGGACCCCGCCGGCACCGCCGGGCCGCGCCCGCCGTCCGGCGCGCCCCGCAGCTCGCGGGTGCCGGCCGCGACCGCGGCGACGGCGGCGAGGCACAGCAGCCCGCGGACCCCGGGCCGCGCCGGTCGGTCCCCGGGGCGCATCCGGGGCAGCCGGTACGCGCCGGCGAGGGCGGCGAGGAAGGTGAGGGTGTCCACCAGGTAGCAGACGCCGAGCCCGAGGCCGCCGGGGGCCAGCCCGCCCAGGGCCGGCCCGGCCGGCAGGGCCAGCCCGGCCGTGCCCGTCCACGCGGTGCTGCCCGTGGTCTGCCAGATCCGGACCACGACCGCGACCAGCGTCATCTGGCTCCCGAACCCCGACAGGGTCTGCCCGACGCACAACCGCCGGAACGCCGGCACGGCACGCAGCGGCGAAACCTTGACGAGCGCCCGCCTCAGCCCCGTGCGGGGGCCTCGGCCGCTGCCGCGGCGTCCGGGCGGCCCTCGACGAGCGTGCCCGTGAGGTGGTCGTACGCCGTGTGGGTGTGCAGGCGGACGCCGGTGACGAGGGTGGCGTCGTCCGCGTAGAAGCCGGGGTGGTGGTTGGTGACCAGGCCCCGGCCGCCGGGTACCGGGACGGGCGTGCCCTGCGCGTCCAGTTCGGCGTCCTGGACGCCGAGCATCACGTACAGCCCGCCGTACCGTCCGACCAGCTCGGACACGTCGTCGTAGCCCATCGTCGGCGAGGTCTCCCGCACCCGCCCGGGCCCGACGACGCGCCGCAGCGTCGGCAGCGCGGCCGTCATCCACCCCTCGGTGTTGTGCACGGGCGGCACGTCCTGGAGGTAGTCCACCGTCGCGGTGCAGGAGTAGGCGGCCGCGGAGTGCTCGACGAGCCGGGTGAGCCGCTCCCGCACGGCGCCCATGTCGGACTCCACGGCGCAGCGGATCGTGCCCCACAGGGTGACGGTCTCGCCGATGATGTTGAACCGGCCGACGTCCTCGACGTGCCCGATCGTGACCGTGACGGCGTCGAAGGCGCGCACCTGCCGGTAGAGCTGCCCGATCCCGGTCAGGACCGCGCCGGCCGCCGGCATCGGGTCGATGCCCTGCCAGGGGGTGGACCCGTGCACCTGCCGGCCGGTGATCACGATCCTGACCAGGCAGGACGCGGCGTACTGGTTGCCCACCCGGTACCCCACGTACCCCTTCGGATAGGGCGTGACGTGCATCCCGAAGGCCATGGTCGGCTCCGGATCCGCGAACGCGCCCTCCGCCACCATCTGCCGCGCCCCGCCCGGCTCGGTGACGGGCGGGCCCCTCCTCGGCGGGCTGGAAGACGAACAGGGTGGTGCCGGGGAGCCGTTCGCGCATCCCGGCCAGCACGGTCGCCGCGCCCATCAGCATGGCGGTGTGGCAGTCGTGCCCGCACGCGTGCGAGACGGGGAAGGGGCCGCCGGGGTAGTCCGGGTCGACCACGGCCGACGCGAACTCCACCCCGCTGAGGTCCTTCACCGGCAGGGCGTCCATGTCGGCCCGCAGCGCGGCCACCCGCTCCCCGGGGAGCCCGCCGCGCAGCACGCCGACCACGCCGTGCCCGGCGATCCCGGTCCGCACCTCGTCGAGCCCGAGCGCGCGCAGGTGGTCGGCGACGTACCGGGCGGTGCCGGCCTCCCGGTTGGGCAGCTCGGGGTGCCGGTGCAGGTGGTGCCGCCAGGCGACCACGTCCGCGGCCGCCTCCGCGGCCCGCCGGTCCAGTTCCGCGTACACCGTCTCGTCGTCGCCCATGCGCGCCCTCCGTCCGTCCGTACGCCTGCTCGCACCCGCCCTCGGGGTGCGGACGGCAGCCTACGGACCCCGCCCCGCACCCGGACCCGGATGTCCCGCCGACCGCCGGCTCAGCCGAGGTCGGCCGGCCAGTGCGGATCCTCCCAGCGGGCCGGACCCGTCAGCCCGAGCAGCCGGGCGCGGTGGAGCACCTCCTCGTGGCCGGGCGTGCCGCGCAGCCGGGCGGGCACGTGCCGGACGAGCCAGCCGCGGAGTTCGGTGCGCAGCGCGTCCTCCTCCTCGTCCTCCCAGGGCCGCCAGGGGAGTTCGTCACGCAGCAGGTCCCAGTCCCACCCCCGCACCACCTCCGCCAGGTGACGGTCCGCCACGGGGCCGTCCAGCGCCTCCCAGGCCGCGAGCCACGGGGTGAGGGTGCCGGACGCCTGGGCGCACACGACCAGCGCCTCGTGCGCCGGGTACGGGGACTCCGGGTCGGTCAGCACCCGGGCCCACCACGCGTGCAGGAACTCCCACACCACCGTCGCCTGCCCGGCGGGCCAGTCCCGCCACCCGCCGCGCGCGAAGGACGTGCCGACGTTCTGCCGGCCGACGAGGTCGACCCGTCCCGCGGCGAGCTCCCGCGCCAGCTGGGGCAGGATGCGCCGCAGCACCGCGCCGTGGTCGTCCCAGTCCGGCGCGCACCAGGTCCGGTCCAGGAGGTCGCCGTCGAGCTCCACGTCCGGCACCTTCAGCAGCGCGAGTTCCTCCGCGCTGCCCCAGTGGCAGTCGCACTGGGTCTCGTCGGCCCGGGCGGTCATCCCCCGGAACGTTTCGGCGACGCGGTCCAGCGCACGGCCGAGGGAGGGCGGCGGCGGGGGAGTGGACGGGGGGTTCATCGGCGTCACGCCTTCTCAGGACTCCGGCGGGCTGCCGCCGGCCGAAGATCGCCACCCTACCCGCCGCTCAGCGGCGAGCGAACACCCTTTCCCCCGGCCGCGTCCCCCACCACAGTGGTGATCATGCCGAAGATCCGGACCGTCGCGGTCCTCTCCGACGTCCACGGCGTGCTGCCCGCCCTGGAGGCGGTGCTCGACGAGCCGGACGTACGGGCCGCCGACCGCATCGTGCTCACCGGCGACATCGCGGCGGGCCCGCAGCCCGCCGAGGTCCTCGACCTGCTGACCGGTCTCGGCGACCGCGCGCTCCGGATCGCCGGCAACGCCGACCGCGAACTCGTCGAGTATCGCCGCGGGCAGCGCGACACCATCCCCGACCCGATCGCCCCCTGGGCGGCGGAGCAGCTGCGCGAGGACCACCTCACCCTGCTGGCCGCCCTGCCCCGCTCGCTGACCCTCCCGCTGGACGGCCTGGGCGAGGTGCTCTTCTGCCACGCCACGCCGCGCGACGACGAGGAGACGGTGCTGGTGGACTCCCGCCCGGACCGCTGGCGGGAGGTCCTCGCGGGTGTCGATCCCGCCGTGCGGACCGTCGTACTCGGCCACACCCACATGCCGTACGTACGCCTCGCCCACGGCCGGCTCGTCGTCAACCCCGGCAGCGTCGGCATGCCGTACGGCCGCACCGGCGCCCACTGGGCCCTGCTGGGCCCCGGCGTCGCGCTGCGCACCACGGACTTCGACGCCGACGCCGCCGTGGCGAGGCTGACCGGGGACTCCGCGTACCCCGGCATCGCCGGCTGGGCGGACGCGTACCTCCGCACCCCACCGACCGACGCGGCCGCGCTCGCGGCCTTCGGCCCGCGCGACGGCCGCGACGCACCACCCGACCGGGAGACCCGCCCGTGCCACTGAGGACCCGCCCATGCCGCCTGAGGACCCGCCCATGCCACTGACGACCCGCCCGTTCCCCCTGAGGACCCGCCCATGCCGTTGAGGACCCGTACGCTGCGCCTCGGCCTGTACGCCGACGCCGAAGGACTGGAGTGGACCGTCGGCCTCGTCGAGGACGCGGTACGCGCGCGGACCGCCCGGCTCGTCGACACGACGGTCGCCCACACGCTGCCCGGGGGCCAGGTGACGACGGCCGAGATGTACGACGTCCTGGCGGACCAGTGGGCCTGGGAGCACCCCGGCCAGGACCCGGGCACCCGTGAGCCGGTGGAGCTGCGGGTCCGGCTCGTCTGCTCGCTGCGCACCTGGCGCGCCATCCGCACGACCGTGCTCCGCACGATGTGCCCGCCGGCCACGGAACCACACGCCTGCCGCGTTCCGTGGTTCGCCTGAATTCCACGGTCGGACCGGCCACCGGATCCGCGCGGCCGGTTTCGCGCCCCGCACGAGGAACCGGCAGGCCGGTCAGCCCATCTGACAAGGCGTCGCACACGAGCCAC
The DNA here is from genome assembly GCF_044759225.1 of Streptomyces sp. NPDC101132. Taxonomy (NCBI): domain Bacteria; kingdom Bacillati; phylum Actinomycetota; class Actinomycetes; order Kitasatosporales; family Streptomycetaceae; genus Streptomyces; species Streptomyces sp. NPDC101132. The sequence continues at coordinate 103,764 of NZ_JBIVYX010000014.1, forward strand.
GCGAGGGATGGACGGATGTCTGGTACGGGGAGCGGGAGCTGGCGCGGTGCGGGGCGGCGGCCCCGGCCGGTCGAGGCGGCCTGGCGGCTGACCCTCGCGGCGTGCGCCGGTGAGGCGGTGGTGTGGGTGCTGGGCGCGTTCGTGGTCGAGCCGACCGGGCTGGACGACATGACCGCGGCCGTCGGGGCCGGTGCCGCCGCCCGGCAGCTGGCCCTGTCCGGCGCGGTGTCGGGCGTACTCCTGGCCGCCTGGATCACCGTGGCCGCGTACGTACGGGCGGGCCGGGCCTGGGCCAGGATCGTGCTCACCGCCGCGGCGGCCGTCGCCCTGTCGGCCCGGGCCACCGACCTCGGCATGGCCGGGACGGTGCCCGGCGGCTGGGCCTTGCTCGCCGCCCTCCCCGACCTGCTCGGCGCGGCCGCCGTCGTACCGCTCCACCTGCCGACCGCCCACGCCCACTTCCGGCACCACCCGCCCGCCGGCACGGCTTGACGGTACGTCAGGACAGGTCAGGCGAAGGCCTCGACGACCAGGTCGGCCAGCAGCGCGCCCGCCTTCGCGTCCGGGTCGAGGTCGGGATCGTAGATGGTCACGTTCAGGCCCACGCACCGCGGTGAACCGACCAGCACCCGCAGCAGGCCGGCGAGTTCGGCCGGCAGCAGGCCGCCCGGATCGGGGCTGTCGACGGCCGGCATGACGGCCGGATCCAGCACGTCCGCGTCCAGGTGCACCCAGAACCCGTCGGTCACGGGCGGGTGCAGCCCGTTCAGCGCGGCCTCGGCCACCGCCGCCGCCCCGCGCTCCCTGATCTCCCCGACCGTGGCCGCGGTGATGCCCGCGGCGCGCAGCTCCGGCAGGTCCCCGTCACCGTCGCGCAGGCCGAAGAGGCGTACGTCCTCGTCGCGCAGGTACGGGCCGAGGCCCTCCAGGTCCGAGAGGTCGGACTGACCGCGGCCGGTGGCGAGGGCCAGCTCCTCGCCGCCGGCCGCGCCGACGGGGCCGTTGACCGCCTCGTTGCCCGGGTGGCGGAAGTCCGCGGAGCCGTCGATCGCCGCCAGCCCGTACCGGCCGAGCCGGCGCATGGCGAGGGACGCGCCGAGCTGGATCGAGCAGTCGCCGCCGAGGACCACGGGGAAGTCGCCCGCAGCAGCGCCTCGATCCGGTCGGCGAGCGTGACGGTGTACGCGGCGAGGGGCCCGGCGTGGAACACGCCGTCCCCCTCCCGCCAGTCACCCCGGTCGTAGCGCGGCGGCACGACCACCCCGCCCTCGACGGCACCGAGCCGCCGCAGCAGCCCCTGCTCGCGCAGCGCGCCGGCCAGCTTGTACACACCGGGCACGGCCCCGGGCACGGGCGGCCGGAGCCCGAGGTTGGACGGGGCGTCGAGAAGAACGATGCGTCGCATCCCCCCATCCTCCGCCAACGCCCCTCCCCGCCGCGCGGCTCCCGGCAAAGGAGGCGGCGGTACGGGGCGTAGGCACCGGCCACCCGGGCACAGCGCCCCACGCCCCACCGGGATGGCACCACCCCCACCCCACCGCCGCCCCCGAGCCCCCCACCTGCCCAGCACCGCGCGCCTCGGCGCCCCCCGGCACCCGCGAGCGGGACCCTCCCCGCCGCACCGCCGCACCGCCGCACCGCCGTTGCGCCTGCGGCCTGCTGGCCCGTGCTGGGCAGAGGCGCGGGTCCGGCGGCGTCCGCCGTTCTCGCCTGCCCGCCGGGCGGACGAGTACGCCGTGCCGGCGTGGCCCCACCCGTCGCCGGCCGGCAGCAGGTGCGTTGGGCGAGCCCCGCGTCCACACGGGTTCCGCCACGCCCCCGCCACCGCACCCGGCTGAACTCTGTCGTCCGCCTCCCGTCCCCTGCGACCATCCGGCCATGACCAGGTTCCTCACCCGTACCGCTGTCGCCCTCACGCTGGCCGCCGCGGTCACCGCCCTGACCCTCCCCGTGGCCCAGGCCCGTCCCATGCCCGTCTGCCCGAACTGCATCGACGTCCAGCCGGCCTCGTCCGAGGACGGCGGCAGGTGGGGCACCATGCGCACCGCCGACGCGTCCCCGGACGGCTGGGGCCAGGACTTCCCCGACGGCGACACCGGCCCGGCAGGCGCTGCCTGACCTGCCCCGGGCCCATCCCGAGCCTGAGCCAGGCTCGGCAGGGGGGAGGGGCGATGGCCGCACGCGGCGGCCCGGGCCGCTCCCCGGGTGTCTTGGGCGCTACCGTTGCCGCGATCCGCGGCCTTCGTGCGGTTGCCGGCCCCGGCGAGCGGTGCTGGTGCTCCGGGCCGGCCCGGGAACGGGTCGCGGTGTGCGCGGGCACACCCGCAGCCCGGACGGGCCGCGACCTCCGGCGGTGTCGCCCCACCGAGGCCGCAGCCCGGACGGGCCGCGACCTCCGGCGGTGTCGCCCCACCGAGGAAACCGGTCCGGCGCCGTGGCGGTCGCGCGCGGATCGCGGTGCGGCGCATCCGGCTGACCGGCGTTGTGCCGTTTCCCCTGAGACCGCCGACGCCCAGGGCGTCGCGCCCCTGCCTGCCCTGGCTTTTCCCCGGCCTCCCGGCTGCCCCTCACCGCATCCTGCCCGTGCCCGTGCCCGTGCTGCTGCTCGCCGGGAGCGCCGGCTGTGGCCCCGGAAGCAGGCGCGGGCGAGGTCGGGCACGCTCCGCGGGCGGGGGGCCGGTCGGCGTACCCGGCGCCGGACGCTTCGCCCAGAGCCGCCGAGCCGCGTAGCCGTACAGCCGCGGAGCCGCACCGGTGAAGGCACCCGCGCCGCCCGGCAGTTCCTCCTCTGCCGACCCCGCGAACGACGGCACGCCGGCCCGGCCGCACACCCGCGGACCGATCTTGGTCCGAACGGCAGACAGGCGCGGGATTGGAACGTACGCTCGGGCGGCATGACGTGGCGTTCGAGTGTGAACCAGAAGTTGGCGCAGCTCACCGGTTATGAGCTGCGCAAGGCCCGCCCCGCGGGGAAGGCGACCCCGACCCCCAAGGCGGCCCCGAAGCCGGCGGCTCCGAAGCCGGCCGGACTCCGCTTCCCGGCGGACTACGACGACGGGGCCAAGGAGATCATCACCGCGGTCAAGCCGTGGACGATGACCTCGGTCGAGCGCCTGAACGCGCTGGTGCAGTCCGTCCGTTACATCACCCGGCACGAGCTGCCCGGTGACATCGTCGAGTGCGGAGTCTGGCGCGGCGGCAGCATGCAGGCCGTGGCCCGCACCCTGCTGTCCCTGGACGTCACCGACCGCGAGCTGTACCTCTTCGACACCTTCGAGGGCATGACCGAGCCCACCGAGGAGGACAAGCGCGTCGACGGCGCCAGCGCCGCCGACCTGCTGGCCACCCAGGGCAAGGACCGGCCGATCTGGGCGCTGGCCACGCTGGACGACGTACAGGACGGCTTCTCCCGGATCGACTACCCGGCGGAGCGGCTGCACTACGTCCAGGGCAAGGTCGAGGACACGATCCCCGAGCAGGCGCCGGAGCAGATCGCGATCCTCCGCCTGGACACCGACTGGTACACCTCGACCAAGCACGAGCTGGAGCACCTCTACGACCGGCTCGTTCCGGGCGGCGTCCTGCTGCTGGACGACTACGGGTACTGGCAGGGCTCCCGCCAGGCCGTGGACGAGTTCCTGGAGGAGACGGGCGCCCGGCTGCTGCTGACCCGCATGGACGAGGGCCGCATCGCCGTGAAGCCCTGACCGGACCGGTCCCTGACGGACCGGTCCCCGACCGGTCCGGGTCCCTGCCCCATACGGGTCCTCCGTCCGGGTCCCTGCCCCGTACGGAGGACCCGCCCGCTCCGGTGGCCGCCGGACCCCGCCCCCGCACGCGGGAGTGCGCGAGAGTGGGGGAGTGGAACTGGAGTCGGCGGCCGCCGAACTGTACGGGCTGGACCCGGCCGGGTTCACCGCCGCCCGGGACGCGATGGCCGCCCGGGCGCGGCAGGAGGGCGACCGCGCCCTGGCCAAGCGGATCGCCGCCCTGCGCAGGCCGACGGCGGCGGCGTGGGCCGCGAACCTCCTCGCCCGCCGCAGGCCTGGCGAGGCGGAGCGGCTGGTCGAGCTGGGCCGCGCCCTGGGCGAGGCGCAGCGGACGCTGGCGGGGCAGGAGCTGCGGGAGCTGTCCCACCAGCGGCACGTACTGGTCACCGCCCTCGCGCGGGACGCCGCCGCGCTGGCCGCGGAGGAGGGCCGGCCGGTCTCGGAGCCGGGCCTGCGGGAGATCGAGCAGACCCTCCACGCGGCCCTGGCCGACCCGGAGGTCGCCCGGGAGTGGCTGGCCGCCCGCCTGGCCAGAACCCCGCCCCCGCCGGCAGGCTTCGGCATCGAACCGGACCCCACGGCGGTACGAGCCCTCCGCCCGCCCGAGCCCGAGCCCGAGCCCGACCCCGCCGCGGCCTCGGCGGCGGAGCCGGGGGCTGCGGTACGCCCCCGCCGCCCGCCGAGCCCCGCCCAGCCGACGGCCCCGCATCCTGCCGCGGCCAGCTCAGGCCCGCTGGAGCAAGCCCCGCGGACAGATCCGGACACGGCCGCGGCACGCCCCCGCCAGCGACCGAAGCCCGCCCAGCCGACGGAACCGGATGCTGCTGCGGTACAGCCCGGAGGCCCCTCGGCCACCCGCCGGGCAAAGCCCGAATCCGCCTCGGAGCGGAAGCCGGCCCCGGCACGGGCCCGCCGCTCGGCTGAGCCTGTCCCTGAGCCGGAGGCCCCCGCGTCCGCCCCCGACCCCGCGCATGTGCGTGCCCTTGAGCAGGCGCAGGAGGCTGCCGACGCGGCAGCCCGGGAGGCCGAACGCGGCCGGCAGGAGCTTCGCGACGCGGAAGAGGAACTCCGCCGGACCAGTACGGCGCTCAGGGAACGCCAGGAACAACTGGCAGAGGCGGAGCGCCACCTCGCGGAAGCCCGCACCACGGCGGACCGCGCCGCGACCCAGCACCGCGAAGCCGCCCGCACCGCCCGCACCGCACGGAAGGAGGCGGACAAGGCGGCCCGCACCCTCGCCCGCCTGCAGGCACGCGGGCAGACCTGAACGCAGGAGGGACCCAGGCGCCCGCCGGCTGTCAGCGGGAGCCTGACTGTCACGCGTCGCCCGGCCGGCGGTCGGCCGTGGCCGGCTGGCGGCCGGAATCGCCCCGGTCAGAGGCCGCGTCCCGAGGCCGGCTGGCCGCCGCCACTCGGCCGTCGAGTCGCGCCCCCTTCGGTTGCCTTGCAATCTGCCCACGGCCTGGGTCTCGTGGCTGCCCGAGCCACCGTCGTGGGCCCGGTGTCCTGTACGGGACCTGGCCGTCGCCGTGCAAAGGTCGTCGGCCGAGCGGCAACAGGCGCGGCCTGGGCCCGGGGGAGTGACCCTGGCCGTTGCCGGCCGAGGTGGCCGGCCGTTGGCGGCTGCGGCCGGTGTGCGGGCCCGCAGCCTTGGCGTCCGCTGCCCCTGCATGGTCGGCGTTCGGCGCCCGCCGAAGGCGGTCGGCCCGTGCTGACGAGCCTCGCTGTCCCGGGCGGTGGTCAGTCGATCAGGATGCCCGGGTTGAGGATGCCCGCCGGGTCCAGGGCGTGTTTGGCGGCGCGCAGGGCGGTGGCGAAGGGGGCCGGGCGCTGGAGGTCGTACGCCGGGCGGTGGTCGCGGCCGACCGCGTGGTGGTGGGTGATGGTGGCCCGGTGCCGGTGCAGCACGTCGTTCGCCACCGCCTTGAGGTCGTCCCAGAGGGCCACCTCGTCGCCGGGCCGCCCCGCTGCCAGCACGGTGAAGTACGGGGCCGCCCCGTCGGGGTAGACGTGCGTGAGGCGGCAGTTGACGGTCGCCGGGTGGCCCGTGGCCTTCCGGGCCGCCGCGCCGACCTCGGTGCGGACCGCCTCGATCAGCCCCGGGATCCGGTCCCAGGTGGCCGCCGTCTCGAAGGTCTCCGCGACGGCGCCCATCCGGGCCAGCCCGTCCCGCAGGTACGGCATCCGGAGGAACGCCGAGCGCCAGGCGTCCACCGCCCCGTCACCGGTTCCGTCCGGATTCCGTTCCCCGGCCCTCGCCCGGCTCCCGCCCGCCGTGCCGCTCCCGGCCCCCGCCCGGCTCCCGCCTCCCGCCCCGCCTCCGCCCGCCGGCGACGCCCCGCCCCCCGCCACGGACGCCCCGCCCCCCGGCGTGCCGTCCGCCCGGCCGCCCTGGGAGCGGGCCAGGTCGAGTGCCTGGGCCAGCCGGGACGTGACCGGTGAGTGGGCCGACTCGAAGCCCAGGACCAGTACGGCGCTGCCGTCGTGAGAGGCGCCCGACAGGGCCGCCTCGCCGGCGTCCAGCAGGCGGCAGTTGGCCGGCATCAGACCGGACTGGGCGATCAGCCGTACGGCCTCCAGCGCGGCGTGGAAGTCGGCGAAGTCCACCGCCGCGGAGGCCTTGTGGACGGGGCGTTCCTGGAGCCGCACCCACGCTTCCGTGATCACCCCGAGCGCGCCCTCGGAACCCAGGAACAGCCGGTCGGGCGACGGACCCGCCCCCGAGCCGGGCAGCCGCCACGACTCGCTCACGCCGGCCGGGGTGACCACCCGCAGCGACTGGACGAAGTCGTCGATGTGCGTGGGCCCGGTGGCGTAGTGCCCGCCCGCCCGGGTGGCGAGCCAGCCGCCCAGCGTGGAGAACTCGAAGCTCTGCGGGAAGTGCCGGAGCGTCAGCCCGTGGGGCCGCAGCTGGGCCTCCAGGGCCGGGCCGAGCGTGCCGGCCTGGATACGGGCCGCCCGGCCGAGCTCGTCCACCTCCAGGACCCGGTCCATCGCGGTCAGGTCGAGGGACAGCACGGCGCGGTGGGCGTCACCGCGGTACTCCACGCCACCGGTCACCGAGGACCCGCCCCCGTACGGCACCACCGCGACCTCGCGTTCCGCGGCCCAGTCGAGCAGGTCCGCCACCTCCCGCTCGTCCCGCGGGCGGGCCACGAGGTCCGGGACGCGCCCGGGCCGGCCGCGGAGGGCGCGGACGACGTCGCGGTAGGCCTTCCCCATGGCGTGGGCCGCGCGGTCCCCGGGGTCCGTGCGGACCACGTGCGCCAGGGCGGCGGGCGGCTCGACGGCGGGGGCCCCGATGCGCAGGTCCGCCACGCGCGGCACCGGCAGCGGCCGGGCCAGCGTGCCCGGGAGCAAGGCGCCCATCGCGACGCACTCGGCGTCGTCCGGGTGGGCGTCCGTCCACCCCCAGCCCCACCAGGAACGGGTGCGTGAGGTGGGCTGCGTCGCGGTGCCTGCCATGGCTGTCGCTCCAGGGATAGCAGTAACTTACCTAGCGGTAAATTACCTACTGATAATATCGCCGCATGGCAACCCCCCGATCCAGAGCCGGCACCAAGGGCGTCCCCCGCCGGGACCGCGAACAGCAGATCCTCGCGGCCGCCACGCAGGAGTTCGGCACGCACGGCTACGCGGCGGCGTCACTCGCCGCGATCGCCGCCCGCGTGGGGGTCACCAAGACGCTGCTGCACCAGTACTTCGGGACCAAGGAGGACCTGTACGTCGCCTGCCTGACGCCGGTCGGCGACCGCCTCGTGGCGGCGATCCGCACCGGCATGGGCGACCGCGGGACGGGGCCGGGCACGCCCCTGCGCGTGCTGCGCGGGATCTTCGACGCCCTCGAAGGGCAGCGGGAGGCGTGGTTCGTGCTGTACGACACCACGCTGCCGCCCGGCGGCGAGGCCGCCCGCCGGGCCGCCGCGTACTGGTCCGCCGTCGACGCCATGGCCGCCGGCGGTACGGCCGACCTGCTGCGCGCCACCGGATCGGCGGACCCGCTGGACGCCGACGCCCTCAAGTACGTCTGGCGCGACCTGGTCGCCACCCTGGTGCGCTGGTGGGTCAAGCACCCCGAGGAGTCCTCCGAGGCCATGGCCGCGCGCTGCGCCCGCCTCTTCGCCGCAGCCGCCGCGCTCACCCCGACCTGACCGCGCGCCCGCCCGGCCGGGCGGGGGGAAAGGGCACGGCGGCGGGCGGATCCGCCGGGGATCCCGGGCGGGTCCGCCGCGTGACCGGACGGTCTCTTTCCGCAACGCGATTGGCGGAGGCCGCCGCGTGGAACCCGTCACTGCATGACCGAAGGTGCGAGCCCGTTCATCTCAAGCCCGAGGGTCACCGTTCTGGGAGTGCAGAGCGGTGACCCGCCCTTCCGCATCGTCGAGGTCGACGGAGAGGTGGTGGGGACGGCCAGGTCCATGACGGACGTGATCCTCATCGCCGCGGAGGCGGGGGTCCACATCCACGACCTCGACGACCTGGAGACCGTCCGCTGGGTGGGAGGGGGCAAGTTCACCTGGCAGCTCCACCACTTCTGACCGCCCGGGCTCAGGGGCCCGCGTTGAGCTCCGCCACGATCGAGGCGGGCGTGTGCCCGCTGTTGTCCGACAGCCGGTGGAAGTCGACCGAGACGTAGTTCGGGTCGCGGCCCCCGGTGGCGGTCCGGCACTGCCCGGCGATGCGGTCCCGCAGCTTCGCCCCGTTGTCGAGGGCGGCCGTGAGGACGGTGGGCACGTTGCGGTGGTGGCTCATCGTGAACAGCCGCCGGAAGCCCGGCTCCCGGCGGTCCAGCGGCACGTCGGCCCAGCGGGTGACGCAGGCCAGGTCGTTGCCGAGGTCGCCGAGGCTCCAGTAGTTGCTGACCGTCCACGACCTGTCGTACATGACGCCCAGGTGCTCGCGGTCGGGGCGGTCCGAGAAGACCAGCAGCCGCTTGCCCGCCGTGACAAGGTCGGCGACCCTGGGCCAGCCCCTCTCCCGTACGCCCCAGTCGTCGGCCCGGAACAGCAGCTCGTTCAGCCCGCGGACCCGGCCGAGCGAGTTCTGCAGCTGCCCGGCGCTGACGTAGTCCTCCAGGAAGACGGTCACGACCTCCTGGGGGTGGGTGGCGAGGAAGTCCACCACCGTCTGCATGGTGCCGTGGAACGACTGCCGGGGCAGGGCGTACGTGGCTCCGGCGAAGGTCTTGCAGTCGCCGTGGCACAGGTACACGTCGCTCGGGTAGCAGTCGCTGCCGAAGCTGATGATGCACAGCCAGGTGCTGCGCTCGTACCAGTGGGTGTCCAGGCTGAGGCCGCGCACCCCGTTGTCGAGCTGGGCGCGCACCGACTCGGACTGGTTGACCGAGCTCCAGCGGGAGTCCTCGTAGTTGGTGAAGGCGTTGTGCGTGGTCAGGAAGGCCACCTCGTCGAGCCGGCGGTCGCCCCAGCGGGCGGAGGCGGGGCCGGCGGCCGCCCGGGTGGCGGAGTCGGCCGCGGCGGTGGCCGCGGTGGCCGCGGTGGTCGCCGGGCCGGCCGCGGCGCGGGAGCCGGCCGGGGCCGGGGCGGCGGTCGCGGAGGCCGCCGTACCGAGCAGGGCCAGCAGCAGGAGGCACACGAGGGCGCGCAGGCCGCGGCGGCCGCGATGCCGCCCGCGCGAACGCGCTCGTAACATGTCCATGACAATCATGCCGGGAGGTTACCGCGCGGTACCCGCGTCCCGCTGCCCCCGCGCAGTGCCTTCCGCCGATGCCGCCCGCGCCCCGTCGACCGCTCCTTCGCCCGCCCCTTCGCGGGCTGCCTCGCGGTGTCCCGAGGGGACACCGGCACCACCCGGAAATCAGGATGCCCCGCCGCCCGCCGGCTGACATGCTCACGGACATGTCACCCCGCAAGATCCGCCCCAGCCTCTACATCTCCGTCGACATCGAGGCCGACGGCCCCATCCCCGGCCCCTACTCCATGCTCAGCCTCGGCGCCGCCGTCGCCGGCCGGCAGGACGTGGACGGGTACGTCCCGGCCGACCCCGAGCGGCATACCTTCTACCGTGAGCTGCGGCCGGTGAGCGACGAGTTCGTACCGGAGGCGCTGGCCGTCAGCGGTCTCGACCGGGAGCGGCTGCGCACCGCGGGCACGCCGCCCGAGGCGGCCCTGCGCGCGTTCAGCTCGTGGGTGCGGCGGGTCTCCGAGGGCGCGCAGCCGGTGATGTGCGGCTACCCGGCCTCGTACGACTGGACCTTCCTGTACTGGTACCTCATCCGGTTCACCGGGGAGAGCCCCTTCGGACACTCGGGCTGCCTGGACATGAAGACCCTCTACGCCGCCAAGGCCGGGCTGCCGCTGCGGTCGGTGGCCAAGGGGACGATGCCGCGCGAGCTGCTGTCCCGGCGGCGGCACACCCACCACGCCCTCGACGACGCGATCGAGCAGGCGGAGCTGATGAGCAACCTGATGCTGTGGCGGCCGGAGGCCTGATCACCCGACGGGCCCGCTGCGGGGGTGCCCCGCGGGGCCTGCGGCCACAATGGAGGCATGGCCTCCGAGGTACCCCCCGGCATCCCCGGCCCGGACCCCGCTCCCACGGACACCTCGCCACCCGCCGGGGGAGGGCCCGACCGGTCCGACGGCCTGCGCGCGGCCGACGACCGGTACGCCGCCGCCTCGGACGGAGCCCGGGACGAGGCCCCGGACGCAGCCCGGAAGGCGATCCCGGACGACGCCCGGAGCGCCGCCGCGTACGGCAACCACGGCGCCCACGACGCCTCCCCGGACGACGATCCGCCCGACACCTCGGGCCGCACCGAGGAGGGCCTCGCGCGCTGGCTGCTGCGCGCCGTGCTGGCCGACCCCGGCCACCTCCCCGAGATCCTGGCCTCCTTCGCGTCCCGCCGGCTCGGGAGCGCCGCGGCCCGCACGGTCGCCAAGGTCCGCGCCGACCACCCGGACGCGGGCGCGGAGGAACTGCGCGGCATGGTGGCGAGCCGGGGCCGGCGGATCGTGGTCACCGAGGGCTCCTTCGTCGGCGGCCCGTTCATCGTGGTGATCCCCTTCGCCTTCTGCGCCGCCCTGCTGGCCCAGCTGCGCATGTGCCTGGAGCTGGGCGCGTTGGCCGGCCGCCCCGCCACCTCCCCGGACCGGACCGCCGAACTGCTCGTGATCCAGGGGGTCTACCCCGACATCCCCGCGGCCCGTGCGGCCCTGGAGAAGCTGGCGGCGCGCACGGACCGCGACGGCGACCTGTCGCCGCCGCCCGGGCCGCGGCCGTCCCGGGTGGCCGCCCTGTGGTCGCTCGTCAAGCGCATGGCGTACCTGCTGGGGCTCCTCGGCCCGGAGGAGGACACCTCCCGGCTGATCGTCAAGATCGGCCGCTGGGTGCTGGTGGGCCTGGTCTTCCTGGTGGGGATGGTGGCCCCGCTGGTCTGGATCCCGTACCTCGGGTGGTCCTACCACCGGTCGACGGGGGAGCTGGCGGCGCGCACGGTGGCCTTCTACGGCGCGGCGACGCCGGCCGAGGCGGCCGAGGCGGTCGCCGAGGTCCATCCGACGGCCGCCGACCCGGGCATGGTCGCGGCCGCCCTGCGGACCCTCTCCTCGCTGCTGGTGCCGGTCGGCGCCGTGATCCTGGTCTTCGTGGCCGCCGTCGACGACTCGCGCTGGCCGCTCGCCGCCGTGACGGTGACCGTGCTGTCCCTCGCCGTCGGCGCCATCTGGTACGTGCGCCACCGCATGCGCCACCGCCGTCCCTCCCACGACTGAGCACGCGGACGGACGGCGGGGCCAGGACGGGGCGGGACGGGTCGCGAAGGGGCGGGAAGCGGCGGAGCCGGGCGGGTGCCCTAGAGGCTGAGCGCGTCCTCCGCGTTCGTCACCCAGGGGGTGACCGAGTTCTTGTCGGGGGACACGTACAGGCCCGGGGTGGACGCCTTGAGGGGGGTCTGTACGAGGTCGGACGAGGTGTCCATGGTCATGGCGATCCAGTCGACCGTCCTGCCCTTCCCGTCGGGCGCGCCGCCCATCAGGCCGGCGTACGCGGACGCGCCCGGGGCCAGCTCGAAGGCGTCCTCGATGTCCGGAGCCGTGCCGCGCTGCGTGGCCTGCCCGTCCAGGTCGCCGAAGGTGACGACGGGGTGGCCCAGGACCCGGCAGGGCTGGGCGCTCTTGTTGGTGACCTTCAGCAGGTGGCTGCCGGTCGTGGGCTCCGCCAGGCTCGCGGTGAACTTCACGTCGAAGGTGCTGCACGGGAAGACGTCGTCGGGGTCGGCACTCCCGCCGCCGGTCGGCGCCGGCGCCGTGGTGGACGGCGGCGTGGGCTTCGCGGAGGCCGTCGGTGCGGTGGAGGGGGAGGCGGAGGCGGACGCGCCCGGGCCGGTGCCCGGCGTCTTCCCGCCGCCCGAGGCGTCGTCCTGCGAAGGGCCGCAGGCCGTCAGGGCGAGGGCGGACACGGCGGTGAGGACGACGGCGGCTCTGCGTACGGTGCTCATGATGCTGTCCCCCGGGGTGAGGAGCGCGGGAGTGCGCTGGGCGTGGCACCAGCGTCCCGGAGAAGCTTCACGGCTCTGTGACGGCGCCTTCCCGAATCCACCACGGACCGGCCCGCGGCCGCCCCGGCCGTCCCCGCCGCCTCGCACCACCCCACGGCCTCGCACCACCCCCCAGCCGCCGCTCGCCCCCGCCCGCACGCCCGCAACCCTCAGAACATGGTGTTGCCGTTCAGGGACGTCGGCGGGACCACCTGGAGCACGTCCCAGTGCTCCACGATCCGGCCGTCCTCGTCGAAGCGGAAGATGTCGATCCCGGCGTACTCCTCCTCGGGCCACGCCTGGTGGCAGTGGAGCACGACGTGGTCGCCCTCCGCGAAGGCCCGCTTGAACACCACCCGCTTGCCCGGGTACTCGGCGGCCATCCGCTCGAAGTACGCGACGAACGCCTCCTTGCCGTCGCCGACGTGCGGGTTGTGCTGCGTGTACGTGCCGCCGACGTACCGTTCGACGGCCTCGGCGGGCCGGCACTGGTTGAACATCAGCTCGTAGAACGCCATCGCCGTGGCCTTGTTGCGCACCGGATCGCTCATGGCGTCACCGTACGGGCGGAGCCGGGCCCCCGCATGACGAACCCGGGAGGCGGGCCGCGTGCGCCGGCCGGGCTCAGAGCACCGGCTGCACGTCCCCCGTCGTGACCGACCGGCCGTGGGCGCCCGCCGCCAGGTCGCCGGGCGGGATGCCGGGGTGGTGCCGCAGGCCGTCGCCCTCGCCGTCCGGCCCGCCGAGCGCGATCCGCGACACGATCCGGTAGCGGTCGCCGCGGTACACCGACTGGACGTACTCGACGGGCCGCCCCTCCCGGTCCGTGGTCAGCCGCTCGAACCGCAGGGCGGGGGAGTGCGCCGGTACGCCGAGCAGCCGGGCCTCCCGGTCGCCCAGCACGGTCGGCTCGATGGCCTGGACGGCCTCGTGGACGCGTACGCCGTGCCGCGCGCCCAGCAGTTCGTAGAAGTCCCCGCTCTCCATGTCGCCCGGTGCCAGCCCCGGCACGAGCGCGGCCGGCACGTGCAGGTGCTCGATCGCCATCGGCTCGCCGTCCACCAGCCGCAGCCGCGCGATGTACGCCACCTCCTCGGCCGGCGGCAGCCGCAGCCTGCGCCCCAGGGCCGTCCCCGCCGGCACCGTGCCGAACTCCAGCACCGTGCTGGCCCAGCTGCCGCGGGCCCGGGGCAGGCTGAAGCCCGGTTCCGTGCCGGCCGGCGCCAGCTCCTGAGTGATCTTGGGCCGGGCGACGAACATGCCCCGGCCGTGCTCGCGGACCACCAGGCCCGCGGCCACCAGGTCGTCCACCGCCGCGCGCACCGTGGGCCGCGACACGCCCAGTTCCGCGCAGAGCGCGCGCTCCGACGGCAGGGCGGCCCCCGGTCCGCCGGACTCCGCCAGGCCGCGCAGGTGGTCGCGTACCCAGATCCGCTTCGGAACCGGACCTCCGGGTGCCTCGGCCATGTTCCCGTCCCCTCGTCTACCCCGTGCGGATGACCAGACCAGCTCGGCGATGTTACCAGTTGGCCGACCGGTCCCCGCAAGCTTCCGTAGCCCGCAAATACCTTGTTCAAAAGGGCAGTTGAGGGAAGAGGGGCGGCGCTCCGACACCTTGACGGACCACCGGGCCTGTGTCACTTTCCTTACCAGTTGCTGGCCAGTTGGCGTACTGGTCGGGGAACTGGTCAATGACGCAGCCCCCGCAGAGGAGGACCCCGTGAGCCTGGTGAGCCCGTCCCGTCCGCTCCCGGCCCACGGCGGAGCCCTCCCCGCCCTCCTGCCCGCGCCCCGCCACCTCGCCCGCACGCCCGGGCACTTCACCCTCACCCGGGGCACCGCCGTACGCGCCGAGCCCGCCGCACAGCAGGCCGCCGCCCTGCTGCGCACCCTGCTCGGCCCGGCCACCGGCCTCCCCCTCCCGCCCGCGGCCGACGGTGCTCTGGCCCTCGCCCTCGACCCCGCGGCACACCCGTCGCTGGGAGCGGAGGGCTACCGCCTCGGCGTCCGGCCCGACGGCGTACACCTGCTCGCCGCCCGGCCCGCCGGGCTCCGCAACGCCGTCCAGACCCTCCGCCAGCTGCTGCCCCCGGCGGCGCTGGCCGACCGCCCCGCCGCCCCCGGCACCGCGTGGACCCTGCCCTGCGTGGAGATCACGGACCGGCCCCGGCACGCCTGGCGCGGCCTGATGGTCGACACCGCGCGCCACTTCCAGCCACTGGACCGGCTGCTGCGCACCGTCGACCGGATCGCCCTGCACAAGCTGAACGTCCTGCACCTGCACCTCACCGACGACCAGGGCTGGCGGCTGCCCGTGGACGCGTACCCCCTGCTGACCGAGGTGGGCTCGGTCCGCGCCGGCACCGCGCTCGGTCCGCCGGGCTCCGGGCGCCGGGACGGCCGGCCGCACGGCGGCGCGTACACCAAGGCCGAGCTGCGGCGGCTGGTCGGGTACGCGGCCGAGCGCGGGGTCACGGTCGTCCCCGAGGTGGAGATGCCCGGCCACTCCCGGGCCGCCCTCGCCGCCTATCCCCACCTCGGCAACCACCCCGGCCGCAGGCTCGACGTGTGGACCGAGTGGGGGATCTGCGACACCGTGCTCGGCGTCCACGACGCCGCCCTCGACTTCTGCCGGACGGTGCTCGACGAGACGATGGACCTCTTCCCTGCCCCGTACGTCCACCTCGGCGGCGACGAATGCCCCACCGGGGAATGGGAGTCCAGCCCCGCCGCCCGCGCCCGCGCGGCGGCGCTCGGCCTGCCCGGCCCCCGCGCCCTGCGCGGCTGGTTCCTCGGCCGGGCCG
Organism: Streptomyces sp. NPDC101132; assembly: GCF_044759225.1. NCBI lineage: Bacteria > Bacillati > Actinomycetota > Actinomycetes > Kitasatosporales > Streptomycetaceae > Streptomyces > Streptomyces sp. NPDC101132. Next base: position 118,835 of record NZ_JBIVYX010000014.1, read on the forward strand.
GGGCCCACGTGCTGGCCGCCGGCCGGCGCCCCGTGTGCTGGGCCGAGGACGACACCCACGCCCTGCCGCCGGGGGCCGCCCTGCCGCCCGAGTTCGCCCTGATGGCCTGGCGGGACGCCCGGCACGGCCTGGCCGCCGCCCGGCGCGGCCACGAGGTGGTGATGGCCCCGCACCGCTCCACGTACCTGGACTACCCGCAGTCGGACCGCCCCGGCGAGGCGCCCGGCCAGCCCGGCGCGGTGGTGGACCTGGCCGCGGTGTACGCCAACGACCCCGCGCCCGCCGCCTGGCCGGCCGAGCACGCGGCACGCGTCCTGGGCACCCAGGCCCAGCTCTGGACGGAGTACGTCACCACCGCCGACCGGTACGACCGGCTCCTCTGGCCCCGGCTCTGCGCCCTCGCGGCCCGGGCCTGGAACCCGGACGGCGACTACCGGCGGGACTTCCTCCCCGCCCTGGCCGCCCACCGCCCCCGCCTGGCCGCGCTCGGCATCGACGGCCGGGCCACCTGACCCGCGGGCCCGCACCGCGCGCGACTGCCCCACCCCGCACGACCGCCCCCTCGGCACGCCCTCCACCCGCCCCACCCGCACAGCCTCACCACCGGCACCACCCGCCCCACCCACACAGCCACACCACCCGCACGACCACCCCATCCCACCGCACCACCCGCACCCACAGGTTCCGTTCCGCGCCCCCACCGAAAGGGAATCCCGTGTCCGACCGCCCCCGCCGCAGCGGCAGGCTCGCCCTGGCCGCCGCCCTCGCCCTCCTCTCCGGCACCGCAGCCGCCGGCCTCCTGGCCGCACCCGCCTCGGCCGCCGCCGACGCGCTCAGCGTCCAGTACCGCACCAGCGCAGGCGGAGCCACCGCCGACCAGTCCGAGCCCTGGCTCCAGATCACCAACACCGGCTCGACGACCGTCCCCCTCAGCCAGGTGCGCCTCCGGTACTGGTTCAAGGCGGACGGCCCCGCCGTCACCTACCGCTTCGCCTGCTCCTGGGCGGTGAAGGGCTGTGCCCACATCACCGGAACCTTCGGCACCCCCGACCACCCGACCGCCACCGCCGACCGGTACCTGGAGATCGGCTTCACCGCGGGCGCCGGCTCCCTCGCCCCCGGCCAGTCCACCGGCGACATGCAGCTCCGCTTCCACCGCACCGACTGGCAGCCGCTGACCCAGTCCGACGACTACTCCTTCGGCCCCGGCCGCACCTCGTACGCGGACTGGGACAAGGTCACGCTCCAGTCGGGCGGCACCCCCGTCTGGGGCACGGCCCCGGCCGGCAACGACCCGACCACGCCCCCCACGACGCCCCCGACCACCCCGCCGACCACACCTCCCACCACCCCGCCGGCGGACCCCGACGCACCCGTCCTCTTCGACGACTTCACCTACGCTTCCAGCGCCGACCCGGCCCTCGCCCGCAACGGCTGGACCGTCAAGTCGGGGCAGGGCGGCCCCGGCGTCCCGGGCGCCACCTGGTCCCCGCAGGACATCACCTTCCCCACCGCCGGGGGCAGCACCGTGATGAACCTCCGCCTCACCACCGACGGCACCGCCGCCGGCACCCGCGAGACCGAACTCCAGACCACGGCGCGCAAGTTCAAGAACGGCACCTATGCCGCCCGGGTCCGCTTCGACGACACCCCGTCCGGCGGCCCCGACGGCGACCACGTCGTCCAGACCTTCTTCGCGTTCACCCCGCTGAACGCCCCCATGGACCCCGCCTACAGCGAGCAGGACTTCGAGTACCTGCCCAACGGCGGCTGGGGCGAGCCGGCCAACATCATGTACGAGACCACCTGGGAGACCTACAACCCGGACCCCTGGAACGCCGTCAACACCCACGGGGAGCAGCGCGCCTCGCACGACGGCTGGCACGACATCCAGTTCACCGTCGACGGCACCGCGGTCACGTACTGGGTCGACGGCCGCGTGGTCGCCACCCACGGCGAGCCCTACCTGCCGGAGACCCCGCAGTTCATCGACTTCAACCACTGGCTGATCGACCTGGCCGGCCAGACCTCGGCCACCCCGCGCTCGTACGACGAGCAGGTCGACTACGTGTACTTCGTCAAGGACCGGGTCCGCACCCCGGCCCAGGTCGCCGCCGAGGTCGCGGCCCTGCGCGCGGCGGGCACCGCCTTCCGGGACACCGTCCCGAACAGCTGACCACCGTCGGGTCTCCCTCCGATCGATTTCCGCCGAATCTGCCATTCCGGCCCCACGGGGGCGGCGGCTCAGTAGCTTGAGCCGGGCAGGTTCCGGTGGGGGAGCGCACCTCTCCCACCGCGGACGCGAACAGAGCACCAGAGGGAGTGGACGAATTGGCGAACGTGGAAGTCTCCTTGAAGGAGGCGATGACCTCGATCGAGGGCGCACTGGGCGCGGCCCTGGTGGACTACACCAGCGGCATGGCCCTGGGCACCCTCGGCGGGGGCAAGGACCTCGACCTGTCGGTCGCCGCGGCGGGCAACACCGACGTGATCAGGGCGAAGGTCCGCACGATGGAGATGCTCGGCCTCCGGGACGAGATCGAGGACCTGCTGATCACCCTCGGCGGTCAGTACCACCTGATCAGGCTGCTCAAGGGCAAGTCCGGGAGCGGCCTGTTCCTGTACCTGGTCCTCGACAAGGGCAGGTCCAACCTGGCCATGGCCCGGCACCAGCTGCGCCGCATCGAGGCCGCCCTGGAGGTCTGACAACGGCTCGCAACGGCCCACGCATGCCCACTGGTTGAAGAATTCTTCAATTCGGCAGATCCAAATCTGGCCAAGTGTGGGCATGCGAGGGCCGTCGGGACGCGACGATGGGACGAAAGACCGCAGGCGGCAGGGCATGGGCCGGGCCCGGCCGTGGTCGGGCGACAGCAGGAGCACTCGTGGGCATGCAGGTACCGCTGTACCAGGCGAAGGCGGAGTTCTTCCGGATGCTCGGGCACCCGGTCCGCATCCGCGTCCTGGAACTCCTGCAGGCGGGACCCATGCCGGTGCGCGATCTCCTCGCGGAGATCGACGTCGAGCCCTCCAACCTGTCCCAGCAGCTCGCGGTCCTGCGCCGGTCGGGCATCGTCGTCTCCACCCGGGAGGGCGCCACGGTCAGTTACGCCCTCGCCGGCGGCGACGTCGCCGACCTGCTGCGCGCAGCCCGCCGCATCCTCACCGAGATGCTGGCGGGCCGCACCGAACTGCTCGCCGAGCTCCGCCAGACGGACCCGCGCCCGCAAGGGCATCCGGACCCGCATGCGGAGCCGCACCCGCACCCGGTCACCGTGCCCGGCAGGGCCTACCGGAAGTGACCGGGGTGCCGGGCGGCCCGGCCGCGGTGTCAGGGCCGCAGCCAGGCCGCCGTGTCCTGCGGGAGCCGGCTCCGCCCGTCGAGGGGGTCGCTGCTCAGCAGGAGTTCCGCGTGGGCGGGCAGTGCGTACGGCTCGGGTGAGAGGTTCACCGCGCACACCAGGCCGTCGGGCCGTGCGAAGACCAGCACCCCGGCCGGCGAGGGCAGCCACCGGAGCTCCCCGGCCCCGAACGCCCCGGCCCCGCGCCGCAGCGCGAGGGCGGCCCGGTACAGGCTCAGCATCGAGCCGGGATCGGCCTCCTGGCGGTCGGCCGCGTACGCACCCCAGTCCGCCGGCTGCGGGAGCCAGGGCGTCCGCCACGGCTCCGCCGTCCACGGCAGCGGCACCCGGCAGCCGTCCCGGCCCGGGTCACGGCCCCCCGACCGGAAGTGCATCGGGTCCTGGATCCGGTCCAGCGGCACGTCCGCCTCGGGCAGGCCCAGCTCCTCGCCCTGGTACACGTACACCGACCCCGGCAGGGCCAGCGTGAGCAGGGCGGCGGCCCGGGCGCGCCGGGTGCCCAGCACCGGGTCGGTCGGGGTGCCGAAGGCCTTGGCGGCGAAGTCGAAGCCCGTGTCGGCGCGGCCGTACCGGGTGACGGTCCGCGTCACGTCGTGGTTGCAGAGCACCCACGTCGCGGGCGCGCCCACGGGCGCGTGCTCGGCCAGGGTGTCGTCGACGGCCGCGCGCAGCCGCCCGGCGTCCCAGGGGCAGGCCAGGAAGGCGAAGTTGAAGGCGGTGTGCAGTTCGTCGGGGCGCAGGTAGCGGGTGAACCGCTCGGTGTCGGGCAGCCAGACCTCGCCGACGAAGACGCCCCCGTACTCGTCCGCGACGGCCCGCCACGACCGGTAGACCTCGTGCAGCTCGTCGCGGTCGATGTACGGGTGCTGCTCGGGCCCGCTCCAGGGGCCGGCCGGACGGCCGGCCAGGTCGGGCAGCGCCGGGTCCTTGGCCAGCAGGGCCGCGGAGTCGATGCGCACGCCGGCCACGCCCCGCTCGAACCAGAACCGCAGCACGTCCTCGTGCTCGCGGCGGACGGCGGGATGGGCCCAGTTGAGGTCGGGCTGCTGCGGGGTGAAGAGGTGCAGGTACCACTCGCCGTCGGGGACCCGGGTCCAGGTGCCGGCGCCGGCGAACTGGGACGGCCAGTCGCCGGGCGGCAGCCCGCCGTCGGGCCCGCGGCCGGGCCGGAAGTGGAAGAGCTCCCGCTCCGGGGACCCGGGACCGGCGGCCAGTGCCGCCCGGAACCACGGGTGCCGGTCGGAGACGTGGTTGGGGACGATGTCGACGATGGTGCGGATGCCCAGGGCCCGGGCCTCGGCGATGAGCTTCTCGGCCTCGGCGAGGGTGCCGAAGGCGGGGTCGATGGTGCGGTAGTCGGCCACGTCGTACCCGCCGTCGGCCAGCGGGGAGAGGTACCAGGGGGTGAACCAGAGGGCGTCGACGCCGAGCGCGGCGAGGTAGGGGAGGCGGGCGCGGACGCCGGCCAGGTCGCCGGTGCCGTCCCCGTCCCCGTCGGCGAAGCTGCGGACGTACACCTGGTAGATCACCGCGGTGCGCCACCAGTCGGGGTCGTTTTCGGGCAGGGCGGAGGCAGCCACGGGCGTTCCTTTCGCGGGCGGGAGGGGGCCGGGTGCGGCGGCGGGGGTGTGCGGCGGAGGGCTCAGCCCTTGAGGGAGCCCGCCGTGAGCCCGCCCATGATGTGGCGCTGGAGGAAGAGGAAGAGGACGAGCGTGGGGGCGGAGGCGATGGCGAGGGCGGCGATCAGGTGGTTCTCGGGGACGCCCTGGGCCAGGGAGTAGATGCCGACGTTCAGGGTCTGCAGGGCCGGGTCGGGCAGCGTGAGCATGGGCCAGAGGAAGTCCTTCCACACGCCGACCACCGCGAAGATGGACACCACGGCGAGGACCGGGCGCGACATGGGCAGGACGACCGAACGCAGCACGCGCAGCGGGCCCGCGCCGTCCATCGAGGCCGCGTCGAGGATCTCCTGGGGGATGGCGTCGAAGAACCGCTTCAGCAGGAAGATGTTGAAGGCGTTGGTCACCGAGGGCAGCCAGATGGCCCACGGGGTGTTGAGCAGGTTCCGCTGGACCAGCGGCACGTCGAGCACGGTGAGGTACTGCGGTACGACGAGCACGGCGGCCGGGATCATGAGGGTGGCCAGCATCATCCCGAGGACGGCGCGCCCGAACAGCGGCCGCAGCCTGGACAGCGAGTACGCGGCGGCGACGTCGAGGACGAGCTGGCAGACCAGGGCGCCCGCCGCGTAGTAGAGGGTGTTGAAGAGCAGCCGGGCCAGGTCCATCACCCGCCAGGCGTCGGCGTAGTTCTCGGGGTGCAGTTCGCCGGGGACCAGGGTGGGCGGGATCCGGGCGAACTCCTCCGTGCCCTTCAGGCCGTTCGAGGCCATCCAGTACAGGGGGCCGAGGAAGACCAGGGTGAAGAGGACGACGACCAGGACCAGGGCCGTCCAGTAGAGGGCGCGGCCGCGGGGGGTGGCCAGCCGGGCCGGCGGGACCAGGGTGCGCTCTGCCATGTCGGTCGGTACCCCCGGCTAGTTCTCGTTGTCGCGGCTGAGGCGGACGTACGCGGCGGAGAAGCCCGCCAGCAGGACCAGCAGGCACAGGCCCAGGGCCGCGGCGCCGCCGTAGTTGTTGAAGCTGAAGGCGTACTGGTAGATGAGGACGACCACGGTGGTCGTGGAGCCTTCGGGACCGCTGCCGCCGGTCAGCAGGAAGGGCTCCACGAAGACCTGCATGGTGGCGATGACCTGCATGAGCAGCATCAGTGAGAGCACCAGCCGGGTCTGCGGGACGGTGACGTGCCACAGCTTGCGCAGCACGCCGGCCCCGTCGAGTTCGGCGGCCTCGTACAGCTCGCCGGGTATGCCCTGGAGGGCGGCCAGGTAGATCAGGGTGGCGCCGCCCATGTTCATTCAGGTGGCGGCGACCACGACGGAGAGCATCGCGGTGTCGGTGGACTGCAGCCATTCCTGGGCGGGCAGGTGCAGGGCGGTGAGGATGCGGTTGAACAGGCCGTGGCCGGGGTCGTAGAGGTACTTGAAGAGCAGCACCGAGGCGACGGGCGGCAGCATCACCGGCAGGTAGACCAGCAGCCGCAGGTAGCCGCGGGCGTGCCGGAACTCGTTGAGGACGACGGCGGTGACGAACGGCACGGCGAACCCGAGGACCAGCGCCAGGCCGGTGAAGAGGAAGGTGTTGCGCCAGGCCTGCCAGAAGGTCGGGTCGCCGCAGACGTAGCGGAAGTTGTCCCAGCCCACCCAGTGGGTGCCGCCGCCGGAGGTCTTCTGGAAGGCGAGCAGGAACTCCCGGACCATCGGGTACCACGAGAAGAAGGCGAAGCAGAGGACGGCGCCGATGAGGAAGGCGTGCGCCGAGAGGTTCCGCCGGAGCGCCCGGGTGAACTCCTGGCGGGAGGAGGGCAGGGTGACGCGGGCCCGCATGGGAGCTCCTCACAGGGGATCGGGTGGTGGGTGCGGGGGCCGGGCCCCGGTGGCGGGTCCGGCCCCCGGCGCGCCTAGCGGTTGGCGAGCACCTGGTTGACGTTCTTCTCCGCGGTCGCCAGGAGCGCCGCGGGGTCCGCCTTCTCGTTGGTCAGGACGCCCGACATCACGCTGTCGAGGATCTTGTAGATCTCCTGGGCCTTGGGCGGCTCGGCCTTGCCGGGTACCGGGTTGTCCATGAAGGCCTTGAAGTTGGCGACCGGCATGGTCGCGCTCGCGGCCTTCAGCCCGTCGTCGGCGGTCTTGCTGGCGCCGGTGAAGAACGCGGGCTGCGGGAGTCCCACGGGCAGGCCGTCGGCCTTGGAACGGGCGTAGTCGAACTGGCCCTTGCCGACCGAGAGGGTCTTGAAGTTCAGCCAGGCGACGGCCGCCTTGATCTTGTCGGGGGAACTGCCCTTCTTGATCATGTAGTCGTTGCCGCCGAACAGGGTGGCGGCCCCGCCGGGGATCGGTCCCATGCCGAAGTTCTCGTACTTCGCGCCCAGCTGCTGGACCATGTACGTGATGTCGTCGGGCGCGGCGAGGAACATGCCGAGCTTGTCCGAGGCCATCTGCTTCTGGAGGTCGCCCCACTTCAGCAGCTGGGTCTTGCCCATGCTGCCGTCCTGCCAGCGCATGGCGTGCAGGTTCTCGACGATCTCGCGGCCGGTCGCGTTGTTGAAGGCGGCCTTGCCGTCGGGGCCGACGACGTCGCCGCCCATCCCGTACAGGGTGGCGGTGTAGTGCCAGCCGCCGGTGTTCTCCACGCTGTACTCGCCGTAGCCGGCGGTGCCGTTGCCGAGCGCGGCGATCTTCCTGGCGGCGGCCCGGACCTCCGCCCAGGTGCGCGGCGGGTTGTCCGGGTCGAGGCCCGCGCGCCGGAAGAGCGTCCGGTTGACCAGCAGCCCCATCCGGTAGTTGCTGGTCGGCAGCCCGTACAGCCGGCCGTCCCGCTTGAGGACGCCCAGCACGTCGGGGTCGATGTCGGCCAGTGCGGGGACCGTCTTCGGAGTGACGTACGCGGAGATGTCCTCGGCGCCGTCGTTGTCCAGGACCTGCTGGAGGTCGGTGAAGTACGTGTAGAACACGTCCGGCTGGGACTTGGCCTTGAGCATCGCGGTGAACCGCGGCGGTTCGAGGCACTGGCCGGGCGTGGAGCGGCCCTCGATCGTGATGTTCGGGTACAGCTTCCCGAACGCCGCCACGTCCTCCTTCCACTGCCGGAGTTCGGCGGCCTTGGCGGCCGGCGGCATGCAGTCGATGGAGAGCGTGAGCTTCGTCTTGGGGTCGAGCGGGGCCGTGGGGTCGGCGGAGCCGGCGGACGGCTGCTTCCCGTCGCCGTCGCCCGCGGTGCTGGTGCCGCAGGCCGCGAGGGCGGTCAGGGCGAGGGCGCAGGCCAGGACGGCCACGGTGGTGCGGCGGCCGGTGCTTCTCGGTGTCATGGGTGGGTGGTCCCCTTCGTGCCGGGAGTGCGTGGGGCGGGGCGCCGCACACTCAACCACCGCCAACAAGTGAACGCAATATCTCGCGCAGATTTCGTAAATGATTGACAGTCGATGGTCGGGCTCCTGCGTGACGCCGCGACGCCCGGCAGGGTCCTCCCGGGCACGCGAAGGGCCCCCGGCGCGCGGGAGCGCGGCGGGGGCCCTGAACGGGGTGCCGGGGCGGGAGAGTCAGTCGCGGCGGGCCTGGCCCGTGGAGCCGCGCACGACCAGCTCGGGCTCGAAGAGCAGCTCGCCGGGCTGCACGGCGGCGCCCTGGATCTGCGCCGTGAGCAGCTCCACGGCGGCCCGGCCCATGGCCTCGATGGGCTGCCGCACGGTGGTCAGGGGCGGCTCGGTGCAGTTCATGAAGGCGGAGTCGTCGTACCCGACGACCGAGACGTCCCGCGGCACGTCGAGCCCCCGCCGCCGGGCCGCCCGCACCGCCCCCAGGGCCAGCGGGTCGCTGGCGCAGACGATGCCGGTGATGCCGCGGTCCAGGAGGCGCGAGGCGGCCGCGTGGCCGCCCTCCAGACTGAACAGCGACCGCTCCACCCGGTCCTCCGGCAGCGGCGTGCCCAGGGCCGCGGCGGCCGCCTCGGCGGCGGCCAGCTTGCGCCGCGAGGGGACGTGGTCGGGCGGCCCGAGCACCAGACCGATGCGCTCGTGGCCGAGCGAGACCAGGTGCCGCCACGCCTGCTCCACGGCGACGGCGTCGTCGCAGGCCACGCAGGGGAAGCCGAGGTCCTCGATGGAAGCGTTGACCAGCACCACGGGGACCTTGCGGTCGGACAGCTGCCGGTAGTGCTCGTGCGGGGCCTCGGCCTGCGCGTACAGGCCGCCGGCGAAGACCACGCCGGAGACCTGCTGCTGGAGCAGCAGGTCCACGTAGTCGGCCTCGGAGACCCCGCCCGTGGTCTGGGTGCAGAGCACCGGGGTGAGCCCCTGCTGGGCCAGGGCGCCGCCGATGACCTCGGCGAACGCCGGGAAGATGGGGTTCTGCAGCTCGGGCAGGACCAGGCCGACCAGCCGGGCGCGTTCGCCGCGCAGCTGGGTGGGGCGCTCGTACCCGAGGACGTCCAGGGCGGTGAGGACGGCCTGCCGGGTGGCCTCGGAGACGCCGGGTTTGCCGTTGAGCACCCGGCTGACCGTGGCCTCGCTGACTCCAACCTTCTTCGCCACTTGAGCAAGTCGTCGCGTCATGTACGCAAGACTAGCGCAAGCGACGCAAGTCGCTTGCGCTAGTCGTCGGCCCTCGGCCTCCTTCCTCCTCGTCCCGGGCCGGCCCCTAGGGCAGCACGTTGATGGTGAAGGTGGACGTCAGGTTCCTGATGTCCACGGCGTTGCCGCTCTGCCGGAGGTTGTGGATCGTGACCTCGCCGACGGCCGGGCCCTGCCCCGCTTCGGGGAGTTCGTTGGCCCAGAGCCCGAAGCCGGACTTGGCGTCGAAGGCGTCACCGCTCTTGCGGGCGCCGGTGATGGTGATGTCCCGCAGGACGGTGTCCTTGATGGGGTTCACCGGCTGCCCGCCGATGTACTGGGTCTGGAACATGATCCCGCTGTACGTCGGGTCGACGATGTCCACGTTGTTGATCCGGATGCCCTGGAAGACCTTCGAGGCGGAGAACAGCCAGATGCCGGGGAAGGTCTGCTGGCCCCAGAAGTGGCCGCCGGAGCGGACGATCGAGATGTTCTCGAAGGTCGTGGGCCCGGTGCCGAAGCCGTTCATCGGGTAGCCGAAGTCCAGGGAGCTGACCGTGATGCCCGCGTAGGTGAGCGTGTCGGCGATGTGGATGTTGCGGAAGGTGTTGTCGTAGCCGCCGTAGACCGCGATGCCGGCCGCGCGCCAGGTGAGGATCGAGGTCAGGTTCTCGTACACGTTGTTCTTCTCGTCCGCGCCGCCCGCGTCGATGGCGGAGAACAGCGCGAAGCTGTCGTCGCCGGTGGCCCGGGCCTCGTTGTTGGTCACGAGGTTGTCCGTGCTGCCGTTGGTCATGTTCACCCCGTCGGCGAACATGTTCCGGATCCGCGAGTTCTTGATCGTGATCCGGTCGGTGTTGGCGCCCCAGTACAGGCACACCATGTGTTCGTTCCAGATGTCGTCGATGACGATGTCGGACACGTTGGCGAAGTCGAAGACCTTGCCGGGGCCGTCGATCCGCGAGGTGTAGTTGCCGAAGTAGGCGAAGCCCGAGAACGACGACCCCTTGGCCGAGGCCTCGGCCCGGAAGCCGATGTCGGTGTTGTCCTGCCCGGCGGGGGCGTGGAAGCGGGTGAACCACGGGCCCGCGCCGGCCACCTGCACGGCCTTTCCGTACACCTGGAACTTGCTGCCGGTCTCGTACTCGCCGGGCGGCAGGTAGACGCCCTTGAGCGTGCCGGTGGTGTCCATCCGCACCCTGTCCAGGGCGTTCTGCACGTCCTGGTGGCCGAAGCCGGCGGGCACCGCGTACGCCGTCGGGTCCGGGTTCGGCCGCGCGGTCACCTGCTCCAGGCTGACGAAGTCGATGGCGTACGTGGAGGTGTTGCCGGCGTCCTTCTGGAGCCGGATGCGGCTGCCGGCCGGGACGGTCCCGCCCAGCATCAGGTTCGCCTCGTCGTAGACGTGCCGCGGGGCGCCGGAGCCGGGGGAGTTGCCGGGGGAGGCCTCGGCGCCGTACAGCCACGCGTACCGGGAGGTGAGCGGCAGGGTCTTCCGGAAGGTGCCGTCGACGTAGACGCTCAGGGTGGCGTCGATGCCGCCGCCGCCCGGGGCGTCGGGGATGGAGAACCGCGTGACCAGGGTGTTCGTACTGGCCCGGGTGGTGAACTCGACGTACTCGCCGGTCGCGTCGAGGGTGACGGCCCTGCGGCCGGACGCCTCGCCCGCCAGGTCGCCGATGGTGCGGTTCGGCCCGACGACCGCGGCGCCGCCGCCGAGGGCGCCGTCCTCCGCCTCGTACGTGTCGAACGGCAGGTTGGCGCCGCGGCCCACGAACAGCGGCCGGGTCGAGGTGTTGTTGGCCCGCTTGACCGGCAGCTCCTCCGCGTCGTCGGCCAGCACCGTCCGCACGGTGTACCGGCCGTTCGCCGCGGTCCACCCGCCGAGCGGGACGGGCGCGGAGGAGGCACCCGGTGCGAGGGAGCCGTTCCAGGAGCCGGTGAGGGTCTTCACGGTGGCGCCGGAGCCGTCGAGCAGGGCCAGCGTGACGCCGTGCGAGCCGCCCGCCGTCGCGACCGTGCCCTGGTTCCGCACCGTCACCGAGAAGGTGACGGCCTGGCCGGCGGACGGGGCGCCCGGGTTCCAGGTGACGGACGCGGCCACCAGGTCGGAGCTGTCCACCGGGCGGACCACCAGCGGGGCCGCGGTGAACGTGTTGTTGGTGTCGTTCTGTTCGACCACCGTGCCGGCCTGGTCGACCTCGGCTCCCAGCGGGTAGCTGCCGGCCTCGCGGGGGCCGATGGCGGCGGTGACGGTCGCCGACGCCCCGGCGGCCAGCGCGCCGACGGCCGCCGTGGCGGCCTTGCTGCCGCCGAGCTCGAAGGTCACGGCGGTGGCGGGGGCCGGCGCGGTGCCGGAGTTCCGCACCGTCGCGGACAGCGTGACGGCGTCGGTCTCGACGGGGGCCGAGGGGCTCGCGGTGAGCGCGGTGATCTCCAGGTCGGGGTTGGGGGCGGGCACGCCGATGACCTCGAACTCGGCGATCTGCCCGTTGGACGAGCCGGTGTTGGAGGTGAACCTGAGCTGCACGTCCGCGACGCGGGCGGTCAGCGGGATGGTCACCAGGTTGCCGCTCGCCGGGGAGAAGACGTAGTCCTTGGCGGCGACCAGGGAGGTGAAGCCGGTGGCGCTCTGTTCCCGGCCGAGGACCTGGATGCTCTGCGTGCGCGCGGACCAGCCGCTGCCCGGGTCGAGGCGGAGCACGACGCGGTCGGTGTCTGCGTTGGCGCCGAGCCGGACGGTGAGCGTGCTCGGGTAGGCCCCGGCGGCGCCCTCCCAGTAGGTGGCGGTGTCGTTGTCGTTCGCGTTCCGCGCGACGTAGGTGTGGATCACCGAGGACGCGGTGATCTCCTTGCCCACCGCGAGGTTGGAGCCGGTGCCGCCGCTGCCGTTGCGGGTGACGGCGTTGCTGTCGGGCGACCGGTTGCCGGCCGCGTCCCTGGCCCGTACGACGTAGGTGACGGTGGCGCTCGTGGGCTGGGTGTCGGTGTACGTGGTGGCGGTGCCCGGCACGGTGGTGCGGAGCTGGTTGTTGGCGAAGACCTCGTACCCGGTGACACCGGTGTTGTCGGTCGAGGCCGTCCAGCTGAGCCGGATCTGGCCGGCGGCCGGCTCGGTGAGCGTCAGGGCGGCGGGCGCGGTGGGCGCCTGGGTGTCTCCCGTGTCGCCCGCCCGGGTCACGGCGTTGCTGTCCGGCGACTGGTTGCCGGCCGCGTCCCTGGCCCGTACGACGTAGGTGACGGTGGCGCTCGTGGGCTGGGTGTCGGTGTACGTGGTGACGTCGCCCGGCACGCTGGTGCGCAGCCGGCCGTCGGCGTACACGTCGTAGGCGGTGACGCCGGTGTTGTCGGTGGCGGCGGTCCAGGTCAGCCGGATCTGGCCGGTGGCCGGCTCGGTGTACGCCAGCCCGGCCGGCGCGGTCGGCGGCACGGTGTCGCCGGTCACGGGTCCGTAGACCTCCAGCTCGGACAGCTGGGCGCCGGGCCAGCCGCTGTTGGCGGTGAAGGTGACGCGGACGTACCGGGTGGTCGCGGCATCGAAGGACAGCGTCGCGCTGTTGCCGGAGCCGGGCGCGAACTCGTACGCCCGGGACGCCGAGAGGTCGGTGAAGTCGGTGCCGTTGGCGCTGCCCTGGAGCTTCAGGGTCTGGGACCGGGCGCCCCAGTTCTCCGGGAGCCTGAGGACCACCCGGTCGATGCGGACCGCGGCGCCGAGGTCGGCCTGGAGCCACTGCGGGAAGGCGTTGTTGGCGCTCTCCCAGTAGCTGGTGCGGTTGCCGTCGTTGGCGTTGGCCGGGGTGTACGTCTGGGTGTGGCTGCTGGCGGTGAGGGTGCGGCCGAGCACCAGGTTGGTGGAGGAGTCCTCGGCGGCGTACACCTCCAGTTCGGCGAGCTGCGCCGCGGGCCAGCCGGTGTTCGCGGTCACCGTGACGCGGACGAACCGGGCCTGGGCGGCGGGGAATCCGATGGTGACGGTGTTCGCGTTGGCCGGGCCGAAGGTGTGGGCGGCCGAGGCCGCCAGGGTGCTGAAGCTCGTCCCGTCGGGACTGCCCTGCACGGCCAGGGTCTGGGTGCGGCTCTCCCAGCCCGGCGGCAGTTTCAGCACCACCTGGTCGACGCGGGCGGTGCGGCCGAGGTCGGTCTGCACCCACTGGGGGAACGAGGCGCCGGCGGCGCTCTCCCAGTAGGTGGACCGGTCCCCGTCGGTGATCCGGGCTGCGGTGTAGGGGCTGTTGGTGCTGCTCGCGCCGGCGGGTGCGCCCGCCGCCAGGTTGGGGCCGCCGGCGGCCGCGGCGTGGAGCGCGGGCCATCCGAGCAACAACAGCGCCGTGCAGAGCACGGCGGCCAGGGCGTGCCGGCTCCAGCTGTGCCTTCTCATGGTCTCGTCCCTTGACATGGGTTCCGACGTACATGGCATAGCGTTCTTGCGTTGTGCCGTCAGAGAATTGCAGAGCCATGCCATGTCGTCTACACCCGTGACACCACTCCCGGTGCCGGGATACGGCTTCCGCGGGACCCCGCCCGACCCGGCAACATCACGGATCAGAGCACTTTGCGCGCGGGTTGTCGGGATTCCGCAAACACACCGCGAAACGCGCAAGTTCTTGCGTCAGACGCACGCAAGCAGACACCGCCGCAGGCGGCCACGGCCGGCCGCCGTGACGGTCAGAGGGAGAGGTTCAGGTTCAGCTGCCAGGAGACGCCGAAGCGGTCGTTCACCCAGCCGAACTTCTCGCTGAAGCCGTACGAGCCGAGCGGCATCAGCACGGCGCCCCGGTCGGACAGGGCCGCGTACAGGCGGTCCAGTTCGGCCTCCGTGTCGCACTCGACGAAGAGGGAGACCGCCGGGGTGAAACCGAAGTCGTGCGGGGCCGGGCTGTCGATGCACATGTACCGCTGCCCGGCCAGCGCGAAGGTGGCGAACTGCACGGTGCCCTCCGGGCCCTGCCCGCCGGCGTCGTAGCGGGTCACGCCGATGACCTCGGAGTCCTCGAACAGGGAGACGTAGAACGCCATGGCCTCTTCGGCCCGTCCCTCGAACATCAGGAACGTGGTGATCTTCTGAGGCGTCGCGGCCATCCTGCCGGCTCCCTGGGTGGTGGCGTGACCTTTCCCCGCCGAGGCTAGGCCACGCACCCGCCCCGGCCCGCGAGGCGCACGGCCACGCCGCCCATCGGGTCCCGTACGGGTCAGCCGGTGGGCGCCATGTCGTAGGTGACCCACATCGTGCGCGTGGCCACCTGGTCGTACTTGGCCCGCGCCCGGTGGTTGTCGTCCGCGGTGATCCACCGGACGACGCTCCAGCCGCGCTCGGCCGCGATCCCGCGCAGCCGCTCCAGCAGGAGGTCGGCCGCCCCCGAGCCGCGGCTCCCGGGTGCGACGAACAGGTCGTCGAGGAAGCAGCCCGTGGTGGCGGACAGCGGCCGCGCGAACGGCCGGTAGTGCGCCAGTCCGACCAGCCGTCCGTCCGCGTCCTCGGCCACCAGCGCGTTCACCTCGTGGCCCGGGTCGTTGACCCAGGACCAGACCAGCGCGGCCGCCTCCTCGGTCTGCTCCACGCGGTAGAACTCCGCGTAACCCCGGTAGAGCGCGCGCCACTGCGGGAAGTCGTCCGCGCGCACCGCGCGGACCTGGATGCCGGTCATCTGGATGGTGCCCTTCCTGTCCGTACGCGCGGTTCCCCGAACGGCCGCGCGAACCGATCATGCGCGAGGGAGAGGGGCGGGACCCTGCCGCGGTGTCGAAAACCGCGCGCACCGGCACGCCGCGCCGGACAGTCGCCCGGGGCGGCCGGGCGACTGCCCGGACGGCGCGTCAGCGGGTGTGCGAGCGGTACGCCCGCATCGCCAGCGGCATGAAGACGAGCGTGATGCCGGCCGCCCAGACCAGCGACCACAGGATCGCGCTGCCGGCGGGCGTGCCGAGCAGCAGGCCGCGGAACGCGTCCGACAGGTGCGTCACCGGGTTGACGTTCACCCACGCCTGCAGCCACCCGGGCATCGTGTCCACCTGGACGAACGCGCTGCTGGTGAAGGTGATCGGGAAGATGAACGTGAACGCGAACACCTGCACCTTCTCCGCGTCCCCGGCCAGCATCCCGATCAGGACCGCCGTCCACGACACCGCCGCGGCGAACGTCAGGAGCAGCAGCGTCGCACCGAGGAACCCCGCCACACCGCCGGTGATCTCGAAACCCAGCAGGGTGCCCAGGGCGATCATCAGCAGCATCGCCCACAGCTGCTTGGCCAGGTCCGCGGTGATGCGCCCGAGCAACGGGGCCGTCCGCGCGATCGGCAGGCTGCGGAGCCGGTCGAACACGCCCTTCGTCAGGTCGGTGTTGAGCGCCATCGCCGTGTACATGCTCATGAACAGGGTGTTCTGCACGATGATGCCCGCGAGCGCGTACTGGAGGTACTCCTGCGGGGAGCCCGCCATCTGCCCGCCGAACACGTACGTGAACAGGAACACGAACATGATCGGCGTGATGCTGTAGTCCACCAGCTCCAGCGGGTTGTGCTTGACCGAGACCAGACTGCGCCACGCCATCGTGGCGGTCTGCCGCAGGGCCGCGAGGGGGTGTACCCGCCCTCCGCGCCACCGCTGGTCCGTGAGTGCCGCCGACGTCATGAGGGGGTCACCGCCTCCGGGTACCGGTCTTCCTCCGCGCTCTCCTCTGCGGCCTCCGGCTCCGCCCGGTGGCCCGTGAGCGCCATGAACACCTCGTCGAGCGAGGAGCGCCGCAGGCTGAGTTCGCCCACGGCGATGCCCGCCTGGTCCAGGCGGCGCACGACGCTCGGCATCAGCGCCGGGTCGTTGACCGGCGCGAGGATGCCGTCGCCCTCGACCGCGGTCTGCGGACCCGCCTCGGCGGTCACCAGGAGGTGCGCCGCGCCCAGGTCGGCGGGGTCGGCCGGGCGTACGTACAGCACCTGGCCGCCGACCTGGGACTTCAGCTCGTCCGGCGTGCCGCCGGCGATCACCGTGCCCTTGTCGATCACGACGATGCTGTCGGCCAGCCGGTCGGCCTCGTCCAGGTACTGCGTGGTGAGCAGCGTCGTCATGCCCTCGGCGACCAGGACCCGCAGCATGTCCCAGACCTCGCTGCGGCTGTGCGGGTCCAGTCCGGTCGTCGGTTCGTCCAGGAACAGCACCCGCGGCCGGCCGACCAGGCTGGCGGCCAGGTCGAGACGCCGCCGCATGCCGCCCGAGTAGGTCTTGGCGGCCCGCCCCGCCGCTTCGCCCAGGTGGAACCGGTCGAGCAGGTCGGCGGCCCGGGCCCGGGCGTCGGCCCGGGACATCCCGAGCAGCCGGCCGATCATGAGGAGGTTCTCGGTGCCCGTCATGTTCTCGTCCACCGCCGCGTACTGCCCGGTCAGCCCGATGAGCGAGCGCACCATGCCGGCCTCGCGCACCACGTCGTACCCGCCGACCTCGGCGTACCCGCCGTCCGGACGCAGCAGGGTCGCGAAGATGCGGACCGCCGTCGTCTTCCCCGCGCCGTTGGGCCCCAGCAGGCCCAGCACCGTGCCCGTCGGGACCTCGAGGTCCACACCGGCGAGGGCGCGGGTCTCCTTGAACTGCTTGGCCAGCGCCTCGGCCCGGATCGCGTAGCTCACGAGATCACCCCGTTCGTGGAGGAGGGCGCACACCCCTCCACTGTGACGCACGCCACTGACAACCGGCCCGGCGAGCGGCCCCGGCCGCGGCCGCGGGGAAGGGGACCAGGGGGCGCGCCCCGGTTCCGCCGGACCGCGCGCCACCGCGGTGGGACGGGGAGGCTGTCACAGGGGGGAGGCTGTCACCGGGGGAGCCGGGTCCGGATGCCCGTAGCGGCCGCCGCGGAGGTACGGGCGGGCCCCCGACGGCGTACGGGGGAACCGCACCCGCGGGCCGCGGCCTCAGCCGCGCTCGCGGAGGTACGCCTCCAGCGCGGCGGCCCCGGCCAGCATCGCCCGCGCCCGGGCGGACAGCCTGTCGTGCCAGCCGGTCAGGGTGGCCTCCAGTGGTTCCAGTCCGCCGGCCGCCCGCACCTGCTCGATCAGCGGGGCGATCTGCTCCAGCAGGTACCCGCCCCGCCGGAGCTGGTGGGTGAGCCGGGCGTCCCGCACGTCCGCGGCGCCGTAGACGCGGTACCCGGTCTGCCGGTCGCGGCGCGGGCGCACCAGGCCGGCCCGTTCCCACGTGCGCAGCGTCGCCGGCCGGAGTCCGAGTTCCGCCGCCAGCGGCCCGATGAAGGTGCCGGCGGCCGTGCCGGGCTCGGCCGCGGGGGGCTCCACCGCGGCCGCGCCCGGCGACGCCGGGGCCTGCGCGGCCCGATCCGCAGCCCCGGCCCGATCCGCCGCGCCCGGCGACAGGCCGCGGAGCGCGTCCTGCACGGCGCGCAGCGTGCGCCGGTCGGCCAGCAACTGGGCGTGGCTCTCGTCGATGAGCCGGAACGCCTCGTCCGCGGCACCCCGGTTCACGGCCCGCATCACGTCCGCCGCCGTCCGGTGGCCGTGCCCGGGAACCAGGGCGAGGAACGCGTCCAGAGCCCGCGCGTGCAGGGGCGTGTAGCGGCGGTGACCGCTCTCCGTACGCCGGGCGGCCGGGAGGATCCCGTCCTCCTCGTAGTTCCTCACGGCCTGGGCGGACAGCCCGTGCCCGCGCGCCAGGTCGACCGGCCTCAGGTGTCCCCCGGTTTGAAGGTTGGCTCCCATGCCGCCGAGGATAACCCCCTGCTTTTCAGGGGACTTGGGGAAGCACGAGGAGCGAAGTTTCAACTGGATCTTCAACGATAGCGTTGAGGGAATGACGACCAGAAGCCAGTACACCGCCCGTCCCGTCGAGGCCTCCGCCGTCCTGCGCCTGCTGGGCGGCAGGCGGCCCCGCGTGCTCGCCCTGGGCGAGCCCACCCACGGCGAGGAACTCCTCCTCCACGTGCGCAACGACCTCTTCCGGCAGCTCGTCGAGGAGGAGGGCTACCGCACCATCGCGATCGAGAGCGACTGCCTCGCGGGCCTCGCCGTGGACGACCACGTGACCTCGGGCGCGGGCACCCTCGACGAGGTCGTGGCGCGGGGCATCAGCCACGGCTGGGGCACCTCACCGGCCAACCGTGAACTCGTGCGCTGGATGCGCGCCCACAACGAGGGCCGGCCGGCCGCCGACCAGGTGCGCTTCGCCGGCTTCGACGGCCCGCTGGAGATGACCGCCGCCGCGAGCCCGCGGCAGGCGCTCACCGCTCTGCACGGCCACCTCGCCGCCCACGTGGACGCCGGCCTGCTGCCCTGTACCGCGCAGGACCTCGACCGCCTGCTCGGGGCCGACGACCGGTGGACCGAACCCGCCGCGATGATGGACCCCGCCCGGTCCGTGGGCCGGACCGCCGAGGCCGGTGAACTGCGGCTGATCGCCGACGACCTGGCCGCCCTGCTCGAAGAACGGACCCCGGAGCTGCTCCCGGTCACCTCGCGGGAGGACTGGGACCGGGCCCGGCTGTACGCGCGCACCGCGACGGGCCTGCTGCGCTACCACCACTGGCTGGCCGACACCTCGACCGGCCGCCTGACCCGCCTGGTGGGCGTGCGGGACCAGATGATGGCCCGCAACCTCCTCGCCCTCGCCGAACGCGGCCCGGTACTCGTCCACGCCCACAACGCCCACCTCCAGCGCCCGCAGAGCACGATGCGGCTGGGCGGGACCCCGCTGGCCTGGTGGAGCGCCGGCGCCCTGGTGGGGGCGCGGCTGGGGGAGGAGTACGCCTTCCTGGCCACCGCGGTGGGCACGATCCGGCACCACGGCGTCGACACCCCGCCCCCGGACTCCCTGGAGGGCCTCCTGTACGCGCTCGGCGAGGAACGCTGCCTCGTCGACCCCGGCGCGCTCTCCGACGCCCTCGCGCAGCACCCGCCGGCTCCCCGGACCTCCCCCTGGTTCGGGTACTTCCCGATGGACCCGTCCCACCTGGCCGTGACCGACGGCCTGGTGTTCGTCAGGGACCTGCCGAAGGACTAGCCCGTACGGGGCGTACGGGGGTGCCGGCCGAGCCCTTCCGGGCCCGGCCGACCCCCTCCGGGCCGAGCCCTTCCGGGCCCGGCCTGCACCCCGGCGCGCCCGTCAGTGCGTGAGGGCGGCCTTGGCCGCCACGATGACCAGGCCCAGCAGCAGGTTCACCAGCGCGCACAGGGCGACCAGCTTCCGCGGGGCCCCGGCCCGCACGGCGCCCGCGGTGGCCCAGCCCACCTGCCCGGCGATCGCGACGCCGAGCGCCAGCCACACCGAGCCCTGCTCGTCCATCCCCAGCAGGGGACTGACCAGCAGTGCCAGCGCCGGCGGGAGGGCCGCGTCGATGACCGGCCGCTCCCCGGCACCGACCCGGAGCACCTCCCGCCGGCTCAGCCGCTGCCGGGCCGCCAGGCTGGCCCCGAAGACGTGGGCGAAGACGTGTGCGGCCCAGAAGACGAAGGCGGTCAGCAGCACCAGCAGCGCCAGGTTCACGCGGGGGAAGTTCCCGTACGTACCGCCGCCGACCACCACCGACGCGGCGAGGACGGAGCCGTAGACCGCTCCCGTGTAGTCGGCGTGCGTGTCGGGGGGCCGCCACCACCAGTGCTGATGACGGGGGTGGTGGTGCCGGCGGGCCGGCGCGTCCGCGGCGGCGTCGGGCCCGCCGGTGCCGTCCGTCCGACGGTCGTCCACGCGATCGACCTCCCTCGGGTGGGCCGCGGTCCGCCCCTCCGGGCGTGGCGGACGGAGCCCTCCACTCCATGGGACGACGCCGGAGCGGCGCGCGCACCACCCGGAGCGGGCGAGGGAGGCCGGCCCGCTTCGACCGCCCCGTGTGGCGGGTACCGGGGGTGCGCACGATCATGAGAGGGATCCGGCTCACCCGGACGGGTCACCCCGTACGGGTGTCCCCTCACCGACCGCCCGCCACGGCGGCCCGGGGGCGCCGGGCACGACGCCGACGTCGCCCACCAGGAGGGGTGCTGTCCGTGACTCCTTCCCGCCCCGACGGCCACGACCGCCTGCCGATCGAGCCGGTGCCGGTGTACGTGGGCCCGGTTTCCGGCTACACGACGCCCGGGTACGCCCGGCCGGTGCGGGTACCGCCCGTGCTCCTGCCGCCCGTCCCCGCCGATGCGCCGCACACCGCCCCCGGTACGGGCGCACACGCCGCCGCGCACCCGGCGCCCGTCCGCGACCGGCCCGGCACCGGGCAGCCCGGGCGCGCGGGCCGGGGGCCCAGGGCGGCGGGGCACCGCCCGGCCGCCGGGCGGGAACCGGTGGACGACCCGCTGCTGACGGCGAAGCTGACGGTGCCGGCCCACCCCGGCGGGCTGGTGTCGCGGCGCCGCCTCCACGACGCCCTGACCGAGGGCACCCGCGGGCCGCTGACCGTGGTCACCGGCCCCGCGGGCGCGGGAAAGACGGCGCTGGCCGCGTCGTGGGCGCTCTCCGGTGAGCCGCCGGGACCGGTCGCCTGGGTCTCCCTCGACGCGTGCGACCGCCCGGGCACGCTCTGGGCGTACGTCCTCGGTGCCCTGCGCCGCGCCGGGGTCGCGCTCCGGCCCGACATCGGCGGGCCCCTCAGCGCCGAGGGCGTCGACCACTCGTTGCTGGTACGCCTCGCGGCCTCCTTCGACGGGCAGCCCGCGCCCGCGGTCCTGGTCCTCGACGGCATCGACCGGCCGGCCGCCCCCGACCTGGCGGAGGGGCTCCGCTTCCTGGTCGAACACAGCGGCCCGGACCTGCGGCTGGTCCTGATCGGCCGGGCGCCGCCGCCCCTGCCACTGGCCCGCTACCGCGCCGAACGCCGCGTCCACGAAATACCGGGCCGCGACCTGGCCTTCACCCCCGCGGAGGCGATGGAACTCCTCGCCACCCGCACCCCCGGACAGCAGGCCGAACCGGCTGAACCCCACCGCCAGCCGCCCCTGACGCCGTCCCGCGAAGCGACCCCGGCCCCAGGCCAGAACCCGAACCCGCACCCGGAGCCAGACCGCGGGTCGCGCCCGGGGGCGGACCGCAGGGCGGGCCCGGGGGCGGACTGGGAGCCGGGCCGGAAGCCGGGCCGGGAGGCGTCCCTGACACCGGGCCGCGAGGCGGACCTGAACCCGGACCCGGGGGCGGGAGCGAAGCCGGGCCGGGGGATTGACTTGGAGCGGGGCCGGGAGGCGAACCCTCAGTTGGAGCCGGAGCCGGGCCGCGAGGCAGGCCTGAGGCCAGGCTTGCAGGCGGGCCGGGGGATGGGCCCGGAGCAGGTCCGGGAGGCGGCCCGGGAGGTCGCGGTCGCCCTCGTACGCCGTACGGAAGGCTGGGCGGCCGGGCTGCGGTTGTGCGCCCTGGCCATGGCCGGATACGACGACGCGGCCGCGTTCACCGCCTCGCACCGCGCCGCCGAGCACGCCGTCGCCGACTACCTCCTGGCGGAGGTGCTCGACGCCCAGCCGGAAGCGACGCGTGAACTGCTCCTGTGCACGGGCATCTTCGGGCAGGTCCACCCCGACCTGGCCGACCTGCTGACCCGCCGCAGGGACTCCGCCCGCGTCCTGGACGCGCTGGCGCGCGCCCATGCGTTCGTCGAGCCGATCGGCGACACCGGCTGGTACCGGTTCCACCCCCTCTTCGCGGGTGTGCTGCGGACCCGGCTGCGCGACAGCCGCCCCGACGCCCTGCCCGACCTGTACCGGCGGGCCGCCGGATGGCTCGCCGGACGCGGGCGGGTGACCGAGGCGCTGGAGCACGCGGTGGCGGCCGGGGACTGGCCGGCCGCGGCTTCCCTGGCCGTCCGCGGCCTGCTGGTGGGCCGGCTGCTGGAGCCCGACGCCACGGACAGCCCCGCGGACCTCTTCGCCGCCATGCCGGCCGACACCGAGGGCACGGCGGCCGCGCTCGTGGCGGCGGCCCGCAGCCTCGGAGCGGGGGACCGGGCGGGCTGCCGTGCCTGGCTGGCCCGTGCCGAGGCCCGGCCGGGCGACCCGGCGGACGCGGAGCCCGCCACACGGCTCACGCTGGCGCTGCTGCGCCTGCTCTCCGATCCACCCGAGACCGCCGACCAGAACCCCGCTGCCCCGTACGGGATCCCGCCGCGCCCCCTCACCGAGCGCCCGGCCGGTGCCGCGGACGCGACGTCCCCGCATCCCCAGACCGCCCACCCGGCCGGGGACCGGTACGACGCCCCGCCGGATCCCGTCACCAACCATCGGGCCGGGTCAGCGCACGGGACCTCCCCGTACCCGCTCGCCGAGCACCCCGCCGGGTCAGCGCACGGGACCTCCCCGGATCCCCTCACCGAGCACCCCGCCGGGTCCGCGCACGGGAGCGCCTTGGATCCCCTCACCGAGTACCCGGCCGGGTCCGCGGACGAGAACTTCCCCGATCTCCGGACCGATTACCCCGCCGCGGCCGGGTACGGGACCTCCTCGGATCCCCGCACCGCGGACCCGGTCGGGGCCCGGTACGGAATCCCGCCGGATCCTCTGGCCGGGCACCGGGGCGGGGCCCCATACGGGCTCCCGCCGGACTCCCTCATCGAGCACCGGGCCGGGGCCTCGTACGAGAACTCCCCGGACCCCCACACGGAGCGCTCGGTCGGGGCCCTGTACGGAATTTCGGCGGATCCCCTGACCGAGCACCGGGCCGGGGCCGCCTTCGGGATCCCGCCGGACTCCCTCACCGAGCGCCCGGCCGGGTCTGCGTACGGGAAGTCCCTGCATCCCGAGACCGGGTATCCGCTCGGGGAGCGGTATGGAATCCCGCTGGATCCGCTGACCGAGTACCTGGCCGGGGCCGGGGCCGGGGACGGGAACTCCCCGGATCCCCACATCGAGCACCACGCCGCAGACCCGTACGGGAACTCCCCGGACCACCGCACCGAGCACCCGGCCGCAGACCCTGACGGGATCCCGCGCGACGTCCTCGCGGAACACCCCGAGGTCCGGGCCCTCCTCGCCTACGGGGCCGCCCGCGCCCGGTTCTGGGCCGACGGGCCGCAGGCCGCCCGCCCCGCACTGGAGGAGGCGGTACGCGCATGCTCCGGTGGGGCCGCCCACGGCGTCCGGCACCGGGCCCTGGGTCTCCTCGCCCTCGTCGAGGCCGCCGCGGGCGCGCTGACCGCGGCCCACGAGCACGCCGGCCTGTCCGTCGACGTGCCGCGGGACCTCCGCTCCGGCGCCGGGCACCTGGCCCTGGCCGCCGTGGCCGTCGAGCGCTCGCAGCTCCGGTCGGCCGAAGAACACCTCGCCCGGGCCGACGCCCTTCCCGACACCCACACGGACCCGCTGCTCGCCGCGGAACGCGCGCTGGTGGCCGCGGCGGTGGACGTGGCCGGGTCGCGCTGGCGCTCCGCAGCCGCTGCCCTCGAAGCCCCCTGCCCGGACGCCCCCACCTGGCTGGCGGCTCGCCGGTCCGCAGCCCGCACTGCCCTCGCCCTGGCCCAGGGCGACCCGGCCGCGGAGCGTGCCACCCTCCCTTCGGAGCCCGTCGCCGGGAGCGGCCCCGCCACCGCCGAGGAACCGGGACCGGCCGAGGGCCCCCGGCCCGGCGGGTCTGCGGCCGGTGTCCGGACGTCCGCCGACCGGCCGCCCTCCCCGCAACCACCTCCCACGCCCCCGTCGCTCCCGTCGCCCCCGACGTACCCGTCGCCCCCGTCCGCCGCCGCGGCGGCGGAGAACGGTGCACGGCCCAACCCCGGCCCGGCGGCCGGGGGAGGGGCGGACGCGGCGGCGTCCGGGCGGCCCGCGCCCGGCCGACGCGCGGCGGCCCCGCAGCCCGCACCCCCGCAGCCCGCACCCCCGCAGCCCGCACCCCCGCAGCCCGCACCCCGGCACCCCGGACCTCCCCGCCCCGCGCCCCGGCGCCCCGATCCGTCCGCTTCGGTGGCCGGAAGCGGCAGGGCACCGGTGTGGCCCGTGCTCGTCGAGGAGCTGAGCGCGCGCGAGCGGCAGGTGCTCGCCCACGTCGCCCGGCTCATGTCCACGGACGAGATCGCCGCCGAACTCGGCCTGTCCGTCAACACCGTGAAGACGCACCTCCGCAGCATCTTCCACAAGCTCGGCGTCTCCCGCCGCCGCGACGCCGTCGAGCGGGCCAGGGAGCTCCGCATCCTCTGAGGCCGCAGGCACCAACGCGCCGCGCACCACCCCGCATCACTCCTGGCGGGTGAGGCAGCACCGCGGCACCCGCGCCCACACTGGTTCCCCGGACCGTTCCGCCCGCCGGGGACACGACCGGCCGGGCGGACCGGCGGGGCGTACCGGTCGCCCCGCGGGGAGGAGGCGCCACCGTGGTCACGAAGCCGCACCGCACGCCCCACTGGCCGACGCCCGACGAACGCGCCGCCACGGGCAAGGCCGCCCGCGCCCGCGTCCGGCGGGCGGACCAGGGCGGTCACGAGCCCGCCCCCGACCGTCCCGACCCCGTGGCCGTCCTGGAGGCCCAGGCCGCCTCCCGCGTTCCCGACCTGGTCCCCATCCGGTACGGCCGCATGCTGGAGTCCCCGTTCCGCTTCTACCGCGGCGCGGCGGCGATCATGGCCGCCGACCTCGGCCGCGCGCCCCACACCGGCCTCACCACCCAGCTGTGCGGCGACGCCCACGCCCTGAACTTCGGCCTCTTCGCCTCCCCGGAGCGGAACCTCGTCTTCGACATCAACGACTTCGACGAGACCTGCCCGGGCCCCTTCGAGTGGGACGTGAAGCGTCTGGCGGCCGGCTTCGCCGTGGCCGGCCGCGACAACGGCTACGACGAGGTGGACCGCCGTGCCGTCGTCCGCGAGGCCGTCCGCTCGTACCGCCTGCGGATGCGCGCCTTCAGCGGCATGCGGGTCCTCGACGTCTGGTACGCCCACGACGACGCCGAGGACCTGCGCGCGCTGGTCGCCGCGGAGGGCGGCCGGACCATGCGCCGCCGTACCGACGAGGCGCTGACCAAGGCCCGCGGCAAGGACCACCTGCGGGCGTTCGCCAAGCTCACCCGGGTCGTCGACGGCGAGCGCCGGTTCGTCGCCGACCCGCCGCTCGTCACCCCGCTCCGCGACCTCCTGGCCGACGGCGGGGGCGCCGGGAGCGGCCGCGCCGGCGGCGACAGCGGCCCCGCGCCGGCCCTGCGCGCCCTCCTCGGCGCGTACGGCAGCACGCTGACCGCCGAACGCCGCGAGCTGCTGGGCCGGTTCCGCCTCGTCGACATCGCCCGCAAGGTCGTCGGCGTCGGCAGCGTCGGCACCCGCTGCTGGATCCTGCTCATGCTCGGCCGGGACGACGAGGACCCGCTGATCCTCCAGGCGAAGGAGGCCGGCGAGTCCGTCCTCGCCCCGTACGCCGGCCCGGTCCCCCAGGACAACCAGGGGCAGCGCGTCGTCGAGGGCCAGCGGCTCATGCAGGCCGCCGGCGACATCTTCCTCGGCTGGGACCGGGTCACCGGCATCGACGGCCGCCGCCGCGACTTCTACGTGCGCCAGCTCCACGACTGGAAGGGCGGGCCCAACACCGACGTCATGGTCCCGGCCGGCATGCGGCTGTTCGCCCGCGTCTGCGGGGCCGCCCTCGCCCGTGCCCACGCCCGGGCCGGCGACCCGGTCGCCATCGCCGCGTACCTCGGCTCCGCCGACACCTTCGACCGCGCCCTCGCCGACTACGCCGAGGCGTACGCCGAGCAGAACCAGCGCGACTACGAGGACCTCGCCGCCGCGGTCGCCGACGGGCGCGTCACGGCCGCCCCGGACCCGGCCGCCGCGCGGTCCTGAGATCACCCGCGCCGGGTGATGCGGGAAGCAGCCGCGCGGGCGACAGTCGGAGCCGCACCATCCGCTAGGACAGGAGACAGCGATGGACCGCTACGTGCCGCTGGCCTACGACTACCCCTTGCTGGGTGCCTTCTGGACCACGATGTGGATCTTCCTATGGGTCCTGTGGTTCTTCCTGTTGTTCCGCATCATCGGCGACATCTTCAGCGACCACGAGCTCGGTGGCTGGGGCAAGGCCGGCTGGATCATCTTCGTGATCATCCTGCCCTTCCTCGGGGTCTTCGTGTACATCCTCGCCCGCGGCAAGAGCATGGGTGAGCGCTCGGTCGCCCAGATGAAGGCCCAGCAGGAGCAGATGGACTCCTACATACGCGAGACCGCGGGCACCAAGGGCAGCAGCACCGCGGAGCAGCTCGCCAAGCTTTCCGAGATCAAGGCGCGCGGAGACCTGTCCGAAGCCGAGTTCCAGGCGGCCAAGGAGAAGCTCCTCCGCTGAGCGGCCGCCCTCCGGAGCACCGCATCCGCACCACCACTCCGGCGGCGAACCGGACCACCGACCCTCGCCGCCGACGCCACCGGGACGCAGCAGGTGGCGGGGGGGGGGGGCGCCCCCCCCCCCCCCCCCCCCCCCCCCCGCGTACGCGGCCCTACGGCCCGGAGCGCGACGCGGCCCCACCGCCCGCACCACCCCACTGCACCGTCCGGGCCGCACCGGGCCGCCCCACCCCACGACGCCGCACCACCCACGACGCCGCACCACCCGACGACGCCGCGGCACCACAGGACCGGCCGGCCGCCGGCCGCCGCCGCCGACCGCCGGCCGCCGCCGCCGACCGCCGGGGTCGAGCGGCCCTCAAGCGCGTTCCGGCAGGCTGGCACGCAGTACGTCCTGCCGTGTCTCCCGGAAAGCAGCACATGTCCGCGCCGTTATCCGAAGCCGCGCCGCCCGCGGCCACCGCACCGGCCCGGCACGGGGCCCTCGTCCGGCGCCCCGGGACGGCGCCCCGCCCCCGCCGGTCGCGTCCCGGCCCCGCGCTCGCGGTCATCGCCGGCGCCAACGCCACGATCCACCTCGACGACCCGCTGGTGAACGCGGCCCTGCCGGGCATCCGGGCCGAACTCCACCTGACCGCCCTCTCGGCCTCCTGGGTCGTCGGCGCCTACCTGCTGGCCTTCGGCGGGCTGCTGCTGCTCGGCGGCCGGGCCGGCGAGGTCCTCGGCCGGCGCCGCGTCTTCGTCTGCGGCCTGGCCGTCTTCACCGTCGCCGGCGCGCTGCGGGCGCTCGCGCCCACCGGCGAGCTGCTGATCGCCGCCCGGGCCGCCGAGGGGGCCGGCGCCGCGCTGGTCGCGGCGAACGGCTTCGTACTGATGCTCGACACCTTCGCCCTGGGCCGGGCCCGCACGAACGCGATCGCCGTCTGCACCGCCGCGGGCGCGGCCTCGACCGCCGGCGGCCTGCTGCTGGCCGGTGCCCTCACCTCGGTCGGCTCCTGGCGCTGGGTCGTGCTGCTGAACGTGCCGCTCGGGCTGGCCCTGGCGCTGCTCGCCCCCCGGGTGCTGGCCGAGTCGGTCCGGATCCCGGGCCGCTTCGACGCCGGCGGCGCCGTGCTGTCCGCGCTGGGCGCCGCCTCGCTGGTGTACGGGCTGTCGCAGGCCGTCGTACGCCCCTGGACCAGCCTGCAGGTGGCCGGCCCGCTGGCCTCCGGCGTCGCGCTGCTGGCGGTGTTCGTGGGGGTGCAGCGGCACACGGCGCAGCCGATCGTACGGCTGGGCCTGTTCCGCGACCGGAACCGGGCGCTGGCGTACGCGAGCATGCTGGCCGTGCCCGGCGCGGTCGTCGGCGCCTACTTCTTCCTGAGCCAGTTCTTCCAGCAGGACCGCGGCTGGTCGCCGCTGGCCGCCGCGTTCGCGCTGCTCCCGGTGCCGCTGACCACGGTCGCGCTGGTCGGCTTCGCGGTGCGGGAGGAGCGGGCCCTGGGTGCCAAGCGGGTGATGGCCATCGGTGCCGCGGCCCTGCTCCTGGAGAACCTCTGGCTGACCCGGTTGGGCCCCGAAGACCCGTACGCGACCACCGTGCTGCCCGCCCTCGTCCTGCTGGGTGCCGGCCTGGCCTTCTGCGCCGTGCCCGCCACGGTCCTGGCCACCTCGGGGCTGAAGGCGGAGGAGACCGGGTCCACCGGCAGCGTGCTCAACGCCTGCCAGGTGCTGGGCGGTTCGCTGTGCGTGGCGCTGCTGGTCAGTGCCTCCTCCGGGTACGGGAGCCTGCCCGAGGCGATGTCCGCCGGCTTCGCCGCCGCGGCCGCCTGCGGGGCGGCCGTGCTGGCCCTCGCCCTCGCGCTGCGCTCCCGCCCCTGAGGCGTGTCCGGGGGTGCCGTGCGGCCGGTGCCCTTCCCCGCGGGGCACCGGCCGCACGACCGTCATGCGACGGCGTGCGCCCAGCCGCCGCAGGTCTCCCAGTAGATGGCGTTGGAGCTGCCGTCGCCGAGGCAGACCCGGAAGTCGAAGCCGTAGCCCTCGGGCAGGTCGCCGTAGGAGCGGTCGGTGCACTTGCCCGCCCCGGCCGTGTGCCACTTGTACTGCCAGCGGCCGTTCACGTAGGCCTCGGCGACGACCGACTTGCCGTCCGAGGCGTGGTCGCAGACCACGAGCTTGTCGCCGTTGGCGTACCAGGTGGCGCTGCCGGCGCCGCCCACGCTCCCGGCGGCCCCGGCCGAGGGGGCCATCAGCACCACGGCGGCGGCGGCCGTGCCGGTCACGGCCAGGGCGTTGCGCAGCCGGCGGGCGGTGGACGACGTACCGGCGCTGCGGGAAGTACGGAACATGTGCCTGTGACTCCTTCGCGGACCCGGCGCCCTGGTGGCGCCTCGTGTGACGCGATCATTCCGGGGCGCCCCGGCCGCGGTATTGGAAGAATGCGCAGCCCGGCGGCGACGACGGCCGGACGGGAGTCCGCGGACCCGCCGGCGGCCCGGCGGCCCACGGCCCGCCCGGCGGCCGAGCCACCCCGAGGTCGGGCGGGTGGCCGAGCGCGCCCCCGAGGTCGGGCGGGTGGCCTAGCCACCCCAAGGACCGCCCGGCGGCCGAGCGCCAACCCGGCACCGCCCGGTGGCCGACGGCCCACGCGGACCGCCCGCCGGCCGAGCGCCCACCCCGCGGGCCGCTGCCGCTCACGCGGGCCGCCCCCGCTTACGCCGGCCGCCCCCGCTCACGCGGGCCCGCCCCCGCTCACGCCGGCGGAACCCCCGCTCACGCCGGCCGCCGCCGGCCCCGTGGCCGGCCCGCCGCGAGGTCCGGTGCCGGCGCGCTCGTGACCGTGCCGGTGCCGCGGTCGGACACCGGGGGACCGGCGGGCGGCAGGGAGCCGCCGGCCGCCCGGGCCGCGAAGAACTCCCGGGGCGTGGCTCCCGTCATCCGCCGGAAGTCCAGGTGGAGGTGGGACTGGTCGCAGTAGCCGCTCTCCGCGGCGGCGACGGCCGTGGACGAACCGTCCGCGAGCAGCCGGAGGGCACGCCCCAGCCGGAACATCCGGCCGATCGACTTCGGCGTCAGGCCCGCCTGTTCCTTGAGCCGGTTCTCCAACTGCCGCACGCTCCACCCCGTGCGGGCCGCGAGCTCGGCCACCGGGAGCCGCCCCCCGCTGCGGGCCAGCTGCCGCCACGCCCAGGCCACCCGGGGCTCGGGGACCGGGCCCGTCGTCAGCCACCGCGTCAGCGCGCGGTCCACCAGCATGAACCGGCTGGTCCAGTCGTACTGTTCGGCCAGGGCCTCGGCCAGCCGGTCGGCGCGCGCCCCGAGCAACTCCGCGGCGGGCAGGTGCCGGTCGGCGAGGGCGTGCAGGGGTACGCCGAACAGCCGGTACGCCGTCCAGGGCGCGAGCAGCACCTCCACCGCGGCGACCCGGCCGTCGTGCTCCCCGACGACGGGACCGGTCTGGAGCCCGGCGACCGCAGAGACGAGCCGCACGCCGGACGGGTCCGCCCCGGGCCGCCGCGCGTCCCCGACGAGCCGCAGCGGCGAGCCGAAGCCGAGGACCAGACTGACCCACGGGACGGGTATCTCCAGCCGGCGGCGCGGCTGCCCGGTCCCGAACCGCACCCCGCGGTAGAGCCGTACTCCGGGCCGGAGCGCGGGGTGCGGCAGGGCGGCGGCGACGTCCCAGGTGCCCTCGGGGCAGGCGGCGTACTGGAGGACGGATCCGGACATGGCTCTCCAACCGTGGGGGGAGGGGCCGAAGATCGCCCCGCTGCGGTGTCGGCCATGGTGGGCGGCCCCGCCGCCGGGGTCAGCGCGAAATCCGGTCAACGTGCGGAAGGCGCGGCTCCGGGCCGGCCGCCGGCGGCGGGAACGTTCAGGGCCGCGTATCCGTCCTCTTGGGTGAGCAGCGCTGCCGTTGCCTTGGCACGACCGGGGAGAGGGAGCCGTGGAACCGAGGGACGTTTCGACGCTGGAGACCGCGCTGCCGGACGGGCGGCGGCTGGTCCTGTCCTTGCCCGCGACGGACGCCGGGTGGGCCGCGGAGGGGGTCGGCGGGCTGCGCCCCGTGCCCGCGACGCACGAGGGCCGCGGGGAAGAGCCCGCCCCGCTGCCCGACGTCGAGCAGGCCCGGATGCTGAGGATCGCCCTGCTGGGCATCGGAGCCTGATCCCCGCCCCCCACCCCCCCCCGCCCGATGTCCCCGCGCCGGAAGACGGCGACCGCCGGGTAGGCTCGCACGGTTGTGCGGAATCAGGGGGGTCTGATGGCAGGCAGGGCGATGCCGGGCGTGGTGCCGGCGCTGGTGGCGTGCGTGGCGCTGGCGGGCTGTGCGCCGGACGGCGGCGGGGGCGCCGCCGGAAGGACCGGGGCCGCGTCTCCGGCGGCCTCCGCACCCTCCGCGGGCGGGCAGCCGGGCGCCACGCCCGGCCGGAAGGCCACCGGCGGCGCCGCGGGTGGGGCCGCCGGCGACGTGGCCGCGAGGGGCGGCACCGTCGGTGGCGCCGGCTCGGCGTGCGTGCTGCCGGTGACCTTCGACTTCGCGGCCTCCTGGGAGCCCGAGGCCATCGCCCCGGCCCCTGCCGACTCGCTGCTCGGGGACCTGACCCAGGGCCCGTACACCGCCGTCTGCGAAATCGACGCCAAGCCCGCCGGAGCCGTCGGGTTCCTGCGCGTCTACACGGGGGACGCCGGCGCGGCGTCCCCTCGCCGGGCGCTGGAGGCGTTCGTGGCGGGGGACCGGAACGCCCACGGGGCCGCGTACACCGAGAGCACCGCGGGTGGCCGACCCGTCGCCGAGGTGACGTACACCGTCACGAGCGAATTCCTGGGCGGGTCCAAGCGGGAGAGCGCGCTCGCCCTGATCACCCCGCGCGGCGCGGTGGTCCTGCACGTCGGCGGACTGGACACCGCCGACCACCGGCGGATGCTCCCGGCGTACGAACTCGCCAGACGCAGCATCCGACCGACCGCCGGCACCCCCTGAGACACGGACACCGCCCACCGCCCGGCCCGCAGCCCTGAGCCACCGGGCACCCGGACAGAGCCGCGGGGCCCCGAGCCGCCCGCCCCGCGGCCCCTGGGGCACCCGGCACGCGACCCGCAGCCCCCGCGCTCGGCGCGGGGCGCTCGTGGTTCAGCCCTGGGTCGGCGGCTCCGTCGGCGTCAGCAGCACGAAGTCCGCGCCCGCCGGGTCGACGCAGACGGCCAGCCGGCCCACTCCCTCCGCGTCCTCCGGGCCCATCTGGAGGGTGCCGCCCCGCTCCTTGACGACGGCGACCGCGGCGTCGCAGTCCTCGACCGCGAAGACCGGGTGCCAGTACGGCTTCCCGTCCGCCAGCGTCAGGTGCTCCCCGGGCATCTCCATCAGGCCGCCCTGCATCCGCTCCTCGGGCAGCCCGGCCGGGGTGATCAGGGAGTACGCACCCCCGCCGCCCGGCAGGGCCATGTCGCTGTACGTCCAGCCGAAGACGCTGCCGTAGAACTCCTTGGCACCCGCGGCGTCGGTGGTGTACAGCTCGGTCCAGGAGAGCGAGCCCGGCTCGTCGACCAGCTCGATGCCGGTGTCCGACCCCGGCTGCCAGGCGGCGAACTGGCCGCCCAGCGGGTCGCTGTACTGGGCCATCCGGCCCCACTCGCCGAGGTCGCGCGGCGCCACCCGCACGGTGCCGCCGCCCTGCTCGACCGCGCGGGTCGTGGCGTCCGCGTCGGCGACCGAGTAGTAGATCATCCAGGCTGAGCGCGCACCCTCCTCGGTGAGCTTTCCGAGGCCGGCGACGATCTTCCCGTCCTTCCGGAACATCCCGCCCTCCATGTCCTCGTCCCCGGCGCCCTCCCCGCCGGTCTCCATGGGCTCGTAGTCCCAGCCCAGCACGGCGCCGTAGAACGCGGCCGCGGCGGGCACGTCGGGCGCGCCGAGGTCGATCCAGCAGGGGGAACCGGGGACGAAATCGGTAGTGATCACGGGGTCTTCCCTTCCACGTGTCCGGTACCGCCCCAGCGTGACACCGGCCGCTGACAGCCGCCCCCCGGGCGCGCCCGCACCGCCGCCGACGCCCGGTACGACCGCCACCCGCCCCGCCCTGCCCCGCCCGCCCCGCGCGGGGCCGCGGGCTCACCCCGCGGTCAGCGCCGGTCCGGTGCGCCGGGCCAGGGCGTTGCTGCCGACGGAGTTGCGCACGCTGAAGCTCACCGCGTCCGAGCGGTACCGGTCGTCGGACCACTCGACCGGACGCCCGTCCCGCGTCGTGGTCATCCGGCGCACCCGCAGCAGCGGGCCGGTGCGCCGTACGTCCAGGAGTTCGGCGTCCCGGGCGCCGGCCGCCACCGCGTCGATGAGGTGCTCCCCGTACGCGAACACCAGGCCGGTGTCGTCCAGCAGACGCCGCGTCACCGACGGGCAGTCCGGCTCGATGCGCTCCACGGCGGGGGCGATCCAGCCGGCGTACACGGTGCGCTCCAGCAGCACCGGTTCGCCGTCCAGCCCGCGCACGCGCAGCACGTGCAGCACGGGCTCCCCGGCCGGCACCTGCAGCCGCATGGCGTCCCGCTCGGTGGCCGGCCGGTACGCCGACTCCACCACCAGTCCGGTCGCCGTACGGCCCATGGCGGCGGCCCACTCGGCGAAGCTGCGCAGCTCGGCGAAGCTCTGGCTGCGGCGGCTGGCCAGCACCACGCGGCGGGCGCCCTGCCGGGAGCCGATCAGGCCCTCCGCGGTCAGGGCGAGGACGGCCTGGCGGACCGTGCCCCGGGAGACGCCGAAGCGCGCCGCGAGGTCCGTCTCGGCGGGCAGCAGCGCCCCCACCGCGTACTCCTCGCGGTCGATCGCCCGGCGCAGTTCCTCGGCGATCTCCTCGTGCCGGGCCGTCATCGGCTGTGCCCCCGTCCTCGTGAGTGAATCTCGTCGGCGGACTCGCGAACGAGGTTCGAGAGTGAACGCTGACTGTGCGCCAAGTGCGTGTCACCTACAGCCTATGCGCTGCGCCATCGGAACCGGAACGAAGGACGAGTGTCCAGCACATTGGCCTGATCTCGACGCCTCGCGTTCACCGGAACGTCATGACTGCCGGGCCTACTGAGGCCAACTTGTTCAGACAAGTTGGCCTCGACGGGCCCGGCATCCCGGGTTCGCCGTGCCACCCCTCACCCTCGTGCGCCCCCTCGCGCCGCCTCCCAGGAGAGACCGTGTCCCTGCCGAGAAGTGCCGCCCTCGCCGGTTGCCTCGCCGCCGTCGCCGCCCTCACCCTCACCGCCTGCGGTGCCGCCCCCGAGAAGGCCGCCGCCACCTCGAACGGCAAGGACGCGGCCACCGCGACCTCCGCCGCCGACTTCGGCGGGATGGACGCCCTCGTCAAGGCCGCGAAGAAGGAGGGCGTGCTGCACGCGATGGCCCTGCCCCGCGACTGGGCCAACTACGGCGCCCTCATCGACGGCTTCACGCAGAAGTACGGCATCAAGGTCGAGGTCGAGAACCCCGACGGCAGCAGCCAGGACGAGATCAACGCCGTGACCAGCCGCAAGGGCCAGGACCGCGCCCCCGACGTCCTCGACCTCGGCACCTCCTTCGCGGTCAGCGGCGCCCGGCAGGGCCTGTTCGCCCGCTACGAGGTCGCCGCGTACCACGACATCCCGTCGGGCCAGAAGGACGACAACGCCGGCTGGGTCAACGACTACGGCGGCTACGTCTCCATCGGCTGCGACGCCAAGCGCGTCAAGAACTGCCCCACCACCTTCAAGGACCTGCTCAAGCCCGAGTACAAGGGCCAGGTGGCCCTGAACGGCAACCCGACCAAGTCCGGCTCCGCCTTCGGAGGCGTCTACGCGGCCGCCCTCGCCAACGGCGGCTCCCTGGACGACATCCAGCCCGGCATCGACTTCTTCGGGAAGCTGAAGCAGAACGGCAACTACACGCCCGTCGAGTCCACCCCCGCCACCGTCGAGAAGGGCGAGACGCCCATCAGCATCGACTGGGACTACCTCAACGCCGGCTACGCCGAGCAGTTCAAGGGCAAGGGCGTCGACTGGCAGGTCGCCGTCCCCGAGGACGGCAAGTACGCGCAGTACTACGCCCAGGCCATCAACAAGGACGCCCCCCACCCGGCGGCCGCCCGCCTGTGGCAGGAGTACCTCTACAGCGCCGAGGGCCAGAACCTGTGGCTCAAGGGCTACGCCCGCCCCGTCCTGATGCCCCTCATGGAGCAGGCCGGCACCCTCGACCAGGCCGCCGCCGCCAAGCTCCCGAAGGTCACCGGCACCCCGACCTTCCCCACCGAGGCCCAGCAGACCAAGGCCAAGGGCACCCTCGCCCAGAACTGGGGCAAGGCCGTCGCCGGCTGACCCGGCCCGCCGACCCCACCGCAACGGAACCGGACGATCCCCGACCACGCCCCATGGCCACGGACATGACCACCGACACCACCACCGCGCGCACCGCCGCCGGGTCCCCCGTGGACGCGGCCGCGGCCGCCCCCGCCGCCCGGACCGGGCGGCGGGCCCGCCGCGGCGGCGCCCTCGCCGTCGTCCCCCTGCTCCTCTTCACCGCCGTCGCCTTCGGCCTGCCGGCCCTCGCGATGCTCGACGGCGCCTTCACCGTGAACGACCCGGCCACCGGCACCGCCGCGTACGGCCTCGGCAACCTCACCGCCTCCTGGCAGGGCGCCTACCTCACCGCCCTCCTCGGCAGCGTGAAGCTCTCCGCCACCTCCGCCGTCCTCGCCGCGGTGCTCGGCCTCCTGCTCGCCCAGGCGGTCGTCACCTCCCGGATACGGGCCCTGCGCGAGGCGGTCCTGACCGCCTCCGGCGTCCTCGCCAACTTCGGCGGCGTACCCCTGGCCTTCGCCTTCGTCGCCACCCTCGGCAACTCCGGCGTCCTGACCAGGCAACTGGGCCTGGCCGACACCGGCTGGAGCCTGTACAGCTTCTGGGGCCTCGTCCTCGTCTACCTGTACTTCCTGGTCCCCCTGATGGTGCTGACCATCACCCCCGCACTGGACGGCCTGCGCACCCAGTGGCGGGAGGCGGCCCAGAACAACGGCGCCACCCGGCGCCAGTACTGGCAGCACGTCGCCCTGCCCGTCCTCGCCCCCTCGCTCCTCGGCGGCCTCGTCCTGCTCTTCGGCAGCGCCTTCGCCGCGTACGCCACGGCCGCCGCGATGGTCGGCAGCTCCGTCCCCCTCGTCACGCTCCAGATCGCCGACGCGATCTCCGGCAACGTGCTCATCGGCCAGGAGAACGTCGCCCTGGCCCTCAGCCTCGACATGGTCCTCGTCGCCGGCCTGGTCATGGCGGTCCACCTCCCCCTGCAACGACGGAGCGCCCGATGACTCGCCTGACCCCCCGCCCCACGCCCTGGCGGGCCCTCGTCCTGACCGCCGCCGCCCTGTACTTCCTGATCCCGCTCGCCGCCTCGGTGGTCTTCACCGTCGACGTCCCGGGCCGGGGGCTCGACCTCGACGCCTACGCCCGGATCCTCGGCACCGAGGGCTTCCTGCCCAGCCTGCTGCTCTCCCTCGGACTGGCCGCGGCCACCATCGCGGTGGTCCTGCTGCTGATGGTCCCGGCCACGGTGGCCCTCCGGCTGACCGGGTCGAGGCTGCGGCCCGTCGTCGAGGTGATCTGCTCACTGCCGCTCGTCGTACCGCCCATCGCCTTCGTGGCCGGCATCGGCACGGTGCTCAAGTGGGGCCCCGAGCACCTCTCCCGCACGCCCCTGTTCCAGACCTTCGTCGCCGTCCAGAACCCGGACTTCCCCCTCGTCCTGGTCCTCGCCTACGCCGTGATGGCCCTGCCCTTCGTGTACCGGGCCCTGGACGCGGGCCTGCGCGCCGTCGACGTGCGCACCCTGGTGGAAGCGGCCCGCAGCTGCGGCGCGAGCCTGCCGCACGCCCTGCTCCGCGCCGTCCTGCCGAACCTGCGCGGCGCCCTGCTCAACGCCGCATTCCTCACCCTGGCCCTGGTCCTCGGCGAGTTCACCACCGCCCAGCTCCTCGGATTCCGGCCGTTCGCCGTCTGGATCGTCAACACCAGCGGCTCGGACGCCCAGATGTCGGTGGCCGTCTCCGTCATGAGCCTGCTGGTCACCTGGCTCCTGCTGCTGGGCCTGGCCGGCCTCGGCGGCCGCACCCCCTCCTCGACCACCGACCGGAAATGACACCCGCCATGACCCTCACCGCACCCGAGACGACCAAGGCCACCGCCGCCACGGTCGAACTGCGCGCCCTGCGCCGCACCTTCGGCACCACCACCGCCCTCGACGGGCTCGACCTGACCGTCCGCCCCGGCGAGCTCCTCGCCCTGCTCGGCCCCTCCGGCTGCGGCAAGACCACCGCCCTGCGCATGCTGGCCGGCTTCGAGCACCCCGACTCCGGCGAGATCCTCGTGGACGGCCGGGACGTCACCGCCGTACCGGCCCACCGCCGCGACGCCGGCATGGTCTTCCAGTCGTACAGCCTCTTCCCCCACCTGAACGCCCTCGACAACGTGGCCTTCGGACTCCGGATGCGCAAGGTCCGCACCGCCGAGCGGCGCGCCCGGGCCGCCGAACTCCTCGACCTGGTCGGCCTCGCCGACCAGGGGGACCGCTACCCCCACCAGCTCTCCGGCGGCCAGCAGCAGCGCGTCGCCCTGGCCCGCGCCCTCGCCCTGCGCCCCCGCGTGCTCCTCCTCGACGAGCCGCTCTCCGCGCTCGACGCCAAGGTGCGCCTGACGCTCCGCGAGGAGATCCGCCGCCTCCAGCAGGAGCTGGGCATCACCACCCTGTTCATCACCCACGACCAGGAGGAAGCGCTGTCCATGGCCGACCGGGTGGCTGTCATGCGCGCCGGCCGGCTGGAGCAGATCGCCACCCCGGCCGAGCTGTACGCCCGCCCCGCCACCGCCTTCGTCGCCGAGTTCGTCGGCACCATGAGCCGGCTCCCGGGCCGGCTGCGCGCCGCCGAAGGCACCGTCGAGGTGCTCGGCGGCCGCCTGCCGGTCGACGGCACGCCGCCCGCGGTCGGCGGAGCGGACGGAGCCGAGGTCGACGTACTCGTCCGGCCCGAGGCCGTCCGGGTGGCCCCCGGCACGGCGGGCGACGCCCGGGTCGTGGGCACCTCGTTCCTCGGCGCCACGGTGCGGGTCACGGTCGCCCTCGCCGACGGCACCCTGGTCAAGGCCGACCTGCCCCCCCCACGAGGCGGCCGCCCTCCCGGACGGCGCCCCCGTCCGCCTCTCCCTGCCCGACCGCCCGGTCCTCGTCGCGCCCCGCGCGTCCTGACCGGACCGAACCGTCCGCCCGGCCCGCCCGCACCCGCCGAAAGAGAACCCCGTGACGCCGCCGCCCCAGGCCCCCGCACCGACCCGCCTGCAAGCCGTCCTCTTCGACATGGACGGCACGCTCGTCGACACCGAGCAGCTCTGGTGGGACACCGTGGCGGACGCGGCAGCGGCGCTCGGCCACACCCTGGCCGCCGCCGACCAGCCGGACGTCCTCGGTCGCCCGGTCGAGCACACGGCCCGCTTCCTCGCCCGGCGCTGCGGCGACGTCCCGGCCGCCCCGATCGCCGCCGAGCTGCACCGGGCGTTCGCCGAACGCGTCCGCACCCGGGTCGTCCCCCGGCCCGGCGCGCTGGCCCTGCTCGGCGCGCTGCGGGACGAGGGCGTCCCCACCGCCCTCGTCACAGCCTCGCCGCGCGAGGTCGCGGAGACCGTCGTGGCCGCCCTCGAGCAGGCCGGTCACGGCGGGTTCACGGTCACCGTCACCGCCGACGACACCGCCCTCACCAAGCCGAACCCCGACCCCTACCTCGCGGCCTGCCGCGCCCTGCGCGTGGCGCCCGCCGCCTGCGTGGCCGTCGAGGACACCCCCACCGGAGTCGCCTCCGCGGAGGCGGCCGGCTGCCAGGTGCTCGCCGTGCCCTCCGTGGCGCCGATCGCCCCGGCCCCCGGGCGCACCGTGCTGGCCTCCCTGGAAGAGGCCACCCCCGCACGGCTGCGCGCCCTGGTCGCCGACGCCCCCGGCCCGCGGTTCCTCGTACCGGCCCTGACCACGCGCCGGGCCCGGGCCGGCCGGGCGTTCCGGGCCACGGTCACGGGTCTGGTCCGGGCCGCCGCCCGCCCCGTGACCTTCGCCGCCGCCGCGCGCCCCGAGTGGCTCACGGTGCACGCCGACGGCACCCTCACCGGCACGCCCGCTCCCGGAACGGCGGGCCCGGAGACGGCCGTCGCCACCGTCACGGCCGTCGACGCCGACGGCGCCACCGCCGACCTCACCGTCCGGATCCCCGTCGTGCCGGCGGACGCACCGCCGCTCGACCGGGTCCGGGTCATGAGCTGGAACCTGTGGCTCGGCGGCGCCCCCGTCGACGGCCACCGCGACAAGCAGCTGACCGTACTCCTGGAGGCCGACGTCGACGCCGTGGGCCTCCAGGAGACCGCCGTGCACGCCGCGCCCGAACTCGCCGAGGCGCTCGGCTGGTTCCACCACGCGGCCGGCGAGAACCTCGCGGTCCTCAGCCGCCACCCGGTCACCGCCGCCCTCGGCGACCCCGGCGTCGGCTTCTACGGAGCGGCCGGCGCCCGCATCCGGCTCGACGAGCACCCCGACGGCACCCCCCCACGAGCTGGTGTTGTGGACGGCCCACCTCAACCACGCGCCCTACGGCCCCTACGACGCCTGCTTCGACGGCCTCCCCGAGGCGGCACTGGTCCGGCGCGAGGAGGAGTCGGGCCGGGTCGGGCAGATCGAGGAGGTCCTCGCCGCCATGGCCCCCGACCTGGCCGCGGCCGACCACACCCCGGTGCTCCTCACCGGCGACTTCAACGCCCCCTCGCACCTGGACTGGACCGCGGGGACGGCCGCGCCGCACGAGGGCCGGGGGCCGGTGGACTGGCCCGTCTCCCGCGCCGTCGAGCGCGCCGGCCTCCGCGATTCCTACCGGGAGGCGCACCCCGACCCGGTGACGGCCCCCGGCACCACCTGGTCGCCCGTCCACCCGCAGCACGAGGACGGCAGCGGCCGCCCCGAACCGCAGGACCGCATCGACTACGTGCTGCACGCGGGCGCCCGCCTGACCGTCCTGGACTCGGCCACCCTGGTCACCGGCCGCAACACGCCCTGGCCGGACGTGGCGGCCAACGACTGGCCCTCGGACCACGCGGCGGTCGTCACGACCTACCGCCTCGCCTGACCGCGCCGCTCCGG
Organism: Streptomyces sp. NPDC101132; assembly: GCF_044759225.1. Classification (NCBI taxonomy): domain Bacteria; kingdom Bacillati; phylum Actinomycetota; class Actinomycetes; order Kitasatosporales; family Streptomycetaceae; genus Streptomyces; species Streptomyces sp. NPDC101132. Next base: position 158,736 of record NZ_JBIVYX010000014.1, read on the forward strand.
GCCCACCGCCCCAGGGCCCCGGGGGCGCCGGCCCCGGCCCTCGGGAAACTCGCCCCCCGGGGACGGGAGAGGCGCTACAGGCGCTCCTCCATCCGGATCGCGTCGTCCAGATCCCCATGAGCTTGGCCTGGGCGGCCCTCCTGCTGCTCCAGCAGGGCGGCCGCGATGGCGTCGAGCTTGCGCTGGATGGCGCGTTCGGCGCGGCGTTCGCTGTTCTTGAGCAGTGCCGGCAGCAACAGCGACACCGCGCCGATCGCGTCCCCGACCAGGTGCTGCCACCCGACGGCCAGCCCCAGCAGGTGCACGACCACGAACGACGCCACGAGGACCAGGCACAGCCCGGAGAACAGCGCCGAGCTGGTGAAGTTCGAGGCGTGCTCGGCGAGGCGCGCGAAACGCCCGCCGACCCCGTCGCCGGACTGCTCGGCAGGATGCTGAAGAACCATGCCGGGCCCCTGCCCCCGATCGCGGCCCCGGCCCGTCCCCGTCACTGACCAGCGGGTGCGGCGGCCCCGCCCCACCCCACGTTCCCGGCCGACCGGTCCTCCCGCCTCGCGGAGCCGCACCCGCCGTACCCTGCGGCACCCGCCGTACCCCGTGGCACCCGCCGTACCCCGCGGCACCGGCCGTACCCCGTGGCACCGGCCGTGCCCCGCGGCACCCGCCCCGCGCAGCGGTGCCGGGTGCGCGGACCGGTGGCGCCGGCGCGCCCCCGCGCACCCCGCGCCGCCGCCGACCGGCCCCACCGGGGACCGCTTTCGGGTGACGCGGCCGCCCGGCGCCGCCGGGGCGGTGGGCGGGGGGCCGGATCATCGCTGGCGGCCGGTCATGACCCGGTCACGCAGGGCGCCCGGACCGGGCCGCCCCACGTTCCGCCCCTCCGGCCGGAGCCCGCGGCCGCAGCCGGGAGACCACGTGCACATCCTGCTCGTCGCCAGTGCCTTCAACAGCCTCACCCAGCGGGTCCACGCCGAACTCCGCGACCGCGGCCACCGGGTGGCCGTCGAGCTGGCCCTCCCCGGTACGGACCTCACCGCGGCCGTCGACCGCCACGACCCCGACCTGGTGCTCGCCCCGATGCTGCGCACCGCGCTTCCGGAAGAGGTCTGGTCCGCCCGCACCTGCCTGATCGTGCACCCCGGGCCGCCCGGCGACCGGGGCGCCTCCTCCCTCGACCACGCCCTCCACGACGGTGCCGCCACCTGGGGCGTCACCGTGCTCCAGGCGAACGCCGAGATGGACGCCGGTGACATCTGGGCCACCGCCTCCTGCCCCCTCCCGCCCCTCGGCAAGAGCGACCTCTACCGCGGCGAGGTCGCGGACGCCGCCCTGGAGGCGGTGCTGCTGGCCGTGGCACGGTTCGCCGCCGGCACGCACGTACCGGAGCCCCAGACCCCCGGCCCGGTCCGTCCGCCCGTACGCCAGGCAGACCGCCGCATCGACTGGCACGCGGACCCCACCGAGCTGGTCCTGCGCCGCCTGCGGGCCGCCGACTCCCGGCCCGGTGTCCTCGACGAACTCCTCGGCGCCCCCTGGTACCTGCACGGCGGCCACCCCGAGGACGCCCTGCGCGGCCGCCCCGGCGCCCTCCTCGCCACCCGCAACGGCGCCGTCTGCCGGGCCACCTCCGACGGCGCCGTCTGGATCCCGGAACTCCGCGCCCCCCGCACCCCCGGCGCGCCCGCCCCGGTCAAGCTGCCCGCCACCCTCGCGCTCGGCCCCCTGCTGCCCCCGCTCCCCGAACTCCCCGCCCCCTTCGACGCCGCCGAAGGCCCGCGCACCTGGAGCGACATCACCTACCGCGAAGAGGGCGCCACCGGCTTCCTGGACTTCGCCTTCCCGGGCGGCGCCATGAGCACCGGCCAGTGCCGCCGGCTCCTCGACGCCTACCGGGCCGCCTGCGCCCGCCCCACCTCCGTCCTCGTCCTCGGCGGCGGCCGCGACTTCTTCTCCAACGGCATCCACCTCGGCGTGATCGAGGCCGCCGCCGACCCGGCCGCCGAGTCCTGGGCCAACATCAACGCCATCGACGACCTCGTCGAGGCCGTCCTGACCACCACTGACCGCATCGTCGTCGCCGCCCTCGGCGGCAACGCGGCCGCCGGCGGCGCCATGCTGGCCCTGGCCGCCGACGAGGTCTGGTGCCGCTCGGGCGCCGTGCTCAACCCCCACTACCGGCTGATGGGCCTGTACGGCTCCGAGTTCTGGACGTACACCCTGCCCCGCCGCGTCGGCGCCGCCACCGCCGCCCGCCTGATGGCCGAGGCCCTGCCCGTGGGCGCCGACGCGGCACGCCGCCTCGGCCTGGTCGACCGTACGATCCCCTGCTCCCCGCAGGAGTTCGCCGCACGCACCCGGCGCCTCGCCGTCCGGCTGTCCGCCGTGCCCGGCACCCAGGCCCGGATCGCCGCCAAGAAGGGCCGGCGCGAGCGCGACGAGGCCCTCCGGCCGCTCGCCGCCCACCGCGCCGACGAGCTGGCCCGGATGCGGGCCGTCTTCGACGACCCGGCCGCGCCCTACCACGCCCTGCGCCGGGCCTTCGTACGCAAGGAACACCCGGCCGGCACCCCGCCGCACCTCACCCTCCCGCCCGGCACCGGACCGGCCGCGCACCCCGCCGCGCAACCGGAGGCGGACACCGCGGCCGGGACCCGGGGCCGTCACCGGACTGGCCGCACATGACACGGCAGCCGCCCCCACCGGCTGTTACCAAGAAAGGTGAGGCCGCCCCGGGCGGCCCGTCCCCCCACCCCTCCCCGAGGAGGAAACCCGCATGGACGCGAGCCCGACGACCACCCAGGTGGAGGACCCCACGGTCCACATCCTCTGGATCAACGCCGGCCTGAGCTGCGACGGCGACTCCGTCGCCCTCACGGCGGCCATGCAGCCCACCATCGAGGAGATCGTCACCGGCGCCCTCCCCGGGCTGCCGAAGGTCCAGGTGCACTGGCCGCTGATCGACTTCGAGTGCGGCCCCGTCGGCGGCGCCGACACCTTCATCGAGTGGTTCTTCAAGGGCGAGCGCGGCGAGATCGACCCCTTCGTGCTGGTCGTGGAGGGCTCGATCCCCAACGAGAAGGTCAAGCGGGAGGGCTACTGGTGCGGCTTCGGTGACGACCCCGCGACCGGCCAGCCCATCACCACCAGCGAGTGGATCGACCGGCTCGCGCCCAAGGCCCTCGCCGTCGTCGCCATCGGCACCTGCGCCACGTACGGCGGCATCCACGCCATGGAGGGGAACCCGACGGGCGCCATGGGCGTGCCCGACTACCTCGGCTGGGACTGGAAGTCCCACGCCGGCATCCCCATCGTGTGCGTCCCCGGCTGCCCCATCCAGCCGGACAACTTCTCCGAGACGCTCACGTACCTGCTCTACCAGGCCGCCGGGTCGGCGCCGATGATCCCGCTCGACGACAAGCTGCGCCCCACCTGGCTGTTCGGCGCCACGGTGCACGAGGGCTGCGACCGCGCCGGCTACTACGAGCAGGGCCAGTTCGCGCACACCTACGACTCGCCCAAGTGCCTGGTCAAGCTGGGCTGCTGGGGACCGGTCGTCAAGTGCAACGTCCCCAAGCGCGGCTGGATCAACGGCGTCGGCGGCTGCCCGAACGTCGGCGGCATCTGCATCGCCTGCACGATGCCCGGATTCCCCGACAAGTTCATGCCGTTCATGGACGAGCCGCCCGGCGCCAGGGTCTCCGTCACGGCGAGCAGCGCGTACGGGGCGGTCGTCCGCAGGCTCCGCTCGATCACCCTGCACACCGCCGACAAGGAGCCCAAGTGGCGCCACACCGGCAAGAAGCTCACCACGGGCTACCGCCCGCCGCGCTGACCCCCGCACGCCGCGACCACGGCCGTGTGACCACGCCAGTGTGACCACGCCCGTGCCACCACGGCCGTGTCACACGCACCCGCAACCACGCCCCCACCACCCCGCTCCCGCACCCCGGAAGGCTCACGGCACACACGATGACACCGAACACCAAGGCGGCCGGTGACGGCAGCGGCCTCGTCGAGATGGCCTGGGACCCGATCACCCGGATCGTGGGCAGCCTCGGCATCCACACGAAGATCGACTTCAAGCAGAAGCGCGTCGCCGAGTGCTACAGCACCTCGTCGGTCTTCCGCGGCTACAGCGTCTTCATGCGCGGCAAGGACCCCCGCGACGCGCACTTCATCACCAGTCGCATCTGCGGGATCTGCGGTGACAACCACGCGACCTGCTCGGTGTACGCGCAGAACATGGCGTACGGCGTCAAGCCGCCCCACCTCGGCGAGTGGATCATCAACCTCGGCGAGTCCGCGGAGTACATGTTCGACCACAACATCTTCCAGGAGAACCTGGTCGGGGTCGACTACTGCGAGAAGATGGTCCGCGAGACCAACCCCGGCGTCCTGGAGCTGGCCGAGCGCACGGAGGCCCCGCACGCCGGCGAGCACGGCTACCGCACCATCGCCGACATCATGCGCTCCCTCAACCCCATCGAGGGCGAGTTCTACCGCGAGGCGCTGCAGGTCAGCCGCTACACCCGCGAGATGTTCTGCCTGATGGAGGGCCGCCACGTGCACCCCTCCACGCTCTACCCGGGCGGCGTCGGCACCATCGCGTCCGTGCAGCTCTTCACGGACTACATGAGCCGCCTGATGCGGTACGTCGAGTTCATGAAGCGGGTCGTGCCGCTCCACGACGACCTGTTCGACTTCTTCTACGAGGCCCTGCCCGGGTACGAGGAGGTCGGCCGGCGGCGCGTCCTGCTGGGCTGCTGGGGCGCCCTCAACGACCCGGAGCACTGCGACTTCACGTACGCCAACATGACCGACTGGGGACGGAAGATGTTCGTCACCCCGGGCGTCGTCGTGGACGGCAAGCTGGTCACCAACGACCTCACCGAGATCAACCTCGGCATCCGCATCCTGCTCGGCAGCTCGTACTACGACGACTGGGCCGGCCGGGAGCAGTTCGTCACCCACGACCCGCTGGGCAACCCCGTCGACCCGCGCCACCCGTGGAACCAGCACACCCTCCCCGCCCCGCAGAAGCGGAACTTCGACGACAAGTACAGCTGGGTGATGTCGCCCCGCTGGTTCGACGGCAAGGACCACCTGCCCCTGGACACCGGCGGCGGCCCCATCGCCCGGCTATGGTCCACCGCCCTCTCCGGCCTCGTCGACGTCGGGTACGTCAAGGCCACCGGGCACAGCGTCGTCATCAACCTGCCCCGCACGATGACCAAGCCCGAGACCACCTTCGAGTGGCGCATCCCGAAGTGGAGCAACGCGCTGGAGCGCAACCGCGCCCGCACCTACTTCCAGGCGTACGCCGCCGCCATCGCCCTGCACTGCGCCGAGAAGGGCCTCGCCGAGGTGCGCGCCGGACGCAGCCAGACCTGGGAGAAGTTCGAGGTGCCGGACGAGTCCATCGGCTGCGGCTTCACCGAGGCGGTCCGCGGCGTCCTCTCGCACCACATGGTCATCCGGGACGGGAAGATCGCCAACTACCACCCGTACCCGCCCACTCCGTGGAACGCCAGCACCCGTGACACGTACGGCACACCGGGCCCGTACGAGGACGCCGTGCAGAACACCCCGATCTTCGAGGAGAATCCGCCGGAGAACTTCAAGGGCATCGACATCATGCGCGCCGTGCGCAGCTTCGACCCCTGCCTGCCGTGCGGCGTGCACATGTACGTCGGCGGCGGGAAGACGGTCAAGCAGATGCACGTGCCCACCGGCCTGAGCGGACTGGGCGGATGACCGCCGCGGGCGCGCCGGCCGGCGCGCGTGAGGCCGGGCGGCGGATCGAGGAGATCCTCGACGGGTTCGCCGCCGCGGGTGACCCGGCGTCCCTCGCCGCGGCCGAGGACCTCGTCCGGGTCCTCATGGAGTTCTACGGCGCCGGACTCGCCCGCGTCGTGGCCGGTCTCGACCCCGCCCGGCTCGCCGGGCTCGCCGGGGACGAACTGGTGGGCGGTCTGCTCGCGCTGCACGGCCTGCACCCCGAGGACGCCAGGACCCGGATCGACCGGGTGCTGGCCGCGGCACCCGAACCCGTCGAACTGGTCGCGCACGACGAGGCCGGGGGAGTGCTCTGGGTACGCCAGACCGGCAGCGGCGGCTGCGGCTGCGGCAGCTCCGGCACGGAGGCCCTGCGGCGGGCCCTGGAGGACGCGGTCGGGGCCCTCGTACCCGAGGTCACGGCGGTGGAACTGGAGCCCGCGGACCGCCGCGCGCCCCAGCCGGTGCTCCTCCAGATCGGCACCCGGCCCACGGCCCCGGCGAGGGTGCGGTGACCGCCGCGCCGCCGGCCCGAGCCGCGGCCCCGCACCCGGCCGGCTCGCACCCGGCCGGCCCGCGCCCGGCCGGCCCGCGCCCGGCGCGCGGGCTGGGCCGGTTCACCGGCCCCCGCCCCCCGCGCCCCGAGGTGTGCGAACTCTGCGGCACCCCGGTGTCCGGGGACGGCCACCGCCACCTCGTGGAGACCGAACGGCGCGCCCTGGTGTGCGCGTGCCGGCCCTGCGCGGTGCTCTTCGACCGGCCCGGCGCCGCCACCGGCCGGTACCGGACCGTACCCGACCGCTACCTGTCCGACCCCGGACACCGGCTCGACGACGGCGCCTGGGAGCGGCTCCGCATCCCGGTCGGCACCGCCTTCTTCTTCCACAACGCCGCCCTCGACCGGCCGGTCGCCCTCTACCCGAGCCCGGCCGGCGCCACCGAGAGCGAACTCGACCCCGACGCCTGGCAGGCGCTGCACGACGCCACCCCGCTGGCCGCCCTGCTGCGGCCCGACGTGGAGGCCCTGCTGCTGCGCCGCGACGGCGGCCGCACCAGCTGCCACCTGGTGCCCGTCGACATCTGCTACGAACTCGTGGGCCGCATGCGCCTGTTGTGGCAGGGCTTCGACGGCGGCGCCGAAGCGCGCGCCGCGCTGCGCGAGTTCTCCGCCGAGGTGGAGCGCCGGGCCCGGCCCGTGGCGGCGGCCACCACCTCGCCCACCGGGACGGGAGCCCCGTGACCGACCTCTCCTTCGCCTGCACCGGGGTCCGCGCCGACCCCTACGCCGCGGGCCCCACCCTGGTCTTCCGGCTGCGCGTCACCGCGGCCCCGGAGACCCGGGTGCACGCCCTCGCCCTCCGCTGCCAGCTGCGCATCGAACCGGCCCGGCGCAGCTACGGTCCCGCCGAGGCGGAGGGGCTCACCGACCTGTTCGGCGAGCGCTCCCGCTGGGGCACCAGCCTCCAGCCCATCCAGTTCGCCCAGGTCGCCGTGATGGTGCCCGGGTTCACCGGCGAGACCGAGGTCGACCTGCCGGTGCCCTGCACGTACGACATGGACATCGCGGCCACCCGCTACTTCGGGGCGCTCCGCGACGGCGAGGCCCCGCTGCTCCTGCTGTTCTCCGGCACCGCCTTCACCGGCGCGGGCGGGTTCCAGGTGGCGCCGGTGCCCTGGGACCGCGAGGCCCCCTTCCGGCTGCCGGTCGCGGTCTGGCGGGAGATGGTCGAGCAGCACTTCCCCGGCTGCGGCTGGCTGCGGCTCTCCCGGGACACCATGGACGCCCTGCTCGCCTACCGGTCCCGGCACGCGCTGGCCTCCTGGGAGTCGACCGTACGGGCCCTGCTGGACGCCGCCGGGTCCGGACGCACCCCCCAGGTGCCCGGAGCCGCGACCCGTCCCGGCGGCCCGGCCGCCCTGCTGACCCGCTCCGGCGAGGGGCGGACCACGTGACCCTCACCCCGGCCCCCGCGGCCCCCACCGGCGCCCCCGGCACGGCGGGCTTCGCACACGCCCGGCAGGTCGCCGACGCCGTCCTCTTCGAGGGCTACGTGCTCTACCCGTACCGCGCCTCGGCGGCCAAGAACCGGCTGCGCTGGCAGTTCGGCGTGCTCGTGCCGCCGGCCTGGGGCCCGGCCCACGGCGAGCACTCCGCCTTCCGGACCGAGCTCCTCATGGAACCGCGCGGCGACACCGTGCTCGCCGTCGAGCTGCGCTTCCTGCACCCGCTGCGCCGCACCGTCCAACGGGCCCTGCCCGGCGGCGGGTTCGCGGACACCGGGGAACTGCACCTGCCGGACCGGGTGCTCGTCCCCTGGGACGAGGGCGCCGAGGAACGCGTGGAGTTCACGGTGCCGGTCCGCGACCTCCTCGGCGACGGGCAGGTACGGCACTTCGGCCGGCCGGCCCGCGAGGAGACCGAGGCCGTCCTCGACGGCGACGGCCGCACCGTCGGACGGCTGGTCCGCCGCGCCGCGCCCGTCGAGGGCACCGTACGGCTGCGCGCGGCCGAACTCGACGTCCCCTACCGGGCGTACCGGCTCACCGCGGTCGTCGAGAACACCAGCCCCTGGACCCCGGACGGGGCCTCCGGGGCGGCCGGCCGCGACGCCGCACTGCCCCGGTCCCTGGTCGCCGCGCACCTGCTGCTCGGCCTGGGCGCGGGCTCCTTCCTCTCCCTGACCGAGCCACCGGAGTGGGCCCGCGCGGAGACCGCCGCCTGCGAGAACCGGCACACCTGGCCGGTGCTCGCCGGGGAGCCCGGACGCACGGACGTGGTGCTGTCCTCCCCGATCATCCTGGAGGACCACCCGGCCATCGCGCCCGAGAGCGCCGGCGCGATGTACGACGCGCTGGAGATCGACGAGATCCTCGCGCTGCGCACCGCGGCCCTCACCGACCAGGAGAAGCGGGAGGCCCGCGGGACCGACGCGCGGGCCGCTGCCGTCGTCGACCTCGCCGAATCGCTGCCCCCGGAGGTGCTGGACCGGCTGCACGGCGCGGTCCGCTCCCTCCGGGAGATCACCGGCGAGGAACACCCCGGCAGGCCCGAGGAGTTCGCCGGATCCCGAGCCGCCCCGGACCCCGGCGGGGACGCCGGAGCCGGCCTGTTCCGGCCGGACACCCCCTGGTGGGACCCGGCCGGAGCCGACCCCGCCGGCCCGCCGCCCGAGCGGGTCGCGGTGGACGGCGTACCCGTCGGCCGCGGCAGCCGCGTGCGCCTGCGGCCGGGACTGCGGCGCACCGACGCCCAGGACCTGTTCCTCCAGGGCCGGACCGCCCTGGTCGAGGAGGTGCTGCACGACGTGGACGGGGGAGTGCACCTCGCGGTCACCGTCGAGGGCGACCCCGGCGCCGACATCCGCCGGGAGCAGGGCCGGTTCCTGTACTTCCAGCCCGACGAGGTCAGCCCCCTGCCCGAGGAGCCCGGCACCGCCGACGAGCCCCGCCCGCCCGGGGAGGCCGACCGGTGACCGGCCGTACCCTCGTCGCCGGCATCGGCAACGTCTTCCTCGGGGACGACGGCTTCGGCGTGGAGGCCGTGCGCCGGCTCGCCGGCACGGCCCTGCCCGAGGGCACCGAGGCGACCGACTTCGGCGTCCGCGGCGTCCACCTCGCGTACCAGCTCCTCGACGGCTACGACACCCTGGTCCTGGTCGACGCCACCGCACGCGGCGGACCCCCCGGAACCCTGTACGTCATCGAGCCCGACGCCCCGGGCGAGGGCGCCCCCGTGGAGCCGGACCGGCCCGCCGGCGTGCTCGACGGCCACCAGATGTCCCCGGACACCGTCCTCGCCCTGCTGGGCACCCTCTGCGCCGGCACCGGCACCAGCCCGCCCCGCCGCATCCTCGTCGTGGGCTGCGAACCCGCCTGCCTCGACGAGGGCATCGGGCTCAGCGCCCCGGTCGCCGCCGCGGTCCCGGAAGCCGCCCGGCTGGTCCTGGAGCTGCTCCACGAGGACACCGCCCCGGACCCCGCCGACGACCCCGGCCCGGCGCACCGCCCGGCGGCGGCCGCGGCCGCCACCACCCGCTCCGCCGAACTCCCCGACCGCTGAAGGAGAACCACCGTGACGAAGACCGCCGCCGGCGCCGCGCTGCTCGTGGGCGCGGCCCTCCTGGCCCTGTGCCTCCCGGACATCAGGCGCTACCTGCACATGCGCCGGCTCTGAGCCGGACGGCGTACGGGCGGCGCCGCCCGACGGCGCGCCCGAACGCCCCGCCCCCGTCCGGCCGGTGTAATGAGCCGCGGCAGGACGGAGTCCCATGCACGAGATGTCGATCGCCATGGCCGTGGTGGCCCAGGTGGCGGAGGCGGCGGAAGCCGGCGGCGCACGCGCCGTCAGCGAGGTCCGCCTCCAGGTGGGGGAGCTGGCCGGCGTCGTACCCGACGCCCTGGCCTTCTGCTTCGAACTCGCCTGTGCCGACACGGTGCTGGCCGGCGCGACGCTGGTCACCGACACCGTGCCGGCCCGCGCCGGCTGCCGTTCCTGCTCGGCCGACTGGGCCGTCGGCATGCCGCCCGACCTGTGCTGCCCCGGCTGCGGCTCGGCGGCCGGCACCGAGCTGCGCTCCGGCCGCGAACTCCAGATCGCGCACGTGACCTGGGACGACTCACCGGCCGCCGCGCACCACCGCGAACCCATCCCCGAGGAGCGCTGAACCATGTGCCGCACGGTCGACCTGAAGCAGGCGGTGCTCGCCAAGAACGACGGGGTCGCGGAGGCCCTGCGCGCCCGGCTGGCCGAAGCCGGCACCACGGTCGTGAACCTGCTGTCCAGCCCCGGCAGCGGCAAGACGGAACTGCTCGAACGCGAACTCGGCCTGGCCCGCACCCGGGGCGTACCGGCCGCCGCCCTCACCGCCGACCTCGCCACCGAGAACGACGCGGTCCGGCTGGCGCGCTCGGGCGTACCGGTCAAGCAGGTCCTCACCGACGGGCTGTGCCACCTGGAGGCCGCGATGCTCGGCCGCCACCTCGACGGCTGGCTGCCCGAGGGCACCCGGCTGCTGTTCGTGGAGAACGTCGGAAACCTCGTCTGCCCGGCCTCCTACGACCTCGGCGAGAGCCTGCGCGTCGTCCTCGCGTCCGTCACCGAGGGCGAGGACAAGCCGCTCAAGTACCCCACCGCCTTCGGCCTCGCCCAGCTGGTGCTGGTCACCAAGGCCGACCTGGCCGCCGCCGCCGAGTTCGACGAGGCCGCGTTCCGCCGCAACGTCGAGCGCGTCAACCCCGGCGTCGAGGTGGCGCTCACCTCCGCCCGGCGCGGCGAGGGCCTCGGCCTGCTGCTCGACCGGGCGCTGGCGGTGGCCCCGGACACCCCCGCCCACGTCCCCGTCATGGCGGGCCACGCCCACGCCCACCGCCACTGAGCGGCCGGCACCCGTGGAGACCGCGGAGAGCGTGGAACGCCGCCTGGTCACCGTCCGCGGCGTGGTCCAGGGCGTCGGCTTCCGCCCGTACGTCTACACCCGGGCCACCGCCCTGGGACTGACCGGGCACGTCACCAACACCCCCGAGGGCGTCGTGGCCGAGGTGGAGGGCCCGGCCGCGGCCGTACGCGAGTTCTGCGAGCGGCTCGCCGCCGACGCGCCCCCGCTCGCCGTCGTCGACGCCGTCCGGCACCGCCCCCTGCCCGCCGCCGGCACCACCGGCTTCACCATCGTCGCGTCCCGCACCGAGGGCGCCGCCCGCACCCTGGTCTCGCCCGACACCGCCACCTGCGCGGACTGCCTCGCCGAACTCGCCGACCCGGCCGACCGCCGCCACCGGCACCCGTTCATCACCTGCACCCACTGCGGGCCCCGGTTCACCATCGTCACCGCCCTGCCCTACGACCGGGCGCACACCACGATGGCCCGCTTCCCGCTGTGCCCCGACTGCGCCCGGGAGTACGCCGACCCCGCCGACCGGCGCTTCCACGCCCAGCCCGTCGCCTGCCCGGCCTGCGGCCCCCGGCTGCGGCTGCTGGCCGGCCGGCCCGCGCGCGAGACGGACGGTGCCGACCCGGTGGCGGGAGCCCGCAGGCTGCTCGCCGAGGGCGCCGTCGTCGCCGTCAAGGGCCTCGGCGGCTACCACCTCGCCTGCGACGCCACCCAGAGCGCCGCCGTGGCCGAGCTGCGCCGCCGCAAGGCCCGCGGGGACAAGCCGTTCGCCCTGATGGTCCCCGACCTGGCGGCCGTGGAGCGCCTCGCGCTCGCCGGCCCCGAGGAGCGCGCCCTGCTCACCGGCCCCGCCCGCCCGGTCGTCCTGCTCCGGCGCCGCCCCGGCACCCCGGACGGGCCGGCGCCCGCCGACGAGGTGGCGCCGCGCTGCCCCGACCTCGGCTTCGTGCTCCCGTACACGCCCGTCCACCACCTGCTGCTCGGGCTGCCCGGCGATCCGCCCGGTCCCCGCCTGCTCGTGATGACCAGCGCCAACCTCTCGGGCGAACCCATCGTCACGGACGACGCCGAGGCCCTGGAACGGCTGGCGGGCATCGCCGACGCCTGGCTCACCCACGACCGGCCCATCCACGTGCCGTGCGACGACTCGGTGGTGCGCGTCTGCGACGGCGAGCCCCTGGTCGTACGCCGCTCCCGCGGGCACGCACCGCTGCCGCTGACCCTGCCGCTCCCCGTCCCCGAGACCTTGGCCGCCGGCGGGGACCTGAAGAACGTCTTCTGCCTCGGCCGGGACCGGCAGGCCTGGCTCTCCGCACACATCGGCGACATGGACTCCCTCGCCACGCAGAACGCCTTCGAGCGCGCCGAGCGCCAGCTGGAGTCCATCACCGGCGTCACGCCGCGGCTGTTCGCCGCCGACCTGCACCCCGGCTACCGGTCCACCCGGTGGGCCCGGCGCCACGCCGGAGAACGGCCGCTGGTACCGGTCCAGCACCACCACGCCCACATCGCGTCCGCCCTCGCCGAGCACGGGCACGACGGCACCCGCCCGGTGATCGGCATCGCCTTCGACGGCACCGGATACGGGGACGACGGGACGATCTGGGGCGGCGAGGTGCTGCTCGCCGACTACGCCGGGTACGAGCGCCTCGCGCACCTGGCCCCGGTCCCCCTCCCCGGCGGCGACGCGGCCGTGCGCCGACCGTACCGGATGGCGCTCGCCCACCTGTGGGCCGCCGGCCTGGACTGGGCACCCGACCTGCCGTGCGTCGCCGCCTGCCCGCCCGCCGAACTCCGCGTCCTGCGCCGGCAGCTGGAGCGCGGCCTGAACTGCCCGCCCACCTCGGGGATGGGCCGGCTGTTCGACGCCGTCTCCTCCCTGGCCGGCGTCTGCCACGAGTCCGGGTACGAGGCCCAGGCCGCCGTCGAACTGGAGGCGGCCGCCCTCACCGCCGGCGACCCGGCGGCCCCGGCCGCGGAAACCGCTCCCGGATACCGCTTCGCCCTCGGCACGGGCACCCCGGTCGCGGCGGACCCGGCGCCCCTGCTGGCCGCGGCCGTCGCGGACCTGCGCGCCGGCACCGCCCCCGGCGTGATCGCCGCCCGCTTCCACCGGGCGGTCGCCGGGCTGGTCCTGGAGCTGAGCACCGCCGCCCGCGCGGCACACGCGACCGACACCGTGGCCCTGACCGGCGGGGTCTTCGCCAACACCCTGCTGTCCACCGCCTGCGCCCGGCTGCTGCGCCGGGCCGGCTTCACCGTGCTGCGCCACCGCCAGGTCCCGCCGAACGACGGCGGCCTGGCCCTCGGCCAGCTCATGGTCGCGGCCGCCCGGCGGCGCCCGGAACACCCAGAGCGAGGAGGAGCCCATGTGCCTGGCGGTACCCGGCAGGGTGATTGACATCGGCGAACGGGACGGCACCCGGATGGCCACCGTCGACTTCGGCGGCGTGGTCAAGGAGGTGTGCCTGGAGTACCTGCCGGACCTGCGGGTGGGGGAGTACGCCATCGTGCACGTCGGCTTCGCCCTCCAGCGCCTGGACGAGGAGAGCGCCCGGCAGACCCTCCGGCTCTTCTCCGAACTCGGCCTGCTCCAGGAGGAGTTCGGCGATCCATGGGAGCAGGCGGCCGCCGAGGCCGGCGGCTGGCCCTTCGGCGACGACGACGCGACCCGGGAGGCGGCGCGGCCATGAAGTACATCGACGAGTTCCAGGACCCCGACCTCGCCCGCCGGCTGCTGGACGACATCCGGGCCACCGTCACCCGGCCCTGGGCACTGATGGAGGTCTGCGGGGGCCAGACGCACACCATCATCCGGCACGGCATCGACCAGCTCCTGCCCGACGAGGTCGAGCTGATCCACGGCCCCGGCTGCCCGGTGTGCGTCACCCCGCTGGAGGTCATCGACAAGGCGCTGGAGATCGCCTCCCGCCCCGAGGTGATCTTCTGCTCCTTCGGCGACATGCTCCGCGTCCCCGGCAGCGGCCGGGACCTGTTCCGGGTCCGCGGCGAGGGCGGCGACGTACGCGTCGTCTACTCGCCGCTCGACGCGCTGCACATCGCCCGGCAGAACCCCGACAGGCAGGTGGTGTTCTTCGGCATCGGCTTCGAGACCACCGCCCCGCCCAACGCCATGACCGTGTACCAGGCCGAGCGGCTCGGCATCCGCAACTTCAGCCTGCTCGTCTCGCACGTCCGGGTGCCCCCCGCCATCGAGGCGATCATGGGCTCGCCGAGCTGCCGGGTCCAGGGCTTCCTGGCCGCCGGCCACGTGTGCAGCGTGATGGGCACGGCGGAGTACCCCGAGCTGGCCGACCGCCACCGGGTGCCCATCGTGGTCACCGGCTTCGAACCGCTGGACATCCTGGAGGGCGTACGCCGGGCCGTGCACCAGCTGGAACGCGGCGAGCACCGGGTGGAGAACGCCTACGCCCGCGCCGTGCGCCCCGAGGGCAACCCGGCCGCGCTGGCCATGCTCGCCGACGTCTTCGAGGTCACCGACCGGGCCTGGCGCGGCATCGGCGTCATCCCGGACAGCGGCTGGCGGCTCTCCCCGAAGTACCGGGAGTACGACGCGGAGCACCGCTTCGCCGTGACCGGCATCGCCACCCGCGAACCCGAGAAGTGCCGCAGCGGAGAGGTCCTCCAGGGCCTCCTCAAGCCCCACGAGTGCGAGGCCTTCGGCACCCTGTGCACCCCGCGCAACCCGCTCGGCGCCACCATGGTCTCCAGCGAGGGCGCCTGCGCCGCGTACTACCTCTACCGGCGCCTCGACCTCGCCCCGCCGCGCGCCGCCGGCGCGGCGGCCACGGGCACCGGAGAAGGACGCACGGAGACCACCGCACCCCTGGAGGCGAACCCCGTTGTCTGACACCGCACCGCTCGACGTCACCGGGTGGACCTGCCCGGCCCCGCTGCGCGACCACCCCCGCGTGGTCATGGGCCACGGCGGGGGAGGGGCCTTGTCCGCCGAGCTCGTCCGGCACGTCTTCGCACCGGCCTACGGGGGCCCCGCCCTCGCCGGCCTCGGGGACAGCGCCCAGCTCACCCTGGGCGGCGCCCGGCTGGCCTTCTCCACCGACTCCTACGTGGTGCGGCCGCTGTTCTTCCCCGGCGGCACCATCGGCGACCTCGCCGTCAACGGCACCGTCAACGACCTGGCGATGAGCGGGGCCGTCCCCGCCTACCTGTCCTGCGGGTTCATCCTGGAGGAAGGCGTCGAGGTCGCCACGGTCGCCCGGGTGGCCGAGGCGATCGGCGCGGCCGCCCGGGCCGCGGGCGTCGAGGTCGCCACCGGCGACACCAAGGTCGTGGAAGCGGGCCACGGCGACGGCGTGTACGTGAACACGGCCGGCATCGGCCTGATCCCGGCCGGTGTCGACCTCCGCCCCCAGCGCGTGGTGCCCGGCGACGTGGTCATCGTCAGCGGCGAGATCGGCCTGCACGGCGTGGCGATCATGAGCGTCCGCGAGGGCCTGGAGTTCGGCGTGGACGTCGCCAGCGACTGCGCCGCGCTCGGCGGCCTGGTCCAGGCGATGCTGGCGGTCACCCCCGACCTGCACGTCCTGCGCGACCCCACCCGCGGCGGCCTGGCCGCCGCCCTCAACGAGATCGCCACCGCCTCCGGCACCGGCGTCGTCATCCGCGAGGGCGCCGTCCCCGTACCGCCCGCGGTGGCCAACGCCTGCGCCGTCCTGGGCCTCGACCCCTTCTACGTCGCCAACGAGGGCAAGCTCGTGGCCTTCGTGCCGCGCGAACACGCCGACGCCGTCCTCGACGCGATGCGCGCCCACCCCCTGGGCCGGCGGGCGGCCGTCGTCGGCGAGGCGGTCGCCGACCACCCCGGCATGGTGGTGGCCCGCACCGCCCTCGGCGGCACCCGGGTCGTCGACCTCCCGGTCGGCGAACAGCTGCCCCGCATCTGCTGACGGCCCCGCCCGACGGGCGCGGCCGCGCGCCGCGCCCGTCGCCGGACCACGGCCGCGCGGTGTGGGCGGCCCGGCCCCGGGTAGGCGCAGGCGGGTACGCAAGCCCCGTGGGCCGCCCGCACGAGCGCGGCCGGAAGGAGAGCCGGGCCATGACCGAGAACGACGCGCGCGCCGACGACGTCTACCAGCCCCAGGACACCGACCAGCCCGGCGAACTCCAGCCGGACCTGGAGAACACGCTGGACGAGCCCGGGCTCGACGACCGGCTCGACACCGCCGACTCGCCCCCCGAGCGCCCGTACGCCGCCGCGGGCCCGGCGACCACCGGGCGGGAGCTGCGCGACGGCACGACGCTGGAGCAGCGCCTGGCCACCGAGGTCCCCGAGCCCGACCCCTTCGGCGCACCCGACGGCAACGGGATCGGCGACCTGCCGGGCGGTGAGGGCGAACCCCTGGACGACCAGGCGGGCACCCGCCGGGCCGGCCGCCTGGTCCCGGCCGGGGAACCGGGCCCCGGCCCGGACCCCCACCTCTCGGTACGGGCGCACGACGTGGGCATCGACGGCGGCGCGGCCTCCGCCGAGGAGGCCGCCGTCCACGTCATCGACGAGGACGAGGAGACCGCCGGCTGACCGGTGCCGGGGTTCCCGCACCGGACGCACGGCCGCGGGCCGGCCGGTGGTCCGGCCGGCCCGCGGTGCGCTGTCAGCGGAGGTCGAACCGGTCCAGGTTCATCACCTTGTCCCAGGCGGCCACGAAGTCGTGCACGAACTTCTCGCCCGCGTCGGCGCTCGCGTACACCTCGGCGAGCGCCCGCAGCTGGGAGTGGGAGCCGAAGACCAGGTCGACCGCCGTGGCGGTCCACCTCACCTTGCCCGTGGCGCGGTCGTGGCCCTCGTACTCGTTCTCCGTCGTGTCGGACGCCCGCCACTCCGTGCCCATGTCGAGCAGGTTGACGTAGAAGTCGTTCGACAGCGTCCCGGGACGGTCGGTGAAGACGCCGTGCGCCGACCCGCCGGCGTTGGTGTCCAGCGCCCGCATGCCGCCGACCAGCACGGTCATCTCGGGGGCGGTCAGCGTCAGCAGGTTGGCCCGGTCCAGGAGGAGGGTCTCCGGGGGGAGCTTCTCGCCGGCCCGCAGGTAGTTGCGGAAGCCGTCCGCGGCCGGCTCCAGCACGGCGAAGGACTCGACGTCCGTCTGCTCCTGCGAGGCGTCCGTGCGCCCCGGCGCGAACGGCACCGTGACCGGGTGCCCGGCGTCCCGCGCCGCCTTCTCCACGGCCGCGCAGCCGCCCAGCACGATCAGGTCGGCCAGCGAGACCTGCCTGCCGCCGGACTGCGCGGAGTTGAAGCGGCTCCGGACGTTTTCGAGGGCCTCCACCACCGCGGCGACTCCGGAGGCCGTGTTGACCTCCCAGTCCTTCTGCGGCGCGAGCCGGATCCGGGCTCCGTTGGCCCCTCCGCGCTTGTCGGTGCCGCGGAAGCTGGCCGCGGCCGCCCAGGCGGCGGTGACCAGCTGGGAGACGGAGAGCCCCGACGCGAGGACCGCCTCCTTCAGGGCGGCGATCTCGGCGTCGCCGATCAGGTCGTGGCCGGGCGCGGGGACCGGGTCCTGCCACAGCTGCGGTTCGGCCACCCAGGGGCCGAGGTAGCGGGAGAGGGGGCCCATGTCGCGGTGCAGCAGCTTGTACCAGGCCCGGCCGAAGGCGTCGGCGAGCTGGTCCGGGTTCTGGTGGAAGCGCCGCGCGATGGGCTCGTACACCGGGTCCAGCTTCAGCGCGAGGTCCGTCGTCAGCATCATGGGCGCGTGCCGCTTCGACGGGTCGTGCGCGTCGGGCACGGTGCCCTGGGCCGCGGGGTCCGTCGGCGTCCACTGCTTGGCGCCCGCCGGGCTGGTCGTCAGCTCCCAGTCGTACCGGAAGAGGTTGTCCAGGTAGCCGTTGTCCCAGTGGACCGGGTCGGTGGTCCAGGCGCCCTCCAGCCCGCTGGTGAGCGCGTCGGCGCCCTTGCCGGTGCCGTAGGTGTTGGGCCAGCCCAGGCCCTGTGCCTCCAGCGGGCAGGCCTCCGGCTCACGGCCGACGTACTGCGGGTCGACGGCGCCGTGGCACTTGCCGAAGGTGTGCCCGCCGATGATCAGCGCGGCCGTCTCCTCGTCGTCCATCGCCATCCGGCCGAAGGTCTCGCGGATGTCCCTGGCGGCGGCCAGCGGGTCCGGGTTCCCGTTGGGGCCCTCGGGGTTGACGTAGATGAGGCCCATCTGGACGGCGCCGAAGGGGCCGTTGAGCTCGCGGTCGCCCACGTAGCGCTCGTCCCCGAGCCAGGTGTCCTCGGGCCCCCAGAAGATCTCCTCGGGCTCCCAGATGTCCTCGCGTCCGAAACCGAACCCGAAGGTCTTGAACCCCATGGACTCCATGGCGCAGTTGCCGGCGAACACCAGCAGGTCGGCCCACGAGATCTTCCGGCCGTACTTCTGCTTCACCGGCCAGAGCAGCCGGCGCGCCTTGTCCAGGCTCGCGTTGTCCGGCCAGCTGTTGAGCGGGGCGAAGCGCTGGGCACCGCTGCCGCCGCCGCCCCGCCCGTCGGCGATCCGGTACGTGCCCGCGGCGTGCCAGCTCATCCGGATGAACAGCGGCCCGTAGTGGCCGTAGTCGGCGGGCCACCAGTCCTGCGACGCCGTCATCACGTCGAAGACGTCCCGCTTCAGCGCCTCGACGTCGAGGGTCGCGAACTCCGCCGCGTAGTCGAAGTCCTCGCCCATCGGGTTGGCGCGGGGGGAGTGCTGGTGCAGAACCTGGAGATCCAGCTGGTTCGGCCACCAGTCCTGGTTCGTCATCGGCCGGGTCGGCACGGGGGCCGGGGAGGGGATGACCGGGTTCTCGCTTTCGCTGCCGGACACGTGCGCCCTTCTTCCTCTTGGTCCATCTATCGCCTGACGCGTCCGTATGCTCCCGCATCGCACACCTCAGAGCCACGAGAACACGCGTGGGAACGTCAGAGCCACGAGAAGACGCGTGGGAGCGCCGTGTCGGCGAAAGGGAGCGGCGTGCGACGCGTCAGCGGGGGCCGGGGGCGGCGGCGGGCGCGGCGGGGGAGATCCGGGTGAGCACCAGGAGCGCGTCGACGAGGTCCTCCGCGGGCGCGCCGGTGGCGAGGCGGCGCAGCTGCTGGCCGAAGACCAGCGCGACGGCGGCGCCGGCCAGCCGCTCGGGGTCGGGCACGCCCAGGTGCGTCAGGATGCGGGCGGCGAGCAGGTCGTAGGCGGCGAAGCACTCGGCGGCGGCGGTGCGCAGCCGCTCGTCGCGGCCCGCCTGGACGTAGAGCTCGAACGGGGCGATGTGCCGGCTGTCGAAGCCGTTCACGCCCGCGACCTGCGCGACCACCTCGGCGGCCTGGCGGATGTCGAGCCCCTCCGAGCACTCGTCGGCGAGGGTGGTGAAGTGCCGGGTCTCCTCGGCCACGAAGTGCAGCAGGCTCTCCCGCAGGAGCTCGTGCTGGGTGGCGAAGTGGTACGTGACGGAGCCGAGGGAGACGGCGGCCTCCTTGGCGATGCGCCGGTTGGTCACGGCCGCGACGCCGTCCTGGCCGATGATCCGCAGCACGGCGTCGATGATGCGCTGGCGGGTGTCGGACGCAGGGGACATGGCGGCATTCTGCCTCATCGTCAGGGGCCCCGGGCCCCCGGGACGGCCTCCGGTCCCCCTGCCCCACCTGGACAGGGGGCGGCCCCCCTCCTACTGTTCGTTCGAACGAACACGGGCGAGCACAGGAGTTGTCATGGACATATCTGGAGCGAACGTTCTGCTCACGGGCGCCACCGGCGGCATCGGGGCGGCCCTGGCCGCGCACCTCACCGCGGCCGGGGCCCGCCTCACCGTCACCGGACGGCGCGAGGACGCCCTCAAGGCCGCCGCCGACGCCCACGGCGCCCGGGGAGTCCTCGCCGACCTCGCCGTACGGGAGGACGTCGCCCGCCTCGCCGAGACCTGTGCCGACACCGACGTACTGGTCGCGAACGCCGCCCTGCCCGCCAGCGGCGAACTCTTCGACTACACCGAGGAGCAGCTCGACCGCGCCCTCGACGTCAACCTGCGCGCGCCCATCGTGCTGTCCCGGCTGCTCGCCGCCCCCATGGTGGCCCGCGGCCGCGGCCACATCGTGCTCGTCGGCTCCATCTCCGGCAAGGCGGCCACCCGCTCCACCTCCCTCTACAACGCCACCAAGTTCGGGCTGCGCGGCTTCGCCCTCGCCCTCCGCCAGGACCTCGGCGGGACCGGCGTCGGCGTGTCCCTGGTCCAGCCCGGGTTCGTCCGCGACGCCGGCATGTTCGCGGCCACCGGAGCCGCCACCCCGAGCGGCATCAGGACCGTCACCCCCGGCCGCGTCGCCGAGGGCGTCGTACGGGCCGTCCGCCGCGACCTGTGCGAACTGAACGTGGCCCCGCTGGAGCTGCGGCTGCTGAGCGCCGTGGCCGGCCAGTTCCCCCGCTTCGCCGAGCGGGTCCAGGCGCGGGCCGGACTCGACGGCTCCGTACGGCAGATCGTCGAGGCCCAGCGGTCCCGCCGCTGACGGGCCGGCCCCGGCCCGGGGGCCGCGGTCGGAAAACCCTTCGCGCGGCGGGCGCGCAGGGCCGAGACTCGGGCCATGAGCGACATGGGGGAGTTCCGGGCGGCCGTCACCGCGTGGGCGGCGGGCGGCCCCGCCGGCCCCGCCCGCGACCTGGCCGGACGGCTGGGGGTCCGCACGGTGGTGCTGCTGGAAGGGCCGAGCGACGTCGCGGCCGTCGAGGCACTGGCCGCCCGCCGCGGCCGGGACCTGGCGGCCGAGGGGACCTGCGTCCTGTCGATGGGCGGGGCCATGAACGTCGGCCGCTTCGCGGCCCTGCTCGGCCCCTCAGGCCTCGGCCTGCGCCTCACCGGACTGTGCGACGAGCGCGAACGCCCCTACTACGACCGCGGCTTCGCCCGGGCGGGAGCCCCGCCCGAGGGGTTCTTCGTCTGCGCCGCCGACCTGGAGGACGAGCTCATCCGGGCCCTGGGCGTCGCGCGGGTGGCCGACCTGGTCAGGGCGGAGGGGGACGAGCGGGCCCTGGAGACCTTCCTCAACCAGCCCGCACAGCGGGACCGCGGCGCGGAGCAACGAATGCGGCGCTTCCTCGGCACGAAGAAGGGGCGCAAGATCCGCTACGGCCACGTCCTGGTCGAGGCCCTCGACCCCGACCGCGTACCCGCCCCGCTGGAGGGCCTGCTGGCCGGCCTCTGAGCCCGCCGGCCGTCAGCGGACCCGCGCTTCCGACGCGGTCAGCAGGTGCAGGGCCCGGTGCTCGGCGCCCGCCTGGGCGGCCCCGGCGCCGAGCAGCCCCCGGTCCGCCGCCTGCCCGAGCGCGGTGCTCAGCTCCACGCACCGGTCGCAGTCCGCGAACCAGCCGGGCACCAGGTCGAGGTGACGGTTGGCCAGGTGACGCGCCAGCCGGGTGAGCGGATGGGGCGCACCTTCGGGGGACTGCTGCGCGCGCCGCGCCGGGTACTGCACGGTCTGGCGCAGGCGCGTGCAGTCCGGACAGACCGTCAGGACGGCCGCGGGGTCGGCACTCATGCGGCCACGGTAACGCCCCGCGGGCCCCGGCGCGGCCCCCGGCTCGGCGCCGTCCGCCGACCGGGTCAGCGGCACCCGTACGGGCCGCCCGCCCCCGACGCCCGCGCCATTGTCCTCCAACGGCCGCGGCCCTACTGTTCGTTCGAACGACTCGGATCCGGGCCGGCTGCCCGGCGCGCCGGCCGGCTGCGCCCGGGCGACCCCGTACGGCCGCCGGGCCCGGTCCCGTACGCCTGCCCGCGCCGCGGCACGCCGGAGCACGGCCCGGCACGGCACGCCCTGCCCTGCCCCGCAACGTCCCTGCCCGCCCGCCCCGTCACGTGAACGGAGAGCCAGGCCGTGCTGAGCGACCACCCCCCGAACCACCCCCCGAACCACCCTTCCGAGACCCCCCTCACCCCCGCCCCCGGGGTCGGGCGCAGGACCCTGCTCCGGCTCGGCGGCCTGCTCGCCGCGGGCGGAGCCGCCGCGCTCTCACCCGCCCCCCTCGCGCGCGCCGCGACCACCACCGGCCAGGACACGGACACGGTGACCACCACCTACCGGGGCCACTCGCCCCAGGGCTTCGACCAGTGGGCCTCCGTCCCCTTCGACGTCCCCGCCGGCGTCCGGCGCATCACGGTGTCCTCCGGATACGACGCGGCCGCCGGCATCCTCGACACCGGCATCTTCGGCCCCTCCGGCTTCCGCGGCTGGTCGGGCAGCGCCCGCTCCGAGTTCACCCTCTCCGGCGCGGACGCCACCCCCGGATACCTGCCCGGGCCGATCGAGCCCGGCCCCTGGTACGTCGCCCTCGGCCCCATCGTCAGCGCGGCCGGCGGCATGGCCTGGCAGGTCACCGTCACCCTCCACCACGGGGACCCGCTGCCCGGCCGCCCGTACGACCTCCTGCCGGCCGCCGTGCCCGGCCGCGGCCCCGGCTGGTACCGGGGCGACCTCCACCTGCACAGCGTGCACTCCGACGGCGGGCGCACCGTCGACGAGATCGTCGAGGCCGCCCGCCGCGAGGGCCTGCACTTCCTCGCCACCTCCGACCACAACACCAGCTCCACCGGCGTGTCCTGGCGCGGCAACGTCCCCACCGACCTGCTCGTCCTCAACGCCGAGGAGGTCACCACCCGGCACGGCCACTGGCTGGCCGTCGGCCTGCCCCAGGGCGAGTGGGTGGACTGGCACCACAGCCCCCGCGACGGCGGTTTCGACGCCCACGCCCGCCGGGTCCACAGCCTGGGCGGCCTCACGATCGCCGCACACCCGCTCACCCCCGCGGAGGGCTCGTTCTGGGAGTTCGGCCTCGACCGCGTCGACGCGCTGGAGGTGTGGAACGGCCCCTGGACCCTGGACGACGCGGCCAACATCGCCGCCTGGCACGCCCTGCTCTGCCTCGGCAAGCGGGTCGCCGCCGTCGGCAACAGCGACGCCCACGGCCCCGCCGACGCCGTCGGACGGCCCCACAACGTGGTGCGCGCCGCGTCGCTCTCCGCGCCCGCCGTCCTCGACGCGCTGCGCCGGGGCCGCTCGTACGCCGTGGAGTCGGCGGCCGTCACCGTGGACCTGACGGCCCGCGGCGGCGGTGCGGCCGCCGGCCCCGGCGAGGAGCTGCTGCTGTCGCTCTTCGACGCCGTCGACGTCACCGTGGACGTCGCGGGCGCGCCCGACAGCATCGTCACCCTGTACACCGAGTGGGGCATCATGGCCGCCACCTGGATCGGCGCCGGCGGCCGCGGGCAGCTGCGGTGGCGCGGCTGGGGCAAGGCCTCGCTGTTCGCCCGCGCCGAGGTCCGCCGGCCCAGACCCGCCTCCACCACGCTGGACCAGTTGGTCGCCGTCACCAACCCGGTCTGGTTCCACTCCGCCCGGCTGCCCCCGTACGACGTGGAGCGGCGCACCCTCTTCCACAGCGAGCGCCGGCCCGACGGCACGTGGAGCAGCATGCGGCCGCTGCCCGGCGCCGGGGGCGCGGCCTCGTTCGCGGGGCTCCAGACCGCCGCGGCCGGGATGGCCGACGGCTCGGTCGTGGTCCTGGGCGTCGCGCCCGACAACAGCCTGTGGCTGACCTCCGTACGGGGATCCGTCACGCTCTCTCCCTGGCAGCGGATCACCGGCCCGGACGGCAAGGCCGAGTTCACCGTCCGGGAGGCGGACCTCGCGGGGTTCCCGGACGGCACCTGCCAGATCGTGGTGACCGCCCTGGACGGCACCGTCCACCACCAGCAGCGGCGCGCCGACGGCGGCCTGACCGGCTTCCGACCCGTACCGGGCGACGCGGGCGCGAGCCGCTGGGGCGCGACGAAGGTGGCGGTCGCCGCGATGCCCGACGGTTCCGCGCAGCTGGCCTGCTACGGCACCGACGGGGCGATGTACCACCGCGTCCGCCGGGCCGACGGCTCGTGGAGCCCGTGGGGGCGGATGGCCGGCTACGACGGGGCGGCCACCTTCTCCGGTCCCGCCGTGTCCATCACGGGCATGCCCGACGGCTCGTCACAGGTCCTGGCGATCGGCCTGGACGGCATGGTCTACCACCAGCTGCGCCGCCCGGACGGCTCCTGGACGGGCTTCCGGCCCCCGCGCGGCGTCACCACCCCCACCATGGGGGCCAGCGCGATCGGCATCGCCGGCACGCCCGACGGCGCCGCACACGTCGTGGCGGTCGGCCTCGACGGCCGGGCCTGGCACACCATCCGGCGGCCCGACGGCTCCTGGACCGACTTCGCCCGGATCCCCGGCCCGAACGGCACCGACGGCCTCCCTGCGGGCCAGGTCCGCGTCACCGCCCTCCGCGACGGCACGGCCCACGTCACCGCGGTGAGCGCCGGATAGGCGGGATGCCCCGGCCCGGTGTGCGCGGCCCGGGTGCCCGTACGGGAGGGCGCGGCCGGTGTACGCCTCCCCGCGTGCCCGTGCCGCGCCCGTGCCCCCCGCCGCACGGGCACCCGGGCCGCCCCGGCCGCGCGCATGGGCGCGGCCGCCGGGGGAAGGCGGCACAGGGAGACGTACGTGACAGCAGGGCCGGGGGCGGGGGCCGCAGGCGGCACCGGGGCCCGGGGGCCGAACGAAGGGCGATCAGCGGTGGACGAACGGCTTCCCGACCCCACGACGCAGTACCCCCGGCCGGACTTCCCGGCCCAGGAACAGTCCCCGCCCGGGTGGACCGGGCCGATGGATCCGCCGCCGGACCACGGCGAGGACTCGTACCGGGGCCACGGCCAACTGACCGGCCTGCGCACCCTGGTCACCGGAGGGGACTCGGGCATCGGACGGGCCGTGGCCCTGGCCTTCGCCCGCGAGGGCGCCGACGTCGTCTTCACGCACCTGCCGGAGGAGGAGCGGGAGGCCGACGAGACCGCGCGGCTGGTACGCGAGGCCGGCCGCCGGGCGGTGCCGGTGGCCTGCGACATCCGCGAGGAGGCCGCGTGCCGGGCCCTGGTCGAGCGCACCGTCGCGGAACTCGGCGGGATCGACGTGCTGGTCAACAACGCGGCGTACCAGATGTCCCAGCCCGACGGCATCGAGGCCATCAGCACCGAGCAGTTCGACCGGGTGGTGCGCACCAACCTGTACGGGATGTTCTGGCTGTCCAAGTTCGCCCTGGCCCACATGACGGCGGGGGCGTCGATCATCAACACCACGTCCGTGCAGGCCTACAAGCCGAGCCCGCACCTGCTCGACTACGCCATGACCAAGGGCGCCATCGCCAACTTCACCCAGGGCCTCGCCCAGATGCTGGCCGAGCGCGGGATCCGGGTCAACGCCGTCGCCCCCGGGCCCGTGTGGACCCCGCTGATCCCGGCGACGATGCCGGACACCCGGGAGTTCGGCAAGCAGTCGCCACTGGGCCGCCCCGCGCAGCCCGCCGAGATGGCCCCCGCGTACGTCTTCCTCGCCTCCGCGCAGGCCGGCTACATCACCGGGGAGATCATGAACGCGACCGGCGGCACGCCCCTGCCCTGAGCGGGGCGCCCGGGCAGGGGCCCAGGGCCCCTGCCCCGGGGCGGCTCCTGCCCCCCGGCAGATCGCTCCTGCCCCCCGGCAGACCCGCCCGCACCGGGCCCGGCCGAGCCGTCAGTCCGGCCAGGTGCCGGTGACCTTGCGGACCGTCGTCGCGCCCGCACGGTCCACGGCCGCCTTGACCAGAGCGAAGATCGCCCCCTGGATGGCCGCCGCGACCAGCACCTCCCGCCACGTCCGCTCCTCGTCCGTGGCGTCGGGTGCGTCCTCCTCGTGCCCCAGCACCTTCCACAGCTGTTTGAAGAGCGCACCGGCCGCCAGGCCGCCCACCGTGCCCAGCACCATGCCCACCGGCTTGTACGTGATCGCCGCCGCCTTCATGACCGCCGCCTTCCGTGCTCGTCGTGCTCGTTCCGTGCGTTCCGTGCTTCCGTGCGTGTCGTCCGTGGCGTCCGCGCCTCCGTGCGTCCGTGGCTCCGGCGTCCGTGCGCCGGTGGCGTCCTCCACGGGCCCCTCGCCTACCCCCGTCCCGCCGCCCCACTCCTCCCGGCCGGAGGTCCGCGCGCGTTGCAGGCGGCGGACGGCGGGTAGGGGCGGGACGTGAGCTACGTACACGACGGCGCCGCCTACGAGCGCGACAGCCGGTACCTGACCACCCGGATCACGGCCGACGGCCGCGAAGGCCACCCGGTGGAGCCCGGCCGCTACCGGCTCGTGGTGAGCCGCGCCTGCCCCTGGGCCGGCCGGGCCGTGATCGTACGGCGCCTCCTCGGCCTGGAGCGGGCCCTGCCCATGGCCGTCGCCGGGCCCGTCCACGACGAGCGCAGCTGGACCTTCGACCTCGATCCCGGCGGCCGCGACCCCGTGCTCGGCATCGAACGGCTCCGCGACGCCTACCTCGCCCGCGACCCCGGCTACGACCGCGGGATCACCGTCCCGGCGGTCGTGGACGTCACCACCGGAGCGGTGGTGACCAACGACTTCCCCGCCATCACCCTCGACCTGTCCCTGGAATGGACCGCGCACCACCGTCCCGGAGCGCCGGACCTGTACCCCGCCGAGCGGCGCGCGGAGATCGACGCGGTGAACGCGGAGGTCTACGAGGACGTCAACAACGGGGTCTACCGGGCCGGGTTCGCCGGCTCCCAGACCGCGTACCGGGAGGCCTACGAGGCGCTGTTCGAGCGGCTCGGCCGCCTCGCGGAACGGCTCGCGGGCTCCCGCTACCTCGTCGGCGACACGGTCACCGAGGCCGACGTACGGCTGTTCACCACGCTGGTGCGCTTCGACGCCGTCTACCACGGGCACTTCAAGTGCAACGCGCGCAAGCTCACCGAGATGCCCGTGCTGTGGGCGTACGCGCGGGACCTGTTCCAGACGCCGGGCTTCGGCGACACGGTCGACTTCGTGCACATCAAACGGCACTACTACGAGGTCCACGCGGACATCAACCCGACCGGCATCGTCCCTGCCGGCCCCGACCTGGCGGGCTGGCTCACCCCGCACGGCCGCGAGGCCCTGGGCGGCAGCCCCTTCGGCGACGGCACCCCGCCCGGCCCGCCCGAGCCGTCCGAGGCCGTGCCGGTCGCCCACACCCCCTGGGCCACGGCCGCCCGAGCCTGACCCCCGCCCTCCGCCAGGATCCGGCGGCGGGCCGTGCCCGCCCGCGGCGGCCCGTCAGACGGGCTCCGCGAGGATCCGGCGCAGGGCCGCGCCCGGGTCCTCGTACGCTCCGGCCACGAACGCCCGGTCGTACGCCCCGTCCCCGATCGCCGCGCGGGCCCTCCGCTCCGCACCGTCGCGTACCGCCGACAGCTCGGGGGTGCCGCGCTGCGGGTGCCCGACCGTCCGCCAGCACGCGAACGCGGCCCCGTAGACGTCCGCCGACTCCGTGGCCCGGTCCTGCGCGGCGAGGCTCGCCGACAGCAGGTCCAGGCCCAGGGCCACCCCGAACGCATCACCGATCGCGTCCTTGCCCGCCACCATCCGGCGCGCGCAGACCTCCGCCTCCGCCGGGCTGCCGCTCAACAGCGCGCCCAGTGCCAGCTGGTGGTCCAGGTACGACCGGGTCCACACCTCCCCGCGGCGCACGCACTCGTCCCGCAGGTCCGTGGCCGCCGCCAGGGCTTCCGCGAGCCGGCCCTCGCCGGTCAGCGCGAACACGCCCACCAGCAGGCAGCGGACCCGCCTGGCCGGCGTGCCGCGCAGCTCCGCCAGGGCCCGGGCCGCACAGGCCCCGGCGTCGGCGGCCCGTCCGCGCAGCAGCAGCACCACCCCCTGGAGGTAGGCGGCGTCCAGCAGCCGGTCGTCGTCCCGCAGCAGTTCCGCGTGGGCCCGGCTCGTGAGGGCCAGCTCCGCCGCGGCCGGGAGGTCGCCCTGGAGCGCCCGCACCAGCCCCAGCGCCCAGAGCGCCCGGGCGTGGGCGTCCGGGGCGGCGTACGCGTGGAGCGGTACGTCCCGGTGCGGCGCCTCCCCGTCGGGCGCCGGGCCGGGACGTACCGCCCCGTCCGGCCCGGCGCCGCCGGTCGCCGTGACCCGGGCCAGGTAGTGCCCGGCCTCGTGGAGGTGGCCGCCGCAGGCCCAGAAGAAGCCGACGAGCGCGGCCAGTTCGAGGGCCGCGGCGGGGTCGGTGAGCCCGAGGTGGTCGAGGGCGGCGCACACGTCCGGGTACGCCTCGCCCAGGTCCCGGTACGCACCCGGCTGGGCCGGCCCGAACCAGGCCCGGTCCGCCTCCCGGGCCAGTGAGAGGAAGTACCGGCCGTGCCGGTCGGCCACCCGGTCCCGCTCCCCGAGCTCCGCGAGCCACATGTCGCCGTACTCCCGTACGGTGTCCAGCATCCGGTAGCGGCCCTCGGGCGTGAGCGTCACCACGGACTTCCGGCAGAGCCCCGCCAGGGCGGCGTCGAGGGCGGGCGCGTCGAGCGGGCCCCCGCAGCAGACCGCGCGCAGCACGGCCAGGCCGGTCTCCGTCCGGAACACCGACATCCGGGCCCACAGCAGCCGCTCCGCCGGCGTGCACAGCTCGTGGCTCCAGCCGATGCTGGTCCGCAGCGCGCGCAGGCGCCGGGGACGCGCAGCCGCGGCCGCCCCGAGGTCGTCGGCCCGCCCCTCGTCCGGCCCCTCGTCCAGCACCTCGTGGAGCCCTTCGCCGAGCAGCGCGGCCAGCGCGGCCGGCGGGCGCTCGCGCAGCTGTGCCGCGGCCAGCTCCAGGGCGAGCGGCATGCCTTCGAGCCTCCGGCACAGCCCGGCCGCGGTGGCGAGGTCGACGGGCCGGGTCAGCGCGGCGCCGGCGGCGGCCGCACGGTCGAGGAACAGCGTGAGCCCGTCGGTGGCGGCCGGCAGCGGCCCCAGTTCGTGGACGCGTTCGCCGGGAACCCCGAGCGGCTCGCGGCTGGTGGCCAGCACCGTCAACGCCGGGCAGGCGGCGAGCAGTTCGCCGGCCAGGGCGGCGCACTCGGCGACCAGGTGCTCGCAGGAGTCCAGGACCAGCAGCACCCGACGCCGCCCGATCCACTCCGTGAGCGCCGCGACGGGCACCCGCGGCGAATGGTCGGCCAGCCCCGCGGCCTCGGCCACCGCGGCCCCGAGCAGCCCGCCACCGCGCAGCGTCCACAGGGGAGTCCAGCACACGTCGACCCCGGCCCTGCCCCCGACTGCCGCTTCCACGTCCACTCCCTCCCCGCCCGGTTCACTCGAAAGGAGGGCGGCGAGGCGGGCGGCGAGCCGTGTTTTGCCCACCCCGCCGGAGCCGGTGACGGTGATCAGTCCGGGCCGCCGGAGCCACGGCCGGAGCCGCGCCACCTCGGCGTCCCGGCCCACGAAGGAGGTGTCCTGTGACGGAATGGGGGTGCGCACACGGTGATTGTCCCGCCGCGGCCCGGCCGCTCCGCGCCACCCGGAGTCCCCGGACCGCCCCCGGGCCGTCCTCGCCGCTACCCGGCGTCGAGCTGGTGATCCGCCCAGACGTAGGTCTCGGGCAACAGGTCGGCGATGGGCACCGCCCGGGTGCGGTCGCCGTGACCGACGATGACCTCCAGGGCCGGGAAGTAGTCGAGCAGCACCTGCCGGCACCGGCCGCACGGCGGGACGACCCCGCGGTCGCGGTCGCCCACGGCCACGATCGTGCGCAGCTCGTGCGCACCCTGGGCGGCCGCCGACCCGATCAGGACCAGTTCGGCGCAGGGCCCTCCGGTGAAGTGGTAGGCGTTGACGGCGGTGACGATCCGGCCGGCCCGCCGCACGCCCGCGGCGGCCGCACCGCACTGCCGGTGGGGGAGGCCCCTGAGGGGCGAGGCTCTCGCGGTGCTGACGGAGGTGGTCGGCGGTTCGGTGGTGCGGGGTGCCCTCCCGCAGCCGGCACCTGCCTCGGGGCGGCCACGGATGCCGCCCGGATGCCGGGCATCGGGGACGGGAGGCGGGCCGGGGGGGGGCGGGTGATGCCGCGACGGGTGGGGATCCCTTGGTGCGACCGTGACGACCGGGCCGGGGGCGATGCCGCGGCCCCGTCTCCGCGGCTGGTGCCAGCCAGGTGGCCGGCCGGTCGTTCGGCCTGCGGAGTCGGGGCCGGGGGCGGCTTCGTACCGGGGCCCCGGCGGAGCTCGCGGCGGACGGCGGCCTGCCGTCCCCGCTCCGCCGACTCCGTGGCTCCGGTCGCGCATCCGGACGGGGGCCGTCCGCCCGCCCGCGGGAGCGGCACCGGCTCGCAGCCGGACGTACCCGTCCGCGCCCCCGCACCCCCGCGCCTCGCGGGCGACGGCCGTCTCCCCGCAGCCGTACGCCGCCGCACCCCCACCCCCAGGTGCCAGGGCCCGTTCACAGGTTTGGAGTGACCCCGGCGCGCGGCGCGGCGTTGGTCGGGCATGCAGTCGTCACGCGACCGGAACACCGCGATAGCCCACGCGCGACCCGCGCGACACGAGGCGGAGGCCGCACTCGTCGGCCAGTACCCCCGCCTGGTCCGCCTCGCCCACCTGATCCTGCCGCCCACCCTCGGCCGCCACCGGCGCGTGGTGACCGCCCACGGCCTGGTGCAGCGGGCCCTCGCCGGTACGCGTACCGGCCGTCCCGACCCCGCGGCACCCCCGTACGCCGCCGGCCCGCCCGAAGCGCCCCCGCACCCGGGCACACCCCGGCTGCCCGGGCCCCGCCCGGCCGCCGACGACACCCCCGCACCCGAGGACCCCGCCTACGCGTGGCTGCGCGCCCGCGTCGTACGGGCCGCCCTCCGGCACGGCCGCCGCCGGCCCCGCACACCCCTGCCCGCGGTCGTCGGCCTCCGGCTCTTCCCCCGCTCCGGCGGTGCCGCCGAACTGGGCCTGGACCGCGCCCTGTCTGACGTGGCGGCCCCGGTGCGGGCCGCGCTCGGCCTGCGCCTCCTGGAGGGCCTCGACGAGCCCGCCACCACACGGCTGCTCGCCGCCGCGGGCGCGGCCGACGCCGAGGCCGCCGTCCGCACGGCCGCCGGCCTCGCCGCCGCGGCCGGCGATCCCGTACCCCCGTCCGCTCCCGTATCCGTGCACGTGCACGTGCCGGGAGCCGAGCCCCCGACCGGCACCGCGGAACCCCCCACCGCCGAATCGCTTCTCCTCAGCAGCGAGTTCGACCCCTGTACCGTCCACCTCCGCCCCACCGACCTGATCCGGCGTCGGCGCCGGATCCGCTGGGCGGCCGCCGCGACCGCGACGCTGGCCGCCGCCGGGGCGCTCTTCCTGCCGCAGGCCGGGCAGCCCGCGACGGACCGGCCCTCCGCCGTCCGCGCCACGGTGGACGCCGCGCTCGACCCGGCCGCCCTGCGCCGTACCCCGCCCGGCAGGTGGGCCGACACCTCCAGGGTCGACTTCACCGCCTGGCCCGCCCGGGGCACCCGTACCGCCGACACCCCGCTGCTCGGCCGCGCCCTCCGTGCCTGGGGGACGTACGGACGCCCCGGCCTCCGCACCTCGGCCACCCCGGACACGTCCACCGGTGCCCCCACCGCACCCCCGCGCCTGCTGTACGCGGGCCAGGTCGGCCGGAGCCTGGTCGTGCTGCTCCACGACGGCGAGCGGCTGGCCCGCTACACCGAACCCGCCGACGCCGCCGACGTCGCCGGCGCCCCCGAACTGCACCTGGCCCGCGCCGACGGAGCCGACGTCACCACCGCGGCCGCGGTCGTCCTGGCGCGCACCCCCTCCGGGACCCGCTACCTGCTCGCGCCCTGGGTCGCCGCGAGCGAGACCCGGGACCTGCTCACCCCCCGCACCCCGGCCCGTCCGCTGCCGACGACCCCGGACGGCGTGACGGCCCCGGTCCCGACTCCCGGCGCGGCACCCGGATCCGCACCACGAAGTCCGGCCGCCCTCGACTGCACCCGCCTCCCCGTACTCCAACTCCGCTCCTCGACCCGCATCGTGGAGAAGCACGGCTTCCTCGTCGCCGACCTCGGCGGCCTGCTGCCCGCCCACCTCACCTGGACCCCGCCGCCCGGCTCCGGCGCCCCCGCCCGGCAGCCCCGCGAGGCCACCGGGCAGGCCGCGCTCGACTCCTGGGCACGGTCGGCCTGTGGGCTCACCGGTCTCCGGGACGCGGGCGTACGCGCCGTCAACCGCTGGGACTTCGCCGCCCAGGACCTGCCCGAGGCGGGCGGCCGCGCCTCGTGGGTGTGCCTGCGGGCGGACACCTGGGAGGGCACCGGACGGGTGTCCGTGACCCTGGAGGTTCCCGGACGGCGGACCGCGGACGCCGAAACCCACCCCGTCCGCGAGGCCGACGGCACGGCCGCCTGCAGCAGGTTCGGCCAGGACATGCTGGCGGGTGCCGTCTGGCCGGCGCCTTCGGGCGCCCGGTGGTTCCTCGCGGCCGGCAGCCGGCGCGTCCACACGGTCGAGGCGGCCGGCCCGGTCACCGGCACCGCGCGCGGCCACCTCCTGGCCGTACGCCTCCCCACCACCCGCCCCACCGCGCCCGACCCGGACGTACGCCTCTCCGGAACCCTCGACTCGGGCGCCCACCTCGACGGCTGGACACCCGGTACCCGCCCCCTGCCCGCCCACCACCCGGACGCGACCGGAACCCGCCCGCCCCCTCGGTGACGGACGACCGCCCCCACCGGCAACCCGTGCCGCACCTCCTCCCCTCCCGGCCGAGCCCGGCCGCCGGCGAGTCCTCGGCGAGCAGCGCAGCGACGCGGACCGGTCCGGGAGGCCGCGCCGGCGAGGCCCTCACCGGCCCACGAAACGGGCCCCGAGCGCATCCCGCTGTGCCCGACGGCGGCTAGGCCCTGGCTTTCGGATCACGCCGGGCTCGCGCGGCCTGGCACGCACGCTCGCCGCGTTGTCGTCGGTCGCCAACGTCCCCCAGCTACCGCTGGGGGTACCCCCACCGCGTTGACTCCCTCCTCCGCCTTGCGATCGCACGCACCAGACCCCGCTCCCTGATCCGACCTGATCCGAAAGACAGGGCCTAGCCGGCGTCTCCGTCCGCCCGAGGACCGCCGTGTTCGGCGTGCCGGGTGAACCATTCGGTCCCCAGCAGCCGCCGACGGGCCGCGTCCGGCAGTCCGGAAAGGAGGCCCGGCAGCGAGCGGGCCCGGCGGGCCTCGGACCGGTGCGCCAGGACCGCCGCCCACTTCCGGTCGGTCCAGGGCCGTACGTCGACCGCCGTGGTCGCGTACCCGTCCGGGACGGTGTGCAGGCGCTTGCCGACGCCGGCGAGCAGGTCCGCCAGCGGCGCCGACGCCACCTCGACCGGCACGTCGACGAAGCGCGGGCCGGGGGAGGACTCCGGCACGCGGGCGTCGGCGAAGCCGAGCAGCCGCGGCGCGCCCGCGCCGAGGATCCGCAGGGCATCGGCGAGCTCGGCGGCCCGGTGCGTGCCGGCCGCCCAGGTGGCGGTGACCACGGCCGTGCGGGCGCCGGCGGCCGCGTGCCGGGCGAGCAGGCCGCCGGCGGCCAGGGCCTCGTCGTCGGGGTGTGCGAACACCCCGAGCAGGCTGGGCGGGGCCATCCTGCCTCCCCGATCCGTCGATTCCACGGGGCTCCCTACCCCGTCGCGGACGGCCCGACCCCGCGCGGCGCTCAGTCCAGGCAGAATTCGTTGCCCTCCGGGTCCGCCATCACGATGAAGCCCGTGCTCAGCGGGGGTTCCGGTTCGAAGCGGCGCAGCCGGGTGGCGCCCAGGGACACCAGGCGGTCGCACTCGCCCTCCAGTGCGGTCATCCGGTCGTCCCCCTGGAGGCCGGGCGCCGCCCGTACGTCGAGGTGGACCCGGTTCTTGGCCGTCTTGCCCTCCGGTACCCGCTGGAAGAAGACCCTCGGCCCGTCGCCGTCCGGGTCCTCGATGGCCGACCGGCTGTTCCGCTGGTCCTCGGGTACGCCGACCCGCGCCAGGAACACGTCCCACGCGGCCAGCGGATCCCCGCCCGGCACCGGGTCCACCCCGGGCGGCCAGGGGTGGGTGTACCCCAGGACCTCGCACCAGAAGATCGACAGGGCCCGCGGGTCGTGGGCGTCGAAGGTGACCTGGAAGGTGCGGCTCATCGGTGTGCTCCGTTCCTGACCTCTGCTGCGGGCGGACCGCGTCGTCCCCGTCCCCACCCTCACATCCCGGGCGCCCTCCGTGCTCCCGCCCCGCCGGAGAACCCGGCCTCCGGGTCCCTGTGAGATCCCTCCGGATCTCACAGGGAAGGAGTCTGTTCCGGAATCATTTGGTCGGTTACCGTCGTTTGGCCCTGTAGATGCCGCTGTCGCCCGCCCTGCCGTGGTGCGCTCACCCGGCCGACGCCCCGGAACGCCATGCAGAGTCCTCGTACCGCCCCCGCCCTTCTCCTGGCCTCCGCCGTGTTCGCGGCCCTGGCCGGCTGCTCCACCGGCGCCGACGCCGCCGTGCCGGAAACCGGCAGGCCCGCCGCCTCCGCCCGCCCGGTCGCCGCCCCCGCGGCGCCCCCGTCGTCCGCGTCGTCCGCGACTCCGCCCGCCGCCCCCGTGTCCCCGGAGCCCGCCCCGCCGGCACCCGACGACGACGCCCGCACCCGCCCCGCGGTCCTGGCCATACCCGGGATAGGTCTGGCCGGTCTCCGCGTCCTCCCGTACGAGGGCACGACGGACGACTGGCCCGGCACCCGGATCCAGAACCAGGGCCTCGGCGCCAGCCCGTACGGGCCCCGGGGCGGGGTCGGGCCCGGCGAGGTCGGGAACTACCTGGTCACCGCCCACCGGCTCTCCGCAGGCGGCCCGCTGCGCGACCTCCCGGCACTGGACCCCGGCGACTCCGTCTTCGTGACCGCGGGCGGCGTCGTGCACGAGTACCGGATCACGGAGACCCGCAAGACGTCCTTCCGGTCGGCCGCCTCCCTGGCCGAGCAGCGCGCGGCCGTCCCGGGCAAGCCGGGCGCGGAGCCGGTGAAGCCCATGATCACGATCTCCACCTGCGCCACCCCGGAGGACAACGCCGAGGGCAACCACTGGCGCGACGACCGGGGCAACCCCGAGCACCGCATCGACAAGATCGGCGTGCTGGTCTCCTCCAGGCCCCGGTGAGGACCCCGCGGCATCCGTCCCGGCCGGGTGTCCCAGCCGGCCGTCCTGACCGTCCGTCCCGGCCGCCTGCCCTGGCCGTCCGTCCCGCCCGCCCTAGCCGCCCGCCCGTTCGGCCGTGACCAGCAGGTACTCCCATTCCATGGCGCCGTCGGCGAGGTACCGCCCGGCCAGCTCCGACAGGGCGCCGTCCAGGGCCGCGACCCGCTCGGGGTCGTCGCCCACCGCCCGGTACGTAGCGATCGTCGGCCCGTAGCAGGTCTTGAAGAACTCGCGGAAGTCCTCGGGCCGGGCGAACCGGTCGACCCGGACCGTCCGCCGCTGCGCCGCGAGGCCCGACACCCGGTCGCCGAACAGCTCCCGCACGTGCTCCTCCGAGCCCCACAGCGGCGGCGGCGACGCACCGGGCGGCGGCGGGGGCGCGTACGGGCGCATCGTCGCGAACATCTGCCCGATGAAGCCCTCCGGCGTCCAGTTCACCAGCCCGATCGTGCCGCCCGGGCGGACCACCCTGACCAGTTCGTCGGCCGTCCGCTGGTGGTGCGGGGCGAACATCACGCCGACGCAGGACATCACCGTGTCGAAGGAGCCGTCCGCGAACGGCAGCGCCTCGGCGTCCGCCTCCCGCCACTCCAGCTGCGCGCCGCGCTCCGCCGCGAACCGGCGGCCGGCCTCCAGCAGCTCGGGCGTGAGGTCGGAGGCCACCACGTCGGCACCGAGGAGTGCGGCCGGGACGGCCGCGTTCCCGGAACCGGCCGCCACGTCCAGCACCCGGTCACCCGCCTGTACGCGGCAGGCCTCCACCAGCGCGGGGCCGAGCGGGGCGATGACGTCCCTGGCCACGGCCGGGTAGTCGCCCAGCGCCCACATCGCCCGGTGCTTCGCCTTGAGGGCCTGGTCGGCCTGGTCGGCCTGGTCGGCCTGGGCCGCGTCGTTCGCCTCGCTCATGCCGGATTCCTCCGTATCCACACGGTCGTGGTCGGTATCCGAGCCTAGGGCGCCCCCTCCGCCCCCGCGCGGCGACGGCATGCGCGAACCTGCGCGGCGAACCGGCCCGGCCGGGCCCCGGACCGCCGTCCCGGGTCCCCAGCCACCCGCACCACGGGCCCCGCCCACCCCGGACCACCGCCCCGGGCCGAGGCCCCGGCCCCCGCCTCAGTCCTGCCAGTAGAACAACAGGTCCCGGACGGAGAGCGCGTTCCGGTAGCCGAAGAAGTAGACGCCCAGCCCCGTGACCACCAGGTCCCCGACGGCCTCGTCGATCCACCGGAAACCGGCCGCCTCCAGCGCCCCGCGGACGGCCGGGTCCTCGCCGTGGCCCGCCGCGAACCGCCCGAGGTCGCTGATGTGCACCTCGGGCCCGTCTCCCCGCCGGCCGGCCGGCCCGTCCTCGTCCCCGTACCCGATCACGTGGTACGTGCCGCCGCCCTGCCGGTGGGCCTCGCCGCACGACAGCGGCGGCCGCGGCCGCAGTCCCGCCGCCTCCAGCGCCGCCGTGGCGCGGCGCAGCTGCGCCTCCACGTCCACCGGGGCCGGCGGCGCGGCGCACAGCGCCTCGACGCGCCACCGCGGGTCGCTGCCCGCCTCGCACTCCGTGCCGTACTCGTGCAGGACCGCAGCCCGCAGCTCCTCGTCCAGGCCGGGTACGTCGACCCGCGGGCGCCCCAGCTCCTCGTACACCTCCCGGGTCCGCGCCGTGTCCCCGGTCAGCCGGTGCAGCGCGTACGCCGCCCAGAGTGCCGCCGACGTGCCGGGACCCTCCGTCAGGAACCGCCGCAGCCGCCCGGGATCGGTCAGCAGCGACTGGGCCAGGAAGGCCACGGCCGGGTCGGGGTCGGCCAGCGCCGAGGTCACGTCGCCGCCCACGCGGTCCAGCATCCGCACCGCGTACGCGCGGTCCTCGGGCCGGGTCCCGTCGAGCCGCTCCCGCACCGCCGCGGTGCCGTGCCGGCCGGCCAGTGCGTCGAGTCCGGCCTCGCCCGCCAGCCGCCGCCGGTGCCACGGGCTGAACGCCAGGGTGGCCAGCTCGGGGACCGCCGTCAGGTCACCGAGCGCGCCGCGCGCCTCCAGCACCGCCTCGGGCATCCCGTACGCGTTCTCGTCCCGCCGCGCGGGATCCCGGAGCCAGGGCAGCAACTCCGGCCGTTCGGCGAGCAGTCGGAGCAGCGCGAGCCGGACCGCCCCCGTGTCACCGGCGTCGCGCACCCGGTCCAGCAGCACGGGCACCCAGCGCTCCGGCACCCGCCCCTCCAGCGCGGCGGCACACGCGTTCCGGCGCCACCACGGCTGCGCCGCGTCGGCCGCACACCGCGCGAGCGCCTCCGCGTCGTGGGCCCGCAGGCCGTCGGAATCGATCCGCCCCGCCTCGGGCGTCATGCTCTTGATGGTCACCGGCATCCGGCGATGCTACGCGGCCCCCGCAGCCCCGACGACCGCATGCGGCAGCTGCTTCAGCTCGACCCCGAACTCCGCGGTGTAGGCCGCGAGCAGTTCGGCGTCGGTGAGTGTCCGCTCGTCCCGGCCGCCGTCGGGAGTGGTACGGATCAGCCGGCTGCCGACGAGGGTGGCGCGCCCGCCGTCGGGCGTGAGGCGCGAGCACATGGGGGCGCGCCGGAAGTGCGAGCCGGGCGAGGTGGCCTGCCACCAGCAGGTGGGCACGAAGTCCGCGAGCGCGTACGGCCGCGGGTCCAGGCGGTACTGGGGGCTGCCGTCCTGCACGACGTCGAGCTGGTCGCCGTACGGGGCGACGGCGAACGCCCCGGCCGGGTCGTCCTGCGGACCGCGCCGGTCCAGGCGCAGCGGCAGCATGCTGAAGCGGCCGAAGCCGACGTCGGCCAGCCAGGGTTCGTCCAGGTCGACCCGCAGCGCCATGTGGTCGAACGGCGGCCCGGGCCGCTCGCCCTCGAAGACCCGGCCCGCGAGCAGCGACACCCGGAAGCCGAGAGCCTCCAGCAACGCGGCGAACAGGCCGTTGAGTTCGTAGCAGAAGCCCCCGCGCCGGCCGGTGACGATCTTCTCGAAGAGGGCCTGGATCTCCAGGACGACGGGCTCGTCCAGGTGGATGCTGAGGTTCTCGAAGGGGACCGCGGTGAGATGGGCCCGCTGGAGCGCGGCCAGCGCCGCGGCGTCGGCCCGCTCGGGCCGGGCGAGCCCGATCCGCTGGAGGTAGGCGTCGACCTGCCGCTCGTCGAGCGGTCGGCCGGAAGCAGTCGCAGAGTGATCCATCACGCCATTCCACCCCGTCGCCCGCCCCACGGCCATCGGCCCTTGGACCTAGGCCCTGTCTTTCGGATCAGGCCGGGCCCGCGACGCCTGGTGCCGCGCCTCGCGGCGTTCTCGTCGGTCGCCGACGCTCCGCGTCGACTTCCTCCTCGGCCTTGCGATGCACGGCACCAGACGCCGCGGGCTGATCCGGCCTGATCCGAAAGACACGGCCTAAGCCCTGTCTTTCGGATCACGCCGGGACACGACCGGCGCGGCCCGTGGGCGTTCGGCCACCACGATCATGTCCCCGGCGGTAGCGTGGCCCCGCTCCGGCCACCGCACCCGGTGTCCGGGCCCAGGGGAGGGGCGGGGGCTCTTGTTCGGACACATCGTCACGGCCGGGGCGGCGGACGGCCGTCGACCAGACCCGACACGATCCGCCCGCCGGCGCAGGCCGGTACGGGCCCGGCGCGGGTGGCGCATCGCGGGGATCCTGGCCGCCGCCGCACTGGTGCTGGGCGCCAACCCGCCGGCCGGACCCGCCGCGCGGTCGGATGCGCCCCCGGCGCAGGCCGTGCCCGGCTCCTGGCAGCGCCCGATCCCGGGCGCCGCCTCCGCCCGGCTGGAGACCGACCCCAAGGGCGGGGTCACCGTGCAGGACTGCGACGGGTCCGACGGCACCGCCCCCGCCACCCGCCGCTTCAGCGCGACCGGCACGCCCCTGCCGGGCGCGCCCGCAGGCGCGTTGGCCATGTGCGTCCGCACGGTCACCGGCTCCGGCCTGACGGTCGGCATCCGGCCCCGCCCGCGTACCGACAACCGGGACCCGTCGATCGTCGTGGCCTACCGCGGCGCGGACCTC
Organism: Streptomyces sp. NPDC101132; assembly: GCF_044759225.1. Classification (NCBI taxonomy): domain Bacteria; kingdom Bacillati; phylum Actinomycetota; class Actinomycetes; order Kitasatosporales; family Streptomycetaceae; genus Streptomyces; species Streptomyces sp. NPDC101132. The sequence continues at coordinate 197,943 of NZ_JBIVYX010000014.1, forward strand.
GTGTGGTCCCGTCCGATCACCTCCACCTGCAACAACGCGCCCCTGGGCGTGTGGAAGCTGATGAACGGCGCCGACGGCAACGTGTACGGGACCGCGAGCGCGCACACCGCCTGCGGCCGCCAGAACGCGGTGTTCGGGATCTCGGCCGCGACCGGCGCGCTGCTCTTCGTCAACCGCTCGGCGAGCGCGTACGAACTGGTCGGCACGCACCGGCGCGGGCTGGTGGCGACCTACGGCGACGACAGCGAAGGTGTCCGCTTCCTGGACTACCGGGGCCGCGAGTACGGGCGCGTCAAGGTGGTCGGCTCCGCCAGGGAGATGGCCCAGCGGCTCGCGGTCAACCCGGACGGCTACGTCTTCGCGTACCTGACCGACCGCACCGGCACCACGACCCGTCCGGACTGCGGGGCGTACTACGCCGCCAACCGCATCGAGGTCTTCAACACCTCCGGCCGCACCGGCCGTTACACCTTCCCCTACTGCACCACGGCGAACGTCAACGAGTGGTCCGCGGCGTCCTGGGGCATGCCCGTCCTCCTCAGCGGCTCCCGCACGGACGTGCCCAACCCGGACCGGGTCATGGCCTTCGACACCAAGGGCCGCAGGCTCTTCTCCCGCACCGTCCTGGAACGCGGCGAGGACCGGTCCTACGGCGCGCTGGGCATCCACGCCGACAGCCGCGGGCGGATCCTGCTCCCCTCCAACATGGCGTACGACGGCTACACGCGCGTGAGCCTGCACGTGGACGTGCTCAGCCACAGCACCGGAGCGCTGCTCGACTCCTTCGACAGCGGCGACCTCGACGGTGCCCTCGGCCAGCACACCAACGTGTACGGATTCGCCGACGACCGGGTGTACTTCCTCAAATCGGTCTGCGCCGACCAGGCCTGCACGACGTGGCAGCGGACGCTCTTCTCCCTCGGGCACACCGGGGTCGGCATGGACGAGCCCCGGGCCACGCTCCTGAAGTCCGCCCGGGCGCTGCCCGCGCCGGTGCGGATGGCGGCGCTCGGCGACTCGTACTCCTCGGGCGAGGGCAACCCGCCCTTCGACGCCGGGTCCGGGACGTGCCACCGCACCGCGCAGGCGTGGCCGCGCCTGGTGGGGGCGGAGGACCCGGGCGTGCAGCTGGTCGGGCACTTCGCCTGCTCGGGGGCGAAGGCCTCGGCGTTCACGGAGTCCTTCAAGGGCGAGTCCGCCCAGGTGACGAAGCAGTTGAAGGGCCTCTCACCGGCGCCGGGGCTGGTGACCCTGACCATCGGGGGCAACGACGTCGGCTTCTCGCGGATCCTGACCCACTGCTTCGTCTCCGACTGCGTCGCCGACCGCACCATCGCCCACGCCGAGTCCTACGTCGCCGGGCCGCTGCCGGGGCTGCTGCGCAGCTCGTACGCCCTGGTGCGGTCGACCGTCCCGCGTACCTCGCGCGTGCTGGTCGTGGGCTACCCCCGGCTCTTCCCCGAGAAGCAGGAGGAGACCAGGCGCTGCGGCTGGCTCACCCCCGCCGAACGCACTGGCCTCAACCGCCTGGCGGCCAGGCTCGACGCCGCGAGCCGCACGGCGGCCGGCACCGCCAAGGTGTCGTACCTGTCGGTGAGCGGGGTCCTGGACGGCCACGAGCTGTGCTCCGCGAAACCGTGGGTGTACGACGTGGGCCGCAACGGCGGCGACAACCGGGGGCACCCGCTCCCGGACGGCCAGCGGGCCCTCGCGAAGGCCGTGCGCGGGGCGATCGCCGCCGGCTGACGTCCCCGGCACCGGCCGGACCCCTCGGATCAGGCCCTGCCCCGCCCGCGCCCGGGCTCCTCCTCCACCACGCTCGTGCCGCTGCCCGGCTGGGACTCCCACGTCCACGTCTCCTCCAGGCGGAGACGGCCGTCGGGGAGGGCGGTCACGAGCGAGGTGCAGTGGCCGGAGGCGGTGGTGCCGTCGGTGCGGAGCTGTACGTACCGGAAGTCGAGGGTGTCGCCCGCCCGGGTGCCGACCAGGTGCCCCATGACCACGTCCCCGCCGCGGTACTCGGCCCAGATCCGGCCGTCCTGCTCGTGGTAGTCGAACCGGGTCTGCCGGCCGACCTGGCCCGGTGACTGGTCGGCCACGGGGACGAAGAGCAGACCGTCGAGCGAACGCGCCACGCGTGCCTCCTGGAACAACACAACGGAAGGGAACGGAAGGGAACGGAAGGGAACGGAAGGACGGAAGAGAGCGGAAGGGGCTGAAAGCCGGCTGGGCCAACGGCAGTCGACCCTACCCCGCCCGCCTCGGACCCCCGCAGGCGCGGTGATGTCGGTGGGGCGTGCGACGATCCCAGACATGATCGTCGCCCTGGCCTCCCTCCTGCCCGCCCCCGGTACGCAGCACGCCTCCACCACGTACACGGACTGGGTCGCCGCCCACGACCCGGCGGCCCTCGAACCGGCGCGCACCCTGCTGGAGGAGATGCGCACCGAACTCGGCCGCTCCCGGACGAAGCCCGGCCGGTTCGTGGACACCATGGCGACCCGGGCGCGCCGGCTCCCGCCGGCCCATCTGCCGTGGTTCTGGGACACGGTGGGCCACCGGCTCATCGGGTACGGGAGCCGTCCCGGCGGGCGGGCCTACGCGGCGGCGCGGGCGGCCGAGGCCGAGCACGCCCTTCCGGTCGACGCCGCCTACCGACGGGCCAACGCCCTGCTGTTCGCGGCCGGCGGGGCGATGCCGGCCAAGGAGTTCGGCGCCCACCAGCGCTTCCTCGCCGAGCAGTCGGAGCCGGCGGCCGCACACGCCGACCTGGAGGCGTTCCTCACCGCCTGGGCCGGCTCCCGGGCGGACCTCCCGGCCGATCTCGTCCGCCGGGTACGGGCCTCGGCGAAGGCGGCCGGCCACGGCGAGGAGGAGGTCGCGCGGGTGGTCGCCGCCGTGCTCGCGGTCACGCGGGGGAAGACGGTGCCGGATTCCCTGCTCGACGCCGCTGCCGTGGTGCTGGCCGCCCACCCGCCGGCGGACACCCTGGCCGCCGGGCTCCTGGAGGTCTTCCCGGATGGCGCCACCGACGGCGGGCCCTGGCTCAGGATGCTGATCGCCTGCGGTGCCACGGAGGCGATGGAGGCCGGCCGGGTGGTCCCGGCCGGCGGCCTGCACCGCTGGGTGGGCCACTTCGTGCACATGTACCAGTACGCCGCCCGGTCCGGCGGCGGTGTCGCCCGGCAGCCGCTGCCCGCGGAGTTCCTGGACCTCGTCGTCCGGCTGGGCGCCCGGCTGCGCGCGGAGGGCGGGACGGTGACCGTGCACACCACCCGCCACCACTACCAGGGCTTCGACGCCGACGTGCTGGACGCCTGCCTCGCGGCCGGCGTCGCCGTCGCGGACCCGGGCCCGGAGATGCGGATGCGGTTCTGGGGCGAGGGGTCCCGGCGGGACCTCGTCGCGCTGGCCGCCGACCCGGTGTTCGGGCCCCGGCTGGAGGACACCGTGCACGAGGGCCTGAGCGGACCCGGCCGCTCCCCGGTCCCCCGGCGCGGGTCCGGTTCGGCGGTGACCCTGCTGCCCGGCGTCCAGGGCATCGCGCAGGAGGTCGCCGTCCGTGTGGGCAAGCTGGTCGGGACCGTCGGGGGCGGCGGCATGGCGGGCGCCGAGGAGGCCCTGGCCGAGCTGGAGACGCTGCTGGACCGGCCCACGGTGACGGCCCTGGACGGGATCGCCGACGCGCTCGCGGAGGCCGGAGCGGCCGGCGCGCTGCGCCGCTCCCTGACGGCCGGCCTCCCGGAGGAACTCGCCTGGCCCGCCCTGGAGGACGTGTACGCGGAGTTCGCCGCGGAAGCCGCGGGCGCCGCGGCACGCGCGGACGTCGCGGCGGAGGCGCCGGACGACGGGGCTCCGCCCGGCGTGCCCGGCGTGGCCGGGGTGACCTCCAGCTGGCCGGTGCTGACGGTCTTCTCGCGCGACCGCGCCGTGGCGGTGGCCCCGGACGGGGTCCGCGCGAGCTGCCGCTTCACCGTGCCCGACGACGCGACCGTGTTCGCCGTCCACCACGTCGGCGGCTCGTTCCTCGTGAGCTGGAGCCTCGCCCCCCGCCCCTACTACTGCGACACCGCCGTCTGGGCCGACCGCCCCGACGAGCCGTTCACCCCGGACGAGCAGAGCGGCCTGGTGGCCTTCGGCGGCAGCCTCGACGGCGCGTACGGCTTCCAGTTCGAGACCGCCGACGGCGGCGGCCGGCACGGCGGCCACCGGGTGCTCAGGCCCGGCGGCCGCGAGGGCATCGACCGCGACGAGCTCCAGCTCGGCGACGGCAGGCGGATCTGGACCAACGCCGTGTTCGGGCGGCGCCCCTGGCAGCCGGTGGACCCGGTGACGGGCGAACCGGGGGAGCCCGAGCCGCTGCCCGACTTCCCGGGCCGCCCCGCCGACCCCGACCCGGCCGCCGACCCCTGCGAGGCCGACCTGACCCTCGCCGACGAGGCGCTCCAGCTGGCCCCGCTCCCCGCCGGCCTCACCGGCTCGCCGCTGGGCAGCCGGGACGGACTGGTCGGTACGCGCATCCTGTTCCGCACGCGCCACCGCCACCACGCCCCCGACCACTACCTCGTGGAGAGCGTGGACGGCCGCACGGCCCGCTTCGACATCGACCGCCCCGGCCAGGAGCCGTGGGGCCTGTGGGCGCCGCCGGAGGGTGCGGCCCAGGACGTGGTCCTCGCCGAGGCCAAGACCCGTACGGGCGTACGCGGGTACGCGGCCGACGGCACCCTGCTGTGGGAGCTGGACGGCCACCCCTCGCCGTGGCACCCGCGGGTACGCCCGAACCGGCAGGCCACGGTGTCGCACGGCGTGGCCCTGCCGCCCGCCTTCTGGTACCTGCTGCGGACCCGGGACGCGGCCGGCTCCCGCGCCCTGCGCTCGGTGACCCCCTCCACCGCACACGCCCTGCTCGCCGCCGCGCGCACGGACGCCGCGACCCGCACCGGTACGGACGCGGCCACCCCCACCGGCGCGGCCGCCGTGACCCGACCCCACGGGGGCGCCGCCTCCCGCACCGGTACGGACGCGGCCACCTCCACGGACACGGACGCCGTGTCCGGCACCGGTACGGCCGCCGCTGCCCCCACGGCCACGGCCGCCCCCGGCACCCCCGCGGCCGCCACCGCCCGTACCGGCGCCCCGGCCGCACCCGCCCTCCGCGCCGTCCTCGCCCGTGAACTCCCCGACCTCACCGACCCGGTGCTGGCCGAGGCCGTCGTGGCCGTGGCCCTGCGCGCCGCCCGCGTGGAGGAGCGCAGACTCGCCCTGCACCACCGGGTCACCCTCCTCGGACAGGCGCCCCCGGCCCCGCCCCGCACCTCCGCGCCGGACTCCGCGCTCGTCCCCGCGCTCATCGGGCTCGTCCCCCTGGAGGACGCGGACGGCCGGCGGCGCTCGCCGGACGCACACCTGCCCGCGACCCTGGGCGCCCTGGCCGCCGACGGCGCCTGCCTCGCGGGGAACCTCTCGGAAGAGGTGCGGCGGCTCGCTCCGCCCGCACCCCCGCGCGACTGGTCGGCGCTGCTCGGCGCCGTCGACGCGGTCGCCTGGCGGGTGGCCGTGGCCCCGACCGGAGACGCGGACCGCGCCGCCCTGACGGCCCTGCTCGAAACCTGGACCGACCAGCCGTTCGCCCGCCCGGGCCGCTGGTGGGCCGGCCGGGCCGCCGGCGACGTGCTCGACGCCCTGCGCGGGGACGGGCTCCCCGTCGCCTCCTGGCCCGTCCGGGCCGGCGGTTCGCAGCACTGGTTCGTGGCCCCGGCCGCCCCGGATCCCGCGCACGACCCGGTGCCGGCGGCGGTGCCCGAGGCCCGCCTCGTACCGGTGGAGCGGGACGACGCGGCCCGGCTGAAGACCCTCCTCGCCGCCGTGGCCGAGCACGGTCCCCTGCCGTTGGCCGAGCCGCTCGCCGCCAGGTTCGCCGCCCGCACCGGAGTGCGCCGGGCGGTGGCCCGGCTCGTGCTGGCCGGCCTGGTCGCCCGGTCCGGCCGGGACGAACACCGCGCCCTGCTCGGCAAGGCCCCGTACCGCGCGTCGCCGATGACCACGGAGACGTACGACCGGCTGCGCGCCCGGCTGGGGGGAGCGGGCCGGCGCGCCGTCCTCGCCGCGGGCGTCCCCGCGGACCCGGCCGACCTGTGGCGCCCGGGCGGGCCGGAAGCCGCCGCCGACCGGATGGCCGAGGCCTGGTGCGGGCTGCTCGGGGCGCTCCCGCCCGTGGACGACGCGACGGCCGACGCCCTGGAAGCCGACCTGGGGCTGCCCGACCTGTGGGCCCGCCGCCTGGCCGGCGGGTACGAGGCCGCCCGCGACGCGACCGTTCCGGCGGCCGGCTGGAGCCTCGCGGCCACCCCGTACGGCATCGGGGCCGAGGTGCGCGCCGAACCGCCGGCCGGCGTCGACGTGCCGTACCGGACCCCGGTCGGCGCCCCGCTCCAGGAGATCGCGAGCGCACTCGCGTGGGCGTGGACCGACCGTCCGGCCGGTGACCCCGCGGTCGCCGGAGCGCCGGACGTGTACGACCGGCTGCGGGCCGAACTCGCCCGGCCGGAACTGCTGGTGGCGCTGCCCGGCGGACGGGTCCAGGACACCTCGGCGCGGATCGCGGAACGGTTCGGTCCGGCCACCCTGCCGGTCGCCATGGACGCCCGCAAGGAGGAGGGGCCGGTCCCGGTGACGGCGTACGACTCCGGCCCGCTCGTGGTGTGCGCACCGGGCGGCCAGACGTTCGTCCGGCCGGCGGCGGCCGCGGACCCCGAGGCGTGGCGGCGCGTGCGCGAGGTCACCGACCTCACCGAGGAACTCGACCGGCTGGCACCCCTGTTGCCCGGCGGCGGCCTGGAGCGGATGATGCGCCGCGCCGCCTCGGGCGCGGTGCCGGCGGGCACGTACGAGGCGGACCCGCGCCGCTCCTGCCCGGACCTGGTCACCCGCGTGGCCGAGGCCCTCGGCACCGGCACCGACGCGGCGGCGCTGTACCTCCAGCTCGCGGCCCTGGCCGCGCCCACCGACCGCAACGTACGGCGGTGGAACGGCTGGCCGGCCAAGCGGCACACCGAGGTCAGGGCGGAACTCCTCGGCACGGGCCGGGTCGTGGAGGCCAGGCGCGCCCGGGCCGGCCGGACCCTGTTCCTCCCCGGGGACTGGACCGAACTCAAGGCGCCCCACCTGCCGTTGGAGACCGCGAAGCTGGCCACCCACCAGGTGCGCCCGCTGTGGGGGAACCGCATCCACGCACCCTTCGGCCGCATCCTGCCCACCGCGCCGCTGCACGAGCTCTTCGCGGAGGCCTGGGACCGGCTCTCCGGCTCGCCGGAGGCCACTGCGGAGGGAGGCGGGGACGGCACGGCGTGAGCCGTTGAGCGTTCGTTTACCCCTGCGCGGCACAGTGGTCCGCAGGGGTACCGCGAGCGGAACCGACCGTGTGGGGCGGTCGCGCGGTACGCCGGAAGAGTGGGGGAGCGCATGACCACGGCCGCGTACACGAACCGGGCCAGCCTTCGGTACTCGATCGCCTTCATCGGCTACGCCGACCTGGAGGGCGAGGTCGAAAGCGTCTCGCACCAGGACCTGCGCGGGGACAACTACTACCAGGACCTGCCCGAACCGAAGGACTGGACCGGCGCCCTGCGGGGCGTCCAGCACCGCAAGGACGCCGAGCGGCAGGTCGTGAACCTCCTCGCGGACGCGATCTACCGGCACCTCGGCTGCACCAGCACCGCCCAGTACAAGGCCCGCATCGCCGCCGTCCGGCGCGGCACCGTCGACCTGTACTCCGACATGGGCCCGTGCCACTCCTGCCGGTCCGTGATCAAGGACTTCCGCACCGACTTCCCGACGCTCGGCATCCAGGTCCGCTACCGCAACTCCCTGCACGGGGGCGGCACCGCGGCCCTCATCTCGGCCGGCGACGGCCTGTACGGCAGCTACGGCATCGGCGACGCCACCCAGCGCCCGGACGGCCAGTGGGTCAAGAACTACCCCGGAGCCCCCGTGGCCGCCGCCACCGCCACCTTCGACGCCAAGGTCGCCGGCCCCGACGGCATGCGCTTCCGCGGCACCACGACCGCGGTCGACCAGCAGCCCCACGCCCCGTACCTGTACCCGGCACCGAACGCGACGGCCGCGCCGCTCGACGAGGTGACCGCCGTCCTGGACCGGGTCGCCCAGTCCGTACGCGACCAGATGGCCCCCGGCCAGCAGATGCGTCCGCAGTCCTTCCGGCAGTGGATCCGCGGCATCGACCAGGGCACCGTCCGGCTCAGCTGCGAGCGCGGGCCGGGCCAGGCGGGCCGCACCGCGGTCGCGGCCTTCGTCGCCGACTTTCCCAAGGTGCGGGTCGAGGTGTCCTACCCCGGCGCGGGAGCCCAGGCCGACGGGTACGGGTACACGGACGCCACCCAGCGCCCCGACGGCACCTGGCTCAAGGCCTTCGCCGCCGCCCGCTGACCGGCACCCCGCACCGGCACCACCCCCTGCCCGTACGGCCGCCCGAGGCGGACCGTGCGGGCAGCGCGGTCATCCCGTACGGGAAGAGCAGACCCCTGCGGGCCGGCCCCGAGGTGGGCCTCAGGCCTCCGCCCACGAGCGCAGCAGCGCCTGGCGCTGCCGGTGTTTCGGCGTACCGCGGTGCCCGTCGCCGCGCGCCCAGGCGGTGAGGGCCCCGGGATCGGCCTCACCCGCGACGAAGCGGGCGAGCAGCGACTGGGAGAGCTCGACCTCGTCGGACGGATAGCCGCCGGCCGCGGCGGCATGCACCGACAGCTCCTCGGTGAGTTCCATCGTGGGGTCGGTCGCGGTCAGACGCAGGCTCATCTCCGCCGGCTCGTCACCGCCCCCGGACACCGCCGCGATCAGCACGTCCACCGCCTGGCCGAAACGGCTGGCCGTGCCCCGGAGGGGGACGTCCACCACCGCCGCCGCGCGGAGGTCCTCCCACGCCCACGTCCGGGTGCCGTACGGGTCCTCCGCCTCCACGCCCTCGGACGTCAGCCGCACGCACTGACCGTCCACGGCCGGCGGCGAACCCACGTACACCGCGTCCTCGGTGATCCAGAACAATCCGACCATCGCCACGGTTCCACCCGCCTCGTGTCACCCCCACGCACCGGCCGCGAACCAAGGTCGCCCGCGCTCCCATCGTCACCCGCACCGGGACCCCCGGCAATCGCGGCCCTCTCCGGGGGGCGCCGTGTCCTCCGCCCCTGTCAAGTCCCGAGAACTCGCGACATGACCCGCCCGGGGGCCGGGGGCTTACTCGAAGGACCGGGGGCCCACCCACGCGACCGAGGAGCGAGACCATGCGCACAACCGACCCGAACCCGACGCCCTCCACCGAGGGGAGGCCGTCATGAGCACCCCGCCCCCGCCGTCCGAGCGCCCCACCGGCCCGCCGTCCGGTCCGCTGTCGGGCCGGCGCACCGACGAGCTGCCACCGCCGCCGAGCCCCCCGCCACGGCCGGGACCACCACCCCCGCCCTCCGGGCCCCCGGGGCCGCCGTCCGGCCCGCCCTCCGGTCCGTCCGGCCCGCCCTGGGGCCCGGCGGGTTCCCGGGGCGGCGGCGAGCCGGGGGACGCCGACGGCCCCGCCCACGCGCCCCGCCGCCGCCCGTCGCGCAGGACCCTGCTCAGCGCCGGCACGGCGGTGGTCGTGGGCACGGCGGCCGTCCTCACCTTCACCCTCATGGGCGGGGAGCAGGCCGCCGGCGGAGAGGTCTTCCTGCAGTCCGCCTCCGGTGCGGGACCCGACCCGTTCACCCCCTCGACGACCACGGAGGCCGCCGAGGGGAACGACGCCGCGGGCGCCGGCACCGCGTCCCCGGCCGTCGCCAACCCGCGCCAGACCATGCAGGCCACCCGCGCCCTGGAGGTCGACGGCGCGCATCCCGGCCTGTACGGCGGCACCAGGAACGTGGCGAGCTGCGACGTCGAGCGCCAGATCGGCTACCTCACGAAGCACCGGGACAAGGGCCGGGCTTTCGCGGCCCCGCTGAACATCGACGAGGCCGCCCTGCCCTCGTACCTGCGGTCGCTGACGCCGGTACGGCTGGGCTGGGACACACGGGTCACCAACCACGGCTACAGGGCCGGCGCCCCCACGAAGTACCAGGCCATCCTCCAGGCCGGCACGGCCGTGCTGGTCGACGACCGCGGCGTGCCACGGGTCCGCTGCGCCTGCGGCAACCCGCTGGCGCCGCCGGTGGCCGTCAAGGGCGCGCAGACGTACAGCGGCAAGGAGTGGACGGAGTTCCGGTACTCCGAGGTGGTCGCCGTCAAGCCGGCCGCGAAGCCGGTGGAGACGGTCACGGTGTACGACGAGGACGCCCAGGGCTGGTACGGGCGCCCGCTCGGGGACGCGAAGGCGGAGCGCGACCACGAGGTCCCCCCGCCGAAGGAGCGCGCCCCCGACTCGCAGGGCCCCGCCCTCCCCGCCCCCCACCCGGGGGAGGGCCGGCACCCGGAAGCCGACCCGCCGAAGGACGGGACCGGAACGGACCGGAACCCCGACCCGGCCAAGCCACCGGAGGAGCGGCCCCGGGACACGGCCCCGGAGGACGCGCCGGCGAAGGACCCGGCCGGCGACCCGGCGAAGGACCCGGGCAAGGCCCCGGCCGGCGACCCGCCCAAGGACCCGGCCGAGAACCCGCCCAGGGACCCGGGCCAGGACGCGCCCAAGGACCCTGGCAAGGATCCGGTCCGGGACGCGCCCGACAGTCCGGCTCCGGACCCCGGCAAGGACCCGGCTTCGGACCCCGGCAAGGATCCGGCGAAGGATCCCGGTAAGGAGCCGGCTCAGGACCCGCCCAAGGATCCGGCGAAGGATCCCGGTAAGGAGCCGGCTCAGGACCCGCCCAAGAGTCCGGCCGAGGATCCCGGTAAGGAGCCGCCCAAGGACCCGCCCAAGGACCCGCCCAAGGATCCGCCCAAGGATCCCGGCAAGGACCCGGGGCAGGACCCGCCCGAGCATCCGGCCCAGGACCCGCCCAAGGACCCCGCGAAGGACCCCGCCCACAAGCCTGCGGACAGCCCGGCCGAGGACCCCGCGGGTGACCCCGGCAAGGACCAGGGCCAGGACCCGCCCAAGGAGAAGGCGAAGGAGCCGGCCGAGCCCCAGCCCAAGGAGGAGGCGGGCGACCCCGCCAAGCCCGCCCCCAAGCCGGCCACCAAGGACGCCCCGAAGGAGGGGACGCCCCCCGAGCAGCCGCACCCCCAGAAGCCGAAGGAGGACAAGGCCAAGGACCCGGAACCCGAACCCGTGCCCCATCCCCAACCGAACCCCGAGGCCCCCGACCCCGCAAACCCCCACCCGGTGGACCCCGACGCCGCGGGCAAGGCGGCCTAGTGCCCCCCGGACCGGGAAGCGGAGGCGGGGGGGGGGGCCGCCCCCCCCCCCCCCGGCGGGCCGCCCCCCCCGGGGGGGGGGCCCCCCCGGGGGGGGGGGGGCCCCCCGCGGGGGGGGGGGGGGGCCCCGGGGGGGGGGGGGGCCCC
>NZ_JBIVYX010000015.1:0-110452 GCF_044759225.1 Streptomyces sp. NPDC101132
CTGCGCTCGGCAGGGCTTGGCTTAACCGCCTCGCTGCGCTCGGCGGGTCGGCTTCGCTTCGCTCCACCGGGCGGGCTTCGCTTCGCTCCGCCCTAGGCAGGCGGCGCAGCCGCCTGCCTAGGCCCGCTTTGCGGGCGGCTAGCAGCAACGGGAGACCCCGGCGCAAGCAGCCACGCTCCCGCGGTTTCTATGCGCTGCGCGCATAGAAAGAAGTGCTCCGCCGGTGCGCCTTGCTCGCTGCCCTGCCAGCCCAGCCGGGCTGGTCACGGGTCCCTTCGCGCTGCGCGCGAAGGGGAGACCGGCCTCGCTGCGCTCGGCCGAGGCTCCCTCGGAGGCTTGCCCCCTCCGCTTCGCTCCGGGGGCAGTGAACCGCCTCGCCGCGCTCAGCGGGGCTGGGCTTCGCCCAGCCAAAGCCAGCCTGTGCCGGAGTCCTCCGCTGCGCTTCGGCCAAGCACGTAGTGCTTGGCAGGGAAATCCTCGCTTTGCTCGGGGCCCTTCGGGCCGGTGCGCCTTGCTCACTGCCCGACCAGCCTGACCAGCCGAGTTGGTCGGCTCCCTCAGCTTCGCTCCGGGGCAGCGAGCCGCCTCGCTGCGCTCGGTTCGGCGGGGCTCGGCTTCGCCTTTGCTCTGTGACCTGCGGTGGAGGCGCTTCGCGCCTCCACCGGACGGGCTTCGCTTCGCTCCGCCTTAGCAGGCAGCTGCGCAGCCTGCTAAGCCCGCTTCGCGGGCAGCCAGCAGCAACGGGAGACCCAGGCGATAGCCACGCTCCCCCGGTCCTCATACGCTGCGCGCATGGGAGAGAACTGCTTCGCTGCGCTCAGCGGGGCTATGGGTTTCACCCAGCCAAAGCCGGCCCTTCAGGCCGGAAGTCCTCCGCTGCGCTCCGGACACAGCGCATAACAGGGAAACCCTCGGGCTCGGGCGAGATCTCGCCCTGCTCCCGCGCTTCACTGCAGGAACCACCCAGCCCAAGCCGGGCTGATTCAGGTTCCTTCGCGCTGCACACGGAAGGAAAGACTGCCTTCGCTGCGCTAGGCCGAGGCCCCTTCGAAGCCATGCCCCCTCCGCTTTGCTCCGGGGCAATGAACCCCCTCGCTAAGCTCGGCGGGGCTGGCTCTGCCGAGTCAGAGCCAGCCCCTTCGGCGCCGGGGTCTTCCGCTTCGCTCCGGACCGGAGGGGTTCCGCTTCGCTACACCCCAAGGACCTGACTTCGCCAGGCCCCGGACCTTTCCCACCCAGAAAAAACCTCGTTTCACAAGGGTCCAGGCCTTCGGCCTGTTAGCTGGGTCCGCTTCGCTTCACGCAACTGGGCGGACTCAGAAGAGCGCCGCATTTCCCGAGCAGACCACGCGCGGTGACCTCGTGAAACAAGGCCCAGGCCTTTGGGTTTGCTGCGTGGGTGCGCTTCGCTTCCCCATGTAGCCCTTGAGAACCGTCTCCAGGACCAGCTCACTCCTCGGGCAGCCAATATGCGAGCGGCAGCCATGTGGGGGCAAGTTCGTCCCAGGTGTGGTCGCGCAGCCTTCAAGGAGATGGTTCTGAGTGTGGTTGGTAGGGGCTGGGGGTTAACGGCGTTAATGGGGGTGCTTCAAAGTGTTGTGCGGATTAGGACTGGGGGTGCTGGCGATCGCTTGGCTTTTTTCGGGGGGTGGGTTGTGTGGGTTTGGGGAGTTATGGGGGAGACGGTTTGCCGGGGGGCGGCATATAGAGGGTACGGAGATGTGTTTGCGCAGGTCAGGGGGGGTGCGGGGGGAGAGTTGTGTCCCCTCAGGAGGGACATATCTCGTGCGTTGTGTCCCTGGTGGGGGGACACAACGGCTTCAAAACGTCGGTCTCGCTGACGGTATTTGGGGTAAAACGTCGGCCTGGCTGACGTTTTTGGGGAGATGTGTGCGTGAACTGGTTGGTGGGGTGGTGGGGTTGACGGAGTGTCGGGAGAAGGATCCGGCCGAGGGTGGCCGAGATGTGTCCCTCGTGGGGGGACATAAGACACGCCGAACGTCAATGAGGGTGACATGTATGTCGTCCTGGTTGACATACTGCTCTCGTAGATCAACGAAGTGGAGAGCAGCCCGTGACATCCGAGCCGCAGCGCCGCCGGCCGAGTCCGGCGCGGGCACCGCGTCCTGATCTCCCCGTTGATGACGCCATCTCAGCGTGGAGTCAGCCGCTGGCGCCCGTGCGGGATTTGGACGGCCTGGCGAAGCGTTACCCGAGTCGGAAGCTCACGCTGGAGGGTGAGCGGAAGCCGCTGGAGTTCTACGGGACTGCTGCTCAGCCGAACGCGTTCTCGATGGACAGCCTCGAGTTCTTTCTGGTGATCGCGCAGTACTTCCGGGAAGCGCTGCCCCTGCGGCTCATCCTGCTGCTCATTGCGTGCCAGCGGGCGGGGGGGCGGATTCCGCTTACCCAGGAGGAGATGGCTACCATCCTGGACGTCAGTCGGACGAAGACGTCCGAGGCGTTGCACACCATCATGTCTCACGGAATCGTCTTCAAGGTGAGGCGGGGTGTGTACCAGTTCAACCCGCCCTACAGTTACCGAGTGGCAGAGTTCATCCCGGGTACGGAGACAACGGGTGAGTTCGTGAAGGTGGAGCAGCACAGCACCATCTCGAAGATTCGCGGCGACGCGAGCCTTCCGGAACTGGTGCGGTTCCCGTCGCTGGATCACATGCGGCAGGCCATCGAGGAACTGCGGGCTGAACGGGCCAAAGAGCGCGCTGCGCGGCGGCTGAGCCGGTCGCGGCGCACAGAAGAAGGGACGGCTCTGTGAGCACCTTGCGATTCGCTGCGGTCAATGCCGACGGGCTCCTCTCCGACCTCGACCTGCCGCCGGCCTCGTACCGCGTGCTGCTGAAGCTGCGGTCGCTCAGCGAGCCCGGTGGGCGGATCCTGATCGACCAGGCGACGATCGGCGGGCTGCTGGAGCTGAGCCGGCCGAGCGTGAACGCGGCGCTGCGGAGCCTGGAGCTCGCGAAGCTCGTGCGCAAGGTGCGGAACGGGGTGTACCAGATCAACCCGATGCTGGCCGGGTACAACTCGTTCGAGGACGCCGTGGCCGCGGTGAACGCCATGCCGGTCGAGGACCGCCTGGACGTGCGCGGGTACGTCGAGAGCTACCACCGGGCGGTGGCGGCGTACCAGGACCAGCTGGCGGAGCAGCGGAAGAAGCGGGCCGCGCAGGCCGCTGCGAAGAAGGCGGCGGAGAGCAAGCGTCGGAGGACGCTGCACGCCGTGGGGTAGGTCTCTCAGAAGTCGAGTTCGATGTAGTCGATGTCCGTGAACTCGACCAGGAGGCCGGCGGCTCGGGAGCCGTGGTCCTTGAAGTAGAGCTCCTGGAGGCCCTCGGCCGCGATGCGCTGGAGGGCTGCTTCGTTGGCGCCCGCCTCCTGGGCGGCGAAGAGGCGGCCCGCGTACTCCGGGGGCAGGTGCTGGGTGATGCGGCGCATGCGGCCGTCGTCCGTGGTGCCGGGGGCGGCGGTGAAGCCGAAGCGGGCGCGGGTCTCGATGACCAGGCCGGTCTGGGTGGCCGCGCGGGCGCGGGCACGCTTGCGGACGAGGGGCTGCCAGCGGCGGCGTACTTCGGCTTCCAGGCGGGCTGCCAGGGCCGGCTTGGGCTGCTTGATCTGGTTCCTGAGGTAGCGCTCCACCGTGCGCTGGGAGATGCCCAGGAGGGCTGCGGCTTCTCGGGTCGACTTGAGCTGCTTGACCAGGAAGCGCATCTGGGCGCCTGCCGACTTCGGGATCGGGCGCGTGAAGTGCTGTTCGTCCGCGCGGGTGATGCTGTCGTCGATGGACATCGGGGGTGGCTACTCTCCGTCGGCCGCTGCGTCGTGGCCCTTGATGTGGCGGGCGGGGTTGTGGCGCTCGTCGAGCATCTGGACGGCCCAGAGGAGCGGTTGGGTGCCTTCGTGCTTGACCATGCCGGGGCTGACGCCCAGGCGGAAGCCGCCGGGCAGGGGCTTTCCCTCGGGGGTGTGGGGCAGGAAGTCCAGCGGGCTCGGGCCGTCCGAGAGGTAGACCGCGCAGTCGGAGAGCACCGCGATGGGGTGGAGGTCGGCGTGCTGGGCGAGCTTGAGCATCTTGCGGTGCATGTTCACGCGGGCCGTTGAGATGACGGCGGCGCGGATGTCGGGGCGCCAGGTGGGGCGTTCGAGGGCCGGCCAGGGCTCGCCGGGGCGGTAGCCGAGGCCCTGGGGGCGTTCGCGGAGCTTGCCGATGCCGCCCTTGACGGTGGCCTTGATGGCGGACAGGACGTGGGCGAGGGGCTCGTCGTGGGCCTTGTGGACCGCCATGGCGTCGAGGAACTGGGCCTCCGTGAGGTCCTTCGTGACGCCCAGGTCGGCCATCGTGGCGAGGTACGCGTCGCGGAGGCGGGTGTACCAGGGATCGAGGTACGCGGTGGCTCCGGAGCGGAGGTAGGCCTCGATGGGCCGGACCTCGTGGCCCAGCTCGGCGGCGTAGGCGAGGGTGGGGGTCGCGTACCAGGCGGGGCCGGTGGGGCGTCCGCCGTGGGGCGTGAAGGGGCTCGGGAGGCGGGGGTCAAGCTCGATGCCGGAGAGGTCGGCCAGCCAGCTGCCGGGGGTCTTCGGGTCGAAGCGGGGGGCCGTGGTGTGGACGGCCGGGCCGGTGCCGATGGTGAGCCGGTTCGCGGCCGCGGCGAAGGCCATGTTGACGTCGATGCCCACGGCGTGGGTGCGGGCGCACTCGGCGTCGGTGAGGAGTTCGGGGTCGCGGATCCAGTCATAGGCCTCTTCGTCGAGGACCTGGTCCGGGGTGCGCTGGTGGGCGCGCGGGTAGAGGGCGGCGACGACGGGGTGCTCGTCGGGGGCCTCCGGGGGTGCGGGGTCGACCGGGGCCGTGAGGGAACCGGGGACGGGGGAGGAGACCCAGCTGACCGTGCCGTCGGGGTTCTCCTGTTTGGCTGCCCGGGTGGGCGGGCGGAGTGCCGTCATCAGTTCCAGGCCGGAGACGGCGGTGGAGCCGCGGGGGGTGAGGACGCGGGCCGCGTACGTACCGAGGACGCGGGCGATCTCGGGAGCGGGGAGCGTGTCGGTGTCGCCCCAGGCGCGGGGGTCCAGGGCGCCCCAGGGGAGGACCGCCAGCTGGACGCAGGCGCGCCTGCCCTTGTCGGCGGGGCGGTAGACGCGGGCCCAGGGGCCGAAGCCGCGGCGGGTGAGCTGCCACTTGGCCTTCGTGAGGGCCTTGACCGCGGGGTGGTTGTCGGGGAGGCGGAGGCCTCGGCGGTCTTCGAGGGTGTCGGGCAGGCCGAAGCGGTGGGCGGCCTCGGCGGTGAGGACGAGGAGGGGGTCGGCGTCCTTGCCGTTGGGGTGGAGGCGGGGGGCGCCGAGGCCGGTTTCCAGGGCCCAGGTGATGAGGGAGGGGAGATCCTGGGCGGGGCAGTCGAGGAGGAGGCCGTGGGGGGCGTGGGCCGTGCCGGTTCCGTCCAGGACGGCCAGGGGGGCGGGGGTGGTGGGGGCCGTCGTGGGGGTGCGGGTGGGGGTGGCCGGCTTGCGGGGCTGGGCCCCTGCTCGTTCCTTGCCGGGATCGGGGGTGTCGGCCGTGGGCGCCGTGAGGCGCTGCGTGGGCTGGGGGGTTTGCCGGGTGGGGGCCGGCTCGGGGGTGGAGACGTGCGGCGGTGCCTGGTCCGTGGTCTCGGGGGTGGGGCCGGTCGGAGTGGGCGCCGGTGTGTCCGCGGGGGTGGGCGTGGGTGCCTGCGCTGGGGCGGGTTCCGGGGTGGGGTGGAGGGTGGCCAGGCCGTCCAGGAGGCGGATGTACGCCGCGCGCTTGGGAGGGCGTGGGTCGGTGCGGCCGGTCTCCCAGGACGTGACGGTCTCCCGGCGTACGGACAGGGCCTTCGCGATCTGGTCCTGGCTGAGGCCCGCCGCTTCCCGGAGGCGCTTGCGCTCGTCCGGGTGGGGGAGGGCGTCCTGGGCCGCCGCCTCTTCGAGGAGGGCGTCCACGGCTGCGAAGAGCTTGTCCTGTTCGTGCTGCACCTGATCACCCTAGCTTGGAACGCACTGCTGAACGCACATGAAACGCACGTGGGGGCGTTAACGCCGTTAACGGCGTCAACGCCCCCACGTGCTCAGGAGAGGCGGGCCGAGAGGAGTTCGGCGACCCTGGCCAGGTCGGAAGGGGCGAGGGTCGTCGTGAGGGCTTCGACGATGGCCTCGGGGGTGGGGGTCGGGGTGGGCAGGGTGAGGGCGGTGGGGGCGGTGGGGGCGGTGGGGGCAGGAGGCGGCGCGGTGGGGCGGGTGCGCTGGCGCGGGGGATTAACGGCGTTAACGGTCTCCGCTGCCGCTGCCGCCTGTTCCTCCTGGGGGAGGCGGCCGATGCGGCGGGCCGGCTCCACCTTGAGTTCGCCCGTCTCCACCTTCTCCTGCAGGGGCGGGGTGAGGTTGAGGAGGGCCAGGCGCTGGGAGACCCAGGCGGGGGTCTTGCCCAGGCGCTTGGCGACCTTGGCCTGGGAGCCGTGGACGTCGACCAGCTCCTGGAGGGCGCGGGCCTGGTCCATGGGGGCCACGTCGACGCGGTGGACGTTCGCGATGAGGGCGGATTCGAGGATGTCCGCGGCGCTGGTCGCGAGGGAGTCGTTCACGTGGATGTGCATGCTCGTCAGGCCGGCGAGCTGGGCGGCCGCGAGGCGCCGGTTGCCGTCGATGACGACGTACGGGGCGCGGCCGAGGCCTTCGAGCTGGCCCGGGTGCGCCTCCATGAACGCCATGCGGGTCGCGACGGCGAGGGGCTGGAGCTGGCCCCGTACGCGGAGGGACTCCGCCATCTCCTCGATCTCGGTGAGTTCCTCGCGGAGGTTGAAGGGGTTGTGCGTCAGGGCCTCGATGGGGACCTCGGAGGGCGGGATGACGCCGGAGGTGGGGGCGCCGGTCGCCTCCGCGATGGCCGCGCGGCGGGAGCTGACGTTCACCGGCTGGGCCCGGGCGAAGGAGGCCGAGGCGCCGAGCTTGTCTGCCTTGCTCATGAGATCTCCCGGGCGAGGGCGCGGAGTACGACGGCCTGGTCGCCCTTGGGCGCGTACACGAAGAGGGGCTGCTTCACGCGGACCGCTTCGCGCTGCTCCTTGAGGTCCGGGACGATGGCGACGACGCGCGGATCCTTTATGTCCATCCAGGCCTGGAGGGAGCTGGTGGCGATGAAGCCGCGGCGGCCGTCGTAGAGGTTCACGACCAGGCCGAGGTAGTCGATGTCGAGGCTCAGGTCGTCGCGCAGGTCGTTGATCTGGGAGGTGAGGAGGTCGTACGCGTCGGCGGACGAGTCCTCGGCCTGTACGACGATCAGCGCGCCGGAGGCGCCAGGCTGCTCGGCGGGGCGGCGGCGGCCGTAGTAGATGGCCGCGTCCATGCTCAGGCCGAGGCTCGGGGGGCAGTCGACGAGGATGACGTCGTACTCCGACTCCAGGGGGGCGAGGGCGCGTTCGAGGGCGGCCTCGCGGGCCCGGACGGTGGAGAGGCGGACGTCCAGGAGGAAGGCGTCGGTGCAGGAGGGGAGGAGGTGGAGGCGGTCGCCGAAGCGCCCGTCCTCGATGGAGACGACCAGGTCCTGGAGCGGGCCCGAGCCCTCGCCGGCCATGTGGCGGGTCAGGCTGTCGCCGCCGATGGGGAGCGGGTCGTGTCCGAGCTGCTTGGTGAGGTGGCCCTGGGGGTCGAAGTCGACGAGCAGGACGCGCAGTCCGAGGCCGGGCAGGTCCTCGCGGTCGACGGCCGGGTCGTCCTCGTTCTGGAGGGCGAGCTGGCGGGCGATGCGGACCGGGTGGAGGGTGTTGGGGTCCTCGGCGAGTGCCTCGCCCGTGCCGGCGGTGATGGCGGTCTTGCCGACGCCGCCCTTCTGGTTGCACACGACGATGCGGCGCACGACGGACGGGCGCTGGACGCTGGGGGCCGGGTTCTTCTCCAGCCAGAGCTGGACCGACTGGGCGAGCCCCTGGATGAGGGAGACGCCGCGGTGCTTGGCGTCGGCGCGGAAGGCGTCCCACTGGCCGGCGGGGAGCCAGGTGGAGAACGACTCGGCCCCCGAGGTGTCGACCGGCGAGGGGGTGGAGGCCAGGGAGCTCCAGTCCGCGATGCCCTGGTGGACGGCGTCCTGGATGTCGACGCCGAGTTGGGCGGTGCGGATCTTCAGCTCCTGGCGGAGCCACGGGGTGAGCTTGGAGACGACCTTGTCGCGGTCGGGCGGGGACGAGGGCGAAGTCATGGGAGGGACTTTACTAACGTTCTGGCGTGTGGGGGGAGCTGACACGCCATTTTGCTAACGAAGTTCGAGGGTGGTGCGAGGTGGGGGCGTTAACGCCGTTAATGGTCCTGGGGATTGGAGAGGGGGGCGTTAACGGCGTTAACGAGTGGAATCTTTGATTCCGGTTGGTCGTGCGAGGGCCGCGTTGCGACCGCGGGGGAGGTGCCGGTGGGGGCGGGGAGCGTTAACGGCGTTAACGGTGCTTCGGGTCAGCCTTCCTGGATGGGGGTGGCCGGCCGGGCGGTGCGGTGGGCGTCGGTGGCGTCGGCGGTGCGGGCCTCGGTGCGGTGGGCACGGGCCAGGTAGTCGCGGGCGATGAGTTCGACGGCGTCCTGGGGGTTGGTCGTACCGGACAGCAGCATCAGTTCGATCGCCAGATCGGCGTCGAGGGAGACGGTCACCTTGGCCATGGCTGCTCCTTCATCGGTGGGCTGGTGCGCAGCTTAGGTCGTGGGGCCGGGAACGCCGACGGGGCGGCGCACTCCGACCGGTGTCGGTGTACGCCGCCCTCGGTGCGACGGGGTGCGGGAGCCGGCCCGCGTGGTCATCGCGGCTACTTCGGGTCGCGGTTGAACGTGGAGGTCGACCAGAAGTAGCCGAGTACCGCGAGTCCGAGGCACCAGGCGACGGCGAGCCAGCCGTTGTGGCCGATCTCGGTGCCGAGCAGCAGGCCGCGCAGGGTCTCGATGGCGGGCGTGAAGGGCTGGTACTCGGCGATCGGCTGGAACCAGCCGGGCATCGAGTGGACGGGGGTGAAGGCGCTGGAGAGGAGCGGGAGCAGGATCAGCGGCATCGCGTTGTTGCTGGCGGCCTCGGCGTTGGGGCTGACCAGACCCATGCCGACGGCGATCCAGGTGAGCGCCAGGGCGAAGAGTACGAGGAGCCCGAACGCAGCCAGCCACTCCAGGGCGGTGGCGTCGGTGGACCGGAAGCCGATGGCCACGCCGACGGCGCCCACGAGGACGACGCTGGCGACGGACTGCAGGACGCTGCCGACGACGTGGCCGACGAGCACGGAGGGGCGGTGGATGGCCATCGTGCGGAAGCGGGCGATGATCCCCTCGTTCATGTCGTTGGCGACGGACACGGCGGTACCGATCACGGTGCTGCCGATGGTCATCAGCAGCAAGCCCGGGACGACGTACGCGATGTAGGCGGAGCGGTCCGCGCCGCCGCCGCCGATGCCCGCGCTCATCGCGTCGCCGAAGATGTAGACGAAGAGCAGCAACAGCATGATCGGCGTGAGCAGCAGGTTGAGGGTGAGCGACGGATAGCGCCGGGCGTGCAGCAGGTTGCGGCGCAGCATCGTGGACGAGTCGCGTACGGCGAGGGAGAGCCGGGACGGGCGGGCGGGGGTCTGCACGGTGCTCATCGGGCGGTCTCCTTGGACTGGTGGGGGACGGCGGCGCTGTCGGTCAGGGCGAAGAACACGTCGTCGAGGTCGGGCGTGTGCACGGTCAGTTCGTCCGCCTCGACGCCGGCGGCGTCCAGCAGGTCGAGGACGGAACGCAGTGCGCGCTGGGTGCCGTCGCTGGGGATCTGCAGGGACAGGGCCTCGTCGTCGCGTTGGACGTGGGGCAGGGCGGAGGCGGCGTTCCGGTACGCGGACGGGTCGGCGAAGCGGAGCCGGACGTGGCCGCCGGGGATCAGGCGCTTGAGCTCTTCGGCGGTGCCTTCGGCGACGATCCTGCCGCCGTTGAGCACGGCGATGCGGTCGGCGAGTTCGTCGGCCTCCTCCAGGTACTGGGTGGTGAGGAAGACGGTGACGCCGTCGGAGACGAGCTCGCGGATGATCTGCCACATGTTGTGGCGGGAGCGGGGGTCGAGCCCCGTGGTGGGCTCGTCGAGGAAGATGATCCGGGGAGTGCCGACCAGGGTCATGGCGATGTCCAGGCGGCGCTTCATGCCGCCGGAGTAGGTGGAGGCGGGCTTCTTCGCGGCCTCGGTGAGGTCGAAGCGCTCCAGCAGCTCGGCGGCCACCCGCCGTCCTTCGCTCTTGGACAGGTGGTGCAGGTCCGCCATGAGGAGCATGTTCTCCTCGCCGGTGATCAGGCCGTCGACGGCGGAGAACTGCCCGGTGACACCGATCGCGGCGCGGACCGCCTGCGGGTGGGCGGTGAGGTCGTGGCCGCCGACGCGGATCTCGCCGGAGCCGGGGCCGGGGGAGACCAGGGTGGAGAGGATCTTCACGGCGGTGGTCTTGCCGGCGCCGTTCGGGCCGAGCAGGGAGAAGATCGTGCCTTCCGGGACGGTCAGGTCGACGCCGTCCAGCACGACCTTGTCGCCGTAGGACTTGCGCAGTCCGTTCGCCGTGATGGCCGGGGTGGTCATGGGGTGTGCTCCTTCGAAGGCTGCCGGTCGGGGATCGGGTGTCAGAGGGTGCGGGCGGTGATGTCGCCGTACGAGGTGGTGGCCTGGATGTCGAGTGCGGGCGTGCCGTCGTTCTCGAGGGCGTTGCTGACGCGGCCGTAGCCGGTGCCGGCGTCGAGGGAGGCGGAGACGCCGCGGGCGGCGGTGACCGAGATGTCACCGGACTGGGTGCGCAGCACGACGGTGCCGCCCAGGGCCTCGGCGATCCGGATGTCGCCGCGTGCGGTGCTGATCTGTGCGGGGCCGCCGAGCCGGCCGATCTCGACGTCGCCGTCGGTGGCGGTGAGGCGGAGGCTCGCGGCCTCGTCGATCTTGATCTGGCGGTACGCGCCCTCGAAGGCCACGTCGCCCAGGCGCCCGACGCCGCGGAGTTCGGCGGCGGCCGTCTTCGCCTCGACGTGGGAGTCGGCGGGGAGCCGGACGGTGACCTCCAGGGAACCGGTGGGGCCGAAGAGCTTGTTCTCGGCGGCCGGGGCCGTGATCCGCAGGACGCCGTCGGAGAAGGTGACGGTGGTCTGCTCGGCGGCCTTGGCGTCGCGGCTCTTGGCGGGGTTGGCCGGCAGGACCTCGACGGTGGTCTCGGCGCGGTCGGCGGCGATGAACTGGATCCGGCCGGCCGGGATGTCGAGAACGGCGGAGATCGGGGCGGAGGTGGCGAACTTCTGCATCGGGCTTTCCTTCGGCTCGTTGTTTCTGATGATGGAAAGCTACGTTGCGTTCGAAGATTCTTCAATGACTTCGTTGCGAAGGATTGCTGTTATCGCAGGTCAGATACTAGAAATCGTTGCAATGGCAGGGTCTTCAATGCAACAGTCGGGACGCATTGCGTTGCAATGGACTGTGGGTGAACGCTATAGTGGGCGTGCCAAGCAGAGACGAAGGAGATCGCAATGCCGGGAGGCAGGCTCACTCAGCAGGACCGCCAGCAGATCGCGCTGGGACTGGCCGACGGCCTCGCCTACGCGGAGATCGCCAGGCGCCTCGACCGCCCGACCTCGACGGTCACCCGCGAGGTGATGCGCAACGGCGGGCCCACCGGCTACCGCGCCGACCTCGCCCACCGCGCCACCGAACGCCGCGCCCACCGGCGCAGGCAGGCCGCGCCCCGCAGCGGGGCGGAGGCGGTGCCGCAGGCCTACGGGCGCGACTCCGAGGCCGTGCGCGAGTACGAGGAGATGTTCACGACGCTGATGATGGCTCAGGGTCTGCCCAAGATGATGTCCCGGGTGCTGACCTGCCTCTACACCACCGACGAGGGCAGCCTCACCGCGTCCGAGCTCGTCCAGCGCCTCCAGGTCAGCCCTGCGTCCATCTCCAAGGCGGTCGCGTTCCTGGAGAGCCAGGGCCTCATCAGCCGGGAGCGCGACGAGCGCCGCCGCGAGCGCTACTTCGTCGACGACGACGTCTGGTACCAGTCGATGGTCGCCAGCGCCCGGGGGAGCGCCCAGCTCGCCGACGCCGCACGGCAGGGCGTCGGCATCCTCGGTCCGGGCACCCCGGCCGCCATCCGCCTGGAGAACATCGCCCGCTTCGTCGACTTCGTCACCGAGAGCATCACCCGCGCCGCGGAGCAGGCCCGCGAGGTCCTCCACACCAAGCCCAGGACGCCCTCGGACGACGCTGCCGGACCGGGTGCGGACCGCGGCTAGCCGGCCGGGCGGTGCGGCTGAGGTCGCCCGCGGCCTGAGCGGCGGCACGGAAACGCACGAGGATCCTTCGAGGCGTGCCACAGGCTCACTTGAGGATCCGTCGAGCCGTACCGCAGGCGCACCTGAGGGTCACTCATCCCCGCTGGTCAGAGGCGTGGGCGTGCCTGTGCTCGAAAGTGTTTCGCCGTTCGCCGGTCACATCGGCGGGGCGGGATCCGTCAGTGTGGTGACGACGGAGAACACCGCTTAGGGAGCACCTTATGAAGGCTCGTATGACGAACCCCGCCAAGGTTCTGCCGGATGCCATGGCCGGCATCCAGAACCTCTACAAGGCCATGTACCAGGGCGGCGTCGACCCGCAGACGCTGGAGCTGGTGCACCTCCGCGCGAGCCAGATCAACGGCTGCAGCGCCTGTGTCCACGCGGCCGCCACGGGTGCCAAGAAGGCCGGGGAGACCGACGACCGTCTGCACGCCGTCGCCGCCTGGCGCGAGGCGCCGTTCTTCTCGGACGCCGAGCGTGCCGCCCTGGCGCTGGCCGAGGCCGCCACCCGGCTCGCCGACCGCAGCGGGGAGGGCGTGCCGGACGAGGTCTGGGACGCGGCCACCGACCACTACACGGAGCAGCAGCTCGCCGCGCTCATCCTCATGATCGCGACGACGAACTTCTTCAACCGACTGAACGTCACCATCCAGGAGCCCGCGGGCCAGAACTGGGGCTAGGCCTGCTGAAGGTCCTCTCACGGGGCCGTCCGGTCGTGGACCGGGCGGCCCCGTCCGCGTACCCGGCTCCGGGCCCCCGCGGCGCTCAGGCACACGCAAACGGCCGTCCCTCCCGCTCCGTGGCCGGAGCAGGAGGGACGGCCGCTCACGTCGTCCCGGGTGGATCCGCGGTCAGCGGACGGACGACCCTGACGTCAGACCAGCACGTCGGAGGTGGACGGCGCCTCGGACCGGCTCCTCGCCGGCTCGGCCGGTGCCGTCTCCGGAACCGTCAGACCCGGCTTCCAGATGCGCGGACCCAGGTCCAGGGCCAGCGCCGGAACCAGCAGGCTGCGTACCAGGAACGTGTCGAGCAGGATGCCGACCGCGACCAGCAGGCCCTGCTGCAGCGCGCTCACCGTCGGGATCGCCGCGAGGACGAGGAACGTGGCGGCCAGCACCACGCCCGCCGAGGTGATCACCCCGCCGGTGACCGTCACCGCGGTGAGGATGCCCTCGCGGTGGCCGCGCAGCGCCACCTCCTCGCGGGCCCGGGTCATCATGAAGATGGTGTAGTCGATGCCCAGTGCGACGAGGAAGATGAAGCCGAAGAGCACCAGCCCGCGGTCGATCTTCGCGTGGTCGAGCGCGTGGAACAGCAGGGAGGCCGTACCGACGGCCGCCCCGAAGGACAGCACCACGGACACGAGCAGCAGCACCGAGGCGATGGCCGCCCGCAGCAGCACGAGGAGCATCACCAGGACCACGGCGAGGATCAGCGGGATGAGCAGCGCCTCCTCGTCACCCTGGGCCTCGGAGACGTCGAGGGCCACCGCGGTCTGCCCGCCGACGACCGCGTCGGCCGCCGGGCCCTCGGAGTCGTCCAGGGCCGTCCTGATGTCCCGGACGGTGTCCTTGGCGGCCGCGGAGTCCGGCGCGTCGCGCAGCACCGCGGTCAGGTGCGTCCAGCCGTCCTTGGCCGCCTGGGTGTTCACGGAGGACACGCCGGGCACCTTGGCGACGGTGGCGGCCGCGGCCTCGGCCCCGGCGTCGGGGACGTAGACGTCCGCCGGAGCCGAGGAGCCGGCCGGGAAGTGCTTGGCCAGGACCTGCTGGCCGGTGACCGAGCCGACCTTGTTGGTGAACTGCTCGGCCTGCGTCTGGCCGGTCTGGACGCTGAAGAGGCCCAGCGTCATGAGGCCCAGCACCAGCGCCGTGCCGATCCACACCGCGCGCGGGCGCCGGCCCACGGCAGAGGCGATCTTGGCCCACTTGCCGTGCCCCTGCGCCGAGTTCGGGTCGTAGCCCGGGGTGACGCGCGGCTTGACCGGCCAGAACACCCAGCGGCCCAGGATCACGAGCAGCGCCGGCAGCAGCGAGGTCATGGCGAAGAACACCACGACCACACCGATGGCGACGACCGGGCCCAGCCCCTTGGTGCTGTTCATGCTGCCGAACACCAGGCACAGCGTGGCGATCGCCACGGTCGCCGCGGAGGCGGCCAGCGCCGGCAGCGAGCCGTTGACGGCCAGCGCCATCGCGGTGTGGCGGTCCTCGGTGCGGTGCAGCTCCTCCCGGTAGCGGGCGATGAGCAGCAGGGCGTAGTCGGTGCCGACACCGACGGCCAGGACCATCAGGACGTAGGCGCTCTGGCCGTTGACGACCAGGCCCGCGTGCTTGGCGAGCAGGTAGACCACGCCGCTGGCGACCTGGCTGGCCAGGCCCACGGTGATCAGCGGGATCAGCCACAGCACCGGGCTGCGGTAGGTGATGAGCAGGAGCAGCGCCACCACGCCGAGCGCTGCACCCATGAGGGCGCCGTCCATGCCGGAGTAGACGTCGGCGAAGTCGGCGATGCTGCCGGCCTCACCGGTGATCTTGACGTCCAGGCCGGCGGGGAGGCCGTCGGAGGTGATCTTGCCGACCTCCTTCACCCCGTCGGTGAGCACCTTGACGTCGCTGGGCGAGGTGCGCAGCGGGACGCTGACGAAGGCCGCGACCTTGTCCTCGGAGACCACGGCGGGGGACACCTGGCCGGCGGCCACCTCGCCGAGACGGCCCCGGTCGCCGTCGATCCTGGACAGGTCGGCCTGGGTGAGGCCGCCTTCGCGGGCGTAGACGATGACGGCGGAGCTGGAGTCCTTGTCGGCGAAGTGCTCCTCGGCGAGCTGGACCGCCTTGGTGGACTGGGCGCTGGACGGAAGCCAGGTCTCGGGGTCGTTGTCCTGTACGTCGGCCAGGCCGGCGGCCAGCGAGCCACCGATGCCCATGAGCAGGAGCCACAGCACGAGCACGACCCACTTGGAGCGCCGGCCGGCGACGAAGGCGGCGTATCGGCTCGCAACGGTGGGGGAGGTAGCGGGCGGTAGGTCCGAATTCGTTGGAGATGGTGCCGGGGTCTGGGTCGTCATGGATATCTCGCTGAGGGTGTCAGGAGCCGTGGAGCGGGGGCTCGGACGGGACTGTTACACAAGGTTCTTCACAGCGGGGTGGAGTCCCGATCGAGCGCAGCTCGAGCTGGCCGGAACCCTGGTGCCCGGGCCCCGCGAGGGGTGTTCCGGTGGCTGATTCCTTCTGTGGAGCCCGCGGTGGGCGGCCGTGTGTGCGGGTGCCGCGCACGGGTACGGCGTACGTGGATACGGGATGCGCACACCAGTTCTTGATGAGGGGGCCCGGCGGGCGGGGGCCGGGGCGGGCGGGTTCGTCCGCTTGTTCGCCCACGGGCCCGGAGGCGGGGGAGGGGGCGGCGCCGGCGGGGCTCTGACCTGCGAAGGGGCGGGGGCAGCGACCGAAGCGACCGAGGCCGTGGGTTTTCGTACAAACGCTCGGAGAGGGCTCGGTGTGGGGTGCAGGGCCGCTTGAGTCGCTGCCAGCGACCGAAGGAGCGTCGGTCGCTGCGGGTCGGAGGGGGTCGGAGCGGGGGTTCCGGGGGTCCCGAGGGGTGGGGGAGCGGCTCAGCGACTGAAGAAGAGCGACTGAAGGTGACTTGGGTCGCTGTGAGTCGCTTGGAGAAAGGCCAGGTCAGAGCATGTGTGGGGGGTGATTAGCGACTGAAGCGACTGAAGGGTCGGGTATATGAAGCGCAACGCACGTGTGTGCGCGTGTGCGTGCGCGTGCGCCTGTGCGCGTCATATATTCAGTCGCTGAGTCGCTTGAGTCGCTGTTTGGGTGGGTGGAGTGGCTTTGACCTGCGGTTTTGGGCAGCTACTGAGGGAGCGACCGAAAGTGCTTGAGTCGCTGGGGGCGGGTGGCTTCAGTCGCTGAGTCGCTGCGCGACCCTGGTGGCTCTCGTGGCTCCAGATGCTCTCTTCCGCGGATGACCTTCGCTAAGGTATGTCCGTCGTTGAGTCGCTTGGGTCGCTGCGGGGGATGGGCATGGCTTCTGAGCTGCGGGATTCGCGCAGCGACTCAGGGCGGCCGTCGAACGGAGGAACGGATTCCGGGTCTCGCCGCGACCGGGTCCGCCCGGCGGGCCGTACTCCTGGGCAGCCTTTGGCCACGGCTCGGTGGTGTGCCAGCAAGGGCTGGCCGGTGCACCCGCTCTCGCCCGGCCGGAAGACGCCCGCCGGGAACTGCGAGGCCTGCCGGGCTCCCGGGCACACCTCCAAGGACTGCGGCTGCCTGCGGGCCGGCCGCTGGTGCCACGGGTTCCACGCGGCCACCCTGGACTTCTCGCGCATCGAGCAGTGGTGGGGCGCCCACCCCGGGCTCGGCGTCGGGATCGCCTGCGGACCGGCCGGGCTCGTCGTGATCGACATCGACGCGCACGAGCAGCCGCTGCCCGCCCGGGACCGCCTGCTGCCGGGCATCCCGGTGGCGGAAGGCGTCGACCTCCAGGGCCTGGCCAACGGCTTCCACACGCTCGGCGTGCTGGCCGCGCTGCGGGGCGAGACGTCCCCGGCGCAGGACACCGGCACGCTGCGGGTCCGCACGCCCTCCGGGGGCCTGCACGTCTGGTACCGGGCCAATCCGGGCCACCGCTGGCAGTGTTCGGCCGGGTCGTCCGGCTCCACGCGCGCGCTCGCCTGGCAGGTCGACGTACGGGCCCACGGCGGCTACATCATCGCCCCGGGCACCGTGACCGAGGCCGGGACGTACGAGCCGCTGGGCCCCGTCAGGGAGCCGGCGCCGCTGCCGCCCTGGCTGGCCAGGGAACTGGAGCGCACCGGACACCTGCCGCCCGCACACGTCCCCACGCCGCGCCCCGTGCCGCCGCGGGCCCAGCAGGCCGTCGTGGCCGCGGGCGGCGGTGGCGGGCGCGGTGCGGCCGGCCGGGTCCTGGGCGCCGTGCTCCAGGAGGTGGCGGCCTGCGCCGCCGTGCCCGAAGGGGCGGCGTTCTCCGAGAAGCTCAACCGGGCCGCGTACACCGCGGGCGGGCTGGTCGCCGCCGGGCTGCTGCAGCCCGCCGAGGCGGAGCGGGTGCTGAGGGACGCGGCGGAGCACGCCCGGCCCGGACAGGAACGGCGCTGCGGCGCGATCATCCGCAGCGGGCTGAGCGCGGGCTCCCACCGCCCGCTGACCCCGGGGGGCCGCCTGTGACCACCAACCGCCACAAGCGCCTGTCGGAGGCGCGGCTGGACGCCCCGGACGAGCCCTTCGGCGACGTCTTCGAAGGGCCCCTGGACCACGCCTCCGTGACGGAGGCCCACCCCGGGCCGTCCGTGCCCGGGGACGTGCCGGCCGCCGGACTGTTCGGTGAGGAGGTGTCCGTGGGCTTCCCGGACGACGGGCCGGACGGTGCCCCGGCGGGGGGCGGAGCCGTACAGGAGGTGCTCGTCGGCTTCGACCCGCAGGCGGTGGCCGCCCAGATCCTGGCGCACACGGCCGCTGTGCCCGCTCAGGGGGCCGTGGGGGCCTCGGGGGCCGTGGCGGTCGCGGTGGGGCCCGTGAGGGTCTCAGAGGGGCACACAGGGCCTCAGGGGGCCGGGGAGGTGACCGCGGACGGGCTGCTGCCGGACACGCTGACCGACCGCGGCAACGCGAAGCTGTTCGTCAAGCTGTACGCCAACGACTACCGGCACGTGCCGGGCCTCGGCTGGTACCGCTGGGACTCCACCCGCTGGCAGATCGACGAGGACGACACCATCCTGTGGGCCGCCGGCGACCTGGCCGAGTCCATCGCCACCCAGGACCCGCGCGGCCTGCACACGCCCGCGTCCCTCCAGCAGCACCGCCGCCGGGCCCTCAGCACCAGCGGCATCAACGCCATGCTCGTCCAGGCCAAGTCGGCCCCGGGCATGGTGCTGAACGCCTCGCGCCTGGACGCCGACCCGTACGCCCTCTGTACGCCGGCCGGGATCGTCGACCTCCGCACCGGGCGGATCAGACCTCCCGAGCCCACCAGGGACTTCCACTCGCGGTCCACGACGGCACCGCCGCAGCCGATGCCGACCCCGCGCTGGAACCGGTTCCTGACCGACACCTTCGGGGACGGCGCCGAGGGCGCCGAGATGACCGGCTTCCTGCAGCTGCTGCTCGGGTACTCGGTCACCGGGGACGTCGGCGCGCAGGTCATGCCGTTCCTGTTCGGTTCCGGCAAGAACGGCAAGTCCGTGCTGCTGGACGTGCTGATCAAGCTGCTCGGCGACTACGCGGACGCCGCGCCCCCCGGCTTCCTGATGGCACGGCCGTACGAGGGCCACCCGACCGACCTCGCGGAGCTCCACGGCCGCCGGGTCATCGTGTGCTCCGAGGTCAAGCCGGGGGACCGGTTCGACGAGGCGCGGGTCAAGCTGCTCACGGGCGGCGACCGCATCAAGGCACGGCGGATGCGGCAGGACTTCTTCAGCTTCGAGCCCACGCACAAGCTGTGGCTGCTCGGCAACCACCGGCCCGAGGTGGGCACCGGCGGCTTCGCCTTCTGGCGGCGCATGCGGCTGATCCCGTTCGAGCGGGTCGTCTCCGACGACCGCAAGATCGACAACCTGGCGGACATCCTCGTCACCGAGGAGGGTCCGGGCATCCTGAACTGGCTGATCGAGGGCGCGCGCCGCTACCTGGGCGGCGACCGGGACCTCAGCGGGCCCGAGCGGGTGAGGATCGCCACGACCGCGTACGCCGAGACGGAGGACCACACCGGGCGGTTCCTGGGGGAGCTGTGCCGGATCGATCCGGAGCTGAGGGCGGAGCAGGCCCAGCTCTACGCGGCGTATCGCAGCTGGTGCCAGAATGAGGGCGCCCCGGCGATTTCCTCCCGGGCCTTCGCGGCACGCGTCCGCGAGGTGGTGGGGCTGGAGTCTCCCAAGGAGATGATCCTGTCCAACCAGCGCAAGTACTACCCGGGCATCGGCCTGCTCGCGCACGAGGAGACAGCATGAGCGCTCTCATCGGCGAGGACGAGATCAGACACGAGATCGACCTCGTCTGGCTCGAGGACATCAGCCGGCTCGACTACGTCCGCCAGAGCCTGGACCGGCTGCCGACGCGGCGCGGCAAGCCCGCCTACCACCGCGACGGGCGGATGGTCGGGTACGCGCTGCTGGGCCCGGGGGCCAAGCCGTCGCGCTCCTCGGGCACCTTCCGGCGCCGGGTGTTCTGGCTGCTGCCGCACGACCGGGACACCGACCCGGAGGGGCTGTACGCCACGGGCGCGCCGGCCGAGGCCGTGGACGCGGGAACGCTGGCGCCCGGCAGCAAGGGGCGCAAGACGGAGCGGTCCGAGGGCGGGCCGCTGCGCTCGGCGGTGGCCCGGCAGCTGCCGGCCTGAGCCGAGGCGCCGCCGGTACGCGGGGCACGCCCCCGGGAGCCCGACGGCACCGCCCGCGTTCCCGCGCGGGTAGCCGCCGGCGCGGTGCTCCGGGCGGCGCGGTCAGCCGGCGGTGCCGCCCGCGGCGACCGGGACGCCCGGCGCCAGGGTGGTGCCCGGGCCGTCCCACTCGTCCGGTGCCTCGACGCGCAGGTGCCGCGCGGTGTTCGGCGCCACCAGCAGCGGCAGCAGCAGGCTCCACAGGGCGGACACCCGGCGCCGGAGTTCGGCGTACACCATGCCGGTGCCCGACATGACCTCGATCCCGCAGGCCGCCGCGGCGACCAGCGACTCGGCCTTCTCCCAGCCCAGGTCCGGCCGGAGTTCCCCGGCGTCGCGGGCCTGGCGCAGCAGGGTGCACACCATCGCTATCCAGGTCCGGTGGAAGTCCGCCAGGTGCGGCTGCCGGCCGGTGCACTCCTTGGTGATGCGGAAGCTGGCGGAGATCGCGGCCTCCTCGTGGAGGCCGCGGGCCAGCCAGTGCGTCGTGTCGACGAGCGACTGGAGGGGGCTGTTGCCGGCCTCGCGCAGGGCGCGGACGGAGTCGTCGAGCATGGTGCGGCCGCGCTCCTGCACAGCCTCGGCCAGTTCGTCCTTGGAGGCGAAGTGGAAGTACAGGGCCCCCTTGGTCACGCCGGCGGCCAGGGCGATCTCGCCGAGGGTCGCGTTGGCGTAGCCGTTGCGGCGGAACAGCTCCGCTCCGGCGTTGACGAGCCTGCGGCGGGTCCGTTCCGACCTTTCCTGCACCGCGTTGCCTCCTCGGACCGGGGTCCGGCCCGAGGGGCGGCCGGACGTGCGGTTGCTCATGCGGTTGGTCGTCATGCTCCGGCTCTGGTTCGTGCGGTTCCGCGTCGAACCGCTCTGGGTCGAGCCGCTCCCGGAGGGCGGCTCAGGGCAGGTCCCGGGCCCGTGCCCGGGTGATGGCTGGCTGCGGTGGCGGGCGTCAGCCCACGCGGGCGAGCCGCTCTCCGCGGGTCTCCGCCGGTTCGGCGGGGCCCTCGGGGCCGGCCATGAGGATGGAGCGCTGCAGGCGGCGGAGGGCCGCCGAGGGCTCCAGGCCCAGTTCGCGGACGAGCGTGCCGCGCAGCCGCTGGTATGCGTCGAGGGCCTCGCCGCGGCGGCCGGAGCGGTGCAGGGCCAGCATGAACTGGCCGTGCAGGCTCTCGTGGGTGAGGTAGCGGCTCGCCAGCACGGTGAGCTCCGCGAGCAGTTCGCGGTGGCGGCCCAGCCGCAGGTCGGCCTCGATGCGCTGGTCGAGGGCGCAGAGCCGGATCTCCTCCAGGCGCCGGGTCTCCATGTCCAGCTGGATGCCGCCCTGGACGTCGGCGAACGCCGGCCCGGACCACAGCGACAGCGCCTCCCGCAGCAGGCGGGCCGCGCCGGGGAAGTCCCCGGCGTCCATGGCCCGGTAGCCCATGCCCGCGAGCCGGTCGAACTCGCGGACGTCGCTGGTGCCGCCGCCGCTGTTGAGCAGGTAGCCGCCCGGGAGGGTGACCAGCACGTCCTTGGCCGTGCGCCGCCGCGCCGGGACCGTGCCGGGGCGCGCCGGGGCGTCCTCGGCGTCCGTCCCGGGCCCGGGGTCGGCGTGCTCCAGGGCGGTGGCGATGAGGGAGCGCAGCTGGAGGACGTACGTCTGCAGGGTGGTACGGGCGCTGCGCGGCGGCTCGCCCGCCCACAGCTCCTCGATCAGCGCGGAGACCGGGACGACCTGGTCCGCGTGGAGCGCCAGGAGCGCCAGAACCTGCCTGGGCTTGGGGGCGGTCGGCGTGATGGAGATTCCGTTCTCCCGCACCGACAGTGCGCCCAGTACTGCGATGTCCACGCCGTACTCCCCTTGTCCGTGGATGTGACCAGCACTGGGACCGAGTAAAAAACAGGCCCGGCGGTTTGTCAATACCAAACCGGCTTGGCTGTTTGCCGGTCACGGGACTGGTCAAACCTCGTCAGAAACCGCTCTGAGCTGGGATTTTGATGGGTCGTCGAGCGGTCAGGGCATGCAAAACGGCCCCTCGGCGGAGAGCCGAGGGGCCGTCAAAACCGACTTTCTGGCGACCAAACAAGACCGGTGGGTCTGTACGGTCGGGTCGTTCAGGAGAGCACGGGCTCCGCCCTCAGCTGCTCCGCCTCCGCCACCACGCGGGCCCCGCGGTCGGGTGCGATGTCCAGCCGGGCGAGGACGGCGGGGGTGGCGATGCTGGGGACGATGTGCTGGTAGACGCCCGCGACCCGGAACTCGATGTCGTCCCGGTCGGTCAGGGTCTGGGAGTAGACCTGGGCCCCCGTCCAGCAGGCGGAGATGATCCAGGCCGTCTCCGCCGGGTCGACGTGGGGGAGCAGCTCGCCCTGTTCCTTGGCCTGCACGAGGAGTTGCTCGGTGAACTCGATCCAGCCCGGGACCGACCCGCCGCCGAATATCTCGCGCATGTCGGGCCCGAGGGAGAGCCGCGCGCCCGCGCTGAGCATGGGTTCGCGCTTCATCCGGTACGCCAGGACCAGGGCCACGTCGACGAGTTCCTGGAGCTTGCTGGCTCTCGGCGGCACGCCGGCCTCGCCGAACTGCTCGTCCAGGACGCCCTGGGCCAGTTCCTGCTTGGAGGAGAAGTGGAAGTACAGGGCGCCTTTGGTGACGCCCGCCCGCGACAGGATGTCCGAGATCGTCGCCGCTTCGTAGCCGCGCTCGTCGAACACCGCCGCCGCCGCTTCCAAGATCGCGCGACGCGTACGAACCGCACGCTCCTGACGTGCCACGGTGCCTCCGATGTTCCAAGGGCCAGTGTGGGTCGATCCTGAGCGCAGACCGATGTCCCCTCTATAAAACCAACCAGAAGGTCCGTATTTTATCAAGCGTTGGAGATCACACCTCGATCTCAACATCGTTCCGCGAAGCGTCACCCAGGGTTACCGGAAGCTCCAGCAGGCCGTTGGAGATGAAGGATTCGACCTTCGCCGGCCGCCGCCCGGGGGCGGCCAGGGCCAGCTCCGGGAAACGGGCGAACAGCGCGGCCACGCTGACCGAGGCCTCCAGCCGGGCGAGCGTCGCGCCGAGGCAGTAGTGCGTCCCGAAGCCGAGCGACATGTGGTCCCCCCGGGTGGGCCGGGTGATGTCGAAGACGGCGGCGTCCTCGCCGTGCACCTCCGGGTCGCGGCCGGCCGAGGCGAACGACACCACGATCGCGTCCCCCTTGGGGATGACCGCGTTCCCCGCGTCGATGTCCTCGACCGCGAAGCGCAGGAACCCGTACGCCGCGGGCGGCTCGAAGCGCAGGGTCTCCTCGATCACGTCCTCCCAGGAGGCCGCGCCCGAGAGGACCAGGCCGAGCTGGGCGCGGTGGGTCAGCAGCTGGTGGACGGCGCTGGAGATCAGGTTGACCGAGGTCTCGTACCCCGCGGTGAATAGCAGGATCAGGTTGTCGACCAGCTCCTTCTCCGACAGGCGCGCGCCGCTCTCGTCGTCCCGGGCCGCGATCATCCCGGTCGTCAGGTCGTCGGCGGGGTGGGCCCGCTTGTGGGCGACCAGGTCGGCCATCGTCTCGTAGAGGTCGATCGCGTTCTGCTGGGCGTCCTCGACGGAGATGCCGGTGTCGAAGAACCCCTTGATGATCTTGTGGAGCATCGCCCACGAGCTCTCCGGAATCCCGAACAGCTCGAACATCACTCGAGTCGGGACCTGGTGGGCGAAGGTCGCCCGCAGGTCGACCGGGTCCGCCGGGGGGAGCGCGGCCAGTTCGTCGAGCACCTCGGCGGCGACCTGCTCGATGCGCGGTCGCAGGGCGGCGACCCGGCGCGCGGTGAAGGCCAGGGCGGCCAGCTTGCGCAGCCGCGTGTGCTCGGCCCCGTAGGCCGTGATCATGTTCTGCACCGACACCCAGATGGACAGCGGCCACTCCGGACCGACCTCGCCGCTGATCCACGCGGGCCAGTGCCGGTACGCGTCCTTCGAGACCCGCGGGTCGACCAGCAGCCTGCGCAGCGCCGCGTGTCCGGCCACCGCCCAGGCCGGCACCCCGCCCGGCAGGACCACCCTCGTGGCGGGGCCGAGCTCCCGGAGCAGAGCCGCCTCACCGTGCGGATCCCGGCCTGACGGATCGATGGATATCGGGCACTGACGGATCATCGGTTCTCCAGGCTGTCGGCGGTGGGGAGTCGCCGAACGGCAACGGAGACCCCCATGGTGCAAACCGCCTGGACGGTTTTGCTCAATCCGTCGGCGGAACCAAGTCTGGCATCCCCACAGGCTCCCCGCCACCAGCTCCCGTCCCAGGTCGCAAGCCCTGTCGGGCAGCCGAAAGGGCAGTGCCGGCTGGCGTGTCTCCGCCCCCTGGTGCGGGTGGGTGCCGAGACCGGAATACCGCTTGCCGCTTGAGGCTTGGGCGCATGGGCCCGCTGTGGCCGCGGCCGCCCGAACTCCCCTGTCGGAGGCTGGAATCCGCCCCTCCTCCGGCGATCACCGCGTGTGTTGACGGTGTGATGTCCGGGTGAAAGACGACCCTCGGAGAGCCTTGCAAACAATACCGGAGAGTACGTATCTTGCGTGTTCTGAAGTGGTCACCCCATCCGTCAACCCGGCTCTGTGGAGAGGTCCATGACCCTGCTGACGTTCCAGAAGGACGCCCCCTCAATACCCCACCCGGTATCCAGCGCGTCGTGGACCCGTTGCAATGAATCGCCTCAGCTCACCACCACCGTCCCCCGCGAGTACGTGCACCGCTCCTCCCTCGCCGAGGTCTTCCTGACCGGATACGAGCGCATCGGGGACAACGTCTTCGCCCTGACCGGCCAGTGGCCCCGCGCCCACACGTTCTTCACCAGCGCCGACGGCCGCAGCCACGACCCGGTCCAGGCCGGGGAGACGATCCGGCAGGTGGGACTGTTCCTGTGCCACGCGGTGTACGGGGTCCCGCTCGGCCACAACGTGCTGCTGTGGAGCCTGGACTTCACCTCGGACCTCGCGCAGCTCCGCATCGGCGCCAGCCCCACCGAGCTGGAGCTCGTCGCCACCTGTACGGACTTCAGATGGCAGGGCAACCGCTTCTCCGGGTTCCTGCACGTCAGCATCCGCCGCAACGGCTGTATGGCGGCCAGCGGCACCGCCCGCTTCACGTGCGTCCCGCCCAGCACGTACCGGCGGCTGCGCGGCGAGCGCGGTCCGGGCGCCGTGGTCACCCCGCTGGAGCGGCAGACGCCCATCCCCCCGGCGGCGGTCGGCCGGCTGCTGCCCTTCGACGTCGTCCTCGCCCCGTCCGACCGGCCCGGCCGCTGGCTGCTCAACCCCGACCTCGGCCACCCGATCCTCTTCGAGCACGCCAACGACCACCACCCGGGCATGGTCCTGGTCGAGGCCGCCCGCCAGGCGGCCTGCGGGCTGCTGCCCGAAGGCGGCTTCAGACCCTTCGGCATCGCGACCGAATTCCACAGCTACGCGGAGCTCGACGAGCCCTGCTGGGTGGAGGCGAGCGAGGCAGAAGCGGAACCCCACCCCCTCCTGCGCTCGGTGGAGGTGACGGGCCGGCAGTCCGGCAGGAAGGTCTTCACGGCCACGGTCACCGGCTCGGTCTGGGACTCCTGACCCTGCCGCCCGCCCCGCCGCAGTCCCCCTCCCCCCACCGGAGCCGGGGTGCACCCAGGGCATGACCCGCGCGACCGGCGCCGTAGAGGGTGCACCCCTCCACGGATTCCCCCGCCGGCTCCGTCCGCCCGGCCCGGCCCGGGACCCGGACCCGCCGGATCCCGGGCCGTAGGCCTCAGGGTGCCGCGCCACGGAGCCCCACCACGGACGGCGGCGCGCGTCCGCCGCCGAG
Source organism: Streptomyces sp. NPDC101132 (assembly GCF_044759225.1). NCBI lineage: Bacteria > Bacillati > Actinomycetota > Actinomycetes > Kitasatosporales > Streptomycetaceae > Streptomyces > Streptomyces sp. NPDC101132. The sequence goes on from NZ_JBIVYX010000015.1 coordinate 25,517, forward strand.
TGCGTCCGTACGGAGCCGGCCCCCGCGCCCCTGCCTCAGGCAGGAGAAGCGGACCGCGGAGGAGCGGTCGTGGGCCGCCGGCCTGCACCGATGCCCGCGTACCAGGCCGCGGAGGCCGCGAAGGCCGTCGTGAACCCCGGTCCCGGCCCCGTCTCCAGCAGCCCCCACAGCCGGCTGCTGTCGTACCAGTGGTCCACGGTCAGCAGCGAGAGTCTGCGCCGCACGCTCGGGTCGTCCGCCGCCCCCAGCAGCTCCAGTGCCTGAGCGCACGTCAGTTCCCCGGACGGCACCGGCAGACCGAGCGCCCGCGCCACCGTCTCCACCAGCTCCCGGGCCCGCACCGGCTCCGGATGGCTCGCGTGCAGCACCTGCCCCGCCAGCCGGTCCGTCAGCCCCGGCCGCAGCGCCAGCTCCGCCAGCGCCCCGGCCAGCGCCGGCGCCGAGATCATCGACAGCCGCGCGCTGCCCCCGTCCACCCAGTACGGCAGCCTGCACATCAGCCCCACCAGGGCGGGGATCATCCAGGTGTCGCCCCGTCCGTACACCAGGTGCGGCCGCAGCACGGTCCCGCCGGCCGCCAGAACCAGTCGCTCCCCGGCGAGCCGCGTCACGCTCGTCGCCGAGACCGGCGCCTCGGCCAGCTCCCCCTCGGCCGCGCCCCGGTGCGCACCGTCCGCGTACACCGCGGCCGTGCCCAGCTGCACGACCCGCCGCACCCCGGCCGCCCGGGCCTCGGCGAGCAGCGCGCGGGTCCCCTCCGTGTTCACCGTCCGGCACTCCGCCTCGTCCCCGCCGATGCGCGCCGCGAGGTGCAGCACCGTGGTGACGCCTTCGCAGACCCCGCGCAGCGAGGCCGGGTCGCTCAGATCGCCGGTGACCGTCTCGACGTGACCGCTCGTCCCCCGGCACCCGTCCGGCGCCCGTCTTCGGTGGGTGAGCAGGCGCAGGCGGGGTGGGCCGTCGGTGCCGGAGTGCGGTTCCCGCGCGGCCGCGAGGAGCAGGGGCAGGACGTGGGAGCCGACGAAGCCGGTGCTTCCCGTGACGAGGATCCGCTGGGGAGCCAACTGCGGCCTTCCCTACACCTTTTCGGAAATGAGTACGAGATGTGCGGTGCTATGTTCATACACCATGACCGCCGGTGGACAGTTGCTCGAGGGGAAGTCCGTGCTGATCACGGGCGCAAGCGCGGGGATCGGCGCCGCCGCCGCGCGTGTGTTCTGCCGGGAAGGGGCGGCGGTCACCCTGCTCGCCCGCCGTGAGCGTGAACTCGTCCTCCTCACCGAGGAGCTGACCGCCTCCGGCCACCGTGCCCGGTACGTGGCCGGCGACGTGACCCGCGTCGAGGACGTGGCCCGCGCCGTCGACGCGGCCGTCGACGCGTACGGCGGACTCGACGCCGCCTTCAACAACGCGGGCGTCGGCGCCGAGCCCAAGCCCATGCACCTCCTCGACGAGGACGTGTACGACTCCGTGATGGACACCAACGTCCGGGGCGTGTGGAACTGCATGCGCCAGGAGCTGCGCGTGATGCTCGGCAAGGGCGGCACCATCGTCAACAACAGCAGCACCGGAGGACTGGTGGCCACGCCGGTCACCTCCGCGTACATCGCCTCCAAGCACGCGGTGATCGGGCTGACCAAGGCCGCGGCCGCCGAGTACGCCCCCCACGGGATCCGGGTGAACGCCATCGCCCCCGGCTCGACGCGCAGCGAGATGATCGACGACTGGCTCAAGCAGCACCCCGAGATGGAGCAGGTGCTGCTGGACTCCGCGCCCCTCCCCCGCATCGCGGCGCCGGAGGAGATCGCCGAGGCCGCGGCCTGGCTCTGCAGCGACCGCGCCTCCTTCGTCGTCGGCGCGACCCTCTCGGTGGACGGCGGCTGGACCACCCGCTGACCGCCGCCGGTCCCGCGTAGGGACCCCGACCGCCCTGCCGGCCCGTTCCGCGCGCGTCGTCGCGCTGCCCGCAGGCGGACACGACGGATCCAGCCGTATCTCAAGCAGGGCAAGAGCGGTCCTTTAGCCGGGTCGCCGACGGTGTCCAGAGGCTTGAGGAGGGTGAATGGTCGAGTCGGACTCCGAGAAGCTCGCGCTCCGGATCGTGCGCGGGTCGGCCAGCGAAGAAGAGCTGGCCGCGGTCACCGTCGTGCTGTGCTCGGTGCTCGCGCAGGCGGGAGCGGAGGGCGAGGAGGAACCGCCCGAGTCCCCGCTGTGGCAGCCCGAGCGGTCCACCGCGGTCTACCGCTCTCCGTACAGCTGGCGCTAGGAGCGCCTGGTTCATCTGAAGGCTGATTCGTGTGCGCGCCAAAGCCGGCACCATGTAAACCGTCCAAGCGGTTTGTTATGGTGGGCTTTCGATCGGGCCGCACCTTGAGAGGGAGGGACGTGTCGTGACAGTAGCGATTGACAGTCCTCGGGCCTCTGTGGAGGCGGCGGACGCTCACGGGCGTGTGGCCGAACTGCACGCGGTCCGTGCACAGGCGGTCGGCGGCCCGAGCGAGCGCGCGACCGAGGCGCAGCACGCCAAGGGCAAGCTGACCGCCCGTGAGCGCATCGAGCTGCTGCTCGACGCCGGTTCCTTCAGGGAGGTCGAGCAGCTGCGCCGGCACCGGGCGACCGGCTTCGGCCTGGAGGACAAGAGGCCGTACACGGACGGTGTGATCACCGGCTGGGGGACGGTCGAGGGCCGGACGGTCTTCGTCTACGCGCACGACTTCCGGATCTTCGGCGGTGCGCTGGGCGAGGCCCACGCGACGAAGATCCACAAGATCATGGACATGGCCATCGCGGCGGGTGCCCCGCTGGTCTCCCTCAACGACGGCGCGGGCGCCCGCATCCAGGAGGGCGTCTCCGCGCTCGCCGGTTACGGCGGCATCTTCCAGCGCAACACCCGGGCCTCGGGCGTGATCCCGCAGATTTCGGTGATGCTGGGCCCGTGTGCCGGCGGCGCCGCGTACAGCCCCGCGCTGACCGACTTCGTCTTCATGGTGCGGGACACGTCGCAGATGTTCATCACGGGTCCCGACGTGGTCCGCGCGGTGACCGGCGAGGAGATCACGCAGAACGGCCTGGGCGGCGCGGACGTGCACGCCGGCACCTCGGGCGTCGCGCACTTCGCGTACGACGACGAGGAGACCTGCATCGCGGAGGTCCGGTACCTCCTGTCGATGCTGCCGCAGAACAACCGCGAGTATCCGCCGTGCGTGCCCTGCACCGACCCGCAGGACCGCCGCTCCGAGGTGCTCCTCGACCTGGTCCCGGCCGACGGCAACCGCCCGTACGACATGACCCGGGTGATCGAGGAGATCCTCGACGACGGGGAGTACCTGGAGGTCCACGAGCGCTGGGCCCGCAACATCATCTGCGCGCTGGGCCGGCTGAACGGGCAGGTCGTCGGCATCGTCGCGAACCAGCCGCAGTCCCTTGCGGGTGTGCTGGACATCGAGGCCTCGGAGAAGGCCGCGCGCTTCGTCCAGATGTGCGACGCCTTCAACATCCCGATCATCACGCTGCTGGACGTGCCCGGCTTCCTGCCCGGTGTCGACCAGGAGCACGGCGGCATCATCCGGCACGGCGCCAAGCTGCTGTACGCGTACTGCAACGCCACCGTGCCGCGGATCTCGCTGATCCTGCGCAAGGCCTACGGCGGCGCGTACATCGTCATGGACTCCCAGTCCATCGGCGCCGACCTCACGTACGCCTGGCCCACCAACGAGATCGCCGTCATGGGCGCCGAGGGCGCGGCCAACGTCATCTTCCGCAAGCAGATAGCGGAGTCGGACGACCCCGAGGCGACCCGGGCGCAGATGGTCAAGGAGTACAAGGCGGAGCTGATGCACCCGTACTACGCGGCCGAGCGCGGCCTCGTCGACGACGTCATCGACCCCGCCGAGACCCGCGAGGTCCTCATCAGCGCCCTCGCGATGCTCCGCAACAAGCACGCGGACGTCCCGTCCCGCAAGCACGGCAACCCCCCGCAGTAACGGAGCACTCGATGGCACGTCAGGAACGCGCGTTGCGCACCCGGGAAGCCCTGGTCAGGTCCGCGGCCGAGGTCGTGGACCGGGACGGCTTCGCGGTCGCGTCGCTGGCCGAGATCAGCACGCGGGCCGGGGTGAGCAACGGCGCGTTGCACTTCCACTTCGCCAGCAAGACGGCCCTCGCGGAGGCCGTCGAGGCGGCCGCGCTGGCGAGGCTGGAAGCCCTGCTCGGCGAGGAGCCGCCGGGTGCGGGGAGCCGGCTGCAGCACCTCGTCGACGTCACCCACGCGCTGGCGCGCGGGCTGACGTCGGACGTGGTGCTGCGGGCCGGGTTCGTGCTGTGCGGCGACACGGCCTGGGTGGCGGCGGCCGACCCGCGCGCCCGCTGGCAGCGGTGGGTCGAGGGCCTCGTCCGGGAGGCCGGCGCGGTGGGCGAACTGCGCTCCGGCGCCGAGCTGGAGGGGATCGTGAGGGCGGTGGTCGGGGCGACCGTGGGCTTCGAGGTGCTCGGGGCCCGGGACGCGGCCTGGCTGGCTCCCCGCACGATCACCCAGTTCTGGGAGCTGCTGCTGACGACGCTGGCGACGCCGGAGCTGCTCGTCACGCTGGACGCCAAGGGCGGCGGCTGAGCCCGGAGCGGCCCCCGGTGACCCCGTGACGCGCCCTTGAGAGGGACTCGGGAGTCGCCGCAGCCCCATTCAAGACCGGACGGTCTCTTTGGTTCCGCCCCGACCCGCGATCTCGTCCGAGGGGTCTGTCTGTACCCAAAAGCCCTGCTCCCAGGCGGTGTTGTGCCTACCCCGGGACCCGCGCGCCGCGCGGGTCCCGGGGTTCTGCGTGTACCGGCAACGCATCTTCCGCCGGCGCTGTGGGATTGACAAACCGACTATGCTGTTTTTTTATCAGGGAGTCGGGTCGTGCTATGGCGACCGGGCCCCGGCAGAGCGGCCATCGCGGGACGGGTAACGCGCCGAACGCGGCGGGCCGGCCACCGGCCACCAAGTGATCTTTGGGGGAAGTACGTGGACATCAACCTGCTCGGAGCGCTGTCCGTCACCGAGAACGGGCTGTCCGTCACGCCGACCGCCCCGAAGCCGCGTCAGGTCCTGGCCCTGCTCGCGCTCCACGCCGACCAGGTGGTCTCGGTGGCGACGCTGATCGAGGAGCTGTGGGGCAAGAACCCGCCGCGCAGCGCCCGTACGACGCTGCAGACGTACGTGCTCCAGCTCCGCGAGCTGATCGGCGAGGCCCTCGCCCGCGACGAGAACGAGCGCTGCACGGCCAAGGACATCCTGGCGACGCTCCCGGGCGGCTACCGGCTGGAGTCCCGCGGCGGGACCGTGGACTACCGGGAGTTCGAGCGCCGGGCCGGCACCGGCTACCGGGCGATGGACGCCGACGACCACCAGGGCGCCTCGCGCTGGCTGACGGACGCCCTGTCGCTGTGGACCGGACCCGCGCTCACCGACGTCCAGGTCGGCAGCCAGATCCAGATGGAGGTCCAGCGCCTGGAAGAGGCCCGGCTGTGCGCGCTCGACCAGCGCATCGAGGCCGACCTCAGACTGGGCCGGCACCGCGAGCTGCTGTCGGAGCTCACCGTCCTGGTCAACCAGTACCGGATGCACGAGAGCCTGCACGGCCAGTTCATGCTCGCCCTGCACCGCTCGGGACGGCGCGGCGAGGCGCTCAACGTCTACCAGCGGCTGCGCACGACGCTCGTGTCGGAGCTGGGCCTCGAGCCCTCGGCCGCGCTCAGCCGGCTGCAGCGCTTCATCCTCACCGCGCACCCCGAGACCGTGTCGTCGACCGCGGGCGCCGCGGCCGCCGGAGCCGCCGGAGGGCGGCTCGTGGCGCGGTGAGCGGGCCGTGAGACCGGCGGGGGCGGACCGGTGCGGTGGCCGCCCCGCCCTGCGGCGCCCGGCGCCGTACAGCCACTGGAGCCCTTCCTCCGACCCGCGTCACGCGGGCCGGAGGAAGGGCTCCTCCGGTTCCGGGCGCTCCCGTGCCCGCGGGCGGGGAACGTCAGGCGCCGGCCGCACGCGCCGCGGTGAGCGCCTCCAGCCGGCACACGAGGTCCTGCTGTTCGCGGGTGAGGCGCTCGACGTGGCTGCGCAGGCTGGCGAGTTCCGCGTGCAGCAGGCGCACGTTCGCCCCGTCCTCCCCGGCGGGCGCCCGCACCGGCCGTACGGCCGTGGAGCCGACGGGCAGGGCCGCCGTGGGGTCCTGGTGGTGCAGGATCGCCTCCATGCGGTCCCGCAGGACCGGGCCCGGCTCGACGCCCAGGTCGTGGACGAGCCGGCGGCGCGCGCGGTCGTACACGCGCAGCGCCTCCGCCTGGCGCCCGCACCGGTACAGGGCGGTCATCAGCAGCTCGTAGAAGCGCTCGCGCAGCGGGTGGGCGGCGGTCAGCTCCTCCAGCTCGCCCGTGATCTCGCCGGCCCGGCCGGCCCGCAGGCACGCGTCGTACAGCGACTCCAGGGCGACGAGCCGGCTCTCCTCCAGCAGCGAGGCCTCGACGGAGCAGATGGTGCCGCGGCCGCTGCCCTGCAGGGCGGGGCCGCGCCACAGCTCCAGGGCCCGGCGCAGTACGTCGGCCGAGCGGCCGGGGTCGGTACGGGCGAGCTCGCGCCCCTCGGCGGCGAGCCGGTGGAACTGCCGGGCGTCGGTGCCGGCGTCCCCCAGCCGCAGGACGTAGCCGAGCGGGCTGGTCGCCAGCCACTCGTGGTGCGGCTCCCCGGAGCCGGGGGCCGGGACGGGCAGCAGCCGGCGCAGCCGCGCCACATGGGCCTGGAGGGCGTTGGCGGCGTTGGCGGGAGGGTGCTCGCTCCACAGCTCGTCCACGAGCCGGTCGGCGGAGACGACCTGGCCCGCCTTCACGACGAGGGCGCTGAGCAGCGCGCGCTGCTTGGCCCCCGCCGGCACGATCAGGACGCCGGTGCGTTCGTCGAAGATCTGTACGGGCCCCAGGATCCGAAACTTCATCTCATCCTCGCACAGGAAGGCTTGAGAGGTATGCCGCCGGAAGTCCGCCGCCGGTATTCCCCTCGGAATAGCCGCGGGTCCTCCCCATCTCGTCGGAGCCTAGGCGCTTTCGCCGTGCGATGCCCTGTGCGTGCCGTCCCTGCCCGGAATCGTGGAGGGTTTCTCGAGGTGTTTTCAGGCCCCCGCGGGCCGGCCCGCGGCGCGCGGGCGGAATTGTTCCGCCGTCAGATCGGGGAAGCCCACCTGGACCCCTCGGCAGTGACTGGTTCCCAGCATGCCCAGCAGGACCTGCGGGCCGGGCAGCCCCGGCAGGCCGGTCAGCCCCGCGGTCGCTGCCGGGCCGATCAGCAAGCGGGTCAGCGGGTCCGCGCAACGTGCCGTCGGGTCGGTCGCCATGGCCGGAAAACTAACAGCGCGCGCGGTGTACGGGAAGGTGCCGGGAAAGGCGGGTGGCTGTTCACGGCGCGTTTGTCAGTGCTTTGTCAGCGCTTTGTCAGTGCCGTGTCAGCAACCCGGCGGCGGCGCATCTCGGCATTTCTTGGAGAAGGGCTAGAGCCGGGCTCGACCATCGCAGGGGGGCGGGTTGTCGAAAGATATGGTGCCCCTGGCCTTGGGTCCAGCCAATGACAGAAAAGGCCGGAATGCGACTGTATCGAAAGGTTCACAACCGGTCAGAGAGCGATGGCGGCCTGACAAGGCTGGGAGGGGAATCATGAAGATTAAAGTTCTGGGTCCATTGGATGCGGAAGTCAATGGGGTTTCCATCGTCCCGACGGCGGGCAAGCCCCGCCAGATCCTGGCGCTGCTCGCCCTCTACCCGGGCCGGGTCGTGCCCGTGCCCACCCTGATGGAGGAGATCTGGGGCGCCGACCTGCCCCAGAGCGCGCTGACCACGCTCCAGACGTACATCCTTCAACTGCGCCGCCGCCTGGGCACCGCGATGGGACCGGACGTACCGGGCTCCGCCAAGGACGTGCTGGCCACCCGCTACGGCGGCTACATGCTCCAGGTGCCCGCCGAATCCGTCGACGTGCACGCGTACGAGCGCCTGGTGGCCGAGGGCCAGCAGGCCTTCGAGAACGGTGAGGACGGGCACTCCTCCAAGTGCCTGCGCGAGGCCCTCGACCTGTGGGAGGGGCCCGCGCTCGTCGACGTACGGGTGGGCCCGATCCTCGACATCGAGGTCATGCGCCTGGAGGAGAGCCGGCTGGTGACGCGCGAGCGCAGGATCGACGCCGACCTGCGCCTGGGCCGGCACGTCGAACTGATTGCCGAACTCACCGACCTGATCGCCCGCCACCCGCAGCACGAGGGGCTGCACTCGCAGGCGATGGTCGCGCTCTACCGGTCCGGCCGGCAGGCGTCGGCCCTCGACGTCTACCGCCGGCTGCGCCAGCGGCTGATAGACGAGCTCGGCGTGGAGCCGTCGCCGCAGCTCCAGCGGCTGCACCAGGCGATGCTCACGGTCGACCCGCGCCTCGACGTGGTCGCGGGGCCGCGCCACACCTCCACCTTCGACCTGTACGCGGCCTGATCCGGCGGCCGGGCGCGGATCCGTACGGAGTGCCGGCCGACGGGGGCCGGCGGACTGGGGGCCGGCCGTCCTGGGCCGGTCGCCGGGGACCGGCCGTCGTTCCGTACGCGGCCGCCCCGGCCGGTGCGCCATACCCGGCGGGAGTCGAGTCCCGCTCCAGCCGGGCTGGCGAGACTCGGGGCGCATCCGGTGCGCCGTCCGACGGCGCGCCGGAACAGCTTCCCCGGAGGAGGGCGACGCATGACTTCCCTGACGAGGGTCGACGAGGCGGTGGAGCCGCGTGTTCGGCTCCACTGCCTCGCGCACGCGGGCGCGGGCGTGGCCAGCTACCGCCGCTGGCCCGTCGCGGCCGGCCCCGCGGTGGACGTGGCGGCCGTGCTGCTGCCGGGCCGCGGCAACCGCCGGCGCGAACCGCGCGTCACCGACCGCTCCGGCCTCCTGGCCGACCTGCTCGGCCCGCTGCTGGAGGCCGCGGAGGCCGGCCCGTACGCGCTGTACGGCCACAGCCTGGGCGCGCTCGTCGCCTACACCCTGACCCGTGCCCTGGCCGACGCCGGGGCGCCTCCGCCCCTGTTCCTCGCGGTCGGAGCCTGCCTGCCGCCGCACGCGACGGCCGCGCTGATGAGCGCGGCGGAGGCCCCGGACGAGCAACTGCTGCCGCTCCTCGGGGACCTCGGCTCGCTGCCGAAGGGGGCCGCCGGCCGGCCCGGCGGGATGTGGCACCGCTCCGTCCTGCCCGTCCTGCGCGACGACCTGCGGCTGGCCAAGGCGCTGCGGCAGGCGGCGATGGACCCCGCCACCGGAGGACCCGTGAACGTGCCCCTGCTGGTCTTCGCCGGCAGCGACGACCCGCTGGCCGTCCCCAACGCCCTGCAGGAGTGGCGGCAGTGGACGACAGGTCCCATCACCGTGCGCACCCTGGTCGGCGACCACTTCTTCGCCGGGGACGACGCGCTGCCCGCCCTGATCGGAGCCGCCTGCCGGGAGCACGCGGCCCTCGGGCCCGGCACTCCCGAGGCCGGCACTCCTGAGGCGGGCACTCCTGAGGCGGGCACTCCTGATCCCGGTACGTCCGGACCCGCGACGTCCGGGGCCGTCACCTCCGGGCCCGCCACGTCCGGACCGGGTGCGGCCGGGGCCCGGCCGGTCGCGGTCCGCACCGCGTGCGGTGTCCGGTGAAGCGCGTCGTCATCACCGGCGTGGGCGTGGTGGCCCCCGGCGCCATCGGCACCGGAGACTTCTGGTCGCTGCTCACGTCCGGGCGCACGGCCACCCGCGGCGTCACCCTCTTCGACGCCTCCGGCCACCGCTCCCAGGTGGCCGCCGAGGTGGACTTCGACGCCGCCCGGCACGGCTTCACCCTCGCCGACACCGAGCGCCTGGACCGCGCCGCACAGTTCGCGCTGGTCAGTGCCCGCGAGGCGGTGGCCGACAGCGGCCTGGCCGACGTCCTGGCGACCGGCAACCCGCTGCGCACCGGCGTGAGCCTGGGCAGCGCGGCCGGCTGCACCACGGGACTGGCCACCCAGTACGCCATGCTCAGCGACTTCGGCGCGACCTGGACGGTGGACCACTCCAAGGCCGCCGAGCACCTCTACGACTACCTCGTGCCCAGCTCGCTCGCGGCGGTGGTGGCACGGGACAGCGGCGCGCAGGGACCGGTGGGCGCGGTCTCCAGCGGCTGCACCTCGGGCCTGGACGCCATCGGCCACGCCGCCGAGCTGATCCGCGAGGGCAGCGCGGACGTGATGGTCGCGGGCGGGGCCGAGGCGCCGATCTCCCCGATCGTCATGGCCTGCTTCGACCGGATCCGGCTCACGAGCCCGCGCAAGGAGGACCCGGCGACCGCCTGCCGGCCCTTCGACCGGACGCGGGACGGCTTCGTACTCGGCGAGGGCGCGGCGGTGGTGGTGCTGGAGGAACTGGAGCACGCCCGGCGGCGGGGGGCCCGGGTGTACGCGGAGCTGTCCGGCTTCGCCTCGTACAGCAGCGCCCACCACATGACGGGGCTGCGGCCGGGCGGCGAGGAGATGGCCGACGCCATCCGGGCGGCGCTCGACGAGGCGCGGCTGAACCCGGTGGACGTGGACTACGTCAACGCGCACGGCGCGGGCACGCGGCACAACGACCGGCACGAGACGCACGCTTTCAAGCGGGGCCTCGGCGACCACGCGCGGCGGGTCCCGGTCAGCTCCATCAAGTCGATGATCGGGCACGCCCTGGGGGCGGCGGGGGCTCTGGACGTGGTGGCCAGCGTGCTGGCCATCCAGCACAGCACGGTGCCGCCGACGGCGAACCTGCGGGAGCCGGACCCGACCTGCGACCTGGACTACACGCCGCTGTTCGCGCGCGAGCACCGCACCAGCACGGTGCTGAGCGTGGCCAGCGGCTTCGGAGGCTTCCACACGGCGACGGTGCTGACCCGGCCGCGGCTGAGGGAGGCGGCGTGAGGGGCGGGGGCGGCGTGTGGGATGGCAGCGGAGCCGACGGCGGCCGCGGCGTTAACGGCGTTAACGGTCTGCCGGGTTCGCGGGGCGCGGGCGGGCCGGGCACCGACGGGCTGGAGCGGACCGGCGCGGCCGGCGGACGGCAGGCCGCCGAGGTGGTCGTCACCGGCATCGGCGTGGTCGCGCCCAACGGCCTGGGCGCCGCCGCGTGGTGGCGCGCACTGCTCGCGGGGGCCAGCGGCATCCGCCCGATCGGCCGGTTCGACGCGTCCGGGTATCCGGTGCGGATCGCGGGCGAGATCGCCGGGTTCGTCGACGAGGACCACATCCCCAGCCGGCTGCTGCCCTCCACCGACCGGGCCACCCGCCTGGGACTCGTCGCCGCGAAGGAGGCGCTGGAGGACTCCGGCGCCGACCCGGCCGCCCTGCCGGGCTACGGCGCGGGCGTCATCACCGCCAGTGCCACCGGCGGCACCGAGTTCGGGCAGCGCGGGCTGGAGGCGCTGTGGGGCAAGGGGGCGAAGTACGTGAGCGCGTACCAGTCCTTCGCCTGGTTCCACGCCGCCAACTCGGCCCAGATCTCCATCCGGCACACGCTGCGCGGCCCGGGCACCGCGGTCGTCAGCGAGCAGGCCGGCGGCATCGACGCCATCGCCCGCGCCCGCCGGGAGATCCGCAAGGGCGTGAGCCTGATGGTGGCCGGCGGGGTGGACTCGGCGCTGTGCCCGTGGGGCTGGGCGGCCCATCTGGCGGACGGCCGGATGACCACGGCCGCCGACCCGGAGCGCGCCTACCTGCCCTTCGACGCGGCCGCGGGCGGCCATGTCGTGGGGGAGGGCGGGGCGCTGCTGGTCCTGGAGGACGCGGCCGCCGTCGCGGCGCGCGGGGCGACCGGATACGGGGTGGTGGCCGGCTGCGCCGCGACCTTCGACGGCGGACCGGACCAGCCCCGGCTGCGGGAGGCGGCCGAGCTCGCGCTCGCCGACGCGGGGCTGGAGCCGCACGAGGTGGACGTCGTGTTCGCGGACGCGGCCGGCGAGCGGGGCGCCGACTTGGCCGAGGCGGCGGCGCTGGTCGCGCTGTTCGGCCCGTACGGGGTGCCCGTGACGGCGCCGAAGTCGATGACCGGGCGGCTGGGCGCGGGCGGCTCCTCGCTCGACGTCGCGGCTGCGCTCCTCGCGCTGCGCGAGGGCGTGGTGCCGCCGACGACCGGGACCGTACGGGCCGCCGCCGACTACGGGCTGGACCTGGTGACCGGTGCGCCGCGGGCGATGCCCGGGCTGCGTACGGCGCTGGTGCTCGCGCGCGGGCGGGGCGGGTTCAACTCCGCGGCCGTGGTGCGGGCCGTAGGGGCCTGACGGCCGGGTCTGCCCACCCGCCTGGCCGCTCGGCTACCGGCTCGGCCGCTCCTCGGCTCGGCCGCCCGCCGGTTCAGCCCGCACCGGGAGCGTGCCGCAGCTGGCGCAGCAGCCGGAGCTCCAGGCCGCTCAACGGAACGTCGGGACACAGCCGCTCGGGATGGCCGGGCGGCGGGGCGTCGTACACGGGGTCCCGGTCCAGGCAGCCCTCGGGCCCCCTCTCGCCGACGGCGTGCAGGAGCCCGAGGACGACGAACCCGTCCCACAGGGCGCGGACGATGCCGAACGGGTTCATGGGGCTCACCTTCTGTGGTCGTCCGCCGGTCGGCGGGGCGGCGCGGCGCGCGGGGATGCGGCGCGGGCGCCGGGATACGGGCCGTGGTGCGCCGGAGGTCGGGGGTGGCCGCCGGCCGTGGTGCCGCGACGAGCCGCGTGCGGCCACGGTGCCGCGACGAGCCGCGTGCGGCCACGGTCCGCCCGGGTGCTGGAGACCCGGCCCAGGCGGGCTGGAGCGGGACCGGAGGCGGGGCCGGCCGGCGTCCGCCGGGCCGGAACCGGTGACCGAGGTGCGGACGGGCGTCCCGCCGCGTGGCGGCCGCGGGCGCGGCCCCGTGACGCCCGGTGCCGCCCACCGGGACGGGGGAGGCCCGGGTGGGCGGCCGGGGCGGCGGGCCCGGCCAGACCAGGACCGGCTCCGGGGCTCCGGCGGCGGCCCGTCAGGGTGACGCCGCCCGAGCTGCCCGCCGGACGAGTCTCGGAGGTCCTGCTGGAGGACCGCTCAAGCCCCGGGCCGGGCGGGACCCTTCCGACCTGGCCGCCCCAGCCGGGCTCCAGGCGGATTCGAGCCGGCCACGGTCCGGCCACGAGCGGTTCCGGACAGGGTCGTTGACATGCCCGCCAAGCCGAGGCGGATCCCGGCACTGCCTGCCGTGGGCCTCGACGCGCGGCAGAGGGCGTCACGGTGTGAGGGACACCAAGACAGGTGGATCCGTGCCGGCCGAAGGCCGGAGCCCGACCGGCACGGCCACGGGACCCCGCCCGCACGCGGCGGTCCGAGCCGGCTGGAGTACCGAACGAGGAGGGTGTGGAAGATGTCGGATGCGCGAGTGCACCGCACGGTCCACGAAGTGACTGCGGAGGCCCCGGCCGGTGTGCTGTACGGGCTGATCGCAGACGCCACACGGTGGCCGCTGTTCTTCCCGCCCTGTGTCCACGTCGAACAGCTCGACTTCGACGGGACGCGGGAGCGGCTGCGCATGTGGGCCACGGCGGGCGACACCGTCAAGTCCTGGGTCTCCAGCCGTCGTCTGGACGTACAGCGGCTGCGCGTGGAGTTCACCATGGACGTGCCCGCGGCCCCCGCCCGGTCCATGAACGGGGTCTGGACCGTGGAGCCGCTCGCCGGCGACCGCTCGCGGGTGACGCTGGAGCACTTCTTCACCGTCGAAGGAGACGCTCCCGCCGACGTCGCCTGGATCGAGGACGTCACGGCCGCCAACAGCAGCTCCCAGCTCGACCGGCTGGCCGAGATCGCCCGGCGCTGGACCCGGCTGGACGACCTCGTGTGGTCCTTCGAGGACACCATCCACGTCAACGCGCCCGCCGAGCTGATCTTCGACTTCCTGTACCAGGCCGACGACTGGCCCGCCGAGCTGCCCCACGTCACCCGCCTCGACCTGGTCGAGGACGAGCCGGGCGTGCAGCTGATGTCCATGGGCAGCATGTCCATCGACGGCGGCACGCACAACACCGAGTCCGTGCGCATCTGCTTCCCCGGCGCCCAGCGCATCGTCTACAAGCAGACCCGCACCTCGCCGCTGCTCACCGCGCACTCCGGCGAGTGGTCCATCGAGCCCGACGCGACGGGCGTGAACCTGACGGCCCGCCACCACGTGCTGCTCGACGAGGACAGCATCGAGCGGGTGCTCGGCGAGGGCACCGATGCCGTCGCCGCCGGCCACCACCTGCGCGACGCGCTCGGCCAGGCCGGCCTCTCCGTGCTGCGGTACGCCACGCAGTACGCCCTCGGTGCGGTCCGCGTCCTGTGAGCGCGGCCGGCACCGACCAAGCCCCTGTGCGGGACACCCACGCCCCCGCACAGGACATCCTTCCGGCGGCCGCGGAACCACGGCAGGCCGCGGAGCTGCCGCAGGCCGCCGAGCCCCTGCGGGCCACCGAGCCGCTGCGGGCGGCCCGGCTGGAGGCCGCGCTCGGCGACCCGTTCGACCCGGCGAACCCGCACGGGCACCTCGCCCTGCTCCGCGCCGACGAGGCCCGCGAGATGCCCGAGGCCACCGAGGCGCTCCTCGCCGAGGCCGGGATGGCCGCCGAGTTCGTACCCCTGGACCTGGGCGGCCGGCTCGCCGGCCTGGAGGAACTGGCCCGCGTCCTGCGGCCGCTGTTCCGCCGCGACCTGTCCGTCGGCTACGGCTTCGGCATCACGTCCCTGTTCGCGGCCTCCTCGGTGTGGACCGCCGGTGACGAGGCGCAGCGGCGCTCCCTGGCCGACGTGCTCCTGGGCGGTGGCCGCGTGACGATCGTGCACCGCGAGGTGGCGCACGCCAACGCGATCCTGCGCAACGAGATGGGCGCCGGCCGGCGCCCGGGCGGCGGGTGGCTGGTCGACGGACGCAAGGACGTGGTCATCAACGCCCACCGCGCCGACGCCTTCGTCATGTACGCGCGCACCTCGCACGAGGACGGGCCGCGCAGCCACTCCGTGCTGGTGCTCGGCCCCGGCGCGCCGGCCGCGGGCGAGGTGCGCCGGCTCGGCCGGGTGGAGATGCCCGGCATGCGCGGGGCGCACTTCTCCGGCCTCGAACTCGACGGCGTGGCACTGCCGGACGACGCACTGGTCGGCGCCGTCGGAGACGGGGTGTCACTGGCCCTGCGCAGTTTCCAGACCAGCCACTGCCTGATCCCCGGCACCGTCCTCGCCGGCGTCGACAGCGTGCTGCGCTCCGCGGTGCGCGCGGCCACCGAGAACCGGCCCGACGGGCGCCCCTCCCGCCGCTGGCAGAAGGTGCTCGCCGGGGTCTTCGCCGACCTGCTGGCCTGCGACGCCATGGCGGTCACCGGGATGCGGGCGATGAGCCTGGTGCCCGAGCAGTCGTACCTGCTGGGCGCGGCCGTGAAGTACACCATGCCGGACCTGCTGCGCGAGGACCTGGAGGAGCTGGCCACCGTGCTCGGCGGCCGCGGCTACGACCGCGGCCCGCTGTACGGCGGCTTCCAGAAGCTCGTACGCGACCTGCCGGTGGCCGGACTCGGGCACGCGGGCACCGCCGTCTGCCAGGCGGTGATCGTGCCGCAGCTGCCGGCCCTGGCCCGCAGCGCCTGGTTCCGCACCCAGGAACCGCCCGCCGAACTGTTCCGGCCGGGCGCGCCGCTGCCCCCGTTCGACCACCGGCGGCTGGCCCACTCCGGTACGGACGACCTGCTCACCGCCACGCTCGTCGGGGTCGCGGGCCGCCTGGAGGGCCGTACCGGACAGGGGCCGCTGGCGGCACTGGCCGAACTCGCGCGGGCCTTCGTGGCGGAGCTGCGGGTGCTGCGCGCCCGGTGCGCCGCGATCAGCGGCGACTTCGAACCGCAGGCCTGCGCCCTGGCCGACCGCTACGCGCTCGTGCTGTCCGCAGCAGCGGTGCTGGGCGTGTGGGAGGGGCAGGCGGGAGCGGGCGACCCGTTCCTCGGGGAGCCGGCCTGGGCGGTGCTCGCCCTCAGCCGCATCGGCCGCCGGCTGGGCATCCCGGTCGCGGACCTGCCCGACGGGGTCGTCGAGGAGGTGCTGGGCGAGGCGTTGGACCGCTGCCGGCAGCAGCGCAGCCTCGACCTGTACGGGACGCGGCTCGCGGGCTGACGGAACGCGGGGCCCGGGGCCCGGCCCGCACCGGCCGGGGCCCGGGCCCCGCGCGCTCCGCACTGCCGCCGCGCACGGACGTGCCCCGCCACGCGGGGCCGCCGGGGCGTCGGACGAGCGCCTCGGCCCGACGACGGCCGCGCCGCGGGACGCGGCGGCCGTCACGAGATGGGAGGCGACGGATGAACCAGGTGACGTGTGCCGTACCGGTGCACGTGCCACGGCCGGACGGGCCGTGGCACGGAGTGCGGGAGACCCTGGCGGAGCTCGGCAACGCGGTGGTGTACACGACGTGGACCGAATGGCTGCCGAGCGTCCTGACGGCTCCCCGGCTGCGCGAACTGCTGGGCTCGGACTGGGACCGCTACCGCCGCACCCCCGACCCCGCCGTCCGCTACCGCTTCGCCGCCGCCCGGCTGCTCATCAAGTGCACGGCCGGGGCGGCCCTCGGGATCGAGCCGGAGCACCTGGACCTGGCCTACCGGCTCGGCGGCCGCCCGTACCTGCGCGGCTTCGACCAGATCGAGCTGAGCCTGTCGCACACCGGGGACCTGATGGCCGTGGGACTCAGCCGCACCGGCCGGATCGGCGTGGACGTGGAGCCGGCCGGGCGCACGGTCCGGCTGGACCTGCTGGAGGCGCAGATCCTGACCGCCACCGAGGCGGCGGAGATCGCGGAACTGCCGGAGGAGCAGCGGGTGCCGCACGCGCTGCGGCTGTGGACGCTGAAGGAGGCGTACACCAAGGCGCTCGGGCAGGGACTGCGGCTCGGCTTCAAGGAGTTCGGCTTCGGGCGGGACCTGAAGCTGCACGCCCCGGACGGCAGTGCCGCCACCCGGGGCGAGTGGGGGTTCGCCACGCACGAGGTGATGGGCCGCTACCTGGTGAGCACCGCCTGCCACGACGCGGGACTGGGCACGGCGGACGACACGTCCGTGGGCACCATGCTCGACCAGGGCTTCCTGTCGGCGATGAGCCTGAACGGGAACTGACTCGGGCAGGTCCCCAGCGGTTCTGCGGCGTCGTCCTAGCCGCGTCAGCGGCCGGTCAGCGGCCCGGCAGCGGTGTGCGCCACGGTGGGCCCGGGAGTCCCGCGTCCTGCGCGGCCGGGTGCTCCCCGGGGCCGGCCGGCATCCGGCCGCCCGTACGGGACGAGCGCCTGAGGAGGCGGACATGGCGATGCCCAGCCGCCCGGGCGCGGAGCAGGGACGCGACGGCCGGGGTGCGGCCGGAGCCGGGGCCGCCGACTCCCCGGATCCGCGCGCCGGTGCCGTCGCGGAGCCTCCCGCCCTCCCGGTGACCTGGCAGCAGTACGACCTGCTGCTGGACTCGTTCGGGCACCGCGGCACCGGCCGGCACGTCGAGCAGGTCTCCTGGCGCTGGCGCGGCCCGCTGGACGCGGACCGGTTCACGGCCTCCTGGCAGTCGGTGGTCGACCGCGAGACGGTGCTGCGGGCCGCCTTTGCCTGGGACCCCGAGCCGCACGTCGTCCTGCACGAGCGGGCCGCCGCCGAGGTGGTGCGCCACCCGGCCGGCAGCATCGGTTGGGACGAGCTCGTCGAACGCGACCGGCTGCGCGGCTTCGACCTGCGCCGCCCCGGCCCGCTGCGCATCACGCTGCTGGACGAACCGGCCGGCGGCGCGGGCGGACCGGCCGGCACCGGGGCCGCCGACGGCCCGGGCCTGCCGCCCGCTGCGGACCGGGAGCCGGGCGCGGACGAGGCCGTCACCCGCGTGCTGCTCACCTTCCACCACGGGCTGCTCGACGCCTGGAGCGTGTTCGTCCTCATCGACGAGTTCTACCGGGCGTACCTGGCCGGCGGCGCGCTGCCGGGCGGCGAGCGGCGCCCCGACGTACGGGACTGGTCGCGGTGGCTCAGCCGCCAGGACCCGGGCGTCGCCCGGGAGTTCTGGACCCGGACCGTGCCGGCCGGCACCCCCGCCGTACTGCCCGCCGCGCCGGGACCCGACACCCTGGAGAGCGGCTGCGGGCGCGCCGAGGCGCGGCTGACCCCGGCCGAGGCCGACCGGCTGCACCGCTGGGCAGCGGCCCAGGCGCTGCCCGACTCCAGCGCGCTCCAGGCGGTGTGGGCGCTGCTGCTCCACCGGGCCACGGGCGCGTCCGGTCCCGCGCAGGTCGGCTTCGGCGTCACCGTCTCGGGGCGCGGGATCACCCTGGACGGCGTCGAGCGGCTGCCGGGACCGCTGCGCAACTGCCTGCCGATGTCGGTGCGGGTCGACCCGGGGGAGCGGTTCCTGCGGCTGCTGACCGGGCTGCGGGACCGCGCCCTCGACATGGCCGCGTACGAGTGGGTCTCGGCCGGCCAGATCCACGAGTGGACCGGCCGCGCCACCTGCGACGGGCGTCTGCTGGAGAGCCTCGTCGCGGTCGAGCGCGCGCCGCGCCGGCTGACGGAGGCGCACACCGCCGGGGGCGTACGGGTGGACCCGCCGCGGGCGAGCGGGGTGCACACCGAGTTCCCGGTGGCCCTGTTCGCGCACTGCGAGCCCGACGGCGGGCTGACCCTGAGCGCGCTGCACGACCGGGCCCGGATCTCGGCCGCCGACGCGCGCCGGCTGGTCGGGCACTGCGTACGGCTGCTGACCGCGCTGCCGCGCACGGACGAGCGGACCACCGTCGCCGAGGTGCTCGCCGTGCTCGCCGGCCAGGCGCTGCCGCGGATCGCCGTGCGGCGCCGCCCGGAGCCGGCCGTCCGCGCCAGGCTGCACTCGATCGGGGGGCGAGCGGCTGTCGAGCCGGTCACGAGCCGGTCTTGACACCGTGGGGCGACAACCGTGAAGGAGCCGCCCATGGACACCCAGGAGTATCGCGACGAGATCGAGCTGGCCCAGTTCGGGATTCTCCCGGTGGGCACGGCTCCGCCGCTGCGGCTGGCCGGCGAGGACGTCGACGACGACGCCGCGTCCTTCTTCACCATCGTCCGCGGCATCGACTAGCCGATGTCCCAGCCGTGTCAGCCGGCGGAGGTGTTCGTCGGCCACCTGGCCTTCCTTCCGCAGGAGCAGTCCCGGCAGGGCGCCGGACGCGGGCGGGTGACCCGTCCGGCGTACGCGGCCTTCCAGGCGGGCCGGGCCTACCCGGCCTTCCAGGCCCGCGCGGCGTACCCGGGCGGTGCGGACCGCCTGCCCCGGGCCGGCCGTCCGGCCGGCGGGGCGCACCCGGCGGGCGGGTACCCGGCCGGCGGGGCGTACCCGGCGCTCCCGTCGGCGGAGCAGGCCGTCCTGGCGCTGCGGGTGGCCGCCGCCCGGCTGCGCCGGGCCGCCTGGTGCGTCGTCCGGGGCCGGATCCCGCCGGCCCCGGTGCCGGCCGCCGTGGCCGCCGGCCGGTCGGACCCCGTCGCCGCGGCACGGGAGGCCGTCCGGTACGAGGCGTTCGTCCGGTACGAGGCGTCGGGCCGGTACGACGCGCCCGGCCGGCCGCCGTCCGCCGCCTGGTCGCCGTTCTCCTGGTCCGCTCCGTGAGGACCGGGCGGCCCCGATGAGTTCCGAGAAAGGATGACCCGCACGATGTCGCTGTCGAAGCAGGGCCGCAGGCCCGAGGTGTCCGCCTCGGTCGGGGCGTTCCTCGCCGCCGCCCAGCACGTGGCCGCGCTCACCACCGTACGGCCCGACGGGACGCTCCACATGGCGCCCGTCCGGTTCACCTGGGACGCGGCCGCCGGCCTCGTCCGCGTCATGACGGTGGCGTCCTCGCGCAAGGCCCGGAACCTGCTCGCCGCCCCGGGCAGCAGGGTCGCCCTGTGCCAGGTGCACGGGTTCACCTGGGTCACGCTGGAGGGCACCGGCACCGTCGTGACGGACCCCGCGCGGGTGGCCGAGGGGGCCAGGCGGTACGCCGAGCGCTACTACTCGCCGCCGCCCAACCCGCCCGGCCGGGTGGTCATCGAGATCGACGTGGACCGGGTGCTCAGCCTCAACGTCTGACCCGCCGCCCGTCCCCTTCCGCGCGCTCGGCAGGCCGCTCCTCAGGCGTCCTTCGGGGGCGGGCAGCCGTCCGCCCACAGCAGCCGGAAGGACAGCTGCGTCAGCCGCCAGCCCTCCGGGGTCCGCCGGGCCTCGCCGTTGACGAACGTGCCGGTGGCGAACAGCGGTGGCAGGTCGCCCTGCGGGCGGGCGTGGTGCGGGTGGTGCACGTGCGTGGACAGCATGTTGGCCTTCAGCGTCGCCCGGTCGCCGTCGAGGACGACCAGGGCGGGCGAGCCCAGGTGCTGGGTGGCGGCGAAGGCCGACAGGGCGGTGCGGTGGAACTCCGCCATGCCCTCGGTGCCCTGATGGCGGCTCATCGGCGGGAAGACGACGACGGCGTCCGGGGCGAACAGCTCCGCGGCCCAGGCGTCGTCGAGTCCCTCCTCGTCGAGCGAGAGCAGGTAGCGGTCGAGCAGGGACGCCACGAGGGCCCGGGACTCCGCCGCGGTCTCCGCGGCGGTTCCGCTGCCGGAACCGGCGAGGGTGTGAGTGGAGGTCATGCCCGAGAATGCGCCCGCGCGCACCCGTGCGGGCAACCCCGCCTGACAAAGATCTGACGTAGCGGACGTTTTTCTGTCATTGCTTTTCAAAGGCCTGTAGGGATCGCTATTTACGCCCCGATCGGGCCCTCGCAATACTGGGCGCTCACCAGTGGGAAGAGGGCAGATGAGCACCTTTGATACGGACGTCATTGTCGTGGGAGCCGGTCCCACCGGACTCATGCTCGCGGGCGAACTGAGGCTCAATGGAGTCTCCGTCATCGTCCTTGACAAGCTTGCGGAGCCCATTCAGGAATCCCGCGCCCTCGGCTTCTCGGCGCGTACGATCGAAGAATTCGCTCAGCGCGGCCTGATATCCCGATTCGGCGAGGTCGGCGTCATTCCCGTCGGCCACTTCGGCGGTGTGCCGCTCGACTACCAGGTGCTGGAGGGCGGGTCCTACGGCGCCCGCGGCATCCCGCAGGCCCGCACCGAGGGCATCCTCGGCGGCTGGGCCCGGGAGCTGGGCGCCGAGGTCCGCCGCGGTGTCGAGGTCACCGGCCTGGAGCAGGACGCCGACGGCGTCACCGTGACCGGGACGGCCGCGGACGGCACCGTGACCCTGCGCGCCCGGCACGTCGTGGGCGCCGACGGCGCCCGCAGCATCGTCCGCAAGCTCGCCGGCATCGACTTCCCCGGCACCGAGCCGGCCATCGAGCTGCGCTTCGCCGACGTCGCCGGCATCCAGCTGCGCCCCCGCTTCAGCGGCGAGCGCGTCCCCGGCGGCATGGTGATGGTCATCCCCATGGGGCCGGACCGCGCCCGCGTCATCTACTTCGACAGCGCCCAGCCGCTGCGCACCGCCGAGGGCCCGATCACCTTCGACGAGGTCGTCGAGGCCTGGCAGCGCCTGACCGGCGAGGACATCTCCGGCGCCACCCCGCTGTGGGTCAGCTCCACCACCGACAACTCCCGGCAGGCGGCCGAGTACCGGCGCGGCCGGGTGTTCCTGGCCGGCGACGCCGCGCACATCCACCTGCCCATCGGCGCGCAGGGCATGAGCGCGGGCATCCAGGACGCCGTCAACCTCGGCTGGAAGCTGGCCCTGGACGTCAAGGGCCAGGCCCCCGAGGGCCTGCTCGACACGTACCACGCCGAGCGGCACCCGGTCGGCGCCCGCATCCTGACCAACACGCTCGCCCAGCGCATCCTCTACCTGGGCGGGGACGACATCACCCCGCTGCGCGAGGTCTTCCGCGAGCTGGTCGAGAACCACGAGTCGGTCCGCCGGCACCTGGTCGGCATGGTCACCGGCCTCGACATCCGCCACGCGACGGTCCCGGGCGAGCACCCCCTGCTCGGGCGTCGCCTGCCCGACCGCGAGCTGGCCGCCGACGGGGAGAAGACCTCCGCCTTCGCGCTGCTGGCGGCGGGGCGGGCCCTGGTGCTGGAGCTCGGTGACGGCCTCGGCCTGCGCGAGGCGGCCGCCGGCTGGGCCGACCGCGTCGACGTGCTCCGCGTGGACTACCCCGACTGCGCCGCGCCGGTGGACGCCATCCTCGTCCGCCCCGACGGCTACGTGGCCTGGGTCTCGCCCCTCGGTGCCGGCTCCGACGGCCTCACCGACGCCCTCTCCCACTGGTTCGGCCCGGCCCGGTAAGCGCGCCCCGTCCGGCCTCGTCCCACTTTCCAAAGGAAGCGAAGAAGAATGCCTTTCATCTCCGTCGAGGACAAGCACCTCACCGTCCTCAACCTCTTCACGACCGACAAGACCGAGAACCAGGACAAGCTGATCGAGGAGATGACGAAGATCGTCAACGCGGCGACGTACGAGGGCTGGATGTCCTCGACCGTCCACGCCGGCGTCGACGCGCCGGGCACCGCGAACTTCATCCAGTGGCGCAGTGGCGAGGACCTGGAGAAGCGCTACGAGGGCGAGGAGTTCAAGCACCGCACCATGCCGGTCTTCTCCGAGATCACCACCTCGATCCGGCTGCTCCAGAACGAGGTCGCCCACGTGGTCACCTCCGACGAGCTCGGCGGCAAGGTCGAGGTCGGCCCGCACCGCGACGACTACACCTCCATCACCGTCTTCTCGGTCAAGCCCGACGCCCAGGACGAGGCCATCGACGCCCTGGGCGCCGGCCAGGAGTTCATCAAGGACTTCCCGGGCTTCCGCTCGAACATCGTGCTCAAGGGCCTGCGCGCCCGCGGCCTCGACGGCGCCTTCGTGGTCACGTACTCGCAGTGGGCCAGCAAGGAGGCCTTCGAGGCCTTCCGCGACCAGGACCCGGAGCAGCACTCCGAGGCCCGCAAGGCCGCCGTGGCCCGGCTCCGCGCCGTGATCGACGGTGCCCCGAGCACCAACACCTACAAGGTCGTCCACACCCGCGCCGCCGGCGAGTGATCCGGCGCGCCGGTCACGGCGCGCCGCCCGCACCACGCCGCTGCCCCGCACACGCCTCCGGACGCCCGGCTCCCCGCTTCGGGAGCCGGGCGTCCCGCGCACGTGCCCGCGCCGTCCCGCTCCGGTGGAATTCGAGAATCCTGCGGGTGCGGCCCTACCGGCATACGGGACCGTCGAGATGGCTGGCGAATGCAATTTCGGCCACGGAACGTCCGGGCCTCGGCCTGACCGCGATTCCCTCCCACGCAACCGCTGAGGAGCTACACCCTATGCACAGCACGCTGATTGTCGCCCGGATGGCAGCGGCATCCGCCACCGATGTGGCCAAGCTGTTCTCCGACTTCGATGAGACGGACATGCCTCACCGGATGGGGACGCGCCGCCGCCAGCTGTTCTCCTACCGGGGCCTGTACTTCCACCTCCAGGACTTCGACGAGGACAACGGGGGCGAGCTGATCGAGCAGGCGAAGTCCGACTCGCGCTTCATACAGATCAGCGAGGACCTCAAGCCGTTCATCGAGGCCTACGACCCCAAGACCTGGCGCTCGCCGGCGGACGCGATGGCGCAGCGCTTCTACAACTGGGAGGCGAAGGCGTGACCCGGCGACGCGTAGTCATCACCGGAATCGAGGTGATCGCGCCCGGCGGTGTCGGCAAGGAGAACTTCTGGAGCCTGCTGAGCGAGGGCCGCACGGCCACGCGCGGGATCACCTTCTTCGATCCGGCCCAGTTCCGCTCCCGGGTTGCCGCGGAGGTCGACTTCGACCCGCACGCGCACGGCCTGACCCCGCAGGAGGTGCGCCGCCTGGACCGGGCCGCGCAGTTCGCGGTCGTCGCCTCGCGCGGTGCGGTCGCCGACAGCGGCATCGACCTCGGCGCGTACGACCCGCACCGCATCGGCGTCACCGTCGGCAGCGCCGTCGGCGCCACGATGGGCCTCGACCAGGAGTACCGGGTCGTCTCCGACGGCGGCCGGCTCGACCTGGTCGACCACACGTACGCGGTGCCGCACCTGTACGACTACATGGTGCCGAGCTCCTTCGCGGCGGAGGTCGCCTGGGCCGTCGGCGCCGAGGGCCCCTCCACCGTGGTCTCCACCGGCTGCACCTCCGGCATCGACTCGGTGGGCTACGCCATCGAGCTGGTCCGCGAGGGCACCGCGGACGTCGTGATCGCCGGCTCGTCCGACGCGCCGATCTCGCCCATCACCATGGCCTGTTTCGACGCGATCAAGGCGACCACCCCGCGGTTCGACGAGCCCGAGCGCGCCTCGCGGCCCTTCGACGGCACCCGCAACGGCTTCGTCCTGGGCGAGGGCACCGCCTTCTTCGTCCTGGAAGAGCTGGAGAGCGCCAAGAAGCGCGGCGCCCACATCTACGCCGAGATCGCCGGCTACGCCACCCGCTCGAACGCGTACCACATGACGGGCCTGCGGCCGGACGGCGTCGAGATGTCCGAGGCGATCAACCTCGCGCTCGCCGAGGCCCGGCTCAACCCCGAGGCCATCGACTACATCAACGCGCACGGCTCGGGCACCAAGCAGAACGACCGCCACGAGACCGCCGCGTTCAAGCGCAGCCTCGGCGACCACGCGTACCGCACCCCGGTCAGCTCCATCAAGTCGATGGTCGGGCACTCGCTCGGCGCCATCGGCTCCATCGAGATCGCCGCCTCGGCCCTGGCCATGGAGTACGACGTCGTGCCCCCGACGGCCAACCTCACCACGCCCGATCCCGAGTGCGACCTCGACTACGTCCCCGTGACCGCGCGCGACCAGCTCGTCGACGCGGTCCTCACGGTCGGCAGCGGATTCGGCGGCTTCCAGAGCGCCATGGTGCTGGCCAGCCCCGAAAGGAGCCTCGTATGACCACGTCGGTGGTGGTCACCGGCCTGGGCATCGCCTCCCCCAACGGGCTCGGTGCCGAGGACTACTGGAACGCGACCCTCGGCGGGAAGAACGGCATCGGCCGGATCACCCGCTTCGACCCGGCCGGCTACCCGGCCAAGCTGGCGGGCGAGGTGCCCGGCTTCACCGCCGAGGACCACCTGCCCAGCCGCCTGCTGCCGCAGACGGACCGGGTCACCCGCCTCGCGCTGGTCGCCACGGACTGGGCACTGGCCGACGCGGGCGTCGACCCCAAGGAGCAGCCCGAGTTCGACATGGGCGTCATCACGGCGTCCGCGGCCGGCGGCTTCGAGTTCGGCCAGGGCGAGCTGCAGAGCCTGTGGGCCCGCGGCAGCCAGTACGTGTCGGCGTACCAGTCCTTCGCCTGGTTCTACGCGGTCAACAGCGGCCAGATCTCCATCCGCAACGGGATGAAGGGCCCCTCCGGCGTCGTCGTCAGCGAGGGCGCCGGCGGCCTCGACGCGGTCGCCCAGGCCCGTCGCCAGATCCGCAAGGGCACCTCGCTGATCGTCACCGGCGGCATCGACGCCTCGGTCTGCACCTGGGGCTGGGTGGCGCAGCTGTCCACCGGCAAGCTCAGCACCAGCGACGAGCCCACCCGCGCCTACCTGCCCTTCGACCGCGAGGCCTGCGGTTACGTGCCCGGCGAGGGCGGCGCGATCCTCATCGCGGAGGACGCCGACGCCGCCCGCGCCCGCGGCGCGGACATCTACGGCGAGATCGCCGGCTACGGCGCGACGATCGACCCCCGGCCGGGCAGCGGCCGCGAGCCGGGCCTGCGCAAGGCGATCCAGATCGCGCTGGCCGACGCCGGGGTGCCCTCCAGCGACGTGGACGTGGTCTTCGCCGACGGCGCCGGAGACCCCGCCCTGGACCGGATCGAGGCCGAGGCGATCAGCGCCGTCTTCGGGCCGCGCGCGGTCCCGGTGACGGTGCCCAAGACCATGACAGGCCGCCTGTACTCGGGCGCCTCGCCGCTGGACCTGGCCGCCGCGTTCTTCTCGATCCGCGACGGGGTGATCCCCCCGACCGTGCACGTCCAGCCGTGCCCGGACTACCCGCTGGACCTGGTCCTCGGCCAGCCGCGCAAGGCCGAGGTGCGCACCGCCCTGGTCCTGGCCCGCGGCAGCGGCGGCTTCAACTCCGCCATGGTCGTGCGGGCCGCCGACTAGCCACGCGGCCGGCCGGCCGCCCCGGTCCCGTCGTCCCGGCCCCGTCGCCCCCCACGGCCGGGCGGCGCGGCGCTGTACGCGCCCACCGAACCCACACCAGCTCACGGATGAAAAGGACTTCCACCATGGCCACCAAGGCGTTCACCCTCGACGACCTCAAGCGCATCCTGCAGGAGGCCGCGGGCGTGGCCGAGGGCGTCGACCTGGACGGCGACATCCTCGACACCGAGTTCGACGTGCTCGGCTACGAGTCCCTCGCGCTCCTGGAGGCCGGCAGCCTCATCGAGCGCGAGTACGGCATATCCCTCGACGAGGAGGCCGTGAACGACGCGAACACCCCGCGGGCCTTCATCGAGGTCGTCAACGCCCAGCTCGTGCCGGCCACGGCTGCCTGAGGAGATCCGGACATGACGCAGCACACCACCACCCGGGTCGCCCTCGTCACCGGCGGCACCAGCGGCATCGGCCTCGCCTCGGCGCGGCTGCTGGCCCAGCAGGGCCACCAGGTGTACATCGGCGCCCGCAACGCCGAGAACATCGCCGAGACCGTCAAGGAGCTCCAGGCCGAGGGCCTGGACGTGGACGGCGCGGTCGTCGACGTCCGCGACACCGAGTCCGTCAACGGCTGGGTCCAGGGCGCGGTCGACCGCTTCGGCTCCGTCGACGTCGTGGTCAACAACGCCGGCCGGTCCGGCGGCGGCCCCACCGCCGACATCGCGGACGACCTGTGGGACGACGTGATCGACACGAACCTCAACAGCGTCTTCCGCGTCACCCGCGCCGCCCTGACGGTCGGCGGGATGCGCGCCAAGGACCGCGGCCGGATCATCAACATCGCCTCGACGGCGGGCAAGCAGGGTGTCGTCCTCGGCGCCCCGTACTCGGCCTCGAAGCACGGCGTGGTCGGCTTCACCAAGGCGCTGGGCAACGAGCTGGCGCCCACCGGGATCACCGTGAACGCGGTCTGCCCCGGCTACGTCGAGACCCCGATGGCCCAGCGCGTCCGCCAGGGCTACGCGGCCGCCTACGACACCTCCGAGGACGCCATCCTCCAGAAGTTCCAGGCCAAGATCCCCCTCGGCCGCTACTCCACCCCGGAGGAGGTCGCCGGCCTCGTCGGCTACCTCGCCTCCGACACCGCCGCCTCCATCACCTCCCAGGCGCTCAACGTCTGCGGCGGCCTGGGCAACTTCTAGCAGCCCGCCCCACGCACCCACCGAACACCACCCGAGGAGAACCCGCCATGACCACGCGTGAGGTCGAGCACGAGATCACCATCGGTGCCCCGGCAGCCGCCGTGTACCAGCTGCTCGCGGACGTGACCAACTGGCCGCGCATCTTCCCGCCCACCATCCACGTGGACCGGGTCGAGGCCGAGGGCGCCGAGGAGAAGATCCGGATCTGGGCGACCGCCAACGGCCAGCCGAAGAACTGGACCTCGCGCCGCACCCTGGACCCGGAGGGCCTGCGCATCACCTTCCGCCAGGAGGTCCCGGCGGAGCCCGTCAAGCACATGGGCGGCACCTGGATCATCGAGCCGCTCGGCGAGGCGGAGTCCCGCGTCCGGCTGCTGCACGACTACAGCGCGGTCGACGACGACCCGCACGACCTGCTCTGGATCGAGCGGGCGGTGGACAAGAACAGCACCTCCGAGCTGGCCGCGCTCAAGGTCAACGTCGAGGCGGCGCATGCCGCGGAGACCGAGGAGCTGACCTTCTCCTTCACCGACACCGTCCAGATCGCGGGCTCCGCCAAGGACGTGTTCGACTTCATCAACGAGGCCCAGCTGTGGGCCGAGCGGCTCCCGCACGTGGCCGTGGTGCGCCTCACCGAGGACGCCCCGGGCCTGCAGGAGCTGGAGATGGACACCCGCGCCAAGGACGGCTCGGTGCACACCACCAAGTCGTACCGGGTGGTCTTCCCCCACGACAAGATCGTCTACAAGCAGGTCACCCTGCCGGCGCTGATGACCCTGCACACCGGCGAGTGGACCTTCGTCGAGACCGACGAGGGCACCGCCGCCTCCTCGCAGCACACCGTCACCCTCAACACCGAGAACATCGCGCGCATCCTCGGCGCCGAGGCCACCGTCGCCGACGCCCGCGCGTACGTGCACACGGCGCTGTCCACCAACAGCTGCGCCACCCTCGCCCACGCGAAGGCGTACGCCGAGTCGAAGGCCTCCTGAGCATGGCGCCCGACCCAGCGGCGGGCGGTACGGAGCCGGCTCCGGGCGGCGCCGGCCACCACCCGGACCGGCTCGACGCCGAGGTGCTCGTCGTCGGTGCCGGCCCCGTCGGACTGATGCTCGCCGCCGAACTCGCCCGCGGCGGCGTGGACGTGGTCGTGGTCGAGCAGCGCAAGGCCCCCTCCACCGAGTCCCGGGCCTCCACGCTGCACGCCCGCACCATGGAGATCCTCGACGCGCGGGAGCTGCTGCCCGACGTCGGCACGCCGCCCCACGAGCCGCGCGGCCACTTCGGAGGCCTCCCGCTCGACCTCACCCTGCCCAGCAGCCACCCGGGCCAGTGGAAGGTGCCGCAGACCAAGACCGAGGGGGTCCTGGAGGAGTGGGCGATCTCGCGCGGCGTCGACATCCGCTGCGGTCACGAACTGGTCGCCGCCGGTGAGGTCGGCGAGTACGTCGAGGCCGAGGCCCTCGGACGGGACGGCGTCCTGCGGCTGCGCGCCCGCTACCTGGTGGCCTGCGACGGCGAGGCCAGCACCGTACGGCGGCTGACCGGGGCGGACTTCCCCGGCCACGACGCCGGCCGGGAACTGCTGCGGGCCGACGTCGAGGGCATCGACGTCCCCAACCGGCGCTTCCAGCGCCTGGAGCGGGGGTTGGCCATCGCCTGGCGCAACGACAAGGGCGTCACCCGCGTCATGGTGCACGAGTTCGGCTCGACGGCCCGCCCCCGGACCGCGGAACCCTCGTTCGAGGAGGTCGCCACCGTCTGGAAGCGGGTCACCGGAGAGGACATCAGCGGCGGCACCCCGCTGTGGGTGAACTCCTTCGGCGACGCCTCCCGGCAGCTCGCCTCCTACCGGCACGGGCGCGTCCTCTTCGCGGGGGACGCCGCCCACCTGCAGATGCCGGTCGGCGGCCAGGCCCTCAACCTCGGCCTCCAGGACGCCTTCAACCTCGGCTGGAAGCTCGCGCTCACCGTGCGCGGACTGGCTCCCGAGAGCCTCCTCGACACCTACCACGAGGAGCGGCACGAGGTCGGCCGCCGGGTCCTGGCCAACATCCGGGCCCAGGCCCTGCTGCTGCTCGGCGGCCCCGAGGTGGAGCCGCTGCGCGAGCTGGTGGGCGAACTGGCCGGACTGGAGGAGGCACGGGCCCACCTGGCCGGGATGATCAGCGCGCTCGACGTGCGCTACCCGGTGCCCGGTCCCGCGCACCCGCTGCTCGGCGCCCGGCTGCCGCACACCGTCGTGCGGTCCGGCGGGCGTGAACTCGGCAGCACCGCCACGCTGCTGCGCGCCCCCGGCGGCCTGCTCCTCGACCTGGCCGGGACCGGCGTACGGGTCCCCGCGGGCTGGGCCGACCGGGTCACCGCGGTGGCCGGCGACCCGGAGCCCGGCTCGCTGCCCGGCGAACCGGGAGCCCTGCTCGTACGGCCCGACGGCCACGTGGCGTGGGTGGGCCGGGACGAGGCCGGGCTGGCCGAGGCGCTCGACCGGTGGTTCGGCCCTGCCCGCCCACCGGCCCCCTAGAACGGACCCACGAGCACGCTCCGGGCCGGGGACGTGTCCGCACCCTCTCGAACACGTCTCCACCGGTACGGCCGCCCCCCACACCCACACACAAGCCAGTCCCCAGTGATCCCCACTGCCAGGAAGGACAACCCATGGAAGGGACAGCGGTGGACACCGACGTCATCGTCGTCGGCGCCGGCCCGACCGGACTGATGCTCGCCGGCGAACTGCGCCTGGGCGGAGCCCGCGTCGTCGTCATCGAGAAGCTGGCCGCACCGACCGGACAGTCCCGTGGCCTGGGCTTCACCGCCCGTGCCATGGAGGTGTTCGACGAGCGCGGGCTGCTGCCCCGGTTCGGCCAGGGCGAGACGCTCGCCACCAGCCCCGTGGGCCACTTCGGCGGGGCCCAGTTCGACTTCACCGTCCTCGAGGACGCCCACTTCGGCGCCCGCGGCATCCCGCAGGGCCAGACCGAGGCCGTCCTGGAGGACTGGGCCGTCGAGCTCGGCGCCGACATCCGGCGCGGCTGGGAGTTCGTCTCCCTCGCCGACGGACACCTCGACGGGGACCACGCCGAGATCACCGTCCGTACGCCCGAGGGCGACGAGCAGCGGCTGCGGGCCGCCTACCTGGTGGGCGCCGACGGCGGCTCCAGCCGCGTCCGCAAGGCGGCCGGCTTCGAGTTCCCCGGCACCGACGCCACCCAGGGCATGTACCTCGCCGACGTCACCGGCTGCTCCCTGCGGCCGCGGTTCCTCGGCGAGCGCCTGAACAACGGCATGGTGATGGCCGCCCCGCTCGCCGAGGGCGTGGACCGGATCATCGTCTGCCCCGACGGCACCCCCGCCCACGACCGCGAGCGGACCGTCACCTTCGAGGAGGTGGCCGAGGCCTGGAAGTCCATCACCGGCGAGGACATCTCGCACGGCGGCGCCGACTGGGTCTCCTCCTTCACCAACGCCACCCGCCAGGCCTCCGAGTACCGGCGCGGCCGGGTGTTCGTGGCCGGCGACGCGGCGCACATCCACCTGCCGGCCGGCGGCCAGGGCCTGAGCACCGGCGTGCAGGACGCGGCCAACCTCGGCTGGAAGCTGGCCGCGGTGGTCCGCGGCGACGCCCCCGAGGCGCTGCTGGACACGTACCACGCCGAGCGCTGGCCTGTCGGCCGCCGCCTGCTGGCCAACACGCGCGCCCAGGGGATCGTCTTCCTCGGCGGCGAGGAGTCGGACCCGCTGCGCGAGCTGTTCGCCGAGCTGGTCCGGTACGACGACGTCAAACGGCACCTGGCCGGCGCGGTCAGCCACCTCGACATCCGCTACGACTTCGGACAGGGCGAGGACGCCCACCCGCTGGTCGGCCGCCGGATGCCGCCGCGCCTGCTGGTCGGCGCGGACGGCGAGCAGCGCATCGCGGCGCTGCTGCGCCCGGGCCGGGCCGTGCTGCTCGACCTCGCCGACGATGCCGGGGCGCGCGCCACGGCGGCCGGCTGGCAGGGCCGCCTCGACGTGCACACCGTGTCCGCCAAGCCGGTCGACGGCCCGGACGTGCTGGCCGGCGTGGCCGCGCTGCTGGTCCGCCCCGACGGGTACGTGGCCTGGGCGGGCGACCCCGCGCAGGGCCTCGCGGCGGCGCTGGAGCAGTGGCTGGGAGCCGCTTCCTCCTGAACCTCCCGAACCTCCCGAACCTCCTGAGGGGCATCGGAGCCTCCGTCCCGCCGGGCCGACCGGCGGGACGGAGGCTCCCGTGTGTCCGGCGCCGGCCCCACCCGCGAACGGCCTGAACCCTCCCGCGTCGGCGCTCCGCCGACTTCCCCCAGGTGCCCCAGGACCCCCCGGTCCTGGGGCCCTTCGCCGTGCCTCTGGCCTGGGGATTTCCGAGTGCGTCAGCTTGTTGCAGGCCCGGTGCAGCATGCTGACACCGACTTTCGGCCAGCACCCCCCGTCCCGCTGGCATCGTCTTCCTCAGCGGAAACGCGAGTGAAAAAAGATGACGACTCAGGGGGACACAGTGGGGAACCGATTCGCTTCGGCAGCAGCCTGTCTGGCTCTTGCGATCGCCGGTCTCACCGCCACGGCGGGCAGCGCGGCAGCCGACGAGCAGGGCGACGCCCGGACCACCGTCCAGGTCTCCGCGCAGGACGCGGGCCGCGGCGGCGCGGGTCAGCAGCAGCCGCCCGTACCGGGCGAGGTCACCGAGCTGATCTGCCGGATCCAGGCGAGCCTGCCGAACCCGGTCCTGCTCCCGCCCTGTCTGGTCAACGGCTGGCAGTAGTCCCACCTTTCTCCGACTGCCGATTCGAAAGGGCGAGAAAAGAGATGGCCATGACCAGCCAGCTCCCCCGGGCCGCGGAGTTCCGGGGAAGTCCGGACCACGTACTCGAAGTGGCCGACCTGAGGGTGAGATACGCCGACGTCGAGGCGGTGGGAGGCCTTTCGTTCTCCGTCGCCCCGGGCGAGATCTTCGGTCTCCTCGGCCGCAACGGAGCCGGCAAGACCAGCACCATCTCGGCCATCGCCGGCCTGCGCCGCCCCGACGCGGGGCAGGTCCGCATCCTTGGTGAGGACGCGCTGGCCCGGCCCGGCGTGCTGCGTGCCTCCCTCGCCCTCCAGCCCCAGCAGGCCAGTCTTTTCCCGCGGCTGAAGGTGCGGGAGACGCTGGAGACCTGGGCCGCGCTCTACCCGGCGCCGCGGGACGTGGACGCGCTGCTCGACGAGATCGGCCTGGCCGAGAAGGCCGGCGCGCGCTCCGCCCGGCTCT
Organism: Streptomyces sp. NPDC101132; assembly: GCF_044759225.1. Lineage (NCBI taxonomy): Bacteria > Bacillati > Actinomycetota > Actinomycetes > Kitasatosporales > Streptomycetaceae > Streptomyces > Streptomyces sp. NPDC101132. Next base: position 58,087 of record NZ_JBIVYX010000015.1, read on the forward strand.
CCGGCGGCCAGCAGCAGAGGCTGCTGCTGGCGACGGCGCTGGTCGGCGACACACCCGTGGTCGTCCTGGACGAGCCCACCACCGGGCTCGACCCGCACGCCCGGCACGCCGTCTGGGACCTGATCCGCAGGGCCCAGGCGGGCGGCACCACCTTCCTGCTCACCACGCACGCCATGGCCGAGGCCGAGGAGATGTGCGACCGGCTGGCCGTGATGCACGAAGGGCGGATGGTGGCGGCCGGCTCCCCCGCGGAGCTGATCTCCCGTCACGCCCCGGGCGGCGTCGTGTCCGTACGGACCGGGCAGCCCGGCCTCGCCGAGCGGGTCCGCGAGCGCTTCGGCGCGGCCGTGACCCCCGTCGAGTCGACCGGCCGCTCGGGCCGGATGCGGTTCGAGGTGACGGCGGACGAGCCGTACGCCACCGCCGAGTGGATCACGGGGATCGATGCCGCGGCCGATGTCCGGCCGCGCCCCGCGACCTTGGAGGACGTGTTCCTCCGCCTCACCGGAACCTCGCCGGAACCGGGACCGGAACAGGAGGAGAAGCGATGACCCCCGTCGGCCTCAGCGCACCACCCGTCTCGACGACGCGCCAGTGGAAGGCGCTCTCCCGGGCCATGACCCGGCAGCTGCTGCGCGATCCGGCGGCACTCTTCTTCAGCGTGGTCTTCCCGCTGCTGATGGCGGTGTTCTTCGTCGTCCTCATGCAGCTCACCTGGGTACGGGGCCCCTTCGACCTCGCCGTCGTCGGCCCCGCCGGCCAGGCGGCGGCCCTGCAGGAGGCACTGGGCGACGGCAGCACCGCCGTCGCCGTCGGCGAGGCGGGTCCCCAGCCGGACAAGGCGGCGGTGATCGTCCCGGACGCGGCCTCCCGCACCCTGCGGATGGCCGTGGACCCGGAGCAGCCCTCGGTGGTCGCCGCGGTGCGCGGCGTGCTGGACGCCGCCGGCTGGAAGGGCTGGGAGGTCACGGCCGTCGGCAGCGACGGCTCCGCCCTCTTCGACCCCATGGCCTTCGTCATCCCCGGCGTGCTCGCCTTCGCGCTGCTCTCGCTCGCCCTGACCGGCACCGCCTCCGCACTCGTGGCCATGCGGGCCAGCGGCACCCTGCGGCTGCTGTCCACCACACCGGCCCGGCGGCCGGCCGTGCTCCTCTCGCTGCTCCCGGGCCGAGGGCTGCTGGCACTGGCCGTACTGGCCCTGATGGGAACGGGCGCCGTCGCCGGCGGACTCCTGGAGCCGGCCTCGATGCTGCGGCTGCTGCTGACCACGGCCATCGGACTGGTGATGCTGCTCGCGCTGGGCTACCTGCTCGGCGGGCTGCTCTCCTCCCCCGAGGTGACCAACGCGATCTCCGGGCTGCTCACCCCGGTCCTCCTGATGAGCACCGGACTGCTCTTCCCCCTCGAACTCCTCCCCGACCCGGTGGCGGGACCGCTCTCCTGGACCCCGCTCGCGATGTTCGGAGACGCCCTGCGCCACGACGTGGTCGGCGGGATCACCCGCCACGCCCTGTGGCTCGACTGGACAGTGATGGCGGCGACGGCCGCGGGGCTGACGGCCCTCGCGGCACGGACGTTCCGCTGGGACACGGAGCGTGCATGATGACGACGTACACGACGGCCGGCACCACCACCGGCGCCCGCACGGACCGGGACCACCCGCCCGTACCCGACTCGCTCCTGCGGATCGGACAGCTCGCCTCCGCCTACGGCCTGGTGAACCGGGTGACCCGGCTCCCCGTCGCCGAGGGCGAACCGGACTTCCCCATCTTCACGGCCTCGCTCGGCAACCCCGGCGAAGTCCTCAGCGAACAGAGCGGCTGGGAGCACAACCCCAGCTCCGGCAACTTCGACGGAGCCGGCGGCGACCTCGACCCCGAGCGTGCCGCGCACCTCGCGGTCGCCGAATCGCTGGAACGTTACTCCTCCTGCGCCCGGGACCCCGAGCAGATCGTCTGGGCGACCGCGGCCGAACTCGGCGAGGACGCCATCACCAGCGACCGCTGGCCCCGGTGCTCGCCCGCCGAACTCGCCGACCCGCGCAGCGGGCTGGTCCCCACGGACCCCGACGGGCCCATGCGCTGGGTGCGCGGCTGGTCCTTCACCCGCAACCGCCCGGTGTACGTGCCGGCCATGCAGGTCTGGCTGAAGAACCCCGTGGAGTCCATGGCGGAGCGCTACGTCCACCCGGTCTCGACCGGCTGCGCCGCGCACTCCGACCCGGCCGCCGCCGTCGTCAACGGCATCCTGGAGATCGTCGAACGCGACGCCATCGCGCTCACCTGGCTCCAGCGGCTGCGGCTCCCCAGGCTGGAGTTCGACCCGGCCGAACTGGCCCCGGAGTACCGGGCCTTCGTCGAGCGGGGCAGCAGCGAACGGCTGCGGACCCACCTCTACGACGCCACCACCGACCTCGGCATCCCGGTGATCTACGGGGTGCAGCTCGCCGACGACGACCGGGTCATCGCCCAGCTCGTCGCGGCCACCGCGGAGCTGGACCCCGGCAAGGGCATCGCCAAGCTCTACCGGGAGGCCTCCTCCCTGCGGATCGCGCTGCGCCACATGGCGCGGGCCGCCGAGAAGGACGCCGCCGCCACCGCCCCCGCGGCGGAGGAGGACATCGTCAGCGTCGTCGACGGCGCCCTGCTGTCCGGGCCGCTGTCCCAGCGGCACCGCTTCGACTTCCTGCTGGAGGGCGAGCGGCCGGTGCACGGGCTGCGCGACCTTCCCCGGGCCCCGTCCGAGGATCCGCTGCCCGCCCTGGCGTGGCTGCTGGACCGGCTGCACGCCGCCGGCTGCGAGGTCGTCGCCGTCGACCTCACCACCGACGAGGCGGAGCAGGTCGGAGCGACCGTCGTACGGATGCTCATCCCCGAACTCATGCCGCTGTCCTTCGTCCACCGCGCCCGCTACCTGGCGCACCCGCGGCTCTACGCGGCCCCCGCCGCCATGGGCCACCCGGTGCGGGGCGAGGCCGACATCAACCCTCACCCCCAGCCGTTCGCCTGACGCGACAAGGAGTCCGAAGATGACCGATCCGCGCCTGCTGATCCTGACCGCGGGAGCGTTCGGCGCGGCCGTCGCCGAAGGACTGGCCGCCCGCCACCCCGGGTCGACCGTCCTCGACGTGAGCCAGGGCTCCCACCCCAGCCTGTGGCCCGACAGCGACCTGATCGTGCTGGCCACCGGCGAGGGCCGGGAGGTGCTGGCCGACATGGTGGACGCCAGCGCCCACGCCTGGAACAGGCCCTGGTTCGCCGTCCAGGCGGGCCCGCTCGACCTGCGGTGCGGACCGGTGGTCGTGCCCGGCCGCACCGCATGCCACCGGTGCTACACCCGCCGCCGCGCACAGCACACCGCCCCGGCGGCCGACGGCCACCCGGCCGGGGCGGCCACGGCGCCCCCGGTCTCCGGGTACGCGCCGCACCACGTCGCCATCGCGGTGGGCCTGGCGGAGCAGGCGGTGCACGAGGCCCTGGCCGAGCCCGGCGGGCCCGGCGCGGCCGAGGGCATCGGCGCCACCGTCCGCAGCTTCGGCCTGGTGGAGGGCGTCACCTCCGCGTCGGCGGTCGTCGCCGTCGACCGGTGCCCCCGGTGCCGGCCGGCCCGCACCCCCGAGAGCCGCCTGCAGCGGTTCGAGGCACTCGCGGCGGAGCTCGCGGCCCTCCCGGGCCGGTGACCCCCGGCCGCGCAGGGCACGCCCCGTACGACCCGCAGTCACGTCCTGAACCGGAAAGGAGGCCTCGATGCCGGACCACTCTGTGATCACCGCCGAAGCCATGGCCTCGGCCGCCCTGAACGACCCGCAGTTCCACGTCCCGGCACGCCCCAGGCTCCGGCGCGGGCTCTCCCTGCACCACACGCCCGAGGCACTCGTCGTCGAGGGGACCCCGAAGAAGCAGCTGCTGCGCGGCGCCGCCGCCCGGGACCTGCTGCCCCGCATGCTCCCCCTGCTCGACGGCAGCCGCGGCCACGAGGACGTGGCCGACGCCCTGGGGATACCGGCCGGCACCGTCTTCAAGGCCCTGTCCCTGCTGTGGACCTGCGGCCTGGTCGAGGAGGCCGCCTCCCCGGAGCGGGCGGCCCGCGCCGCCGACGTGCCCGGCACCCTGGCCGACTTCCTCTCCCGCATCGGAGACTCCACCGGGGCCAACCACGCCTGGGAGGAGGCGCTGGACCGGCTGGCGCGGGCCCGCGTCGAGGTCTTCGGCGCCGGCCCCCTGGCCGACGCCGCCCGCCGCCACCTCACCGACTCGCTCGTGGACACCGGAGCCGGCACCGGGACGGACCCGGCGCCCGGAACCACCCTCGCGGTCGCCGCCGGCCTGGACCCGGACGACTCGGCGGCACTCGCCGCCTCCTGCGCCCTGGCGGGCGTCCCGCTGGTCCGCCTCGCCCTCACCGGCCGTACCGCCCACCTCGGGCCGTACGTGGACCTGGCCTTCACCCCCTGTCTGGCCTGCCGCACCGCCGAGGACCCGGCGGACGACCGGGCCCCGCTGCCCGGCGACGCCGAACTGGCCGCCGCGCTCTTCGCCCGGGACCTGTTCGCGCTGCTCTCACGGAGCACGCCCGGCCCGCTGCCGTCCCAGTGGCGCACCGTCGACCTGGCCGACCTCTCCCAGCAGCGCCGCTCGGCCGCCACCCGGCCCGGCTGCCCGCACTGCTCGGTGGCCCCCGGCGACCCGGTCGCGCCGCCGCTGGCCGCGCGCTACGAGGCCGCGATCGCCTTCCCCCCGCGCGAGTACGCCGACGGCAAGGCCCACCAGGCCCACTACAAGCCCTCGAACATCGCCCTGCAGAACGACGAGAAGACCTGGCCCGTCGCGGCGCCGGTGTCCCTTCCCGAACCCCCGCTCGAGTCACTGAGGTCCGCGCGGCCCGCCCCGCTCGACGACCGCACCGCATCCCTCCTCCTCGCCGTCACCGCGGGGCGCAGGGGACTGCTGCCCGGCCGCGTGCAGCGCTGGACCGCCAGCGGCGGCAACATCGGCTCGGTCGTCGCCCACCTCGTGGTCCGCGACGTCCCCGGCCTGGAGCCCGGCGTGTACGGCTACGTGCCGTCCGAGCACCGGCTGGCCCGGCTCGCGGCCGACCCCGCCGCGGTACCCGGCAGGGCACCGGCCACGGTCGTCCTCACCGGCGACTTCACCAAGGTCGCCAAGAAGTACGCCGCGTTCGCCCTGCGGATCGTCCTGCTCGACGCCGGCTGCGCCACCACCACGCTGCGCACCGCGGCCGGAGCGCTGGACCTGCCCTGCACGACCCGCACCCGCTGGGACGACCTCGCCCTGGCATCGGCCCTCGGGGTCGACCCCGACCTGGAACCGGTCACCGCCGTCGTCGACCTGGGAGGAGCCCCGTGAGCACACCGCACGAACTGGCCATGGACGTCCTGGCGTCCTTCCGCGAGCAGCACGGCGCCACCGGAACGGCACTCGCCGAGCGCCCCGCGCCGACGCCGGAGGCCATCGGACCGGCCGTCACCGTCGGCCCGTACACCCCGCCGGCCGCGCCCCACGACCTGCTGACCACCCTGGAACACCGGCGCTCGCTCCGCGGCTTCGCCCCGGACCCGCTGCCGGCCGGCCTGCTGGCCGACATCATGGCCCGCGCCCTGGCGGCGGACCCGGACGAGGACGCCGCCGGCCACCCCCTGGAACTCACCGTCGTCGCCAACCGGCTGACCGGGGTCACCCCCGCCATCCACCGCTTCGACGCCGCCGCCCGCTCCTTCACCCCGGTGATGGAGCTGCCCACCGGAGCGGCCCGCTACGGGCTGACGCTGCAGCCGGAGTTCTCCGACGCCGCCGCGATCATCTCCGTCGGAGTGGGACTGGACGCCGCGGTCCGGCGCCACGGCGGGCACGGCTACCGGCTGCAGATGACTCGCGCCGGCTCCACCGCGTACGCGATGTGGCTGGACGGCGTCTCCCACGGCCTGGTCGGCAGCGTCTTCGCCGGCTTCATCCCGGCCGCCGTGCGCGGCCCGCTGCTCAGCGACGGAACGACCCGCCAGCAGGTCTTCGCGCTGGCCCTGGGCCTGCCGCCGGCCCCCTGAGACTTCCGCCCCGGCCCGGGGCGGGAACCCCGAACCCACCCACGACACACAGGAGGTGCCTCCCATGGAGGACATCGAGCTGTACGCCGTCGACACGGAGGAACTGGCGATCGAGGAGCTGCCCGAGGGCAACGCCCTCGCGAGCTGGGCGTCCGCCGGATCCGCCTCGACCGCGTCCTGCCCGGCGACGTCCGCGTCGTCCGTCAGCAGCGCTTCCACCTACGGGTGATCCGCGGTTCCCACCGCGCACCCCGTCCCGTGCCCCCGAAGGAGGTGAACACCATGGAGAACAACCTCGAGCTCTACGTCATCGACGGTGACGAGCTGGCCATCGAGGAGCTCCCGGAGGGCAACGCCCTCGGCTGCTTCTTCTGCGCCGGATCCGCCTCGACCGCGTCCTGCCCCGGTACGTCCGCGGCCACCGCGTCGTCCGCGTCCACCATCGGCTGATCCCGGCCGCACCCGGCCGGAACCACCCCCAGAAAAGGAAGGAAGTTCCCGTGCAGAACTCCGACGACCTCGAACTCGACCTCTCCGCCGACGAGCTGGCCTCGGACGCGCTGGGCCTGGAGCCCCTGAAGGAGGGCGTCGCCCTCGGTACCTGGGCGACCGCCGGCACCGCCTCGTCGGCCTCGTGCCCGACGAGCACCGCCTCGTCGTCCGCGAGCGCCTCCAGCTTCGGCTAGAGCGCCCCGGCACCACCCGTACGACCCGATCCACCTGCACGGGCAGGTGACAGGAAGGAAGTGCAACGCCATGAACGAGAACCTCGACACCGAGCTCGAGCTCTGGTCCGAGTCCCTTGACCTGGAGGTCCTCCAGGACGCCGTCAGCCCCGGCTTCACCACCGCGTTCTGCGGTGCCTGCGCCGGCTCCGCCAGCTGCCCCGTCGGCTGCGTCGGCTCGATGAGCAGCGTCTCCAGCCAGGGCGGCTGATCAGCCCGGCGAATCCCTGGGCTCCGGGGTGGTCGTAGTACCCCGGGGCCCAGGGTCCCCAGTCCGGTCCGCTTGCTCCGAACCGGACTGCACCCCACCAGATTAAAGCCAGGCGACCCGGGACCGGTAGCGGGCCGGGACGCCGTCGCGGAGGGAGGAACCGCGCCGTGGACGTGTGCACTGCACCCAAACTCCGGGAGGATCTGGAGATCATCCGGGGGATGGACGACCACCCCCTGGTGTTCGACCCGCAGGGAGGGACCTACCACCGGCTGACGAAATCGGCGGCGGCCCTGCTGCGGCAGTTCGACGGAACGCGCTCGATGGACGAGCTCTCGGCCCTGATGGCCGAGCGACGCGGAGTGGCCGCCGAGGGCGTGCGCCGCGAACTCGACACCTTCGTACAGGACCTGACGCGCAGCGGCCTGCTCGTCGGCACGGAGGCCGAGCGCCCCGTCAAGAAGCGCGCCGGCGGCCGCTTCGGCACCAACATGCTGATGCCGCGCTTCGTCGTGACCCGCTCGCTCCCGGCCGTCCTGGAGCCCGTCGCCCGGCTGCTCCGCCGCATTCCGGCCCGGCTCTCGGCCGGCGTCTTCGCCGCCGGCGGGGTGCTCGGCATCCTGCTCGGCCTGTACACGGTCCTGACGTCGGCGCCGCCGGCCGAGGACCTGCTGGGCACCGGCACCCTGATCGCCATCGCCCTGATGCTCTTCCAGATCCTCGTGCACGAGAGCGCGCACGCGATGGTCTGCCAGGTCCTCAAGGTCCCGGTCCGGGGCCTCGGAGTGGCGCTGCTCTTCTACTTCATGCCGCTCGCCTACGTCGACCGCACCGACGCCTACCGGGTCCGCTCCCGCGGCGGCCGGGTGCTGCTGGCCCTCGCCGGACCACTCAGCGACGGCTGGTTCACCGGCGCCGCCGCCCTGCTCGTGCTCACCGCGGACGGACCGGTCGCCCAGGTGGCCGGGGCGCTGCTGCTGTTCCAGATGCTCAACCTGGTCACGAACATCAACCCGATGCTCCCGAGCGACGGTTACGCCGCGATCGAGGCGGGGTTCGGCCTCGTCGACGCCCGGGGCCGCGCCTTCGCCCTGCTGAAGCACCACCTGCTGGGCCGCGCACTGCCCGGCTTCCTGGAGCGGATGCCCGCCCGCAGCCGCCGGCTCCACCTCGTGTACGGGCTCGTGTGCAGCGTCTACACCGTCGCCCTCGGCTACTTCGTCGTCCAGTCCCTGATCTGGTCGTTCGCCCTCGTCGGGCGGTCGATGCCATGACCTCCCCCGTGATCTCCGGGCCGCTGCTCACCCGGGTCGGCGGCCTGCCCACCGAAGCCCTGGAGCTCACCGGCCGCGGAACGCGGCAGGCCGTCGGCGAGGCCGCCGACGCGCACGCCGAGCTGGAGCGCCTCCGGCCCGCGCTGGAGGACGTCTGCTTCTCGCTGGTCCCGCTGCTGGACGACGAGGTGCCGCTGCGCCGGCAGGTGCTCGCCGCCAAGCGGGCCGTACACCGCCTCCGGGCCCTGCCGTGGGGGGACGAACTGCCGCCGCGGATCGCCGAGCTGACCGGGACCACGGCCTTCGCCGCGTGGCAGACCGCCGTCCGGCTGCGCGACGAGACCACCCGGCGGCTGGCAGCCCTGCTGGCCGAGGACCGCTCGGCCGCCCCGGCCGCGCTCGCCGCCCACCTCGCCGACACCGGCTTCGCCCACGCCGCCGCGCTGGCCGCCCCCGACTGGCTGCGGCACGGCCGTCCGCGCCGCCGCCCGTCCGAGACGCGCAACCTGCGCACCCTGTACTCGTACGTGTCCAGGGCCGCCGTGAAGACCAGCCCGTTCTCCACGCTCACGACCGTGGGCGAGGGCGGCCAGGCAGGCAGTACCGGGCAGGAATCCCCCGCCGCCCACAGCTACGCCGCCACCGCCCTCGCCCACCTGGCCCTGCGGTGCCTGGCCCGCGAGGCCGGCACCGCCGGTCTGCTGCGCTATCGGCTCGCGCCGGTCCGGCCCGGTGGACCCGACGCCCCGGGCGGCCTCGTCCTGCTTCCCGAGCCCGTCGCCGACGGCGGTCTGGCCTGGCGGCTCGACCGGGTGGTGGAGGCAGATCACGCGGCGCCCTGGCTCTCCGGCTTCGCGCCCGACGCCGAACACTCCCTGGAGGAGCTGCTGTCCGGACTCGGCGGACCGGAGCCCTTCCGGCGCTTCCGGCGGCTGCTGGACACCGGGCTGATCACGCCCGTACCGCCCTGGCGGCGCGGCGGCGACCCGGTGGGTGCCGTGGCCGAGCTGCTCGCGGACCGGCCGGGCGACGGCATCGCGGCCGAGGTGCGCGAACTGCGGGAATCCGCCGCCGCCCTCGCCGCCGCCGCGGAGGAGGAGCGGGCCGAGACCGTCACCCGGGCGCGCCGCACGGCCGGGCGCTGGGCCGGGCGGGCCGGACTCGACCGGTTCGCCTCCGGCGAGCTGCTCTACGAGGACGTCCGGAGCGGCCTGGCCCTGCCCGATGTGCTGAGCGTGCCGCAGGTCCGCGCCGACCTGACCGAACTGGGCCGCCGCATGCGCCCGTACCTCTTCCGCTCGCACCTGTACGACGTGCTCGTGGACCGTTTCACCGCCGCGTACGGACCGGGCGGGACCTGCACCGACGTGCTCGGCTTCCTGATGCGCGTCGCCGTCGACGGGGACGCGCAGCCCGACCTCGACCGGGCCGCCGTCGCCGACCGCGCCGAGCGGGGGACCCCGGGGGAGCGGGCCTGGCTGCCGGTCGGACCCACCAGTGCGCCGCCCGCCGCGGCCGTGCTCTTCCAGCTCGCGGCCGGCAGCCACCGGGCGGTGCGGGACGGCGACTACGAGCTGGTCGTCAACCAGTTCAACCCCGGCACCGGCGGGCTCGTCACCCGCTTCGGACGGCTGCTCGGCGAGGACTTCCGGGAACGCCTGCGCGAGCACGTCCGCGCCTGCTGGCCCGGACGCGCCTGCCGCGAACTCGTCCTGTGGACGGAGGTCAACACCGCCCAGTCGCGGTCGGCCGGTCTGCTGCCGCCCTTGCAGCTGCCCGGCGAGACACCGGCGGCCGACGGGCTGGACCTCACCGACACCGTCCTCACCCACGACCCCGGCCAGGGCACGCTCGCGCTGCGCGACCGCACGGGCGGGGCGGTGGGGCTGGCCTACCTCGGGCTCGTCCCGCCGCACCTCTTCCCGCCGTTCGCCCGGCTGCTGGCGGTGCTCGCCGACCCGTGGGTCAACGGGTCGCCGCACTCGGACTACGTCCTGCCGTTCGGGCTCCAGGAGCAGCGGCGCGACGACGTCGTGCCGCTGCCGCGCTCCGCCTTCGGCCGGGTCACCGTCAACCGCGCCTCCTGGGTCGTACCGGCCGCGGAACTCCCGCTGCCGCGGCCGGGGGAGAGCGCTGCCGAGACGGCCCTGCGCGCCGAGGCGTTCCGGCGGGCGCACGGGATGCCCGAGGAGGTCTTCTGCCACCGGCTGACCGGCTTCGGGCCGGACGAACAGGGCGCCGACCGCAAACCCCTGTGGGTCTCGCTCACCTCGCCGCTCTCGCTGTCGGTGCTCGCCCAGTGGGCCGGCGCCGACGGCGGCCACCTGCGCCTGGTCGAGGCGCTGCCGACCCGGTCGGACCATCCCCTGCGGGACGGGGCGGGCGGCACCCGGGCCGCCGAGCACATCTCGCTGCTGCGCTGGCGGCGACCGGAGGAGGAGTCATGAGCGTGGCGGTTCCCGAGCGGGACTGGTGGTACGTACGGGTCTACCCGGGCGGTCCCGGCCGCATGGACGCGGCGGTCCGCACCCTCGTGCCGTGGCTGGCCGCGCAGGCCGCGCGGCTGGGCAGCGAGGAGTGGTTCTTCATCAGGTACTGGGACGCCACCGGCCACCACCTGCGGCTGCGGCTGCGCGCCGGGGCGGCGGAGGTGGACGCGCTGGACGCCGTCGCCCGCGAGGAGCTGACCGGTCTGCTGGACACGCTGGAGGAGCGCCCCGAGGACGCCGTCGGCCTGCTGCCCGGCACCCTGCCGTCCGGCCCGTCGGCCCGCGGGGTGGTGCCCTCGCTGTACGCCCCCGAGCTGGCCAAGTACGGCGGCCCCGAAGGCGTGGCCGTAGCCGAACGGGTCTTCCGGCTGGACAGCGCCTTCTGCGCGGCACGCGACCTCGCCGCCCTGCCCCGGCGCTACGAGCGGGCCGCGCACGCGGTCCACTTCGCCCGTGCCCTCACCGCCCGGGTGCTGCCGGAGGAGGAGCGGGACGTCTTCTGGGTCCACCACCGCACCCGGTGGGGCTGGCAGTTGCGCATGGCCGCCGCCGGCGAGCAGCTGCGGCCGCTGCTGGGCGCCGTCTCGGCCGGGGTGCGGGAGCAGGGCGCTCCGGCGCCCGACGCGCGGGAACGCCTGGAAGCGCACGCCGACGCGCTGGCCGGGCTCGTCCTGCGGGCGCCCGGCTCGCGTCCCCACCAGTTGCTCCACCACCTGCACATGGTGATGAACCGGCTCGGCTTCCCTCCGGGCGAGGAAGCGGCACTCGGAATGCTGGCCGCGCAGCCCGTCAGGACTCCGGCGGCCGCCGCCCGAGCCGGCGCGGTGCCCGTATGAGGGCGGGGCCCCTCCGTCCCCCTTCCGTCCACGTGAACCCGTCCTCCCGACAGAAAGACCGAGGCGAATCCGAAATGAACCGATCGATGCTGCGCGCCCTGCCCGGTGCCGTCCTGGCCGGTGCCGCCCTGACCGCCGCCTTCACCCTGGGCGCGCCCCAGGCCCTCGCCGCGTCGGGCGGGGCCCCGGCGGACGCGCCCGCCCAGAGCCGGGTCACCGGCCTTCCCGGGGACTACGTCCGCCAGGGGTTCACCGGTCTTCCGGCCGGCTGCGAGGCGGCCGGCCGGGCCGGCGTCGCGGACGGCAGGTGGAGCGCCTACCTCTGCCACCGGGACCTCCCCTTCTCCGCCTTCGTGAACCTCTACGTGAAGAAGTGAGGGCGGGCCGGACGCGCGGCGACATGATCAAGCCACATTTCGATCATGGAGCCGCGCGTTCGCGTTACCTGGGCGTTACGATGCATCCCACCATCCGGACGCGCGGCCGCAACCGTCTGACCAGCGAGCACGGCGCGGCGTCCACAAGGGCTTGGGGGTGCTCGAGATGGTCTCAACAAGCATGCGCGTGCTTGGCCTTTCCGACCTGGAGGAAGGCGTCTACCGTCATTTCCTGCGCAATCCGGACACCACCGACGGGGGTATCCACCTGCTGCTGCGCGCCGACCGCGAGGCCGTGGCCCGCGCCCAGGAGCTCCTGTGCGAGCTCGGGCTGCTGTACCCGACCGACCGGAAGACGCTGATCCCGGCCGATCCGGCCATCGCCGTGGACCGCCTCACCGACCTGCGGCTGCGCCAACTGCACCAGGAACTCCAGGAGGTCACGCGCTCCCGGCACCTGGTGGCCGAGCTGCGCGAGGAGCAGTCTCCGACGCTCGCCTCGCAGCAGGCCGTCGAGCGGATCGAGGAGGTGGCGAAGATCCGCAGCCGGATCGACGACCTCGCGTTCTTCGCCCGCGAGGAGATCCTGTCCGTCGAGCCGTACACGGCACTCACACCCGAGAACATCGAGCACTCGCGCCCGCTGGACATGCGCTGCCTGCGACGGGGCGTCCGGATCCGCAGCGTGGTGCTCAAGGAAGCCCTGACGGACCCGCTGACCGTCAGCTACCTGCGCGAACTCATCGCCAGGGGAGCGCAGATCCGGGCGGCGGACGACATCTGCGAGCGGATGCTCGTCTACGACCGGCGCACCGCCCTGGTGCCGATCGACCCCGAGGACACCTCGCGCGGAGCCCTGGTGGCACAGGAGACCGGACTGGTCTCCAGCATCCTCGCCCTGTTCGAGAAGATCTGGGGCCAGGCCACCGACCTGTCCTCGATCGTCGCGGACGCGGACGACGCCCCCGGCGGGCTGGCCGACACCGAACGCGAAGTCCTGAGGTCCATGTGCCACGTGGGCAAGGACGAGATCGGGGCCCGGCAGCTGGGCATGTCGGTGCGCACCTACCGGCGCCACGTGGCCGACCTGCTGCGCGTCCTGGGTGCCTCCAGCCGTCCGCACGCCGCCCTGCTGGCGCGCGAACGTGGCTGGATCTGACGGCCCGCAGCTACCCCTACGCGGAGGAGGCCGCGCCCTGGAGGTCCTGGACCGCCCGCTCCACGGCGGCGGACACCGGGGCGGCCTCCGCCGACAGGACCGTCAGCCGGTCCTTCAGGGCGCGGCGCCGGCCGGCGGGCAGCGCCGTGGCCAGCTGGCCGCCGGCGTGCGCGATGCCCGCCAGCAGCGCCGCCCGGTCGCGGCCCCCGGCCGCGCTCCCGGCCACGCCCTCGGCGGCGGCTACCACCGACGCCCGCACCTCACGTGCGGCGGCGAGACCGTCCGCGGTGAGCCCGGCCCGGTCCAGGGGGAAGACACCGAAGACCCGGCTGGAGCTCTGCTCCACCAGACCGTCCTTCTCCAGGCCGCGCAGCACCTCGCGGATCGACTCACGCCCGTCCTTGCGGACCCAGTGCAGCCACTTGCGGTCCGGTTCCGCCGCGATCCGCTGCCACACCTGCCGCAGCACGGCGTCCTGCGGAGCCCCGCCCGCCGTACGGGCCGTGCCCGCCAGGTCCGCCAGGGCGCCGGAGTCGAGCAACTCGGCGAGCAGCGCACCGCGCACCGCGGGCGCCAGGGCCTGCCGTACGGGAAGCTTGCCGCCCTCCTCGTCGAAGGCGAGCAGAACCATCTCGTCCGCCAGGGTCCTCACACCACGTTCCTCTCGTCCGCGCCGCACCTCGGTCACCGACCGTGCCGGGATGGGCAACGCGGCGCGCAGGCATCAGGGTTCACGCCTCCTGCCGCCATGATCCTATCCACCGGGCTCCGGGGGGCCCGCCGGGCACCGCACCATCCGGCCAACGGGGCGCCCCGCACGTGGAAGGCCCCGGCCCCGCGTCAGGGGGACGCGGAACCGGGGCCCGTTCAGGGGCGGTCCGTCAGACCGCGACGGCCTCCACGACCGAGACGGCCGCGGCCGTCTCCACGACCCGCTCCAGCTTGAAGCCGGCCTTCGCCACCAGCTCCGCGTACTGCGACCGGGTGCGCTCCTTGCCGCCCACGAGCAGCAGCAGCCACAGGTCGACGAGCTTGCCGGAGTGCGGCTCGTCGCCCTCCTCCGGGACCACCATCTCCACCAGCAGCAGCTTGCCGCCCGGCTTGATGGCGGCGCGCACGTTCCGGAGGATCTGCAGCGCCTGCTCCTCCGGCCAGTCGTGCACGATGTGCTTGAGGACGTACGCGTCCGCGCCCGACGGCATCGGCTCGAACAGGTCGCCGTCGGCCAGCGTCACGCGGTCCGCGACGCCCTGCGAGGCGAGGAACTCGGCGGCGCCGTTCCCGGCGACGCGCGGGTCCGAGAGGATGCCCTTGGTGTCCGGCGCGCTGTTGAGGATGCCGGCCAGCAGGGCGCCGTTGGCCCCACAGAAGTCCAGCACCGTGCCGAACTGCGAGAAGTCGTACGCGGCCACGACCGGCGCGGTCTCGGTGGCGGACATGTTCCCCATGCCGCCGATGAACACCGCACCGTACTCCGGGTTCTGCATGAGGTACTCGAAGGCGCCCACGCCGCGCCGCTTCGGGAGGCTCGGCTCGCCGGTCCGCACCGCGTCCAGGAAACCGTTCCAGTCGTCCCAGTGCGTCGGGTGGCCCATCAGCACGCAGATGTCGCGCATCGTCACCGGGTGGTCGGCGCGCAGCGCGTCGGCCATGGGCGTCAGCGCCCAGCGGCCGTCGTCCTGGCGGGTGAACACGCCCTGGGAGGCGAGCAGGCGCAGCACCCGGCCCAGCGCCTCGGCGTCCGCACCGACCTCCGCAGCCAGGTCCTCGATCGCCCGCGGACCGGCCTGGAGGGCCTCGGCCACCCGCAGCTCGGCGGCCGCGTACAGGGCCTGGGTCACCATGGAGCCCATGGCCAGCTCCAGCAGGGCGAACGGGGGCGGGGCCAGCTCCCGGACCTGCTTCTGCAGATCCGCCCGGGTCTTCTCCGCGGCGCGGACGACTTCGGGGGGCGGCAAAGCGGGCATGTCTTTCCTCCATGGCAGGAAGCGCGAGTTCTGTCCCAACCGCCGGAAGGGACCCGTCCCGCCACGTTAAGGAAAAGCGATGGACCCGCCCTGGAATGCGGCTCGGGCCCACGTGGAGCCGGGGCCTGCGGCTCGTGGGCTCCTGGAGTCCCGCTCGGTTTTCCGTCGCCCCGGTAATTCGCGCGGTTATGCGGCCCGGATTTCCCGCCTAATGTGGCGCAGGTTTCGAGCCTGCTCCCGAGGAATAGGGGGGAGCGCGCGACACACGGCGAGGGAGAGAAATGATTTCAGGCAAGTACGGGAAGAAGGCGGTCCTCGCGGCGGCCGCCGCGGCCGTCGCCGCCGCCCCGCTGATCGCCGCGCCGGCGCACGCGGAGGGCACCCCCGAGGCGACCGTCGAGGTCATCGCCACCGGCCTGGCCAACCCGCGCGACATCACCTACACCTGGGACGGCTCCCTGCTCGTCGCCGAGTCCGGCGCCGGCAAGCCGGGCTGCGCCGTGGGCGAGAAGTGCGTGGGCGCCACCGGCGGCATCTACAAGGTCAAGGGCGGCTTCAAGGGCCGCGTCGTGTCGGGCCTCGCCTCGGTCGCCGTGGGTGCCGCCCCCGGCGCGCCCGTCATCGCCACCGGCCCGGTCCAGGCCGTGCCCGACCCGGCCGGCGGCTACACCGTCCTGAGCGGCCTCGGCGGCACCAACGAGTCGCGTGCCGCGCTCGGCGCCGGCTCGAACACCCTGGGCACCCTGTTCCGCACGCGCGACGGCAAGGTCCTCGCGGACCTCGTCGACCACGAGACCCGGCTGAACCCGGACGGCGGCGACGTCCACGCCAACCCGTGGGCCTTCGTCCGCAGCGGCCCGGACTACCTCTTCACCGACGCCGGCAGCAACACGGTCGTCCGCGCCAAGCGGGACGGCACCACCTCCACGGCGTACGTGTGGCCGAAGGCCGAGGTCAACGGCCAGAGCGTCGAGGGCGTCCCCACCGGCATCGCCAGGGACGCGTGGACCGGCACGGTCTACGTCGCCGACATGCCCGGCATGCGCCCGGGTGCCGCCCGCATCTTCAGGATCGAGCCGGGCCGGCAGCCGGAGCTGCTGGTCACCGGGCTGACCAACCTGATCGACCTCGAGGTCACCCCGGACGGCAACCTGCTCGCGCTGTCCTACACCCGCGGCTTCGGGCCGACCGGCCCGACGCCGGGCTACCTCGCCAAGATCGACGTCGACACCAGGCAGGTCACCGAGATCAACACCGGGGACGAGCTCACCGCGCCGACCGGTCTCGAGGTCGACCCGTGGGGCCGGACCTACGTGACCGTCAACTCCACGGGCAGCGAGGGCAAGCTGGTGCGCGTGCGCCACTGACGCGTGCGCCCCTGACGCGTGCCCTGCCGAGCCGCCCCCTCGGGTGCGCCGCCCGACGGCCCCGCCGGTCCCCGGACCGGCGGGGCCGTCGGCCGTCCGGGCGGGCGGCGGTGGCTCGTCCGCGGGTCTGCGGGGCGTCGTGCGGGGACCGTGCGGGACTCGTACGCGCCCCGGGGCCGTCGTACCGGTGCCGTACGCGGTGCCGGTCGGCTCCCGGCCGGGAACGGCTCGGCGGCCGCTCGACCCGCAGCGGAGAGACGTCCGTCGGGGACGGGGCACTCGGCATCCTTGCCCTGGCATCCCCGTACGACGTCCGTCCCTGGAGGCTGTCCGTGTCCCTTCACGCCGAGACCCCCGTTGCCGGTGCCCGGACCGGTGTGTGGCTGGTCGGGGCCCGCGGCTCCGTCGCCACCACGGTCGTGGCGGGCTGTGCCGCCGTCGCCGCCGGGCTGGTGGCGCCCACCGGCCTGGTCACCGAGACCGGCGCCTTCGCCGGTGCCGGCCTGCCCCCGCTGCCCTCCCTGGTCTTCGGCGGCCACGACGTCGTGACCACCCCGCTGCCCAAGCGCGCCGAGGAGCTCGCCGGTCAGGGCGTGCTGCCGCACTGGCTGCCCGACGCCGTGCGCGCCGAACTGGCCGCCGCGGACGAGCGGATCCGTCCCGGCGGGCCGGTGCCGGGCGACGAGCGCGACTGCGAGACGCTGATCAAGTCCTTCGCCCGCGACATCCGCGAGTTCGCCCGCGCGACGGGAGCCGCCCGGGTCGTCGTGGTGAACGTCGCGACCACCGAGCCGGTCGCGGACGAGGAGGTGCTGCCGGCCAGCACCAAGTACGCGGCCGCCGCGCTCCAGGCCGGCTGCGGCTACGTGAACTTCACGCCCTCGGTGGGCATGCACCACCCGGTGCTCGCCGAGGCCGCGCTCTCCTCCGCCCTGCCCTACACCGGGCGCGACGGCAAGACCGGGCAGACGCTGCTGCGGGCCGTGCTCGCGCCGATGTTCCACCAGCGGGCCCTGGAGGTCCGGGCCTGGTCCGGCACGAACCTGCTGGGCGGGGGCGACGGGGCCGCCCTGGCCGACCCCGCCGCGGCGGCCGCGAAGAACGCCGGCAAGGAGCGGGTGCTCGCCGACAACCTCGGCGCCGTGCCGGAGGGCCGGGTGCACATCGACGACGTGCCGGCGCTGGGCGACTGGAAGACGGCGTGGGACCACGTGGCCTTCGACGGGTTCCTCGGCACCCGGATGGTGCTCCAGACGATCTGGCAGGGCTGTGACTCGGCGCTCGCCGCGCCGCTCGTGCTGGACCTCGCCCGGCTGGTGGCCCGCGCCCACGAGCTCGGGCTGTCGGGCCCGCGCCCGGAACTCGGCTTCTACTTCAAGGACCCGGACGGCAGTTCCGCGGCCGCCCTGGGGGAGCAGTACGCGGCCCTGCTGGGCTTCGCCGAGCGCCTGGCGCGCGTCTCCGCGGGGGTCCGGCGATGACCGCCCCCTCCCCGGCACGGCGGGACGGCGCGGGGCCGGGCGGCGCGCGGGAGCAGGTGCGGGTGTGGGCCGAGCTGCTCGGGTTCGGACCGGCCGCGGCGGGCCCCGGCGGCGCCGCTCCCGTACGCCGGGCCCGGCTCGCCCCGGTTCCGGTGGACCCCGAAGGCCCCGGCACCGGCCGGGAACCCGCCCCCGCGTCCGCCCCCCACCCGGCACCCACCCCGCCCGGGGGCCCCTCCGCGACGGGCCGGCCGCGGGCGTGGACAGAACTGCCGCCCGTCCCGGCGGCGTCCACGGTGCCCGGGGACGCGCCCACGCGTGCGAACACCTCGCCACCGCGGCCCGACCCCGACACCGCTCCGACCGGTTCCCCGGCCGCCCGGCCCCCGGCGGTGTCCACGGTGCCCGGGGATGCGTTCGCGGGTACGGCGGCAGCGGCCGTGCGGCCCGGAGGCGAGACCGCTGTGGGTGGTCGGCCCTCCTCTGCCGGCCTGCCTTCCCCGGCCGGCGGGCCCCCGGCGGTGTTCACGGTGCCCGGGGATGCGTTCGCGGGTGCGGAGGGACCGGCGGTGCTTCGCGATGTGCCCGGCGACACGGCTCTGGCCGGTCGGCCTTCGTCGGGTGGCCGGCCCGGCGCGGCGGGACGGTTGCGGGCGTGGGCGGAACTGCTGCGTGTTCCGGCGGTGTTCACCGTGCCCGGGGACGCGCTCGCCGGTGCGGCGGCAGCGGCCGTGCGGCCCGGCCGCGGCACCGCTCTGGCCGTCGCCGCCTCGCTGTGCCTGTACGAGGCGGGCATGGCCCTCAACGACTGGGCCGACCGTGACGAGGACGCCGTCGCCCGTCCGCACCGCCCGCTGCCCTCGGGGCGCGTCCGCCCCGGCGCCGCCCTCGCCGCCGCCGGTGGACTCACCGCGGCCGGACTGGCCCTGGCGGCCCGGGCCGGCCGGCCCGCCCTGGCCGTCGCCGCACCGCTGGCCGTCACCGTGTGGGCGTACGACCTCAAGCTCAAGCACACCCCGGCGGGCCCCGCGGCCATGGCCGCCGCCCGTTCCCTGGACCTGCTGCTCGGCGCGGCCGCGTCGGCGGGCACCGTACGTCCCGCCCTGCGCCCGGCACTGCTGCTCGGCGGGCACACGTACGCCGTCACCCAGGTCTCCCGCCGCGAGGCGGAGGGCGGCTCCACTGCCGCTCCCCTCGCCGCACTGGCCGCCACCACGGTGCTGGCCGCGCTGCTGGGCCGTGGCCCTGGCCCTCGTCGGACACGGGCCGCCGCCACGACGGCTGCCACCGCGGCGAGCGCTCCCGCCCCCGCTCCGACGGCTCTCGCGCAGAGCTCGGTGGCTTCCGTGCAGGGCCCGTCGGCCTCCGGGCGGACCGCGTCGGCTCTCGGGGCGGTCGCGGTGGGTGCCGGGTGCCGGTCGTCGGGGGAGGCGGGACGTCGGTTCGGGGTGGGCGTTCGCCTGGCCGGCGGGGCCGGCCCGCTCCGCCCGGGGGCCGGCGACCTCATACGCCTCGGACTGGCGGCCGCCTACTGGCGCGGGTTCGCGAAGCCGCTCGGGCACGCCGTGCTCAACCCGTCGCCCGTGCTCACCCAGCGGGCCGTCGGAGGCGGCATCCGCGCCATGATCCCGCTCCAGAGCGCGCTCATGGCGGGCGCCGGGGCGCCCCTCGCCGGGGTCGCCACCGCCGCGCTCGCTCCCGTCGCCGCCCGGCTCGCGCGGAAGGTGAGCACCACGTGACGCACGGACTCCGCCTCGGGTACGGCACCAACGGGCTCACCGACCTGCGCCTGGAGGACGCCCTCGCCCTCCTCGCCGACCTCGGCTACGACGGCGTCGGGCTGACCCTCGACCACATGCACCTCGACCCCTGCGCGCCCGACCTGGCCGCCCGTACCGCCCGCATCGCCCGCCGCCTCGGCGAACTCGGGCTCGCTGTCACCGTCGAGACGGGCGCCCGCTACGTGCTCGACCCGCGCCGCAAGCACGGCCCGACCCTGCTGGAGGCCGACGCGGGCGACCGCTGGTCCCGGATCCGGATGCTGGTGCGGGCGGTGCGGATCGCCGCCGACCTCGGTGCGCACGCCGTGCACTGCTTCAGCGGGATCCTCCCGGCGGGCGAGAGCGCCGACGACGGCTGGAAGCGGCTCGCGGACGGGCTGGCCGTGGTCCTCGACGCCGCCGAGGAGACCGGCGTACCGCTCGCCGTCGAGCCCGAGCCCGGCCACCTCCTCGAAAGCCTCGCCGACTTCCACCGGCTGCGCGCCGACCTCGGCGGCCCGGCCCCGCTCGGCCTGACCCTCGACATCGGGCACTGCCAGTGCCTGGAGCCGGCCTCGCCCGCCGACTGCGTACGCGAGGCCGCGCCCTGGCTGCGGCACGTGCAGATCGAGGACATGCGCCGCGGCGTCCACGAGCACCTGCCCTTCGGCGACGGCGAGATCGACTTCCCGCCGGTCCTGGCGGCCCTCGCCGACTCCGGCTACCAGGGGCTGACCGTGGTCGAGCTGCCCCGCCACTCCCACGCCGGCCCCGAACTCGCCGCGCGCTCCCTGCGGTTCCTGCGAAACGGAGGCACCCGATGACCGCCCCCGCCCCGACGACCGCCCCCGCCTCCGGGGCCGCCCCCGCCCCCGTCCCCGGCGCCGGCCACCCCGGGCCCGACGCGCTCGCCGCCGCCCTCGACGCCGAGGGCCGCCGCTGGCTCGCAGCCGCCCGCGCCGACGCGGCCTGGGAGCTGCGCTTCGCCGAGGCCGGCCGCCGCACCGGCGCCCCCGACGAGGCCCGCGTCCTGCTCCTGCTGGCCGTCGGACCCGACGACGACACCGTCGTCCGCCTCTACCGCCAGGGCACCGCCGCCGAGCGGCGCGCCGTCCTGCGCGCCCTGTCGTACCTCGGCCTCGACCCCGCCCACGGGGTGCCGCTGGTGGAGGACGCGCTGCGCGCCAACGACACCCGCCTGGTGGCCGCCGCCGTCGGCCCGTACGCCGCCCGCCACCTGCCCGCCCACGCCTGGCGGCACGCCGTCCTCAAGTGCCTCTTCACCGGCGTCCCCTTGGCCCGCGTCGCCGCGCTGGCCGACCGGGCCCGCGGCGACGCCGAACTGGCCCGCATGCTCACCGACTACGCCGCCGAACGCACCGCCGCCGGCCGTACGGTCCCCGCCGACCTGCGCCGCGCCCAGGCCCTGACCGAGGAGCAGTAACGTGCGCATCTTCGACCCGCACATCCACATGACCTCGCGCACCACCGACGACTACGAGGCCATGTACGCCGCCGGGGTGCGCGCCGTCGTCGAGCCGTCCTTCTGGCTGGGCCAGCCCCGCACGTCGCCCGCGTCCTTCCACGACTACTTCGACGCGCTCCTCGGCTGGGAGCCGTTCCGCGCCGCCCAGTACGGCATCGCCCACCACTGCACCATCGCGCTCAACCCGAAGGAGGCCAACGACCCGCGGTGCACCCCGGTCCTCGACGAGCTGGACCGCTTCCTCGTCAAGGACCAGGTCGTCGCGGTCGGCGAGATCGGGTACGACTCGATGACGGCCGCCGAGGACGCGGCCATGGAGCGCCAGCTCCAGCTCGCCGCCGACCACGGCCTGCCCGCTCTCGTGCACACCCCGCACCGCGACAAGCTCGCGGGGCTGCGCCGCACGATCGACGTCGTGCGCGCCTCCGCCCTCGACGTCGGGCACGCCCTGCTGGACCACCTGAACGAGGCCACCGTCAAGGAGGCCAAGGACAGCGGCGCCTGGCTCGGCTTCTCCGTCTACCCCGACACCAAGATGGACGAGGAGCGCATGGTCGCCGTCCTGAAGGAGTACGGGCCGGAGAAGGTGCTCGTGAACTCGGCCGCCGACTGGGGCAGGAGTGACCCTCTCAAGACCCGCAGGGTCGGCGAGGCGATGCTGGCGGCCGGCTTCGACGAGGACACCGTGGACCTGGTGCTGTGGCGCAACCCCGTGGCCTTCTACGCGCTCAGCGGCCGGCTCGGGCTCGGCACCCCGGTCGCCGCCCCGGCAGCCACCCACGAGGGCAACTCGATCCTGCGCGGCGCGCCGAAGGACGCCGCGCAGGACCTTCCGGGGTCCCCCGCGGGAGCCGCGTCCGCCGCGCCGCCGCGCGAGCCGGCCGGGTCCGCCGCCGTCCGGGCCCGGGGGTAGCCCGATGCGCTTCCGCCACCACGACGGCACCACCGTCCACCTCGCGTACTGCACCAACGTGCACCCCGCCGAGACCCTCGACGGGGTCCTCGCCCAGCTGAGCGCGTACTGCGAGCCGGTACGCCACCGGCTGGGCCGGGAGCGGCTCGGCATCGGGCTGTGGCTGGCCGTGGACGCCGCCCGCACCCTCGACGCCGATCCCCGCGCCCTCGCCGCCCTGCGCGCCGAGCTCGACCGCCGGGGCCTGGAGGTCGTCACCCTCAACGGCTTCCCGTACCAGGGCTTCGGGGCCGAGCGGGTCAAGTACCGCGTCTACCACCCCGACTGGGCCCACGCCGACCGGTACGCGTACACCCTCGCCCTCGCCCGGATCCTGGCCGCCCTGCTGCCGGAGGACGCCGAGGAGGGCACCGTCTCCACCCTCCCGCTGGCCTGGCACACCGTGTACGACGACGAGCGCGCGGCCCGCGCCCGGGCGGCCCTGACCGAGCTCGGCCACCGCCTCGACGACCTCGCCGAGGCCACCGGCCGCTCCGTGCGCATCGCCCTGGAGCCCGAACCCGGCTGCGCCGTCGAGACCACCGCCGACGCCATCGCGCCGCTGCGCGCCATCGGCCACGACCGGATCGGCGTATGCGTCGACACCTGCCACCTGGCCACCTCCTTCGAGGAGCCGGGCCCCGCGCTCGCGGCCCTGGCCGCCGCCGGCGTCCCGGTCGTCAAGAGCCAGCTGTCGGCCGCCCTGCACGCCGAGCACCCCGGCCGGCCCGAGGTGCGCCAGGCCCTCGCAAGGTTCGACGAGCCCCGGTTCCTGCACCAGACCCGCACCCGCGCGGGCGGCGGGCTGTGGGGATGCGACGACCTCGGCCCCGCCCTGGCCGGCGGGGTGCTGCCCGAGACCGGGCCCTGGCGCGCCCACTTCCACGTACCGCTGCACGCGGCCCCCGCCGCACCCCTGACCGCCACCCTGCCCGTCCTGGACGAGGCGCTGGAGCACCTGGTCGGCGGCGAGCGCCCGCTGACCCGGCACCTGGAGGTGGAGACCTACACCTGGGAGGCCCTGCCGCCCGCGCTGCGCCCGCGCACCCCGGACGACCTCGCCGACGGCATCGCCGCCGAACTCACCCTCGCCCGCGACCTGCTGACGGCCCACGGCCTGAAGGAGCTGCCATGACCACCGCCCCCGCCGCCCCGGAGGCCGCCGGTACGCCGACGGCCCCCGCGCCCGGGCGGCCCGTCCCGCTCCTCGTCCTGGACGTCGTCGGCCTCACGCCCCGCCTGCTGGCGCACATGCCCCACCTCGCCGGCCTCGCCGCGGACGGCTCCCGGGCGGCCCTCTCCACCGTGCTGCCCGCGGTGACCTGCTCCGTCCAGGCCACGCTCCTGACCGGCACCACGCCCGCCGAGCACGGCATCGTCGGCAACGGCTGGTACTTCCGGGAGCTCGGCGAGGTGCTGCTGTGGCGGCAGAGCCACCGGCTCATCGAGGGGGAGCGGGTCTGGGACGCCGCCCGCCGCCGCCACCCCGGCTACACCGTCGCCAACATCTGCTGGTGGTACGCGATGGGCGCCGAGGTGGACTGGACCGTCACGCCCCGCCCCGTCTACTACGCCGACGGCCGCAAGGAACCCGACTGCTACACCCGCCCCGCCGCCCTGCACGATGAACTGACCGAGCGCCTGGGCACCTTCCCCCTCTTCACCTACTGGGGGCCCGGTGCCGGCCTGCCCTCCTCCCAGTGGATCATCGACGCCACCCGGCACGTCATGGCCACCCGCCAGCCCGACCTCACGCTCGCCTACCTGCCCCACCTGGACTACGACCTCCAGCGCTTCGGCCCCGACGACCCGCGCTCCCACCGCGCCGCAGCGGACCTCGACGCCGCCCTGGCGCCGCTGCTGGCCGACGCCCGCGCGCAGGGCCGCACCGTGGTCGCCCTCTCCGAGTACGGCATCACGAACGCCCGCCGCCCCGTCGACGTCAACCGGGCGCTGCGCCGGGCCGGCCTCCTGGAGGTGCACACCCAGGACGGCATGGAGTACCTCGACCCGCACGCCTCGCGCGCCTTCGCCGTCGCCGACCACCAGATCGCCCACGTCTACGTGCGCCGCCCCGGGGACCTGCCCGCCGTCCGCGAGGCCCTCGCCGGACTGCCGGGCCTGGCGCGGCTGCTCGACGAGGAGGGCAAGCGGGCCCACGGCCTGGACCACCCCCGCTCCGGGGAACTCGTCGCACTCGCCGAGCCCGACGCCTGGTTCACGTACTACTACTGGCTCGACGACGACCGTGCCCCCGACTTCGCCCGGCTCGTCGACATCCACCGCAAGCCCGGCTACGACCCCGCCGAGCTGTTCATGGACCCCGAGGACCCGTACGTACGCCTGACCGCCGCCACGGCGCTGGCGCGCAAGAAGCTCGGCATGCGCTACCGCATGGCCGTGGTGCCGCTGGACCCCGCACCGGTGCGCGGCAGCCACGGCCTGCCGCCCGCCGACCCCGCCGACGGGCCGGTGCTCCTGTGCTCCGCCCCCGGCGCCGTCGCCGGCACGGTGGCGGCCACCGACGTCAAGGCACTGCTGCTCGAACTCGCCTCGGCGGGCGCGGCACCCGGAGCGCACCCCGCACGGGCGGCCGCCGCGCGCGGTGAGGGGCGGACCTCAAGGATCGCTTGAGCGATCCTGCGGTCCCGCTGCACCGCCCTTCGACCCCCCTGGTCTTCCCTGGTGATCAATCGTCTGTATGGAGGAATCGAAATGGCAAAGAGCGCGATCATCGTGGGCGCCGGGCCGGTCGGTCTGATGCTCGCGGGTGAGCTGCGGCTCGGCGGCGCGGACGTCGTCGTCTACGACAAGCTGCCCGCCCCCAGCGGCGAGTCGCGCGGCCTCGGATTCACCAGCCGTACCGCGGAGGTCTTCGACCAGCGCGGACTGCTCGGCCGGCTCGGCGACATCCGCTGGGGCAAGCAGGGCCACTACGGCGGCATCCGCATCGACTTCTCCCTCCTGGACGAGAGCCACTTCGGCGTCATGGGCCTGGCCCAGTCCGTCACCGAGGACATGCTCGGCCGCTGGGTCGAGGAACTCGGCGTCGAGGTCCGCCGCGGCCACCAGCTGACCACCCTGACCGAGACCGAGGACGGCGTGGTCCTCGGCTTCCAGGGCCCCGACGGCTACACCGAGGCCACCGCCACGTACGTGGTCGGCTGCGACGGCGGCAAGTCCACCGTGCGCACGCTGGCCGAGATCGACTTCCCCGGCGACGAGGCCACCCGCGGCATGTACCTGGCCGACGTCGTCGGCGCGGACGTGCGCATGCGGCCCATCGGCGAGCGCATCGAGGGCGGCGGCATGGTCCTGTCCGTCACCCTGGAGCCGGGTGTGGACCGCATCGTCATCCACGAGGCCGGCGTCCGCCCGCACCACGGCGAGGGCGAGCTGGAGTTCTCGGAGCTCGCCGACGCCTGGCAGCGCCTGACCGGCGAGGACATCCACGGCGCCTCCGCCTCCTGGATGTGCGCCCTCACCAACGCCACCGGCCTGGCCACCCAGTACCGCAAGGGCCGCGTCTTCCTGGCCGGCGACTCCGCCCACGACCACGCCCCGCTCGGCGCCCAGGGCGTCAGCGTCGGCCTCCAGGACGCCGTCAACCTCGGCTGGAAGCTCGCCGCCGTGCTCGGGGACCGCGCCCCCGAGTCCCTGCTCGACACCTACCACGCGGAGCGCCACCCGATCGGCGAGCAGCTGATGCGCGACGTGCACTCCATGTCGCTGCTGTACCTCGCCGGCGAGGAGATGGAGCCGCTGCGCGCCGTCGTGCGCGAGCTGGTCACCCTGCCCGAGGCCGCCAGGCGGCTCGCGGGCCGCGTCTCCGGCCTGCACATCAAGTACGACCTGGGCGACGGGGACCACCCCTCCCTCGGCATGCGCCTGGCCCCCCACCGGGCCGTCGAGCGCGCCGACGGCACCCGCACGAAGGTCGCCGAACTGCTGCACGCCGCCCGCGGCGTGCTCATCGTCACGGACGGGGACGGCGCCCCGGCCGAGCTCGCCGCCCGCTGGGCCGACCGCGTGGACGTCGTCACCGGCACCTGGGCCGACCAGGAGGCCGGCCACCAGGACGCCCCGCGGGCCGTGCTGGTCCGCCCCGACGGCTACATCGCCTGGGCGGCGCCGGACGGCGGCGACCTCGAAGCCGCCCTCACCCGTTGGTTCGGGGCGCCCGCGGCCGCCTGACGGCCCGCCGCACGACACACCCCCCGGCCCCACCCGCAGTTGAGGAGTAGGACATGGCAAAGGGCGCGATCATCGTTGGCGCCGGGCCGGTCGGGCTGATGCTCGCCGGCGAACTGAAACTGGGCGGCGTGGACGTCGTCGTCTTCGAGAAGCTGCCCGCCCCCAGCGGCGAGTCCCGCGGCGTGGGCTTCACCCGACGCGCGGCCGAGGTCTTCGACCAGCGCGGCCTGCTGGAGCGCTTCGGCGACGTCGAGTGGGCCCAGGGCCACTTCGGCGGGGTCCACATCGACTTCTCCAAGCTGGACGACAACCACTTCAGCGTCCGCGGCATCCCCCAGTACCGCACCGAGGAGATCCTCGAGGGCTGGCTCACGGAGCTGGGCGTCGAGATCCGCCGCGAGCACGAGGTGCTCGGCTTCCGCGAGACCGAGGACGGCGTCGTCGTCGAGTACGAGGGCCCCGCCGGCCGCGGCGAGGAGAGCGCGGGCTACCTGATCGGCTGTGACGGCGCCCGGAGCATCGTCCGCCGCCTCGCCGGCATCGACTTCCCCGGCTGGGAGCCCACCCGCGGGATGTACATGGCCGACATCGTCGGGGCGGACATCCGCCAGCGCCCCATCGGCGAGCGCGTGCCCGGCGGCATGGTCATGGCCTTCAACCTGGAGGACGGCGTCCACCGCATCGTCATCCACAACGAGTCGCTGCGCCCGCCGGAGGACAAGAGCGGCCTCACCTTCGAGACCATCGCCGACGCCTGGCAGGACATGACCGGCGAGCGCCTGCACGACGCCCAGGTCCGCTGGATCAGCTCCTTCACCGACACCACCCGCCAGGCCGCCCAGTACCGCAAGGGCCGGATCTTCCTGGCCGGCGACGCCACCCACATCCACATGCCGGCCGGCGCGCAGGGCATGAGCGTGGGCGTGCAGGACGCGGTCAACCTCGGCTGGAAACTCGCGGCCGCCGTCAACGGCTGGGCCCCCGAGGGCCTCCTCGACACCTTCCAGTCCGAGCGGCACCCCGTCGGGGAGCTGCTCATGCGCAACACCCGCGCCCAGACCAAGCTCTACCTCTCCGGCGAGGAGATGGAGCCGCTGCGCGCGGTCATGCAGGAGCTCGTCCAGGACGTGGCGGTGGCCCGTCACCTGGCCGGCCAGGTGTCCGGCCTCGACGTCCGCTACGACATGGGCGCCGGCAGCCACCCGCGGCTCGGCCTCCGGCTGCGCCCCGACACCCCGGTCAAGCTCACCGACGGCAGCCCCGCCACCGTGCGGGACCTGCTCAAGCCGGCCCGCGGCGTGCTGTTCGTGACCCCCGCCGCTGCCGACTCCGACGCGCTGCGCGCCACCGCGGCGCGCTGGGCCGGGCGGGTGGACACAATCACCGGCGACTGGGCCGAGGGCGAGGCGGACGCGCCGGACGCGCCGCACGCGCTGCTGGTCCGCCCCGACGGCTACATCGCCTGGGCCGCCCCCGACGAGGCCGGCCTCCAGGACGCGCTGGAGCGGTGGTTCGGGACCGCCTGAGCCGTCCCGCGCCTCCGCCGGACCTTCCGGCCCCAAAGCGCCCCCCGCACCGCGCGGGGGGTGCTTTCGCGTGTCACGGGGCCGGTACGCGGCCCCGGGCGCCGGTACGCGGCCCCCACGCCGGCCCACCGCGCCGTACGCGTTCCCGACCGCCCGGGAAGGCGCCCGAAACCGGTCCAGGACGGGTCTTCCACCCGTATCCGAGCCCTGGTTGAGCGGCGCGACCGACCGTTGGCCGACACCACCCTGACCCCCGGGGAGCAGGCCGGACCGGCACACCGGCGGGGCCGACGCGGCGGCGCCGCGGTCCGGCCGTCCCCCGTCCCCTGAGCGGAGTGCTTTGTGAGCAGCGGACGTTTGGAAGTGTGCCTCGTCGGCGCCGGACCTCGCGGGCTGTCCGTCCTGGAACGGCTCTGTGCGCAGGAGCGCAAGTCCCCCCGCTGGGACGAGCTGACCGTGCACGTCGTGGAACCGGACCCACCGGGCTCCGGCCGGGTCTGGCGCCCCTCCCAGTCCCGGCACCTCCTGATGAACACCGTCGCCTGCCAGGTCACGGTCTACACCGACGCCAGCGTGGCCATCGAGGGGCCGCTGGAGGAGGGCCCGAGCCTGTACCAGTGGGCCAAGGCGCTGGGCCCCAGCGCGCTGACTCCCGGCGCGGGCTCCCCGTACGACGACGAGACCCTCGCCGAGGCCCGGGACCTCGGACCCGACACGTACCCCACCCGAGCCCTCTACGGCCAGTACCTGACCTGGGTGTTCGGCCGGGTGACCGCCAGCGCGGCCGCCCACACCACCGTCCGCGTGCACGCCTCGCGCGCCGTGGCCCTGGAGGACGCCGAGCCCGGCGCGGGCCCCGGCGGGGCGCAGACCGTGCTCCTGGAGGACGGCACCCGCCTGACGGGCCTGGGCGCGGTGGTCCTCGCGCAGGGCCACGTGCAGGTGCGGCCGACCGACACGGAGCGGGAGTTCGCCGCGTACGCCGCCCGGCACGGGCTGACGTACATCGCGCCCAGCAACCCGGCGGACGTCGACCTGTCCGCGGTCGCCCCCGGCGAGACGGTCCTGCTGCGCGGCCTGGGCCTGAACTTCTTCGACTACATGGCGCTGTTCACCCACGCCCGCGGCGGTCTGTTCGAGCGCGTCGACGGCCGCCTGGTCTACCGCCCCTCGGGCCGCGAGCCGCGGCTGTACGCGGGATCCCGCCGCGGCGTGCCGTACCAGGCGCGCGGCGAGAACGAGAAGGGGGCGCACGGCCGCTACCACCCGCGGCTGCTGACCACCTCCTTCGTGGCGTCCCTGCGCGCCCGGGTACGGGGCGGTGAGCCGATCCGCTTCGGCGCCGAACTGTGGCCGCTGGTCTCGAAGGAGGTGCGCACCGTCTACTACGAGACGCTGCTCGCGCGGCGCGCGGAGCCGGCCGCGGTGGCCGCCTTCGCGGAGGCGTTCCTGCGGGCCGAGGACGACGCGGCCGAGGACGTGCTGCTCACCGCGGCCGGCATCGGCGACGACGAGCGCTGGGACTGGGACACCGTCGCCCGGCCCTACGGCGAGCAGGTCTTCCGGGACCTGGCCGCCTTCCGCGGCTGGCTGCGCGGCTACCTCGACGAGGACCTGCGCCGGGCCCGCGAGGGCAACGTCAGCGGCCCGTTCAAGGCGGCCCTCGACCTGCTGCGGGACCTGCGCAACGAACTGCGCCTGGCGATCGACCACGGCGGCCTCGACGCCGACTCCCACCGCGACGAGCTCGACCGCTGGTACACGCCGCTCAACGCCTACCTGTCGATCGGCCCGCCGGCCTCCCGCATCGAGGAGATGGCCGCCCTGATCGACGCGGGCGTCCTCGACGTGACCGGTCCCGGGCTCCAGGTGACCGCCGACCCCCTCGACCCCGGGGGCCCGGCCTTCATCGGCACCTCCCCGGACGTCACCGGCCTGCGGGTGCGGGCCACGGTGCTGATCGAGGCCCGGCTGCCCGAGATCGACGTACGGCGCACCGCCGACCCGCTCATGGAACGGCTGCTGAGCACCGGTCAGGCCCGGACCCACCGCATCGCCGGCGCGGACGGCTCCTCGTACGAGACCGGCGGCCTGGCCGTCTCGGAGCGCCCGTACCACCTGCTCGACGGCCAGGGGGTGCCGCACCTCAGGCGGTTCGCGTACGGGGTGCCCACCGAGGCCGTGCACTGGGTGACCGCGGCCGGCATCCGGCCGGGCGTGGGCTCGGTGACCCTGGAGGACTCCGACGCCATCGCGGCGGCGGTGCTGGCCCTGCCGGAGCCGCGCCCCGCGCTGCGGCTGCCCGGGACACCGGCGGTCGCGGCCGGGCCGGCGCTGTCCGGCAACGCGGGTGCGGGAGCGGTCGCGTGAGCCGTGCCGCCGACCGCCCCGCGGGCCCGGACACGGGGCTGCTGTCCCCGGTCCGGGCCGGCACCCCCGTCGAGGCCGCCGTCGCCGACGGCGCCTGGATCCAGGCGATGCTCGACGCGGAGGCCGCGCTGGCCCGCGCCCAGGCGCGGTGCGGCACGGTCCCGCCCGCGGCGGCCGCCGCGATCACCGCCGCGGCCCGGGCCGGGGACTTCGACGCCAGGGAGCTGGCCCTGGCCTCGCGGGAGACCGCCAATCCGGTGGTGGGCCTGGTCGCGGCGCTCACCGCGCGGGTCGCGGCCCGCGCGCCCGAGGCCGCCGAGTACGTGCACCGCGGCTCCACCAGCCAGGACGTCTTCGACACCGGCGCCATGCTGGTGGCGACCCGGGCGCTGCGGCTGATCGTCGCGGACCTCGGAGCGGTCGCCGACGCCCTCGCCGGCCTGGCCGCCGGCCACCGGGACACGGTGATGGCCGGACGCACCCTCGCCCTGCACGCCGTACCCACCACCTTCGGGCTGAAGGCGGCGGGCTGGCGGCAGCTGGTCCTGGAGTCCGCCGAGCGGCTGGAGCGGCTGGCCGACGGCGGCCTGCCGGTCTCCCTGGGCGGCGCGGCCGGCACGCTGGCCGGCTACCTCCAGTACGCGGGCGACGACGCCGACCCGGCCGCCGTCCTGGCGGAGCTGACGGCCGCCTTCGCGGACGAGACCGGCCTGGCCGCACCGGTGCTCCCCTGGCACGCGCTGCGCACGCCGGTCGCCGACCTGGGCGCGGCCCTCGCGCACACCGCCGGGGCACTGGGGAAGATCGCCGCCGACGTGCTGGTCCTGGCCCGCACCGAGATCGGGGAGGTGGCCGAGCCGGCCGTCGCCGGACGGGGCGCCTCCTCGGCGATGCCGCACAAGCGCAACCCGGTGCTGTCGACGCTGATCCGCTCCGCCGCCCTCCAGGTCCCGGCGCTGGCCGCCGTCCTCGCGCAGTGCCTGCCGCACGAGGACGAGCGGTCGGCGGGTGTCTGGCACGCCGAATGGCAGCCGCTGCGCGAGGCCCTGCGGCTGACCGGCGGGGCCGCGCACACCGCCGTGGAACTGGTCCGCGGGCTCACCGTGCACCCCGGGCGGATGGCGGCCAACCTGGAGGCCACCGGCGGGCAGCTCGTCTCCGAGCGGGTCTCCGCCGTGCTCGCCCCGCGGCTGGGCAAGGCGGCCGCGAAGGAGCTGCTGACCCGGGCGTCGCTGCGGGCGGCCGAGACCGCCCGCCCGCTGGCCGGCGTACTCGCGGAGTCCGACGCACTGCGGGATGTCCTCACGCCCGCGGAGCTCACCGCATTGCTCGACCCGGCCGGCTACACCGGCACGGCCGGCCCGCTGGTGGACCGGGCGCTGGCCGCGGGCCCGGCCTGCGCCCTCGGCTGAGTGTCCTGCCGATCACGGCGGCTGTCAGAGGACGTGCCGGCCGTCGTGGAGGTAGAGCGGGCGGCGGGCCTGGACGGCCTGGAGGGCCGCGTTCAGGCGGGTGCGGGTCCTGTTCCCCAGGAGTTCTCGGGCCCTGGCCAGGGCCACGAAGGCTGCCTCCGACAGTTCGTCGTCGTGGGGCCTGAGGTGCACGGCCCGGTCGTCGTCGAGGGTGCCGGCGTCGAAGATGAAGGCGAGCTGGTCGTCCCAGGGGCCGTGCGGGGGGACCCAGTCGACGACCAACAAGGCCTGGAGCGTGATGTCGAGGTCGAGTTCTTCCTTCAGCTCGCGGGAGAGTGCCTCGTCCGGCGGCTCGTTGGCCTCCGCCATCCCGCCCGGGAGGTCCCAGCCGGGCTTGTACGTGGGGTTCACCAGCAGCACGCGGCCGGACCGGTCCCGGAATCCGGGCGTCCACCGAGACGCGCTTGCGGGCCTGGGAGCACCAGGTACTGCTGGACGGGACGGTAGGCCCTGTGGGCGTCCAGGGCCCGGTCTGAGCCCTCGGGCGGTTCCCAGGCGCTCTATAGGTGGAGGCCGACGCCTCCGCGTCGTTGGGGGAGGAGGCGGCGCACCTTCAAGAACTGGGGCAATCCAAGGGGCCGGCTGGCCCCTGCGGCCAGCTACGCAGCAGGCGAGTGGGAAACGGGCAGCCGACCCGGACGCCTAAGGCGTGTCCGCAAAGTGGGCTGGCGCCGTCCCGGATGGGTCGTCCGGTGCGGGACCGTCGGCAGGTGGTCATCGGGATCCTGTGGAAGCTGCCAAGGTCTGCCCCTGGCCTTCACACTCACCGGCGGAAACGTCAACGATGGCCGGCATCCGCATCCCACGGCGCGGACCCGGCCGGCCCCGGACGCGCCCGGATCGGGTCGTCGCGGACAAGGGCTACTCGTCCCTGAAGATCCGCGCCTACCTGCGGCGGCGCGGCATCGCCGCGACGATCTCGGAACGGATCGACCAGATCAACGGCCGCATCCGCAGAGGCGAGAGCCGCTGCCGCCTGGACCGGGCCGCCTACCGACGCCGTAACGTCGTCGAACGCTGCTTCAACCGGCTCAAGCAGAACAAGGCCCTCGCCACCCGCTACGACAAACGAGCCCGCCACTACCAAGCCATGGTCACCATCGCCTGCCTACGACTCTGGCTCCCATGACATTGCGGACACGCCCTAACGCCCGGTCAGCCTCCCGACCCCATGGACAGGGCGGTTCAAGGGGCGGCCTGTGGCCCTTCACATGTTGGCTGCCGCCAGAGGGCGACGGCAGCGTCCTGATCCAGCCAGGGCTCGGCCCCGCCCGAGATGACTTCACGCTGTCCTTTCGAACGGCTGAGGCTCCTCGGGAGACCCCCTGCGCGCTCAGCGCGAGCCTGGCGCAGCGCGGCGGCGTGGGATGCTTCGACCGCCCTGCGTCGGTCGGCACGGGCGGCATCGATCGAGGCCACCGCCGTCCCCAGGGCGCCTCGCTGACCGTGGCTACGACCACGACAAGTACCGCCGCCTGGTCTGGGGACTCGGAGTGAAACCGCTGGTCGCCCGCCGGGGCACCGAGCACGGCTCCGGCCTGGGCACTCAACACTGGGTTGTCGAGCGCGCTTTCGCCCATCTGCACTGGTTCCGGCGTCTGCGGATCCGTTGGGAGATCCGCGACGACATCCACAAAGCCTTCCTCACCCTCGGATGCGCCCTGATCTGCTGGCGACGCTTGACCACGCCCCGCCGCGTCGAAGTCAAGGCGAGTCCTGCAGGATCTGGGGGTCAATACCCAGCTCCGGGAGGCACCCCATGCCCATCATCACGCACCAGGCCCCGATCGGCCGAGGCCCCCCAACTACATGATCCACGCCGATCTGTCGGACCGGCAGGACGGTTGGCGCGAGCAGTTGTGGACCCACCAGCTCACCGAGGACACCTTCGAGGTGGCGTGTCTGCCGTTCTTCACCCACGGAATCTGCCATCGCGACGTCGTGACCATCGACCGCCACGACCTGCTGACCAGCGTCGTGCGCAAGTCCGGCCACCGGACCCTTCGCGTCGCACTCGTCGTGGAACATACGGACCGAGACGAGGTACACAAGCTCCTGCACGGCAAGGTAGTCAGTGTCGGCCTGCCTCACGAGTGGCTCCAGGGCACCTACCTCGCGGTGGACCTTCCGCCTGGAACGGACGAGTCGCTCTTCGTCGAGGCAGTGGAGCCTCTCGCGGAGGCCGGCGCCCTCCACTGGGAGATCGACTCCTGACGCGAAAGATCATTTCGTTAGGAGTTCTAGAGCCACTCCTCAGTTCTCAGCCTCGGCGGCGCGACTGCATGCGCCGTAGCTTCACGAACAGCATGGCGGCGACGAAGCCTAAGACGTTCAGCAGTGCCACACCGGCAACAATGATCCAGCCGTCTTGCATGTTTCCCCTTTCCTGGAGTCCTGGGCAGTACCCAGATCAAGCGCTGGTCACTCCGCGTCGGCGTGGATGCCGCCGAGCGTGTAGCGGCCGAGGTGGCTCTTCGTCAACGGACGCAGCGCGTAGAAGACGATCGCACCGAGGAAGATGACAACCGTCCATACCCATTGCCTAGGGCTAACGGACTCTTCCATGATCGCTGCCCACCAGTAGTACCCGGGCTTGGCCTGCGGATAGCCGAAGAACATGCAGGCCAGGGTGAGGGTGACAGGAGGCAGCCAAGCCAGTGCTGGTCCAGCGAAGCTGACGGTAATGACGGCCAGTGAGCTGTGGAGTAGGAGATTGCGGACTCCGGCCTGCCAGTCGATGGCTGGTCCGACGAGCTGCCCGAGGCTCACGGCGAGGCCGGCAACAGCAGTCAGGGCCAGCAGCCAGAGCAACCGTGCCGTGAGCAGACGGTGCGGCTCGGGGAGAGGGATGCGGGCGGTGTTTGCGGTGCCCATTCCGACCGCGATACCCGCGAGGGCGGGGACAAACAGCAAAAGGGATACTGGTGTTTCGAACAGGAGGAACCCGAGGCTGTCGATCATTGCTTGTGCCCCGATCAGCGAGAGCAGACCGCTGACCGCGATGAGCGTGACGGCTGAGCGCCCGGCGTGTACCCCGGCCCAGGATCGGACAATGATCAGGTGATCCTTCATTGCCCCTCCAGCTTGCACGCCGCGTAGTCGGCCCTGATGTCCTGGACCTCCTTCGGCGTCAGGATCTTTGCAGGTTCGGGGAACTCTCGCGGGTCGACCTTGATGTCCGCGGTGTGGAGAAGGGTGGCGTAGAGGGAGAACTCGCGCTGCCAGTACTTTGGCCCAGGGCCGCGTCCCTCGTAAAGCCCGGCGCAGTGCAGAGGTCGGACAAGGCCCGAGGCTACTTCCTCGAGGGTGACCTTCCCGGTCGCGTAGGCATCGGCGGAGATCTCCAGGCCGGCGATGTCCGGTGATGTCACCCGGTAGGTGCGGCTTAGTTCCTCGACGCGCTTCGGTACCAGGGCGTCGTATCCGCGGGCACGTGCTGCTTTGGTGAGGGTCCGGACGTGGCCGACGGCCTGATCCTGGAACCGCTGGTGCTCCGGGTAGAGGCAGACGGTGGGCTCTGCGTCGGTGCAGTCTGTCGGCGTCTCGGCTTTCGCGATGAGCCGCTGGTCCGGAAGGGCGTATTGGCCGCCCAGGGCAATCAGGGCAATCAGGGCCATCGCGCTAGCTCCGATGCGTGTGGGAATTACCCGACCGGACCGCTGGCATATCGGCAACAGCAGCAAGGCGGCACCGGTGATCGCGAAGACGGCGATCTGGGCGAGGAGATAGCCAGCTGAGTACTGGTAGCCGAGCCGAGAGACGGTCGCCCCACCGAGCGAGAGAGGCTCGAACCGGCCGCTGCTGCCTTCGCCAAGGAGGTAGATGAAGGTGAAGGCCCCGATGGCTGCGATGGCGCCAGCGAGAAGAGGGCTGGTCAGGCGGCCGATGGCCGACCCGATGGCCACGTACCAGCAAATCGCAAGGCACTGCACGAGAACCGCGCCAGCGAGCCCGAACCACGCCGGTGTGCCGTGCACACCACCGACAGCGATTCCCGTGGCGATGGTGAGGAGATGCACGCCAAGCACCGGAAGGGCGCACCATGCGGCTGCCCGGAAGTAGGGTCGGTGGGGGCGGCTGGTAGCCAGGACAAGGTGGATGTTGCCTGGGCGCGACAAGCGCGAGGCGTCGACCGCGGCCGCGCCGGCGAGCAGCGGTCCCACGATAAACAGTGCGATGGCGAACCAGTCCACGGTCCACAGGCTTTCCCCCCGCCAGGGCATCCCGCGCTGGAGGAAATTCATCACCTCCAGACCCGCGACGGGCAGCATCACCCATGGACCGACCAGGGTCTTGAGGGCGTAGCGGAGGGAAAGGACGCTCACTCTGGGGCTCCCATCAGAGTCGCGATGGCCCGCTCCAGGTCGGTGTCCCCCGGAGCATCGGGATCAGCTTTCCCTTCGAGGGTCGGCACGTCGCCGTCGAAGACGACGTCACCGCCGTGGAGGATGATCACCCGGTCCGCCAGGCCGCGAACGTCCTCCACAAGGTGGGTGGAAACGATGACGACGCGTCCCGCAGACACCGAGTCGATCGTCTCTCGCAACGCGATGCGTTGCCGTGGGTCAAGGCCGACCGTGGGTTCGTCGAGGAGCAGCATCGCCGGGTTGTGGATCAGAGCCTGAGCTATCCCGAGACGGCGGGCCATGCCGCCGGACAGCGTGCGAATCTTGCTGGTCCGGCGATCGGTCAGGTTTGTTAGCGTCAGGGCTTCGGCCACCGCTGCCGGGCGTCGCTTGGTGGGGACCTGGTGGACCCAGGCGACGTAGTGCAGGAACTCTTCACAGCTCGCTCCCTGCGGAAGCTCGGGGTCCTGGGGCAGGTAGCCCAGGGCCACGGCTCGCTCGGTCGCGGCGCCCACCTCAAGTCGCAATGTCCCAGACGTTGGCCTCTCAAGCCCTGCGGCGAGCCGGAAGAAGGTGGATTTGCCAGCGCCGTTCGGCCCGACGAGGCAGGTCACCCCCTCGGTCACCGCCAGGCCCATCGGGCCGAGCCGGAATGCTCCGCCGTAGTCCTTCACCAGTTCGTCGCATGTCAGACGAGTTTGGCTCATAATCCCCCCCTGGTCATTTCGCTGAGGTGGCGACATGGCCAGGACGGATCGTCCTGGCGAAGCGTGTCCCTGCCGGAATGCATTGGATATGACGTACCACTCGACACACCCTGACCGGCCTTCCGGGTCACGGAAAGCCGGCCAAGGTACGAGGTCAGTACTGGTCGCCGCCGTCGGTGTAGGACCAGCCGGTCATGGGGTCGGACCGCCACGGGATGTCCAGGGCCGCCCGCACCTTGCCCCGGGCGTAATCGGCCTCGTTAGACACGCCGGTTGACGCGGTCTTGTAGATGTAGGAGCTGCTGCTGTGGTGACCGGTTTCCGCGCTGGCGTGGTCCCAGTACTTCTGCGTGCAGGTCATGTACTTGCTGACCTGGGTGCAGTAGCCCGCGTTCACCTGGGTTCCGAGGACGACGTACACCTTGTGGTCATCGGCGTTGGAGAGCTTGGTGTAGCTCATCACCTCCGACCGGGTGCCGTTCGAGGTGTTGTGCACCTTCCAGGTCCCGTGGGCGTACCCGGTGCTGCCGTAGCCGGTCACCTTCAGCGGAGTGGAGCTGGGGTTCCAGGTACGTGCCACTCCGAGAGCCTGCGCCGCGGTGGGCAGGGCAGCTACCGCGAGTGCCGCGATAACCCCGACTTCAGCTATCCGTCGAAATGCAGTGGAGCGTCGTGCGTTAGCCACGTTCTCCCCCAATGGGTTGGTCTTTCCCATGGTGCGACCAACAGAACAGTCGAACATTCCATCGACCGCGTTGACGACCCGAAGCTATAGCCCGTCCCCAAGTGGACAGGAGAGGTGAACGCAAGCTGAGGAACATCTGAGGTGCAAGCGTGCATTACTGGCGAATTAGCGGGATAAGATGGACAGCATCGCACCAACGAAAATGAGCCTTCAGCAGTCCTGCTGTGGCTCAATTCCATGTGTATCAGAGGTTCTGCGTGCAGCGTCAAACCGGTCGACAGCCTCGCCTTCGCCTCAAGCGCCACCGCGCCGTCGCCACCCGCTACGACTGCCGTCCGCTACGAAGCCCGGATCCCGGAGCTCGACCGCCAATGCATCCTGCCCGTCGCGGATCGCAGCGCTCACCTTGATGCTCGTCCTCGTCTGCCTCTCTCGACTCTGGTGTGAGTCGAGGACCGGGTGGAGGTCTGTCGGCACCTACTGCATTGCTGAAACTCTGACGGACGCGCCTCGGGCACCCCTCGCGGCGCTGCGAGAGGTGCCCGAGGAGTGTGGGGAGGACGAGGAGTTCAGACGGTGCCGAGGCGGAAGCCGACGCCCCGGACGGTGACGATCCAGCCGGGGTGTCCCAGCTTCCCGCGCACGCTGCTGACATGGGTGTCCACGGTCCGGCGCGACCAGGAGTCGCCCCACACCTGCTGGAGCAGCTGCCGCCGCGGGACCACGGCGTCGGGATGCTGCGCCAGCAGGCGCAGCAGGTCGAACTCCTTGCGCGTCAGGGCGACCGGCACGCCGTCCACGGTCACCTCGCGGGAGCCCACGTCGATGCGGAGCCGGCCGTGCCGGATCTCCTGGGCCGGGCCCGCGGCGGCCGCCGACTGCCACTGGGCGCGGCGCATGACGGCCTCGATCCGGGCCATCAGCTCGCGCATCCCGAAGGGCCTGGTGACGTAGTCGTCCGCGCCCGCCTGGAGGCCCAGCACGCAGTCGATCTCGGACTCGCGGGAGGTGACGATGATGAGCGGCACCCGGCTGACCGACCGGATCGCCCGGCACACCTCCAGCCCGTCCAGGTCCGGCAGTTCGAGGTCGAGCAGGACGAGGTCGGCGCTGCCGTAGGCCTGCAGGGCCGCGCCGCCGTGGGGCGCCCTGGTGCAGGTGTGGCCGTGCCGGCGCAGCTGGTGCGCCAGCCCGTCCCCCGCGTCGGCGCCCACGACGAGGATGCGCCGCCCGGAGACCGCGGGCGCGGTCCGGGGGGCGGCCCCGCCCAGGACCTCCCGCAACGAGGTGGCGCCGGGGTCGCCCGGTCCGGGGACCCCGCCGAACGCGTGCTGGCCGGGGGGCCGCGAGTCGACGGAGCACGGCAGCCGCGCCCCCCGGACCGGAGCGGTGGCCCGCGGCCCGTCGTGCTCGGGGTGCGGAGTGGACGTCTGGTGCTCCAGCAGTGCCTGCGCCTGAACCTGACTCATGCCTCCCCCGGGGGGTCGTGGCGGGTCCGGACCGGTCCGGCCGCCCTCCGCGCCGACGCTAGCGGCGCGCGGTCGAGGCCTGGTGCAGCGCCGGTCCAGATGCCGCCGGGGCGCCCGCCGGCGCCCCGCCCCCTACACCGTGAACACCTCGGTGACGGCGTGGTTGGGGTCGCCCGCCCGCAGGTGCAGCTCGCCCTCCCCGGGCAGCATCACCACGGAGGCCACCGTCCGCTCCAGGCGGAAGATCCCGTGCGCGGGGATGCACACCGGCGGCCGGGACAGGACGCCGAAGTGCTCCTCCGGAGCGGCCTGCGGGCCGAGCCCGGCCAGCCCCTTCGTCACGGCCTCCAGCCGCTCGTCGGAATTGACCCGGTCGGGGGCCGACTGCCGGTCGTGCGGGACGAAGTCCGCGTGCAGGTAGTGGTTGGTGTGCGCGGCCTCCCGCCCCGCCGGCTCGGTCACCCGCAGCTCGGTCCCGCACAGCTCGGCGTACACCGCGCGCCGCCGGTCGCACAGCACCAGGTTGCGCGAGCTGGACAGGGTGAGCCCGGCCAGCACCTCCAGCGCCTCGTCCACGCTCCCGGCGCCGTCCAGCAGGTGACGGATGGCCAGGTACGGGGTGAGGCCCGGCCGCCACAGGCCGTCGGTCACCAGGTTCAGCCCGATCGCCAGCCCGTCGCTGTTCATGCCCAGGTAGCCGAGCAGGCCCGCGAAGCTGAGCACCGTCACCCGGCGCGGCGTCCCCGCCCGGGCCAGCGACAGCACCGCGATGTGGCTGTCGACGTCCGCGTTCAGGTCCACCGTCTGCGCGAGCACCGGCCGCGCGTCCGGCCCGGTGCGCGCGTACGTCGTGCAGTCCCCGGCGGTCGGCACCCCGGTGTAGCCCATCACCTCGCGGCGCAGCTGCAGCAGCCACGCCTCGTCCTCGGTGATCCCGGCCCCGGCCGCCAGCCCCGCCACCTCCTCGGCCAGGTCGGGGACCGCCGCCGTGATCTCCGCCCGGTACGCGGAGATCGACGGCAGCAGCCCCGTGAACGTCAGCGGCCGGTCGGTGAGGCGGCCCAGCCGCGCCAGGCCGTCGCCGAGGAAGGCGCGCAGCGGGCCGGCGAGTGCCGCCCCGTGGGCGCGGCCCAGCTCGAAGGGGGTGCCGACGGCCTCGACGTACGGGGTGCTCATGCGGAGGCGGACGCCTTCTTGGGGCCCTGGGAGAGGGCGGCGAGGACCTGCGGCCACTCGGCGCGCAGGATGCTGTAGAAGACCGCGTCGCGGCGGCGGCCGCCCGGCATGTAGTTGTAGGAGCGGGCGGTGCCCTCCTCGGTGGCGCCGATGTTGCGCAGCCCCTTGCGGGCCTGGACGTTGAGCTCGTCCGTCTTGAACTCCACGCGCTCGGCCTCCAGCACCTCGAAGCAGTGCTGGAGCAGCAGCAGCTTCGCCCAGTGGTTGATGCCCTTGCCGCGGAAGTCGTGGCCCAGCCAGGAGGCCCCGATCTCCAGCCGGCGGTCCTTCTCGGCGAAGCTCAGCAGGCTCATGCTGCCCGCGACGCGGCGGCTCTTCTTGTCCCGGATCACGTAGACGGCGCGGCGGCCGGCCGCGTGCTCGGCGAGGTTCGAGTCGAAGAACGTCTCGAAGTCCGCGTCGTCGCCGACGACTACGGTGAAGTAGCGCCAGATCTCGGGGTCCATGGCGACCGCGCGGATGTCCTCGCGGTCGGGCGCGCAGAGCGGGGTCAGCAGGACGTGCTCGTTCTCCAGGTGGGTGGAGACCTTCTCGGACCAGCTCATGGGGGAACTCCTGTGGGCGAGTAGCGAAGGGGGAAGGTCAGTGTGGACGGCCGGGGGAGGCCGTTCCAAGATCAGACGGTGCTCACTCAGCCAGCTCGCGAAGCTTCTCCAACCGGCTGTGCACCACGCCGTGGTTGACGAGGAAGTCCTCGGGCTTCCGGGGGCTGCTCTGCACGCCCTCCTCGGCCAGGGCCTCGCCGAAGTTCTGCCCGTACTCCGCGGTCCGCTTGGCCGCCGCCTGCACCGCCCGGTACGCCTGGTCGCGTTCGACGCCCGCCTCCAGCAGCTCCACCAGCACCGACGAGGAGCACACCAGCCCGTGGGTCGCGGCGATCGACTCCCGCATGCGGTCCGGGTCGATCCGCAGGTTCTCCAGCAGCTCCGTGGCCTTGACCGTCTGGAAGTGCGCCACGGTCAGCGCGTCCGGCAGCAGCACCTTCTCGACCGCCTGGTGGGCCAGGTCCCGCTCGTGCCACAGCGCCACGTTCTCCAGCGCCGTGTTGGCGTACCCGCGCAGCAGCCGCGCCAGCCCGCACAGCAGCTCGCTGCCGGTCGGGTTGGCCTTGTGGGGCATGGCGCTGGAGCCCTGGTAGGCCTCCACGCGCTGCTCCTCCACCTCGCGCACCTCGGTGCGCTGGAGCAGCCGCAGTTCCAGCGCGATCTGCTCGATGCAGGCGCCCAGCGCGGCCACCGCCTGGAGCAGCTGCGCGTGCCGGTCGCGGGCCACGACCTGGCTGGGGGAGGGCTCCACGCCCAGGCCCAGCTGCTCGCACACGTACTCCTCCACCGCCGGGTCGATGAGCGAGTACGTGCCCACCGCGCCGGACACGGTGCCCACCGCGACGGCCTCGCGGGCGGCCGCCAGCCGTTGCAGGGACCGCTCGATGGCGAACGCGAAGCCGCCCAGCTTGTGGCCGAACGTGGTGGGTTCGGCGTGCACGCCGTGGGTGCGCCCCACCGTCACGGTGTCCCAGTGCTCGAAGGCCCGCTCGACCAGCACCGCGCGCAGTCGCTGCACCGCGGAGGCCAGGACGTCCGAAGCCTGCGCCAGCGTGAATCCGAGGGCCGTGTCGACCAGGTCGTAGCTGGTCATGCCCAGGTGGACCCAGCGGGCCGAGGACTCCGGCATCTGCTCCGTGTAGGCCGTCAGGAACGAGATGACCTCGTGGTCGCGCTCCTTCTGGATCTCCACGACCCGGGACGGCAGCGGTGCCCTGGCCGCGCGCATGTCGTCGAGGACCGCGGCCGGTACGCGGCCCAGCCGCACCTGTGCCTCGGTCGCGAGGATCTCCACGCGGACGTACGTCTCGTACCGGTGCTCGTCCGAGAACAGGTTCGCCATCTCGGGCAGGGTGAAACGAGGAATCATGGGACAGCAGCCTTCGTCGGTGGTGGTGGTCGGTGGGGCGGCGGACGGTGGGGGCCGGCAGTGCGCGCCCGCCCCCGCGGGATCCGGGGTGCGGGGCCGTCAGAAGGCCGCGAAGTACTCGCGCTGCTCCCATTCGGTGACCTGGCCCGGCACCGGCGCGGCCTGCCGGGCCCACGCCTCGTACCGGCGCACCTCGCTCTCCTTGAGCCGGGCCAGACAGGCGGCCAGCGGGTCGCCCAGCAGCCGGGCGGCGCGGCCCGCGGTGAAGGCGTCCAAGGCCTCGCGCAGCGACTGCGGCACGATGTCGCGCCCGGTCTCCCGGCCCCCGTTGCCGGCCGCCCCCGCACCCGGTCCGGCCGTGCCCTCCCCGGCCGGCGCGCCCTCCGGGGACGCCGGGGACTCCAGGGATTCCAGGCCCTCCAGGCCCGCGAACAGCTGGGCGGCGATGTTCAGGTACGGGTTCGCGCTCGGCTCGCCGATGCGGTTCTCGATGTGCGCGCCCGCCCCCGAGCCGACCACGCGCAGCATGGCCGTGCGCGACTCCAGGCTCAGGCCCACCCGGGTCGGGGACAGGGCGTGCTGGGTGCCCAGCCGCTGGTAGCCGTTGACCGTGGGCACCGACAGCAGGAACAGGTCGCGCAGCCAGTCCTGCAGGCCCTCGGCGTACGCCTTGCTGGTGGGGGAGAGGCCCACCGAGAGGCCCTCGGCGCTGAAGACGTTGCGGCCGGTCGCGGTCTCCAGGACGGACTGGTTCAGG
This sequence comes from Streptomyces sp. NPDC101132, assembly GCF_044759225.1. Lineage (NCBI taxonomy): Bacteria > Bacillati > Actinomycetota > Actinomycetes > Kitasatosporales > Streptomycetaceae > Streptomyces > Streptomyces sp. NPDC101132. The sequence goes on from NZ_JBIVYX010000015.1 coordinate 100,908, forward strand.
TGCCAGCCGCTCGGGTCCGCCCCGGCGATCGCCGGCTGCGACATGAAGGACGCGTGCAGGCCCCGGGCCGCGCACCAGCGCTTGGTGAAGACGCGGAAGAACAGCATCGCGTCCGCCGTGTCCAGCGCCGACATGGGGTCGAACGTGGTCTCCACCTGCCCGGGGCCCATCTCGTGCTCCATCGACCGCACCGGCAGCCCCAGGCCGAGCAGGGCGAGCGCCAGCGGGTCGGTGACCGGGGCGACCGTGTCGTACGCGGCGTCCAGGTTGAACTGGTAGCCGGCGTTCATCGCGGCCACCCGCGGGGCCGGGCCCTGGAGACCGAAGCCGTTGCCCTCGTTGCCCGGATCGTCGTCCAGGCGGCGCGTCAGGTACCACTCGACCTCCAGGCCGAGTACGGGGGTCAGCCCGCGGCCGGCGTAGCGGTCCAGCACCCGGTGCAGCACGTGCCGCGAGGACAGCGGGTGGGGGCGGCCGTCGCGCAGGTACTCGTCGCCGATCACCCAGGCCGTGCGCGCCCCCTCGCCGGGCAGCACCAGGAAGGTCAGCGGGTCGGGCACCAGCACGAAGTTGCCCAGGCCGGCGATCTCGTCGACGCCGATGCCGTGCTCGCCCCGGTAGTCCACCGCGGTGGTGCAGGCGGTGTCCTTCAGGAACGGACCGGGGCTGTAGTTCATGCCGTTGCGCAGCACCCCGCGGAAGGTGCGGGAGGTCAGCGTCTTGGAGCGCACCAGGCCGTGCGGGTCGCCCCACACCAGGCGGACGAAGTCGACGTCGTCCAGCCCCGCCTCGATGCGCTCGGCGGCCGCCAGCCGGGCGTCGTCCCACAGCCCGTGGTCGGCGACGAACGCGTGGCTCCCGACGCTGCCCTCCGCTGCGGGGGTCGACCATGACCTGGAATACATGACGGGGAGCGTCCTTTCGTCAGAGGTCGGCGCGTCAGACGGCCGAGAGGGGTCCGACCCGGGGCCGGGCCGGCTCCGCACCGGCCGCCTCGACCGGGGTGCCGGTGACGGTCCTCCAGTGCCAGGCGGAGTCGAAGGCCGTGACCTCGGCCTGCTCCCCCTGCTCGGCGAGCACGGCCGCCTGCTGCGTCATCCGGGCGATGAAGGCGGCCACCTGGTGCGCCGCGAGCATCTCCTGCTCGGTGTACGGCTCGCCGTCGGCGCGGACGATGCGCAGGTCCATGAACCCGTTGAAGGGCCGTCCGCACACCTCGACCGCGTGGGGGCTGCGGATCGTGAACCGCACCATGTTGTTGACGTGCCCGTGGTGGTGCTGGTCGGAGAAGTGGGCGATGTCGGGGATGGTGGGCGGCACGAAGTGGTCCCGCTCCAGGACCTTCTCGGTCCGCGGCAGGTTGCCGGCGATGAAGTGCCAGGAGTTGTACTGCATGCGCGAGGACATCGCCCAGGCGGTGTCGGCGAGCGTGGCGAGCGAGTCGCCGTAGTGCCGCCGGGCCTCCTGCGCGGGGACCACGCAGCAGAAGAAGTCGGTGATGCCCCAGGTGGTGATCTCGTCCCAGGACTCGGCGCGCAGGGCGCGGACCAGCTCCGGCAGCGACCGGATGCCCCGGCTCATCGCGAAGTCGGCCGAGAACGCGGCGGTGGTCGCGGCGACCGCCTCGTACACGACCGCCTCCAGACCGGTGCCGAACTCGCCGTACGGCCGGGCCAGCCAGGCCGTGTCGGTGCCGTCGGCGAGCCGCAGCTCGGCCAGCCGGTCGCCGGTCACGGGCAGCGTGGCGCGCAGGTGTTCGGTGACCTGCCGGTCCCGGTCCGCGGCCACCTCGCCGTACGGGGCCGCGACCTTCTCCACCTTGTGGATCAGGGCGCCGTGGATCTCGCGGTACAGCTGGACGGTGCGGGCCACCTCGGGGCGGTGCAGGCCGAGCGCCGTGGCCAGGGCCATCAGCGCGTCGATGCCGGCGTCGGGCCCGGCCGCGGGGATCCGCTCCTCGCCCAGGGCGTCGTTGTAGTTGCGGCGGGTGCGCTCCAGCAGGCGGCCCACGTTGTCCGGGGTGAGCTGCGAGCCGTTGGCCTCCTCGATGCGGCCGTACCCGGCCGAGCGGATGAGCAGGGTGATGCCCACGACCAGCAGGGCGTCGTGGTCCGACCACAGCTCCAGCGGCAGGCCGGTCAGGCTGCCGAACACGCAGTCCGGGTGGCCCGGCCACAGCGTCTTGCCCACGACCGTGTTGGTGTCGCGGAAGTTCGTGTACTGCCTGTCCTCGACGTAGAGCATGAACGGGGCGGTGCGCTGCGCGGCCTCGGTCAGCTGCGCCAGCAGCGCCTTGCGGCCCTCGTCGCCCTGCTCCGCGAGCCAGCGGCGGCTGTCGGCCGCGTAACGGGCGAACCGCTCCTGGGCCGTCGTCACCTCGCGCCGGTACTCCTCCAGGTGCCGCTCGGTCCACGGCACCCGCAGCACGCCGGCGACCAGCCGGTGCTGCTTGGCGAGCGGCTGCTGGGAGGGGACGCGGACGACGATCCGGCCGCCGGTGGTCAGGCCGATCTCGCCGAGGAACGCGGTGCGCTCCGCGGGGTCGGCGACGGCCCCGGCCGGCTCGCGGCCGTCCACGGACAGGCCGGCGACGACCTTCAGCGCGGCGGCGTCCGCCGTGCGCAGGCCGCCCGCCTGGACCTCGGCCGGCACGTATCCGTCGAGCGTGAGCAGGGTGTCCAGGGCCGCGCGCAGGTCGGGCGCGGCCGAGGCCTTCCGCCACACCCGGGCCAGCAGCCCGGGGAACCCGGCGTCCTCCTCGCGCACCCGGTCCGGCTTCGGCGTGGCGCCGGCCGCCAGGCCCAGGCGGCTGGGCCGCCGGCTCTGGCGCTTGCGGGCGTTGGCGGCTCTGCGGGAGCCCTCGCGGTCCACGGGCGCGGTCATGCGGCACCTTCCCCGGTGAGGGCGATGTGGCTCCACATCGCGTCGTCGGTGGGCGTCCAGTCCTCGTCGACGTAGATGCAGTCGACCGGGCACTCCAGGACGCAGACGGGGCAGCCCGAGCACAGCTCGGGGATGATCACGACGTCGAGTCCGCGGTCGAAGATCGCGCCGAACTTCTCGGGACAGCTGCGCAGGCACGTGTCGCAGGTGATGCACTCGGACTTCTCGATGCGGCGTGGGGGCTTGGTCCAGTTGCCCGCGCGGCTGCGCGTGGCGATCCTCATGGCTCGGTCGGACGTGGCATCCGACGGAGCGTTGTTTTCCACGGGCATGGGACCCCTTAGACGTCGTGTCGATGACGGCTCGAACGGACGCTCCGAGCATCCGGGGTTCCTCTCGACCAACTCCGGAACCGGGGTCGGGGCGTACTGGAGCGCCCGTTGCGCGGCGGCGGCCCGTCCGGGCCCCGCGACGGACGGCGGGGGCCGGTCCGGAGGTACGCCCGGAATGTCGGCTCCGGATCCCTAGTGCCGCTCAAGCTGAGCGCGATGCGGGCACCTCAGGCTGCTGGCCGGTCTACACGTAGCGAGGTGCGTATGGATACGGCGGTGGAGAGGGCGATCGCGTGCATGCGGGAGCACTACGGTGAGCCCCTGGCACTGGCGCGGCTCGCGGAGAGCGCCCTGCTCAGCCGGTTCTACTTCGCGCGGCTGTTCAAGGAGGAGACCGGGCTGACCCCCGGCAGGTTCCTGGCCGCCGTCCGCATCCACGAGGCCAGGCGGCTGATCGAGACCACCTCGATGAGCATCACCGACGTGGCCTGCGCGGTCGGCTACAACAGCCTCGGCTCGTTCACCAACTGCTTCACGGCCAGCGTCGGGGTGTCCCCGGGCCGGTTCCGCCGGCTGGTGCGGGACGGCGGGGCCGGGCTGCCGGTACCGGTGCCCGAACCCGGCCCGCGGCCGGGACGGGGCACGGTCGGCGGGACGATCAGCCTGCCCGGCGGCCAGGGCAACGCCCGCGTGTTCCTGGGCGCCTTCGCCACACCCCTCGTCCAGCACCCCTGCGTCGCCTCCGCCGTCTTCGACGTACCGAGCGGCCGGCCGTCCTGCTACTCCCTGAAGGACGTCCCCGAGGGGAACTGGCACCTGCTCGCGGTGGCGGTGGCCGACGGCCCCGGGCCCGACGGCGCGGCCCGCCGGACCACGCTCGTCGGCGGACGCGGCGTACTGCCCGTGATGGTGACCGCCGGCGGCGTCACGAGCACGGCGGTACGGCTGCGCCCGGCACGGCGGACCGATCCGCCGGTCCTGCTGGCGCTGCCCGAACTCGTGCCCCCGGCCACCTTCGTACCGCCCCCGGGCTGCCCCTCCACCGCGTTCGACGACACCGCCGGGCGGCGCCCGGCCGCGGACCGGCTCCGGCTGGTGCCCGCGGCACCGGTGCCGTGACCCCGCGGCCGCGCGTCACGGCATCAGGTCCTGCTTGGTCTTGAGCCGCTCGGCGAGCTGGCTCCACTCCGCGCCGATGCGCTCCGCGATCGGGGCGATGACGCCGAGCCAGTGGGCCGGGACCGCGTCGACCAGTTCCCGCCAGCTCTCGTCGGGCTCGGTGGCGTGCAGTTGCATCCAGCGGAGGAACTCCCGGCCGCCCGCGGTGTAGCGGATGGCGGGATCGGTCGCCATCTTCGCCGCCACCGTCGTCCAGGCCGGCACCTCCTCGGTACGGTTCCTGCGCTGCGGCGTGCCGTTGACGGCCGGTGCCACCCGCAGCGGCGCGCGGGCCGCGCCACCGGGATGCGCACCGCCGGCCACCGCCGGGAGGGCCCGCGACGGTTCCCCGGCCGGCCGTACGGGCTCGGCGGACGGCACGGACGGCACGGGCGGGACGGACCGCAGGGGCCCGGGCGCCGCGTCGGGCGTCCGGCGGCCGCTTCGCTCGGGGCTCTCGCCGCGCCGCAGCCGGGCGCTCACGTCGTGGACTGTGCCCAGCGACACGTCGGTCTCCCTGGCCACCTGGCGGAGCGGGGCGTCCGGGTGCGCGGCGATGTACTCGGCGGCCCGCCGCCGGCCCTCGCCGGGACCCACCGGGCGCCGCCGGCCGTCGCGGCCGATGCGCTTGCCGTCGAGCGGCGTGCCCTCCGCCGACTTCTCGCGCATCGACGCGATCGTCTTCGCGCTCAGCCCGGTGATGCCGGCGACGGCACGGTCGGACCAGTCGGGGTGGGAACGCAGGACGCGCTGGGCCCCGGACACGCGGTCGGCCTTCGACAGCGGCAGTCCGTGCGTGCCGTTCGCCTTCATGGCGATGACCAGCGCCTCGGAGTTCGAGCAGTCGACGAAGCGGGCCCTGATGCTGCTGTCACCGCGCAGCCTGGCGGCCTCCAGCCGGTGCAGGCCGTCGATGACGCGGTAGCCGTCGATCTGGACCAGGATGGGCGGCAGGTCCACCGATCCGCCCGCGTCCACGAGGTGCTGGATGTGCGCGGCGTCCATGCCGCTCTGGCGCAGGGGAACGCCCGCCGACAGGGCGCCGACGGGGACGTCGTGGGCCGGAATCTGCTCGAAGTGCTTCAGGTCGAATTCGCTGCGGCCCGACGCGTCGACGGTCTCCGTGCCGACGGAGCCGAACGCGTTCGTGATCAAGATGGCCTGCGCACTGCTCGGAGCCATTCCTTCACTTCCTCTCTGCTGCCGCTGCCGACGAGCGTCGCAGGAGGGGCTCCAGCAGCAGTCGAGGGGGGATCGACGTTCCCTGGAAATGCGCTGTAGGGGCCTCCTTCTGTGATAGCAGGAAGGCCGTTCCGTTCAGTAGGTGCAGGTCCGCCGGGTTCTGAACCGTGGCCGCCGCTTCACGCGCACGGCTACGTTGGCCGTGCCTGCCGTTCGTGGCAGCGGGTGTTTCATCTGCCCCCTTTCCTCAGTTGAACCCGGAAATCCGTGAAGGTGGTTATGGAATCGGTCATGAATGGTCCGGCGAGCACGGGGCGGCCGGTGATCGGGATCTGTGCGCGGACCGCGCCGGTCACGTTCCAGGGCAGCGACATGGTCGTCAGCTTCGCGCTCCAGGCCCACCTCGGCTTCCTGGCCGCGGCGGGCTGCACGCCGCTGCTGCTTCCGCTGCTGCCCGGTGTCGAGGCCCTGGCGGACCGGATCGACGGCCTGCTGATCCCGGGTGGCCCCGATCTGGATCCGACGCTGTACGGCGAGGAGCCGCACCCCGGTACGTGGGCGGCGACCCCGGACGCCGACCGGGTCGAGCTGGGCCTCATCCGGGCGGCACTCGACGCCGGGCTGCCCGTACTCGGCATCTGCCGCGGCATGCAGCTGCTCAACGTGCTGCACGGCGGCTCGCTCCACCAGCACCTGCCCGAGGTCACCGGGCACGACGGCCACCGCCCGGACACGCCGTCCTTCACGCTCGGCACCCAGCCGCTGAAGCTGGAGCCGGGCAGCCGGATCGCCGCCCTCCTCGACGAGGACGAGCCGGTGACGGCCTGTCACCACCACCAGGCCGTCAACCGGCTGGGCACCGGCCTCACCGCCACCGGCTGGGCGGCGGACGGGACCGTCGAGGCGATCGAGGTCACGGACCACCCCTTCGCCGTCGGCGTGCAGTGGGAGGCGGGATTCACCCCCGACCGGCGGCTCCACCAGGCGCTCGTGCACGCCGCCGGACGCCGCTGAACCAGGGCGCCGGCCCCGCCGGGGCCTCAGCCCCGCAGGGTGGCCTCAGCCCCGCAGGGTGGCGACGGCCTTCTCGATGCGCCGTTGCCGCGTCTCGGGCAGCTTCGCGCTCTCGATGGCGCGCACGTGCTCGCGCTTGCGGCTGTGCGTGAGGTTGTCGTAGGCGGCGCGGGCGGCCGGCTCGGCGTCCAGGGCCTGCGCGAAGTCCGCGGGCTCGACGACGACGCGCGGCTCGGTGTCGAGCTCCAGCTCGACCTCGATCTCCTCGCCGATCTCGACCTCCGAGGCCCGCCGGTTGGCGTGGCTGAGGCCGATCAGGTGGCGCCCGCGCAGGTAGGCGACCCGGCTCTTCCAGGAATGCCCGTTGATCGTGATCGTCACCGGCGGCCGCGAGCCCTCGCCGAGCGCCTCCACCACCTCGGGCGGAACCAGCAGCCCGCGCATGGGCTCGGGGGGTTCCACGATGGACCGAAACTTCAAGGTCTTCTCCTGTTCATCCTGCCGGGTTCACCACGGATCCCGGCCGTCCGGGACGGAAGCGGCACGCGCCCGCCGTCCCGGACGGTTCCGGGACGATGGCCGCGGCTATTCGGCGTACGGCTGGTCGTCGCCCTGGGCGCTGTAGCCGAGGCTCCAGATATAGCCGTCCGGGTCGGCGAACGTCCCGCCGTACCCGCCCCACGGCAGCGCGCCGGCGGGCTTGAGCACCTTGGCGCCGGCGTTCTGGGCCTCCGCCATGACCTCGTCGACCCGCGCCTCGCTGCGGACGACGTAGGTCAGCACCAGGCCGCTGAAGCCGCTGCCCTCCTCGTCGGTGCCCACCTGGGCGGCCAGGCCCTCGCGGCCGTAGAAGCCGACCGGCGAGGCGCCGTCCGACTCGAAGAACACCGAGACGCCGTAGTCGTTCTTGATCTTCCAGCCGAGTCCCTCGGTGTAGAACCGCTTGGCCCGGTCCATGTCCCGGACACCAAGAAGGATCGAGCTGACGTGCGCTTTCATGCCTTGCTCCTCGAACTGTGGGTGATGCGTGCCGAAGCCCCTCACTCAGCAGGCTAGGGGCGGCTCCGTGAGCCCCGCTTCTCGATTCCTGATCGATGCGGACCGCACCCCCGACGCACCCCGGCCGCGCCCTGCCCCGTCGGCCGGCCCTCCGCATTCCGGCCGCATTCCGGCGAAATTACCGGAATGGAGCTTATCGGCTCGTGTCGACTCCAGCAGGTTTTGAGCCAATTTCGACCTTTGCCGAAGAACCCCTTGCCACCCTGTGACCGCCGTGCATTCAGAAGGGGAATCCATGAAAAAGCTCGCACTGGTCACTGCGGTGATCGTGACCGGCCTGTCACTCCCGGCCGTCACCCCCGTGGCAGTGGCCGAAGAGGCTGCCGCGCCGGCCGCCGGAACGATCGCCTGGGCGCCGTGTCCCGACGCCGACCCGAACCTCGGCGCGTTGCTCAAGGGCCTGGAGTGCGGCTCGCTGGAGGTCCCGCTGGACTACGCCCAGCCCGACGGCCAGAAGATCAAGCTGGCGCTGACCCGCGCCAAGCACACGGTCCCCGACGACCAGTACAAGGGCGTCGTGCTGCTGCACCGCGGCCAGTGGCCCGGCCCGATCAGCCGCGACATGCCCACCCGCTACGCCAAGGGCACGAGCGGCCTGGCGAAGGACGTCGGCCCCGCCTACGACTGGATCGGCATGGACCCGCGCGGCGTCGGGGCCAGCGAGCCCTCGATCGTGTGCGACGCGTCCTACATCAACCCGCTGCTCCCCGACCCCGTCCCGCAGACGGCCGCCGACGAGCAGGCGTCCGTGGCCCGTGCCCAGGCGTACGCCAAGAGCTGCGGCGACAAGTACGGCGACACGCTCAAGCACTTCACCACCAAGGACTCCGCGCGCGACCTCGACCGCATACGGATCGCGCTGGGCCAGGAGCAGATCAGCTACTACGGCATCGACTGGGGCGCCTACCTCGGCTCGGTCTACGCGTCGATGTACCCGGCCCGGGTGAAGCGCATGGTGCTCGACAGCGTGCCCAGCCCCAGCGGCGTGGGCTACCAGAACCAGATGGCCAAGAACTTCACGGCCGAGCACAGCGGCGGACTCTTCTTCGCCTGGGTCGCCAAGTACGACTCCGTCTACCACCTGGGCACGACGGCGGAAGAGGTCGAGGACAAGTACCACGAGGCCCTGGCGACCCTCCGTGCGACGCCCGTCGACGGCAGGATCGGACCGGGCGAGTGGACGAACGTCTTCGAGCAGGTCGTCTACCGCAGCTGGACCTGGGTCAGCCGCGCGAAGATCTTCTCCGACTTCGTGGTGCGCGGTGACGCGACCGCGCTGCGGGCCGACTCCCCGACCCCGGGCTTCCCGCAGCAGAACCGCGTCGCGATGACCAGCGCGGTCAACTGCTCCGAAGGCCCGTGGCCGAAGAACTGGAACGTCTGGAGCGCCACCCTGGCCGGCCAGTACGCCGCCGGCAACAAGCTCCTGACCTGGAGCAACGCCTGGTACAGCGCGCCCTGCGCCTTCTGGCCGGTGCCGTCGCAGACCGCGGCGCAGGTCGGCAACAGCAGCGTCAACATCCTGCTCGTGCAGCCGCAGTACGACCCCTCGCACGGGATGTTCGGCGCCCTCGACATGCGCGTCCGGTTCCCCAACTCCCGCCTCATCGTGGAGCTGGGCGGCCACAACCTCGGCTCGACGCTGACGGCCAACAACAACGCCTGCCTCAACACCTACGCCAGCGACTACTTCCGGGACGGCACCCGTCCCACCTCCTGGTGGGGCATCGACGCCACCTGCCAGGCGGCCGCGGACCCGGTGCCGCCGACCGCCTGATCCTCCGTCGCCGCGGGGGCCCCCCCCGGCCCCCCGCGGGGCCCCCGCCCCCCCGAACCGCCGGGGGGGGAACGGGCGGGGGGGGGGGGGCGGGCCGCGCCCCGCCCACCGCCCCGCCGGCGCCGCCCGCCCCGGCGCCC
>NZ_JBIVYX010000015.1:110462-126071 GCF_044759225.1 Streptomyces sp. NPDC101132
GGGCCCGGGCCCGGGGCCCCCCCCCCCCCCTCACCCCCCGCCGCGGGGGCCCCCCCCGGGCCCCGGGGGGGGCCCCCGCGGCACGTCCTCAGCGCGTCGCGGAGACGGGCCGGGGGGCGTCGGCCTGCCCGGCCCGCGCCTCCTGCCCGGCCGGCTCCGCCTGCGCGGTCTCCCCGGCCGGCTCCGCCTGCGCGGTCTCCCCGGCCGCCTTCGCCCGCCGGGGCCGCCGCGTGTCCGCCGTCGCGGCGGTCACCAGGACCGTGATGCCGGCGACCACGAAGGCCGCGGCCAGCGGGCCCGCGAGGTCGGACAGCGCGCCCATGACGAGGATGGAGACGGCCACGCCCGAGGGCAGCAGCGTCGCCCGCAGCGTCACCACCGACGGCAGCTCCTCGTCGGACGCCGAGGCCAGCAGCTTGTTGTTGTAGTGGACGAACGCCACCTCGAAGAGCACCAGGAACAGCGCGTACAGCACGATCGTCGGCACCGTCCGGCCGACCGCCACCGCCGCGAGCAGCGGCACCAGCGGCAGCAGCACCCACGTGGTCGAGGGCACGTCGGCCAGGTACCGCTGGGCCGGCAGGGCGGCGAGCGAGCCGGCGAAGACGGCGACCGCCGACACCGCGACGAAGATGCCCACCAGGCGGGTTCCGCCGCCCAGCACGTGGAGGGGGATCACGGTGACGGCCACCGTGTGGAACCCCTGCCAGAACGCCACCAGGAGGAACCGCGCGAAGAGCCTGCGCAGGACGGGGTCCTGGACGCGCAGCCGTGCGCCCGTACCGGATTCCGCGCCGCCCTTCGCACCGGCCGCGGCTCCCCCGGGGGCCGACGGCAGGGCCCAGGCGAGGAGCGCCGAGACCGCCAGCGTCGCGGCGTTCACGGCGATCAGGCCCCGGAGCGACAGGACCGACGAGAGCGGCCCGGCCAGCGCCGCCCCGACGCTGACACCGGTCAGCTTGCAGATCTCGGCGACGGTGTTGGCCTGGTCAAGCCGTTCCGACGGGACTATGTTGCGCAGTACGACCGACGTGGCCGAGCGGGTGACCGCCTCGAAGAACCCGCGGGCGACCACGAGGGAAGCGGCCACCGCGAGCAGCGCCCCGCCCGGCGCGACCAGCGCGGCCACGGTCACCGCCAGGCTCGCCGCCTCGGCGATCCGGACGAGGCCTTCCGGCGGACGCCTGGTCAGCAGCCGGTTGAGCGGGGCGGCCAGCAGCAGCGCGGGGAGCCACGGCGCGCTGAGCACCGCTCCGGCGAGCAGTCCCGACCCGGTCGTCGAGCCCACGTGCGTGGACAGGGCCACGAGGACCAGGAAATTGCCGCAGGTATTGACGAACAGCAATGCGGGCGTGAAATGCGGCGAGCGAATCCTCGCCAAATAAGATGTCATCGGCTCATCCTCCAGGCTCGGAGGATGGCAGAGCTGAACAGATTTCGGCGAGCGGTGGCCGTGTCTATGTTGAACTCATGACAGCAGACAATCAGAGCAACCCGTGCATCGTGATGGTCGACGCCTACGCCGCGGTCCGTTCGCTGGTTCTGAAATTCCTGGAACAGGGCTGTTCCATCGTCCGCGTGCAGAGCACGCGTGAAGTCCCGTACGTATACCGTGCGGCGCCGTACGTCGCGGACGACTTCATCGCCGACATCGTCCACGAGGGCGACCTGGAGGCCACCGCCGAAGCCGTCGCGGCCTTCTCGCCGATCGCGGTCATCTCGGGCGGCGAGCTCGGCGTGGAGCTCGCGGACCTGCTCGCGCAGCGCCTCGGCCTGCCCGGCAACGGCACCGAACTCAGCGCCGCGCGGCGCGACAAGCACCTCATGGTCGAGACCGTGCGCGCCGCCGGCCTCCGCGCCGCCCGCCAGCTGCGGGCCACCGACGCGGACGAGCTCGCCGCCTGGCACCGCGAGCTCGGCGGCCGCGTCGTCCTCAAGCCGCCGCGGAGCGCCGGCAGCCAGGGCGTCTCCTTCTGCGACACCCCCGAGGAGTCCGTCGCCGCGTTCCACGCCCTCGCCCCCGCCGACGACGTCTTCTCCCAGCCGAACAACGGGGCCGTGGCCCAGGAGTACCTCGCGGGCACCGAGTACATGGTGAACACCGTCAGCCGCGACGGCCGCCACCACCTGTGCGACGTCTGGCGGACCACCCGCGTCAGCGCCAACGGCGTCGTCGACCTCTGCGACGCCCTGCTGCTGATCGACTCGGGGGAGCGGGTCGTGGACTCCCTCAGGGAGTACGCCTTCCAGGTCCTGGACGCCCTCGGCATCCGGCACGGCCCCGCCCACGTGGAGATCCGGATGACCCCCGCCGGGCCCTGCCTGGTCGAGGTCGGCGCCCGGATAGCCGGCGGCGGCATCCCGGCCGGCGCCAGCCTCGGCATCGGCGAGTCCCAGCTGGAGTGGACCGTGGACGCGTACCTGCGCCCCGAGCGGTTCCACGCCCGCGCCGGAACCCCGTACGAGGTGCGGAAGTTCTGCGGGATCGTCGGCATGGTCTCGCCGGTGGCGGGCGTGCTCAGCGAGTACCGGGGCATCGAGGAGATCGAGCTGCTGGAGGGCTTCCACACCCTGATCACCCTCACGAAGCCCGGTCAGGAGATCCGCCGGACGGTCGACGACCTCACCTACCCCGTCATCGTGACGCTGCTGCACGACCTCGAAGAGGTCGTGCAGCGCGACCTGAACACGATCCGCCACCTCGACGGCACCGGGTTCTACGTCCTCGACCGCGGGGCGGCCTGACGGAGCTCAACGTTCGACTGAGGAACCGCCGCGGTCGAACGTCACGCCGCAACCGCGGCCGGCTCCAGCCGCGACCACGGGGTCCGCGGCACCTTGTAGACGAAGCTCACGGCGGTACGCGGCTCCGACGCCGTGGTGTTGGGCGCCGAGCGGTGCACCACCAGGCCGTCGAACATCACGGCCGAACCGGGGTCGAGGGGCACGGCGACCGGTTCGGCCGTACGCGGCAGGTGCGCGTCCGCGATGTGCGGCTCGACCGCCTTCGCCAGCCGCGCCTCGCCCGCCTGCCGCTCACGGTCCCCGCTGTGCGGGAACAGCCCGAGCACGTGGGACCCGGGGATGAACTCGAGGCAGCCGTTGCGCGTGGTCGCCGGCTCCAGCGCGATCCAGACCGTCACGATGCCGTGCTCCTCCGCGTCGAACGCGGGCGGCGCGAAGGCGATGTCCTGGTGCCAGGGCTTGGCCGAGCCCACGACGGGCGGCTTGGCCCACAGGAACGAGTTGACCAGCTCGCCCGGGGCGCCCACGCCCCGCGCGACCGGCCCGCCGGCCAGCCCCAGCGAGCGCTCCACGTCGCCGAACTCCGGGACGTGCTCGTGGATCCGGTCGGCCGACCTGAGCACCCCCTTGAGGGCACCGGTGCCCTGCTGCCAGGCCGCCCACCCGCCGACGCCGGGCGCCTCCAGGACGAACTCCCCGCCGGAGGCCGTGCGGTCCGCGGCGAGCTCCTCGATCCGGCCGACCGCGCGCCGCAGCCGGGCGAGCGCGTCGCCGGACGCGAGCCCCGGGAGCTGCGTGAACCCGTACTCCCGTATCTCCCGGGAAGCGGTGTCAACCATTCTTTTCCTCCTTCTCCGAACGTCCTTCTTGAACGCCAGGATCGTGATCAACCTACTCGGAGGTTATCGAGGAATGCTCTTTTCCTGGTTCACCGTTGCGGCCCACTCCGCGGCCTGCGTTACTTGAGTCGTGAGGCCGACCGGCCGCACAAACGCGGACTCGGGAATCCCGAGAACCCGGGAGTCCCCGAATGCAGAAGGGAGATGAAAATGAGCGACCGTGACTTCATCGAGACCCGTGACGCCAAGCAGGAGTGCTCCAAGTGGTAACACGCTGAGCCGCGAATGAGCCGCCCGTACGGATAATTCCGTGCGGGCGGCTCGCCGTCCGAGAGAGGTAAAGATGGTAGGTAATCAGGTTTCCGAAGTCATCGAGGTTCCCGCCGACCTGCTGGCGATCGACGAGTCCACCGACGCCCGGTACTGGGCCTCCGTGCAGCGCGTCATCGACCTGGCCGAGGAGAAGGGACGCTCCGCCGACGGCATCCCGCTGCTGGCGAGCCTCGTGGTCGCCCACCCCGAGTGGCCGGTACGCGCGGGCGCGGTGCGGCTGCTGGCCGCACACCACGCGGGCGACGCCGCCGCCGACACCGCCGTCGCCTCCGCGACGCACGACACGGTCGACTGGGTCGCCTTCACCGCCCTCAAGGTCATCACGGAACACCGGATCGCCGCCGCCGTCCCCGACCTCATCCGCATCTCGGGCTGGCCCAGCAACTTCACCCGCCCCGACTGGGCACGCAAGCCCGTCGGCTGCGGAGCCGCGCTCACCAAGCGCGCCCTGATCGCCATCTTCGGCACCCGCGACCCCGCCGAACTCCGCCGCCTGGAGGACGAGTACTTCACGGACATGCGGGCCCGGGTCGACGCCGTCCGCACCCGCCCCCGGCGCAACGAGGACGTCGTCCTCGTGCCGGCCGGACCGGCGATCATCGGCGCGGACGAGCAGCCCGACGCGTTCCGCATGGCGCAGGACGACACCACGCTCCGCGCCGTGGACGTGCCCGCCTTCCTCATCGACCGCACCACCGTGACCAACGCCCGCTACCGCGAGTTCCTCGAAGAGGTGGGCGACTCCGGCGAGTTCGACCACCCCGACCAGCCGCTCGGCGGATCCCACCGCCCCGCGCACTGGCACGACCCCCGCTTCAACGCGCCCGAACTGCCGGTCGTCGGCATCGACTGGTACGACGCGTACGCCTTCGCCAAGTGGGCCGGCGGCGCGCTGCCCAGCGAGGTCCAGTGGGAGAAGGCCGCCCGCGGTGTGGACGGACGCCGCTTCCCCTGGGGCAACGACTGGGACCCCGAGCGGGTGAACTACGTGGAGCGGTCGTTCGGCCAGGCCGTGGCCGACCTCGACTCCCTCGAAGCGCTCCTCGTCACCATCGAGCAGGGCGAGAACCCCGCCGACCCGGTCCTGGCGGCCGACGCGCTCCCGGCGGGCGCCAGCCCGTACGGCGTCCTGCAGATGTCGGGCAACGTCTGGGAGCTGACCCGGACCAACTTCTACACCGGCGAGGACATGGACCCCTTCTTCCGGGGACGCCACCCGCTGGACTTCATGAACCGCAAGGAAGCCTTCCACGTGCTGCGCGGCGGCACCTTCACCTCCCCGCCCGCCTGCCTGACCACGTTCTACCGCGGCAAGGACCTGATCACCGACCGCCACATGGAGGTCGGCTTCCGCTGCGTGTACGAGGGGAACCTCTGATGCGACTGACCTCGCTCGGCCACGCGGCCGTCCTCATCGAGACGGGGACGGAGCGGATCCTCTTCGACCCGTGGCTCACCCAGCGCCTGGACCGCTTCTGGGAACACCACCCCCCGCTGCCCGATGACCTGGTCCGTGCGGTGCTCGACGAAGGCGTCGACTACGTGGTCCTCAGCCACCACCACTACGACCACCACCACTTCCCCTCCCTGCTCCGCCTGGTCGACGGCGCCGACGTCGACTTCGACGACAGCCCGCGGCAGAGCTCCGAGGTCACCTGCGTCTACCCCGCCGGACCGGTCCCGCCCGTGCTGACCGCCTCCGGACTCGGACACCAGGCGATCTCCTGGACCCTGCGCCGCTTCGGCTTCGAGCGCCTGCGTCCGGTCACCCCCGGCGACACGCTCACCACCCCGGGCGGAACCGTCCTGCGGACCTTCCCCTCCGCCGTGTCGTTCCCCGAGATGAGCGTGCTGGTGCAGACCGCCGACGCCGCCGTCATGCTGTGCGGCGACGCGCTCCTGCACGACGACACCGTCGAGGCCTTCGCGCGCGACGACGCCCCGCGGGTCGACGCCGTGTTCGTCCCCGCGCACAGCATCTCGCCGCCCGGCGTCCTCACCGAACGCCGCCCGCTGACCGACGCCGACGCGATCCGCGCCCGCGCCGTCGCGAACTTCGACCGGTACATCGCCTCGATCCCCGCAACCGTGACCGTGCCCTCCTCGTTCGGCTGGCGCATCAGCGGCGACGGCGAGCGCGACTACTCCTGGTGCAACAAGACGATGTTCCCCTTCACCCCCGCCCAGGCCCTGCGCCGCCTGGACGAGCTGGGCCGCGACGGCCTGCTGTGGGGCCCCGGCCAGGTGCTGGAGGTGGCGCACGGCAAGGCCGCCCTGGTCGACGGGCCGGTCGCGCCCGACGCGTACGACTTCGACGAGGTCTACTCCGCGATCACCCTCGACCCGGACACGCAGGTGCCGCCCTTCGACGCCTCCCTCGACCGGTACGGCGTCCAGACCCGCAGCAGCGAGGACATGCTCCGCGAGCTGCTCGACCGGCTCGTCGCGACCGACTACTGGTACCGCGCCCTGGACGACGGCGCCGGACGGCACGTCGTCTCGCTGTACGAGGACGACGGCACCGAGACCGCGTTCCTCCTCGACCCGGTCGCCGACCGGGTGGTACGGCTCGGCCCCGGCACCGCCCGCGGCCACGTCACCGGCGCCGAGGGCTGGACCGAGATGGCCGCGAGCACCCTGGAGGCCATGCTCGGCGCCGACCTCCTGCTCGGCAGCTCCTACAGCCTGTGGGCCAGCGACGGCCTGCTGCTCTCCGCGGTCTTCCACCACCCGTCCTTCTACACGCGCCACGTGGAGCGCGCCCTGCGGGAGGCGAGCCAGGCATGAGCAGCCAGGTCGTGCTGGAGCACGAGAGCACCAGCCTGCGCGGCAACCCCCTCGGCGACCCCCACCGGCGCCGCATCGAGGTGCACCTGCCGCCCGGCTACGACGGCGTCCGGCGGTTCCCGGTCGTGTACTGGCTGCCCGGGTACGGCGCCAACCCCAGCCTCGCCGGCAAGGCCCTCGCCTTCGGCGCGTCCGTCGCCGACCGCCTCCGCGAGGCGATGACGGACGGCCGCGTGCCGCCCGCGCTGCTCGTCGTGCCCGACTGCACGACCGCCTACGGCGGCTCGCAGTACATCGACTCCGCGGCATCCGGCGCGTACGCCGGCTACCTGGCCGAGGTCGTCGCCGAGATCGACGCGCGCTTCGCCACCCGCGCGGAACCGGCCTGGCGCACCATCGGCGGCAAGTCCAGCGGCGGCTACGGCGCGCTCGTCGCCGGCATGACCTCCGACCTGTTCGGGTCGGTGATCGCCTGCTCGCCCGACGCCGGGTTCGAGCACAGCTACCTGCCGCTGCTGCCCCGTACGCTCGACACCGTCCGGGCCGCCGGCGGCGTCGAGGCCCTGCTGGCCCGCCGCGACACCGGCCCGCACGACGTCCCCTTCATGGTCGCGATGAGCATCATCGCCATGGGCATGTGCTACGCCGACGACCCCCGGACCACCGCGTCGGACGCGCTGCCGTGCGACCCCGTGACCGGCGTCTTCCGCGACGAGGTGTGGCAGCGCTGGCTCACCCACGACCCGGTCCGGATGCTCCCCGCGTACGCCGGCCGGCTCACCCGCCTCGGCCTGCTGCACCTCAGCGTCGGCCAGCGCGACGAGTACGGCATGCACTGGGGCGCCCGAGCCCTCCACGCGGCCCTCGACGCCCACCGGGTCCCCCACCTCTACCGCGAGCACGAGGGCGGCCACCAGGGCATCGAGCACGTCTACACCGAGGCTCTGGCGGAGCTCTGGAAGGTGTGGGGGGAACCGGAGGGTGACGCATGTGCGGCATAGCGGGCTTCATCAGCTTCGAAGGACGGCGCGATCCCGCCTGGCTGGACGCGCTCGGCAGGACCATGACCGACGCCATGGCGCACCGCGGCGAGGCGGCCTGCGCCCCGTACGTCTCGCCCTGCGGCACCGTCATGCTCTGCGCGACACGGCTCGCCATCCGCGACCGCAGCCACGCCGGCGACCAGCCGATGACCTCCCCCGACGGCCGGACCGTACTGGTGCACAACGGCGAGGTCTACGGCTCCCGCTCGCCCGCGCCGCCGCTGTGGCCCCGCCGCACCACCTGTGACACCGAGTTCGTCCTCCAGCAGGTCTGCCGCGAGCCCGCCGACCCCGCCGCCGCGCTCCGGCCGCTGGACGGCATGTTCGCGCTCGCCTGGCACGACACCTGGACCGGACGCGTCGTACTGGCCCGCGACCACTTCGGCGTGAAGCCGCTGTTCTACGCCTTCACCGACGGCGGCCTGCTGTTCGCCTCCGAGCAGGGGGTGCTGCTCGCCACCGGCCTCGTCACCCCCGAGGTGGACCGCGAGGAGTACCTGCTGCGCTCCTGGATCCGGATGGACGCCGCGGACGACCGCACCTGGCTGCGCGGCATCGAGACCCTGCCGCCCGCCGAGTACCTCGTCATCGACCGGCCCCACACGACCAGGCACCGCTACTGGCACCCCGTGGCGGTGGACCGCCCGATCGAGGCCGAGGAGATCCGGGCCGCCTTCGACCGCGCGATCGAGCAGCGGTCGGTGTCCGACGTCCCCCGGGCGGCGGTGCTCAGCGGCGGCGTCGACAGCACGGCCGTCGTCGCCGGCCTGACCCGTCTGGGGCTGCCGGTCGACAGCTACGTACTGCGCTACCAGGACGGCATCGGCGGTTCGGGCGACGACGTCGCGCACGCCACCGAGGCCGCCGAGCACCTCGGCGTACCGCTGACCGTCCTCGACCTCGACCGGCACGCCGCCGCCGAGCTCCTCCCGGTCCTGCCCACCCGGCTGCACCGCCCGCTGCTGCACGGCGCCGAACTGGCGATGCACCACCTCTACCGGTCCATCGCCGCCGACGGGAACGTCGTCGTCTACTCGGGGCACGGAGCCGACGAGCTGTGGGGCTACCAGGCCGGCCGCTACTTCCCCGTCGTCGACCCCTACGCGCCCACCTTCATCCACGGGCGCCACTACCTGACGCACCGCCTCCACGCCGACGAACGCCCCGTCTGGGCCCGGCTCGTCGAGTGGATGGCCCACGAACTCGACGTCGACATGACGACGGTGACCGACATGGTGTGGGAGCGCACCATGGCCGAGTACCGGGCCCTCAAGACGGCGTCGCCGCTCAAACGCGGCAGGCACCACCTGATGCGGCGCTTCCTTGTCTACGTCAACGACATGGTGGACGCCACCTCGTCGACCTTCACCCTGGAGGACCGGCCCGTCTTCCAGGACGTCACCCTCGCCGAGCTGTCCTTCCGCTGCCCCGAGCACCTCAAGGACACCAACGAGCCCGGCACCCACAAGGGACTGCTGAAGGCCGCGCTCGCCGACCTGCTGCCCGAATCGATCCGCAACCGCCGCAAGCAGGGCTTCCCCACCCCCACCGACCCCGCCTACGTCCGCCAGCTGACCGACCTGGCCGACGGGCTCGGCACCCCCTTCGGGCTGCCCCGGCTGCCGGCCGGCCTCCGCGCCGAGCTGGGCGTCGGCGAATGGATGTTCCTTGCCTCAACCTCCGCCTGGCTCGACCACCTCGCGGAGCTCCGAACCCACCCGAGGAGTCACGGTGAGCAGTCCCGTCCCCCACTGGCGCTGGCACATCCTGGAGAGCGCGGCCGATCTTGACCCGCTGCCGCCGGTGATCACGGAGGAGCTCGCCCAGGACGGGTGCAACTTCGTGGTCTGGCGGCCGTCCGAGCTGCCCGCGGGATGCGACACCAGCACCGGCACCATCCGCCGCGAGGCGCCCCCCGGCCGCGTCGAGGCCGAGGGCCGCAGCCCGTGGAGCGACGCCAACCCCTCCGGCTACCGCACCGAGATCTCCGGCGGCGGACGACGGCTGCGGCTGAAGCAGTTCCTGTACGACTGGGCGTTCCCCGCCGCGGACCACCCCTGCCTGTGGGGCAGCGACGCCCGGCCGTACGAGATCGGCGAGGGCCGGGTCGTCTGGCTCGGCACCGACTACATGGGGCACCGGGCCGCCAGCGCCCGGATGGCCCGCACCACGGTCGAGCTCTCGGTGCTGGAGGGGGAGTTCACCGACGAGGAACTCGTCGCGCTCTACGCCGCCCTGCGCCCGGCCGTCCCGGAGGCGGTCCCCCGGGTGCTGGCCACCCCGTTCGCCGAACTGAGCTACTGGGCCCGGCAGCCGGCCGAGATGGTGTCCGTACCCACCGGCGTCTTCTCCTTCCACCGGCGCGACCGGCAGCACGAGGGCGACTGGGTCGCCGCCGCGGACCTCCCCGCCTTCCTCACCGGACAGGGGGTGCCGCTGTCCGTCGGCGCGTACCACGCCGACAGCGCCGCGACCTTCGGCGACGGCGCGGCCGTCCGCGAGCTCGACGTCGTCTACGCCTCCCCGTCCGGCGGCGAACTGCGCCTGACCGCGCAGCGCACCGGCGGCGGACGCCTGGTCTTCCCGCCGGAGCGCGACAAGCACCCCGCCACCGCCGAACTCCTCGACCTCGGCGGCCGCCCGCTGCACCTGGGGTACTCCGACGCCCGGTACGGAGCCTGCGACGCCTGGTGGCAGCACCCCGACGGCTACGAGCTCAGGCTGCTCGGCAGCTCGGGCACCGGCCTGGGCCGGGACGCCTTCGTGGACCTGGTCACCGGACTCGACGCCGCACTCCGCCTCGGCGACCGCGCGGGGACCCTGGGATGACCGCGGTGGGACGCCCGGTCCTCGACCCCGCCACCGGGCTCGCCTTCGACCACGTACCGGACACGTCCGGTCCCGGCGTCGGCGACGCCGTGGCCCGGGCGGCCGCGGCGTTCCACGACGGCTGGGCCGACACCTCCCCGGCCCAGCGCTCCGGCCACCTGCGCGAACTCGCCGCCCTGCTGCGCGACGACCGCGACACCCTCGCGGCCCTGGAGCAGCGCAACGCGGGCAAGCCCACGGCACGCGCCCTCGGCGAGGTCGACTTCGCCGCCCAGGCCGTCGACTGGTTCGCCGCGGCGGCCCGGTACCCGGTGGGCGAGACCCACCCGGCCGGCCCCGGCATGCGCACCTACACCGACCGCGTGCCGGTCGGCGTGTGCGCGGCCATCGCCCCGAACAACTACCCGCTCCTGCTGGCCGTCTGGAAGATCGCCGCCGCGCTCGCGTACGGCAACACCGTCGTCGTCAAGCCGGCCCCCGAGACCCCGCTGTCGACCCGCCGGCTCGTCGAGCGCGCCGCCGAGGTGCTCCCCGGAGGCGTGCTCACCGCCGTCTACGGCGGGGCCGACACCGGCCGGCTGCTGTGCGACCACCCGGACGTCGGCATGGTCTCCTTCACCGGCTCCACGGCGGCGGGGCGCGATGTCGCGCGCCGCTGCGCCGACGGCCTCAAGCCCGCCTCGCTGGAGCTCGGCGGCAAGAGCCCCGTCGTCGTCTTCCGCGACGCCGACCTCGACGCGGCCGCCCGCGCCGTCGTCACCGGCTTCACCGGCAACACCGGCCAGATGTGCGTGGCCGGGACGCGCCTCGTCGTCGACCGGGCCGTGCACGCCGAGTTCACCGCCCGCGTGGCCGAACTGGCGGCCGGGCTCCGGGTCGGCCTGCCCGAGGACCCCGCCACCGACCTCGGCCCGCTGATCAGCCGGGCGGCCGTCCGGCGCGCGGCCGAGATCGTCGACGAGGCCGAGCTCCGGGGGGCGAAGGTCATCGTGCCGCCCGGCCGGTCCGGGATCCGCCACGAACTCGGCGGCGGCTTCTTCGTCAACCCGGTCGTCCTGGACGGCACGCCGGCCGACAGCCGCGCCTGGCGCGAGGAGATCTTCGCCCCCGTGCTGTCCGTGGCGGCGTTCGACACCGACGCCGAGGCCCTGGCCCTCGCCCACGACACGGCGTACGGCCTGTCGGCGTCCGTGTGGACCTCGGACGCCCACCGGGCCGAGTCCTTCGGCCGGGCCCTGCGCGCCGGCATGGTCTGGGTCAACACCTGGGGCGACACCGAGGAGACGGTCAGCGTCTCGGGCCTCGGCCAGTCGGGATACGGCCGCGAGCTGGGCATCCACGCGGTGGAGGGCTACACCAGGCCCCGCGCCGTCTGGGTCGCCCACCGGGCACGGGGGTAGGCCGTGACGCAGCCCGCCGACCCCCGGCTCGACTTCCGCAGCGACACCCGCACCGTGCCCGACGCGCGGATGCGCGCGGCGATGACCGCGGCCGAGGTCGGGGACGACGTGTACGGGGACGACCCCACCGTCGCCCTCCTCGAAGCACGGGTCGCCGACCTGCTCGGCACCGAGGACGCCCTGCTCACGCCCACCGGCACCATGTCGAACCTGCTCGCCGCGCTCGCCGCGGCCGGTTCCCACGGACCCCGCGGCGCGCCGCTGCTGGTCGTCGGCGAGGACACCCACATGGCCTTCCTCGAAGCCGACGGACTGCGCCAGTTCGCCGGGATCGAGCTGCTGCCGGTGCCCCAGCGGCCCGACGGCCTGCCCGATCTCGACGCCGTGGACGCCGTCCTCGCCGCCGGGCGCGGCCGGCCCGCCGTGGTCTGCCTCGAGAACACCAGCATGATGAGCTCCGGCAACGCCCTCGACGCCGCCGCCACCCGCGCCCTGGCCGGCCTGGCCCACGGGTACGGCGCCCACGTCCACCTGGACGGCGCCCGGCTCGCCAACGCGGCCGTGGCCCTCGGGGTCCGTCCCGCGGAGCTGGCGGAGCCCGCGGACAGCATCGCCTTCTCCGTCTCCAAGGGACTGGGCGCCCCGGTCGGCGGGCTGCTCTGCGGGACGCACGCGTACGTCGCCCGCGCCCGCGACGTACGGTCCGCGCTGGGCGGCTCCATGCACCAGTCGGGCGTCATCGCGGCCCCCGCCCTCGTCGCCCTGGACCGGCTGCCCGAGCTGGCGGCCGACCACGCCACGGCCGCCGCGCTCGCCGCCGGCTTCGCGACGGTGCCCGGCGTCGGCCTCCTGCGCCCGCCGCGGCCGACCAACATGGTCATGGCCCGCGTCGCCGGGCTGACCCCGGAGGAATGCGCCCGCCGCCTCGCCGGACACGGGGTGCGCGTCCTGCCCCTGCCCAACGGCTTCGTGCGCTTCGCTGTGCACCGGGCACACGACATGATCGGTGTACGTGCGGCCGTCGATGCACTGGCGGCCGTCGCGGCCACCGCACCGGTGGCCCGTACGAAGAGCGAAGGAGCCCCCGCCGCCCGGGGACTCGCCACGACTTGGACGGAGGAAGCATGACGGCTGTGCCACCGCGTGGGCTGGAAGAACGCCTGGAGGACACTCGCAAGAGGCTGGAGAACGACGTCGATCTCTGGGTCTCCTCGGCGGGTGACCCGGGGGGTCCCTACCTCATCCCCCTCTCCTTCCTCTGGGACGGGACCGCGTTCCTCGTCTCGACGCCCCGCTCCTCCGTCACCGGCCGCAACCTGCTGGCGGACGGCCGGGTGCGCGTCGCCCTCGGCCCGACGCGCGACGTGGTGATCGTCGAGGGCACCGCGGAGCCGGTGGACGTGGCGGAACTGGGCGCCACGGCCGACGCCTTCGCGGCCAAGACCGGTTTCGACCCGCGCGAACTGACCCAGCCCTACCAGTACTTCCGCATAAGGCCCCGGCGCATCCAGGCCTGGCGGGAGGCCAACGAGCTGTCCGGACGCACGCTGATGAGCGACGGCGTCTGGCTCGGCTGAGCACCCCGAGGGACACCGGGGGACCCCTTCCCCCGAGGCACGCCGCCGGCCGGTCACCCCTGTGACCGGCCGGCGGCGTTTCGGAGTCCAGTCGTCCTTGACCAGGGTTACGGACGACGTTGTCAGGCTGTGCGGGAGAAGCCATCTGAATTCTGGAAGGGCGAACATGACGTCTATCGAGGTTCCGGTCCTGATCGTGGGCGGCGGCGGGTGTGGCCTGTCCGCCTCCGTCTTCTTCTCCGACCAGGGCGTCGAGCACCTGCTGGTGGAGCGGCACGCGGACACGTCGAGGGTGCCGAAGGCGCACTACCTCAACCAGCGGACGATGGAGATCTTCCGCCAGCACGGGATCCGCGACGACGTCCTCGCCGAGGCGGCTCCGCTGGACAAGTTCGGCAAGGTGCGCTGGGCGACCACGTTCGCCGGTGACGGCCCGCTGGACGCCCGCCAGATCCACGAGATGGACGCCTTCGGTGGCGGCGAGCTGACGGAGAAGTACGCGGCGGCCGGCCCGGAGCTGCCCTCGAAGCTGCCGCAGATGTGGCTGGAGCCGATCCTGCGCCGTCACGCGGAGCAGCGGAACCCGGGGCGGATCCTCTTCAGCCACGAGGTGATCGACTTCTCCGACGAGGGCGACCACGTGGCCGCCGAGGTGCGCAACCTCGAAACCGGCGAGACCATCACGGTCAAGGCGAAGTACCTCCTCGGCGCCGACGGCGGCCGCTTCGTCGGCTCCAAGGTCGGCATCCAGATGCAGGGCCCGCCCAGCGACGTCAACACCACGACCGTGTACTTCTCCGCGGACCTGTCGCCGTGGTGGGAGGAGGGCACGCTCATCACGCACTACCTCAGCCCGGAGGACCCCGACCTGTCGGTCAACCTCATCGAGATGGGCCCGAGCTGGGGCAAGGCCTGTGAGCAGTGGGGCCTGCACATGGCCCCCGGCCCGGCCGGCCGCTGGAACAACGAGACGGTCGTCGACCGCATCCGCGAAGTGCTGAAGGTGCCGGACCTGGAAGTGACCGTGCACAAGGTCACGGACTGGATCGTGAACGCGATCCTCGCCGACAAGTACCGCGTCGGCCGGGTGCTGATCGCCGGCGACGCCGCGCACAAGCAGCCGCCCGCCGTGGGCCTCGGCCTCAACACCGGCATCCAGGACGCGCACAACATCGCCTGGAAGCTGGCCGCGGTGCTGAACGGCAGCGCGCCCGACAGCCTGATCGACACCTACGAGGCCGAGCGCCGTCCCATCGGCCGCGAGAACGTCGACTGGGCGGTCTCCGCCGCCCAGCACCACCAGGTCGTCATCGACGCCATAGGCGGCGGCCACAACATCCCCGCGGGGCGCCGCGGCCAGCGTCTGGCGGCGTACTTCGACCCGTCCCCGCTCGGCGACACCGTCCGCGCGCGGGCCCTCGAGGTGTTCCACACCCACCGCGGCGGCTGCCAGTCCTTCGACATGGAGATCGGCTTCGCCTACGAGCAGGGCGCGGTCATCCCCGACGGCACCGAGCGCCCGGCCCGTCCGCCCATGCGCGACGAGCACGTCCCGACGTCGCGCCCCGGCCACCGGCTGCCGCACGCCTGGATCACCAAGGACGGCGAGCGCCTGTCCACCCTCGACCTCACGGGCCGGACCGGCTTCACGCTCATCACCGGCCCGGAGGGGTCCGCCTGGACCGAGGCGGCCGCGCGCGTGGCGGAGAAGTTCTCCGTCCCGGTCAACGCGGTCCGCATCGGCGAGGGCGGCGAGTACGCCGACGTGGACGGCGGGTGGGAGGCCGTCCGGCAGATCTCCGGCGCCGGCGCGCTGCTGATCCGTCCCGACCAGCACGTGGCGTGGCGCAGCACCGGCGCCGCGGAGGACGCGGAGCAGGCGCTGACGGACGTCTTCGCCACCATCCTGGACCGCTGATCCGGCCGGGGGTGCGGGGGGGGGGCGCGGCGCCCCCCCCCCCCCCCCCCCCCCCCCCGCCCCCCGGGGGGGGGCGGGGGGCCGGCCCCTCGGCGGCGCCGCAGCCACCCGCCCACGCGCGCGCCCCCCCCACCACCC
>NZ_JBIVYX010000015.1:126081-189721 GCF_044759225.1 Streptomyces sp. NPDC101132
CGGCGCCCCGTCCGCCGGGCGGGGCACGGGGGGGGGCCGCGAGCGCCCCCCGCACCTCCTGCCGACCGGACCTCCTGGTGACGGGAAGGGGCCGTGCCCGATCGGGCACGGCCCCTTCCCGTCACCAGGAGGTCCGGCGCACACATGCCGGATCCCCCGGCGCGATCGCTTCGTGACCGCGCCGGGGGATCCGGATCCGACTCAGACCCCGACCGTGACCGAGGAGGCGGCGGCGGCCGCCTTCCTCACGAAGGGGAGGATCTGGTCGACGGCCCGGCGCGAGGTCATCATGCAGACGCCGACGCCCACGCCGTCGTACACCGCACCACAGACGGCGAGTCCGGGCTGGGTCGCCACGGCCTCGCGGATCTGCCGCACCCGCTCGACGTGGCCGACGGTGTACTGCGGCAGGGCGCTCTCCCAGCGGCTGACACGGGTCGCCACCGGGGCACCGGACACGCCGGTGGCCTCGGCGAGCTCCGCCGTCGCGAGCTTGACCAGGTCGGCGTCGTCGAGCTGGAGCAGGTGCTCCTCGCCGAACCGGCCGATCGAGCAGCGCACGATCTCCACCTCGCCCGCCAGGTGCGGCCACTTCACCGTGGTGAACGTGACCTCCTTGACGGCCTTGCCCTCCTCCGCCGGCACCCGGTAGCCGGCGTAGCCGCGGCCCGTGAGCCCGCCGGGGAACGCCCCCTTCGGGAAGGCGAGCGTGACCATGGCCACGCTGGAGTACGGCACCTCGGAGAGCGCCGAGACGGCGGGAGCCGTACCGGAGACGCCGGCGAGCAGGCTGCCCGTCGGACCGGCCGGGGTGGCGATGACGACCGCGTCGGCCTCGATGACCTCCGCGTCGGCGCCCGAACCGACGGTCACCCGCCAGCCCTCACCGTGGCGCGCGAGCTCCCGGACGGAGGCGCCGGTGCGCAGGGCCGTGTCGGGCGCGGCGTCCAGCACCTGCTGGATGATCGCGCCGGGCAGCGTGCCGAAGCCGCCCTCGATGGTGGCGACGCTGATCGGGGGGAGCTTCTCGCCCTCCTGGAGCTGCGGCACCAGCGAGCCGGCCGCGTCCGCGAGCGAGATGTGGTCGCGGGACGCACGCGCCAGCGGGGTCAGGGTGGCCTCGAACGAGAGGTCCGCGGCACGCCCGGCGAACACACCGGCGAGGAACGGCTCGACGAGGCGGTCCACGACCTCCTGGCCGAACCGGCCGCCGACGAAGGACGCGACCGAGACGTCGCCCTCCAGGTCGAACGAGGGGAGTACGAGGTCCTGCCGCGCCCGCTCCACGCCCTCGGCCGACAGCACGCCGGACCGGGCGAGGTCGTCCATGTCGCAGGGGACACCCATGAACTGACGGTCGGGCTGGTGCTTGATCGCACCCTGGGTCCAGATCGCCGACGCGGTGACCGGGCCCGCGGACACGATCTGCTCGCCGAGCCCCGCCTCCTTGATCAGGCCGGTGGTCTTCTTCCGGTTGGCGTACAGCGACTCGGCGCCCTCGTCGACCGGGACCCCCGCGACGTCGGAGACCAGCAGCTTGCCGCCCAGCCGGGACGAGCTCTCGAGGAGCGTGACCCGCACCGGCTCGTTCCGCAGGTGGAACGCCGCCGCCAGTCCCGAGATACCGCCACCGACGATGACCACGTGGGGCTTACCGCTCGCCTGAGCCTGTTCGCTCCCAGTCATTCCACCAGCTCCTTCATGGTTACGGTGTTGTAAGACCTGCTCACGGGCGACGACGGTCGGCGCCGACACAGGCGTGGGCAGTCTGGCCGGGCGCCCCGGACCGCGGGTGGAGGCCGCCTCGAAAGCGGGCCCGTCCCCGGCAATTGCACGCCGGCCGTCCGTTCAACTGCGGACCCCCGGCGTTTGAACACGGTGTTTCCGGCGGCGGTATCGCCAAGGGCCCGGGCGTTTGCGTTTCATGCCGTGAACGTATTAATTCGTTCCTCGAAAACCGGGCGCACGACGTTCCGCTCGCCGCCTCTTCGTATCCGGCGAAGTGGCGTTCCGGGGGCAGTGCCACCTGGACCTCACGAAAGGAAAAGACGTGCCGGTCGAGAAGATCGCGCTCATCACGGGCGCCAACAAGGGCATCGGATTCGCCATCGCGCGACAGCTCGGCGAGCAGGGGATCACCGTTCTCGTCGGCGCCCGGGACGAGGTGCTCGGCAAGCAGGCCGCCGACGCGCTGGCGGACGACGGCATCACGGCCGTGCCGCTCCGGCTCGACGTGACGGACCCGGCCTCCGTGGCGGAGGCCGCCCGCGAGATCGAGAGCCGGTTCGGGCGCCTGGACATCCTGGTCAACAACGCCGGCATCGCGGGCGGCTTCACCGGGACGCCCAGCGAGGCGACCGCCGCCGACCTGCGGGAGGTCTACGAGACCAACGTGTTCGGGGTGGTCACCGTGACCCACGCGCTGCTGCCGCTGCTGCGCCGTTCGCCGGCCGGCCGCATCGTCAACCTGTCGAGCCACGTGGCCTCGTTGACGCTGGGCTCGGCCCCGAGCGGCCCGCTGGCGGGCGTCAGCATGATCGCCTACCAGTCCTCGAAGACCGCCCTGAACGCGGTGACCCTCGCGTACGCCAAGGAGCTGCGGGAGACCCCGGTCAAGGTCAACGCGGCGCTGCCCGGAGTGGTGGCCACCGACATCAACGGACACCGCGGGTTCCGGTCGCCCGCCGAGGGCGCGGAGATCGCCGTCCGGCTCGCCACGCTGCCCGAGGACGGCCCGACGGGCCAGTGCCTGGCGGACGACGGCCCCGTCCCGTGGTAGCGCGGAGCGCCACCACGCAGAGGACGCCCGGCGCGGAGCCGGCGGCCTGATCCCGCGAGGGACCGCGGCCGTTCGCGGCCATCACACCGATCGCCGGGCCGGGCGAGGCCCGGCGGGCACACGACATGGAGGCAGACAGTGGCGGATGCACAGACGATCCTGGTGACGGGCGGCACCGGCCGGCAGGGCGGGGCGGTCGCCCGCGACCTGCTGCGGCGCGGTTTCCCCGTACGCGCCCTGGTCCGCGACCCGCAGAAGGCGGAGGCACGGGCGCTGGAGGAGGCGGGCGCGGTCCTCGTCCGCGGTGACATGGAGGACGCGGCCTCGCTCGACGCGGCGACGGAGGGCGCGTACGGCGTCTTCAGCGTGCAGACCTTCCGCGGCCCCGGCGGCGTCGAGGCCGAGATCCGCCAGGGCAAGGCGGTGGCCGACGCCGCGGTGCGGGCCGGCGTGAAGCACTTCGTCTACAGCTCGGTCGGCGGTGCGGACCGGGACACCCGCGTCCCGCACTTCGAGAGCAAGCTGGTGGGCGAGCAGTACCTGGCCACGCTCGACCTGCCGGCCACGGTGCTGCGGCCGGCGATGTTCCACGACATCCTGCTCGACATCAAGCCGCGGCCGGTGCAGGGCGAGCTCGTCCTGGCCATGTGGCTCGACCCCGAGACCCCGGTCCAGGTCATCGCGACGAGCGACATCGGCGCGTTCGCCGCGGACGCCTTCGAGAACCCGGAGGCGTGGCTCGGCCGGACGGTCGACATCGCCAGCGAGGAGCTGACCGGGCCGCAGATGGCCGCGGCGTTCGAGGCCGCCTCCGGCGTCCCGACCCGCTACCAGCAGCTGCCCATCGAGCCGCTGCGCGCCGGCCGCCCGGACCTTGCCAACATGTTCGACTGGTTCGAGCGCGACGGCTTCCAGGCCGACCTGCCCGAGCTGCGCAAGGGCCGGCCGGACCTGCTCTCCCTGGAGGCCTGGCTCAAGGACAACTGGACCCCGCCGGCGGTCGCGGCCCGCGGCTGACGCCGCGGCCGGCCGCGCGGGCCGCGGCGCCGGCCGGGGACGGAACCGGGACTCAGGCGAAGATCGGGTCCCGGGTCCGGGTGCGCTTGAGTTCGAAGAACCCGTCGGTCTGGGCCACGGCGAGCACCCCGTCCCAGAGCTTCACCGCGGCCTCCCCGCGCGGCGTGGGCGTCACGACGGGGCCGAAGAAGGCCACGTCCCCCACCGCGATCACAGGGGTGCCGACATCGGTGCCGACGCGGCCGATGCCGTCGTGGTGCGACGCGCGCACCGCGGTGTCGTACGCGTCGGACCCGGCGGCGTCGGCCAGGGCGGTGTCGAGGCCCGCGGCGGCGAGGGCCTCCGCGTAGGTGACCCGGTCCTTGGGCGCCTTCTCCAGGTGGAACCGGTTGCCGAGCTCGGTGTAGAGCCGGCCCAGCACGCCGGGTCCGTACGCGCGCTCGGCGGCGGCGCAGACCCGTACCGGCTCCATCCGCAGGGCCAGGTTCCGGTGCCAGCGCTCGTCCAGGTCCGCGCGGCCCTCGTTGAGCACCGTCAGGCTCATGATGTGCCAGCGGATCTCCAGGGGACGTCGCTCTGCGACCTCGAGGACCCATCGGGAGGTCATCCATGCCCAGGGGCAGGTCGGGTCGAACCAGAAATCCACCGGGGTCGGGGTGTCGTGCGCCAACGTCGGCCTCCTCAAGGCGACTGCAAGGTCGCGGTCGGCACAGCCTGACAAGCGGGCTCGGATTCCCGGTCGAGCGTCAATAGAGGTGGGCTCCGTTCAAACGCGAGAATTTCCCGTGCCGGACATTCACGTCAACGATTTGAGAAAATCGGCCGGTTGCGGCGGGGAGAAGCGCCGACCTATCGTCTGGAATCCGTGAAAAGCAACTCCGAGGGGAAATCGATGTCCGCATCGGCCGAGGTCCGCGACCAGTCGGATTCCTACGCGCTGCTCGATCTGATTCAGGGTGCCGTCATCACCCAGGCGATCTCCGTCGCGGCCAGGCTCGGCATCGCGGACGTCCTCGCCGACGGGCCGCTGTCCGCCGAGGACATCGCACTGCGCGTCGAGGCCCACCCGGGGGCCACCCACCGGCTGCTGCGCGCGCTGACCGGCCACGGGGTCTTCGCGGTCCGCCCGGACGGCCGGTACGAGAACACCGCCCTGTCCGACAAGCTCCGCGAGGACGCCCAGGACTCGATGCGGAAGTTCGCCGTGCTGATGAGCGACCCCCTGCTCCACGAGGAGTGGGGCCACCTGCTCACCACCGTGCGGACCGGCGAGGCGAACCTGCCCAAGCTGCGCGGCATGAGCACGCTGGACTTCTTCCACGCGAACCCCGCCTACGCCGCCACCTTCTTCCAGGCGTTCGGCAAGGTCTCGGAATCGGAGACCGACCCGGTCCTGGCCGCCTACGACTTCACGCAGTTCGGCACCGTCGTCGACGTCATCGGCGGCCGCGGCTACCTCCTGGCGGCCGTCCTCCAGCAGGCGCCGGACGCCAAGGGCGTGCTGTACGACTTCGAGATCGCGACCGTGGACTCGGCCTCGCTCTTCGAGGAGGCCGGCGTCGCGGACCGCTACACCATCGAGCACGGCAGCTACCTCGGCAAGCTGCCCAAGGGCGCCGACGCGTACCTGTACAAGCGCATCATCCACAACTTCTCCGAGGAAGACGCCCTGACCGCCCTGCGCAACGCGCGCGAGGCGATCGGCCCCGACGGCAAGCTGCTGTGCATCGAGTACCTGCTGCCCGAGAACAACGAGCGCCACATCGGCCACACCATCGACCTCTGGCTGATGCTGATGATCGGCTCCCAGGACCGCACCCTCGCGCAGTACACCGAGCTCTTCGCCCGGGCCGGCTTCAAGATCACCAGGGCGATCCCCACCGCGTCCCCGATCTCGATCATCGAGGCGATCCCGGTCTGACGGCCCCTCCGGCAGCCCTTCCGGCGGCCCCTCCGACGGCTCTGCCGACGGCCCCTCCGGCGGTTCCGCCCGACGGCCCGTCCGACGTCGTTCCACCTTCCAGCGCACCCTCACCACACAGGAGAACTCCCGATGGCTCCACGGATGGACAACCCCTCCCTGGTCGTTCCCGGCGCCCTGCAGCCCCTGCTCGACCTGTCCGAGGTCATCGGCAAGGTCGGCGTGCCGCAGTCCACCCTCGACTTCATCCGGCTGCGCGTCGCCTCGCTCAACGGCCGCGTCTACACCTTCCCGGCCGAGCCCGCGGACAAGCGCCTGCTCCTGGTGGACGAGTGGCGGACCGAAGCCTCCTTCACCGACGCCGAGCGCGCCGCGCTGGAGCTGGCCGAGGCCGTCACCCTCCAGACCGACGCCGCCAACGCGCCGACCGACGAGGTCTGGGGCAACGCCTCGAAGCACTACACCGACGTGCAGCTCGGCGCCCTGGTCATGCACATCAGCCTGGTCAACTTCTGGAACCGGGTGAACGTCGCCACCCACCAGGACGACGCGGTCTGGCGCTGAGGGGGAGGACGCACCCGTGCTGAAGCTCATCAACGCCGGCCTCGGCAGGACCGGCACGACATCGCTCCAGGTGGCCCTGGAACGGCTCGGCCTCGGCCCCTGCTTCCACATGTTCGACGTCGTCGACGACGACGAGCGCCTCGCGCAGTGGGAGCGCATCATCTGCGACGGCGAGCGCCCCGACTGGGCCGCGCTGTACGACGGCTACGCCTCCGCGGTCGACGGCCCCTCCACCGTCTACTACCGGCAGATCAGCGAGGCGCTCCCCGAGGCCAAGGTGGTCCTGACGGTCCGCGACGCCGAGGGCTGGTACAAGAGCACGTACGACACGCTCTACCAGTTCGCGCTGCGGACCAAGCAGAACCCGCCCGAGCCGGGCTCCCGGCAGGCCCGGCTGTTCCGCGTCGTCAACGCCCTGGTCTGGGACGGCCTCTTCGACGGCCGCTTCGAGGACAAGGACCACGCCATCGCGGTCTACCACCGGCACACCGAGGACGTCGTGCGCGCCCTGGGCGCGGACAACGTCCTCGTGTACGACGTGAAGCAGGGCTGGGAGCCCCTCTGCGCGTTCCTCGGGGTCGACGTCCCCGACGAGGAGTTCCCGCGGGCCAACAGCTCCGAGGACATGCGCCGGCGGATAGCCGAGGCCACCGGCGCCGGCCGGGCCGCCGCCGCCTGAGCCCCCGCGTCCCGCCACCGGGACGGGAAACGGCCCGTGGGCCCGCGCCGGTCACCGGCGCGGGCCCACGGCGTTCCCGCCTCAGTGGTGACCGTGGCCCCCGCCGCCCGCCTGCAGGTGCGCGGCCGGCGACACCACGAGGGGCCGCACCATGTGCTGCTCGTGCTCCAGCATGTGGCAGTGGTGGACGCCCCTGCCGACGACCGGGAACCGGAGCGCCACGGTGACCAGCTCGCCCACCGTCGCGTTCGGCCCGATCTGGCCGGCCGTACCCACCCGGATGACGTCCTTCTCCCCGAGCTCGTGCGCCTCCAGCGCCGCCGCGGCCTTGAACGCGATGGGCCGGGACGAGCCGCGGGTGGCCCGGTCGAACCCGCTGATGTCGTAGTTCTCGCGGGACAGCACCTGGAAGTGCGACAGGTGGACGTGCATGGGGTGCGGGGACGCCGCGAGGTTGAGGTACTTCCAGATCTCCGTGCTGCCGTGCGCGACGGTGAACGTGTTGCCGTCGTCGTACGCCATCGCCGTCCTGCGCAGCGTGACGACGGCGCCCTCGGCGTCCCGCACCTGGACGACCCCGGCGGTCGGGAAGGTGATCCCCGCGGGGTCGACCTCCTCCATCTCCCACAGCTCGGGAACGTTCGTCGAGCCGGGGCCGACCACGACCACCCACCGGGGGGCGCGGTCGTGCGGCACGTCCTCGTGGCTGAGCCGCTTGAACGTGGGGGAGAGGGTCTCCGGCAGCACGAACCTCCCCGACGGCCGCTGGTCCGCGACGCGGAACTGCATCACGTCCGGCTCCAGCAGGTCGTTGAGCTTGTTGGAGGCACCGGGCGTGATGCCCTCCAGCGTGTTGACCAGCTTCAGGGCCTGTCCCCGGAACGCGCTGAAGTCGACCAGTACGTCGACCCGCTCGCCGGGGGAGAGGTTGAGCGCCCCGTCGACCGCCAGCGGCTTGTCGATCAGGCCCTGGTCGGTCCCGATCACCTTCAGCGCCCCCGGGACGGGCTTCCCGTCCGCCAGCAGCATCAGCCGGTACATCCGGGAGTTCGCGGCGTTGGCGATCCGGAACCGGTACCAGCGCGGCGCGACGTCCAGGTACGGCCAGACCACCCCGTTGACCAGGGTGTACGGGGCCGCGTGGGCGCGCATGAGCTTCTGCGGGCCGATCATCTCCACCTTGTGGACCAGCCGGCCGACCAGGGCTCCGGACTCGTCCACGTCGAAGTTGCGGTCGCTGAGCACCAGCGGCACGTCGCGGGCGCCGTCGGGCAGGCCGAGCGCTTCCTCCTCCTCGTTGCGGGAGAGGAACAGGCCCGCCAGGCCGGCGTACACGCTGAAGCGGCTCACGTGGTGGGTGTGGTCGTGGTACCAGAGCGTCGTCGCGGCCTGGGCGTTCGGGTAGGCCGACAGCTGGACGTCGCCCGGGCCGATGAGGTTCTCCATCCAGCCGTCGTTGCCGCCGCCGGTCAGCATGCCGTGCATGTGCACCGCCGCCCACGGCTCCAGGCCCGCCACGCCGGCGACCTCCTGGGTGCCCGCCGTGCCGGGGTAGTTGGTGAGCGGGTCCGGCGCGCGGCCCGTGGGCGAGGCGAAGTCGACGGCCTTGACGGGGATGTTCCCCGACAGCCGGTTCTCCCAGACGACCCGCAGCGGACGCCCGCTGACCGTCTTGATCGTCGGACCGGGGAAGACCCCCTCGTACGTCCACATCGTCACCGGCGGCATCTCCGAGTGCACGGTGACGTCGGCGGTGCGCATCCGGACGGTCAGCTCGTCGTAGCCGCCGCGGTCGCGGGGGCGGAGCACCGGCGGTATTCGCAGCGGATCCCGGAACTTGGTCAGCTTCAGCTCGGGCGCCGACGGCTCGGGCCCGCCGGCGCCCGCCGAGACGGCGACCGCGCCTTGCGACTTGAGGAGGGGGGCGGCGGCCACCAGGGCGCCCAGGCCGGCCATGGTGCCGCACCGCAGCAGCGCGCGGCGGTTCAGCCCGGAGGGCTCGAATGCTTCGGAAGCTGTGGGTTCCATTCCCCCGACGCTAGGGGCGGCCGCTCTCGATGGACTCGAACTCGGCTCCAGACCGACGGGGTCGGTCCGTGGAGCCGGGCCCGGTCCTCAGGGAGCCGCGTCGGACCGCGATCAGACCGCGATCGGCTCGCTGTCCCGGTTGACGAGCGTCGCGTAGTGGCCGGCGCGCAGCAGCAGCTCGTCGTGGGTGCCGCGCTCGGAGATCCGTCCGCGGTCCAGCACGATGATCTCGTCGGCGTTGCGGACGGTCGACAGCCGGTGGGCGACCGTGATGGTGGTACGGCCCACGCTGGCCGCGTCGATGGCCTGCTGGACGGCCTGCTCGGTCTGCGTGTCCAGGGCGCTGGTGGCCTCGTCGAGCACCAGGATCGGCGGGTCGCGCAGGATGGTGCGGGCGATCGCCAGCCGCTGCTTCTCACCGCCGGAGAACCGGTACCCGCGCTCGCCCACCACCGTGTCGTACCCGTCGGGCAGCAGCATCAGGTAGTCGTGGATGTGGGCGATCCGGGCCGCCGCGTACAGCTCCTCGTCGGTCGCGTCGGGCTTGGCGAACCGCAGGTTCTCCGCGACCGTCGCGTGGAAGAGGTACGTCTCCTGGGCCACCACGCCGACCGCCGACGTGAGGGTGTCGAAGGACATGTCGCGCACGTCGACCCCGTCGATGGTGACCGAGCCGGACGTGACGTCGTAGAGCCGGGGGATGAGGTAGCTCAGGGTGCTCTTGCCCGATCCGGTCTCGCCGACGATCGCGAGGCTGCGGCCGGCGGGGACGGTCACGTCCACGCCCGCCAGCGTCGCCTGGTCCGCGCCCGCGTAGGAGAAGCCGACCCCCCGCATCCGCACCTCGCCGCGCAGGACCGCCGGCTTCACCGGCCGCTCCGGCTCGGCGATGTCGACCGGCAGGTCGATGTACTCGAAGATGCGGCCGAAGAGCTCCAGGGAGCCCTGGATCTCGATGCCGACGGTCAGCAGGCGCTGCGCGGGGCGGAACAGGCTCTGCTGGAGGGAGGTGAAGGCCACCAGGGAGCCGATGGAGATGGCCATGTGGCCGTTGTTGGAGGTCAGCCCCGCGACCCAGTAGATGACCGCCGGCATCGAGGCGATGACGACCCAGATCGTGGACTGGTACCACAGGCCCGCCGTGGTGACCCGCACCTCGACGTCGGTGAGCTTGCGCGACTGCCGCGCGAAGTTGTCGGTCAGGGAGCGCGAGCGGCCCATGGTGTGGCTGAGCAGGATCCCGCTGATCGACAGCGACTCCTGCATGGTCGAGGACAGCTCGGCGAGCCGGTTCTGCCGGTCGCGGGTGATGTGCCGCCGCTCGTTGCCGACGCGGCGGCTCACCAGCGCGAACATCGGCAGCATCAGCATCGACGCGAGCGTCAGCCGCCAGTCGAGCATGAACATGGCGGTGGTTGCGGCGATGACGATCGTGATGTCGGACAGCAGCGCCGTGGCGGTGGTCGTGATGGTGACCTGCATCCCGCCGATGTCGTTGGCGATGCGCGACTGCACCTCGCCGGTCCGCGTGCGGGCGAAGAAGGCCAGCGACATCCGCTGGAGGTGCGCGTACACCGCCGTGCGCAGGTCGTGCATGACGAGCTGGCCCACGGTGGCCGAGATGTGCGTCTGCCAGACGTTGAACGTGCTGGTGGTGACGGACACCAGGATCATGCCGAGGGAGAGCAGGGACAGCAGCCCCAGCCGGTCCTGCGGCAGCGCCACGTCCATGATCTCGCGGATCAGGAACGGGTTGACGAGCGCGATGAGGGAGGAGCCGGCGACCAGCAGCACGACCGACAGCAGCTTCCTCCGGTACGGGCGGAACAGCCGGAGGACACGTCGCAACTCGCCGTGTTTCATCACTGCCTGGGGACGCGTGGTGCCCGAGCTGGCGCGGCTCACCCTGGCCTCCTTCTCTCTTGGGTCGGTTCCGGTCGACGGAACGCAGGACGACAGCGGAGTCGAAGCCGCTGGGGGGGGGGCGCCTAACGCAGTTGCCTGACCAGCGCCGCCCACCGGGCTTGCTCCTCCCGCGACAGCGCCGGCGGGAGCGGCTCGTCGGCGGGCGGGGCGGTGGCTTCCTCCCATGCGCAGGGAGGACACAGGCCGTTCCAGGCGAACCCCGTCCACATGAGGCCCTCACCGAACTTCTTCCATACGGATCGCATAGCGGACCTGGGCCGCGTGCCCATGTCGGTCTCCATTCGCAGGGGGAACGCCCGACGTCATCCTTCGCAACGCGCCTCGACGGGACATCGGGACCGTGTCGAGCGCCGCTTGAGGCCGCTTCAGCGGGCGGCCAGCAGCCCGCGGCTGCGCAGCACCCGGCGCTCCAGCGGCGAGAAGAACAGCAGGTCGATGGCGACGCCCACGACGAAGATCAGGAGGATGCCGAGCATCACTCCCGGCATGTCGGAGAACTCCCGCTGGTTCTGCAGGAACCGGCCGAGGCCCAGCCCCAGCTCGGGGGAGGAGGCGATGAGCTCGGCGGCCATCAGCGACCGCCAGGAGAACGCCCAGCCCTGCTTCAGACCGGCCAGGTACCCGGGCAGCGCGCCGGGCAGCAGCACGTGCCGGGCGCCGCGCAGACCGTTCGCGCCGAGCGTACGGCCGGCCCGCAGGAACAGCGGCGACACCTGGTCGACGCCGGCGATCAGGCCGTTGGCGATCGAGGGCACCGCGCCCAGCAGGATCACGGCGTACATGGCCGAGTTGTTGATGCCGAGCCAGATCACGGCGGCCGGAACCCAGGCGACCGAGGGCAGCGACTGCAGGCCCGCCAGCACCGGCCCGATGGCGGCCCGTACCGGTTTGATCTGGGCGACGACCAGGCCGATCGGCGTACCGATCAGCACGGCCGCCACGAAGCCCGACACACCGCGCCAGAGACTGGTCCAGACGACGGAGAACAGGGTGCCCTCGCCCCAGAGGACGGTGAACGCGTGCCACACGTCGGCCGGACTCGGCAGCTTCTCGGGGCTGGTCAGGTGCAGGCTGTAGGCGAGCTGCCAGAGGCCGACGACCAGGACCACGCCCAGGACCGGCGGCAGCACCTTCGCCCGCAGCACCTGGCGGTACGAGGTGCGCTGTACGGGGCCGGTCTCCAGCGCGTCGAGGCCGGCCCCCAGCGTGTCGAGGCCGCCCCCCACGACGGGGCGCCGGGCGGCGCGC
Organism: Streptomyces sp. NPDC101132; assembly: GCF_044759225.1. Classification (NCBI taxonomy): domain Bacteria; kingdom Bacillati; phylum Actinomycetota; class Actinomycetes; order Kitasatosporales; family Streptomycetaceae; genus Streptomyces; species Streptomyces sp. NPDC101132. The sequence goes on from NZ_JBIVYX010000015.1 coordinate 138,244, forward strand.
TCGCCCGGCGCGTACAGGGTGTCAGTGCTGGACATGGCGGCGGATCTCCCCACGCAGGTGCTCGGTGATTTCGATGGACAGCTCCGCGACCTCGCGGGACTCGCCCCGCAGCGAATGCGGCAGGTCGACCCGCCACTCCCGGGAGATCCGGCCGGGCCGGGACGACAGCAGGACGACCCGCTGGGCCAGGCGCACGGCCTCTCGCACGTTGTGGGTGACGAACAGGACGGTGAGCCGGCGCTCGTTCCAGATCCGGGTGATCTCCTCGTGCAGGACGTCCCGCGTGATGGCGTCGAGCGCGGCGAACGGCTCGTCCATCAGCAGGACGGTGCTGCCCTGGGCGAGCGCCCGCGCCATGGCCACGCGCTGGCGCATGCCGCCGGACAGCTCGTGCACCCGCTTGCGGTACGCGCCGCCGAGGCGGACCAGCTCCAGGAGCCGCTCCGCCTCGGGCCTGCGGTCCTCGCGCGGCACTCCGGCCAGGCGCAGGGCCAGCTCGACGTTCTTGCCCGCGGTCAGCCACGGGAAGAGGGCGTGGTCCTGGAACATCAGCGCCGGACGGGTGCCGGGCACCTCGATGTTCCCGGCACTGGGCTCGTCGAGCCCCGCCACCAGGTTCAGCAGCGTGGACTTGCCGCACCCGGAAGCCCCGAGCAGGGTGACGAACTCGCCCGGCGCCACGTCCAGGCTGATGTCGTCGAGCACGACGGGCGCCGCGCCGGGGCGGCCGAATCCCTTCGAGACGTGCGAGAGCCGGACCGCCGGGCACTCGTCCGTGGTGGTCTCGACGACGGGTGCGCACTGCGGGATGGTCAGTGCCGTGGTCATTGCGGACACCTCCTGCGGGAGTGGACGGGGGCCTGCGCGGGGCTACGGGGTGCGGGCCGTCACCTGACGCCGAGTCCGGCGTCGGCCGCGGCGGGCCGGCCCGCCGCCGTGAGGACCTTGTTGAGCAGGGTCAGGTCGACGATCCCGGCGAGGTCGGGCTTCTTGAGCAGGCCCGCGGCGACCGCGTGGTCGGCCCCGGCCTGCAGGGTGTCGGCCAGCGGGTCGTCGATGAAGTCGATGCTGCGCCAGGCGGGGTCGAGGATCTCGGGCGGCAGCGCCTTGCCCGTGTCGGCCTTGATCCGCAGGTTGGCGTCGGCCTTCGCCTTCTCGGGGTCGGCCTTGATGAAGGCGTTGGCCGCCAGCGAGCCGCGCAGCACGGCCTCGACCACGTCGGGGTGGGCGGCCAGGAACTTCTGCGAGACGATGATGTTGGTGGTGACGAACTTGCCGCCGGGCCAGAGCGTCTTCTCGTCCAGCAGGACCTTCGCGCCGAGCGTGACCAGCCGGGAGGCGGTCGGCTCGGGCACCCAGGCGCCGTCGATGGAGCCGGACTTGTACGCCTCCGGGGCGACCTTGTTCTCCGTGCGGACCACGCTGACGTCACCCGCGCCGGAGGCCGGGTCCACCTTGTAGCCCTTGCCCGACAGGTAGTTGAGCAGGGCGACGTCCTGGGTGCCGCCCAGCTGCGGGGTGGCGATCTTCTTGCCCCGGAGGTCGTCCAGCGTGCGGATCTTCGCCGGGTTGACCACCAGCTTCACACCGCCGGAGGCCGCGCCGCCGATGATCCGCAGGGACGTGCCGTGCGACTTGGCGTAGCTGTTGATCGCCGAGTTCGGGCCGATCCAGCCGATGTCGATCGAACCGGCGTTGAGCGCCTCGATCTCGGCCGGGCCGGCGTTGAAGAACTGCGACTTGATCCGGGTCGACCCCAGCTCCTTCTGGAAGAAGCCGTCCTGCAGGCCCACCAGGGCGGTCCCGTGCGTCAGGTTCGGGAAGTAGCCGATCTTCACGGTGTCGGCGGAGAGCTTCGCGCCCGATCCGGCCACGGTCTGGTCCACCGGGGCGTCGTCGGCGCTGGCGCCGTAGCCACAGCTCGTCAGCAGCCCTGCGGCCGCGGTGACTGCGACGGCCGCCATGGCCACGCGCCCTCTCGTCTGGTGGAGCATCAGACCCAGTCCTCCTCGTTCAGTGCCGCGGCCGGGGCCCGGCGTACGGTGTCGAAGGGTTCGCCCGCCATGCCGGCGGCGAGGGTGGTGCCGTCGGCCGGGTCGATCAGCAGGAACGAGCCCGTCCGGCGGTTGTCGGCGTAGGGGTCGAGCGCGAGCGGCTCGGCCGTGCGCAGCACGACGTGGCCGATGTCGTTGACCTGCAGGCCCTCGGCGCCGGGGCGCCGCTCGAGCGTGCCGATGTCGATGCGGTACGAGATGTCCTTGACCAGCGCCCGCACCGTACGGGTGGTGTGCTTGACCAGCACCTTGGCGCCGACGTGCAGGGGGCGCTCGTTGAGGTGGCAGACGCTGGCCTCGATGTCCTGGGTGGGTGCCCCGGCCGTGCCCACGGCCGCGATCAGGTCGCCGCGTGAGACGTCGACGTCGTCGGTGAGCCGGACGGTGACCGACTGGGGGGCCCAGGCGACGTCCGTCCGCGCCCCGAGCGCGTCGATGGCCGCGACGGCCGTGGTGCGGCCGGAGGGCAGGACGGTGACCGCGTCCCCGACCCGCAGCACGCCGGAGGCGAGCTGGCCGGCGTAGCCGCGGTAGTCGTGGTGCTGCGCGGTCTGCGGGCGGATCACGTACTGGACCGGGAAGCGGGCGGGCTCCTCCCGCGGGTCGCTGCCGACCGGGACGGTCTCCAGGTGCTCCAGCAGGGTCCGGCCGCCGTACCAGTCCATGTTGGCGGAAGGCTCGACGACGTTGTCGCCGGCCAGCGCGGAGAGCGGGATCGCCACGACGTTCCTGACCCCGAGCGTGGCGGCGTACGAGGTGAAGTCCTCGGCGATCTTCGCGAAGACCGCCTCGTCGTAGCCGACCAGGTCCATCTTGTTGACGGCCAGCACCACGTGCGGGACCCGCAGCAGGGCGGCGACCGCGGTGTGCCGGCGGGTCTGCTCGACCATGCCGTTGCGGGCGTCGACCAGGACGACCGCCAGCTCGGCGGTGGAGGCGCCGGTGACCATGTTGCGGGTGTACTGCACGTGGCCGGGGGTGTCGGCCAGGATGAACCGGCGGCGGGCGGTGGCGAAGTAGCGGTAGGCGACGTCGATGGTGATGCCCTGCTCGCGCTCGGCGCGCAGGCCGTCGGTCAGCAGCGCGAGGTCGGGGGCGTCCTGGCCGCGGTCCTGGGAGACCCGCTCCACGGCCTCCAGCTGGTCCTCCAGGACCGACTTGGAGTCGTGCAGCAGCCGGCCGACCAGGGTGGACTTGCCGTCGTCGACGGAGCCCGCGGTGGCGAAGCGCAGCAGCGTCGTGGCGCTGAGCTGCTCGGTGGTGGTCGTCATGGCTAGAAGTACCCTTCGCGCTTGCGGTCTTCCATCGCGGCCTCGGACAGCTTGTCGTCGGCGCGGGTCGCGCCCCGCTCGGTGAGGCGGGAGACGGCGATCTCGGCGATCACCGCGTCGAGGGTGGCGGCGTCGGAGTCGACGGCGCCGGTGCAGGACATGTCGCCGACGGTCCGGTAGCGCACGAGGCGCTTCTCGACCCTCTCGTCGTCCTTCGGGCCGCCCCACTCGCCGGCGGTCAGCCACATGCCGCCGCGCAGGAACACGTCCCGCTTGTGGGCGAAGTAGATCCGGGGGAGTTCGATGTCCTCGCGGGCGATGTACTGCCACACGTCGAGTTCGGTCCAGTTGGAGAGCGGGAAGACGCGGACGTGCTCGCCGGGGGCGTGGCGGCCGTTGTAGAGCTGCCACAGCTCGGGGCGCTGGCGGCGCGGGTCCCACTGGGAGAACTCGTCGCGCAGGGAGAACACCCGCTCCTTGGCGCGGGCCTTCTCCTCGTCGCGGCGGCCGCCGCCGAACACCGCGTCGAACCGGTGCTGCTGGATCGCCTCGGTCAGCGGGACGGTCTGCAGCGGGTTGCGGGTGCCGTCGGGGCGCTCCTGGAGCTTGCCGGCGTCGATGTAGTCCTGGACGGAGGCCACGTGCAGGCGCAGGCCGTGCCGGGCGACGGTGCGGTCGCGGTACTCGATGACCTCGGGGAAGTTGTGCCCGGTGTCGACGTGCAGCAGGGTGAAGGGCACCGGCGCGGGCGCGAAGGCCTTGAGCGCCAGGTGCAGCATGACGATGGAGTCCTTGCCGCCGGAGAAGAGGATCACCGGCTTCTCGAACTCGCCCGCCACCTCGCGGAAGATGTGGACCGCCTCGGACTCCAGCGAGTCCAGGTGCGTCAGAGCGAAGGGGTTCCCCGACGCCTCGATCAGGCGATGGGTCGCGGTCGTCATGCCAGGCCCCTCTCGGTCAGGAAGGTGTGCAGCTCGGCTGCGGACTCGGCCACCGAGCGGCTCTGCGTCTGGACGCGCAGCTCCGGGCTCTCGGGTGCCTCGTACGGGTCGTCGACGCCGGTGAGACCGGAGATCTCGCCGGCCGCCTGCTTGGCGTACAGGCCCTTCACGTCGCGCGCGGAGCAGAGCGTGACCGGGGTGGCCACGTGGATCTCCAGGAACGGCGTGCCCGCGGCGGCGTGCCGGGCACGGACGGCGGCGCGGGAGTCGGCGTACGGGGCGATGACCGGAACCAGCGCCTTGACGCCGTGCGAGGCCAGCAGCCCGGCCACGAAGCCGATCCGCTGCACGTTGGTGTGCCGGTCCTCGCGGGTGAAGCCCAGGCCCGACGAGAGGAACTCGCGGATCTCGTCGCCGTCGAGCACCTCCACCTCGTGGCCCTCGGCGCGCAGGCGCTCGGCGAGGGCGCGGGCGAGGGTGGTCTTGCCCGCGCTGGGCAGCCCGGTCAGCCACACGGTGGCCCCGCGCTCGCTGGGGGCGGCGGCCAGGGCCGCGTCCGCGGTGTCCCCGGCGGCCAGGGTGTGAGCCGTGGTCACGGTGGTGTTCTCCCGGGAGGTAGAAGGCGGACTTGCAGGGATGGTTCGAGCACGTCCCCCGCGCCGCAGGGCGTCGGCGCGGACAGGGGCGGAAGTCCTTCAGGCGGTGGCGAACTCGGCGAGCGTCCGGCCGAGCACGTCCATGTCGATCCGGTGCCAGGACCCGCGCAGCTCGAGGCCCCGGCCGTTGGGCAGGGCCGCCGCGGTCGCCTGCGCGGCCGCACGCAGCCAGGCGCTGGTGCCGTCGCTGTTGAGGACCAGCGTCTCCGTCCGGAACCCGGCGAGCCGGTCGGCCGGGACGGTGAAGTCGCCGCAGATCTCGACGTCGTACAGCAGGGTGTGCGCGTTCGCCTCGTTCATCGCCCAGATCGGGCTCCTGCGCCACTCCGCGACCGTGTCGGGGGTGAGGCCCAGGACGGGACCGAGGAAGAACTCGGCCGCCTCGTCGCGCCGGTCCTCCTCCAGGAGGGCCCGGATCGTCCGCGCGGCGTTCCACGGGGTCTTCGGGAACCCGTCGACGCGGAAGAACGGCTCGTGGAGCGCCAGCCTGGTGATCGGCGTGCCGGAGAGCGCCGCCCGGATGGCCAGGTTCGCGCCCGTGGACCCGGCGAACACGGCCGCCGAGCCGCCGGCCTCCTCGATCACCGCCTGGAGGTCCTCGATCTCCCGCTCGACCGCGTACTCGGGAGCGTCACCGCTCTGGCCGCGCCCGCGGCGGTCGTAGGCGTACACGGTGCAGTGCCGCGCGAGCTCGGGAACGAGGTCGCCGAAGATCGTGTGGTCGCGGAAGGCACCGTTGAGGAGCACGAGGGCGGGGCCCTCGCCGGACTTCTCGTAAGCGATCGTCGTGCCGTCCCGCGAAACGACCTTGCGCATCACGCACTCCTCATGCCGACCGGAGGTGCTGTCACCTCGCCCTGTGTCGGCAGCTTCGAGTGCGTCGATGGATCAACGGTCGAGAACCGTTAGCGGCCCGCTTGCACCGCCCGTCGCCGGCTCCTGCCGGCGGACCCGGAGGAAGCGGCGCTGACCAGCGGAAACGCGACCGGTACCGGGTTCCTCCCGGCACGACGCAGGCGGCCGTTCCCCACGCTTCGATGTATTGCGCAACGAAGCACCGGGGGAACGGCCGCCTGCGTACGGGTGCTGCCGTCGGACCACCTGCGGGCGGTGGCCCGGACGTCAGCCCACCGCCTTCCTGACCAGCGCGCCGATGCGCTCCTCGTCGGCCTCGGTCAGCTCCTTCACGGCGTACGAGGTCGCCCACACGGTGCCTTCGTCGAGCGCCGCCTGGTCGCTGAAGCCGAGCGTGGCGTACCGCGACTTGAACTTCTCCGCGCTCTGGAAGTGGCAGACGACCTTGCCGTTCCTGGCGTACGCGGGCATCCCGTACCAGAGCCTGGGCGCCAGGTCCGGGGCGGCGGTCGTGATGATCTCGTGGATCCGCTCGGCGAGGACCCGGTCCGCCTCAGGCATCTCGGCGATCTTCGCGAGCACGTCCTTCGCCTCCTCCGCCGCCTTCTCCGCCTTGGTCGCACCGCGCCGGGCCGCCGCCTTCTTCTGGTCGCGTGCGTGGTCCTTCATCGCGGCCCGCTCTTCGGCGCTGAATCCGTCGTACTTCTCGGTGGCGGCGGCGTCCTCGGCGGGCGACTTCGCAGACGGCATGGCTGTTTCCTCTCGTACGGGGTCACGCGGGGCCGGGTGCGCCGGCCCCTTTCACGCTAGGGGCTGGGCGGCCGCCGGGGCTTCTCGAATCCTGACCGGTCCCGCGACCTGCTTCGCCACGCACGCCGGCATCCCCGCCACGTCGATCGCCGGCCCGTCGTCGCGGTCCCCACCCGCGGCACCGGCACCGGCACCGTCGGCCGAGTCCGCCGCCCGGCGCCGGAAGACCCCGGGCGGCACGCCGACCAGCGCGGTGAAGCGGGTGGTGAAGGTGCCCAGCGAGGCGCAGCCGACCGCGAAGCAGACCTCCGTGACATCGAGGTCGCCCCGCCGCAGCAGCGCTGCCGCCCGCTCGATCCGACGCGTCATCAGGTAAGCGTACGGCGACTCACCGTAGGCGGCCCGGAACTGCCGGCTCAGGTGCCCGGCGGGCATGTCCGCGGCGCGGGCGAGCGCCTCCACGTCCAGCGGCTGCGCGTACTCCCTGTCGATCCGGTCGCGGACCCGGCGCAGCCGCGCCAGATCGGCCAGGTGCTGCGCCTGGATGCGGGCACGCCGCCAGTCGGGCCTGCACATCGGGACACTCCCCTCTGCCGGTTTCCCTGCCGGCCGGCATCCACCGGGTCAGCGGATCTCCTGGATGCGGACCAGGTTGCCCGCGGGGTCGCGGAAGGCGCAGTCGCGTACGCCGAACGGCTGCTCCGTCGGCTCCTGGACGACCTCGGCGTCCCCGGCCTGCACCTTCTCGAACAGGGCGTCGAGGTCCCGGGTGGCCAGCAGGATCCAGCCGTAGGTGCCCTTGGCCATCATCTCGGTGACCGTGCGGCGCTCGTCCTCGGTGATGCCGGGACCGGAGGCGGGCGGCGTCAGGAGGATCGACGGGCCCGGCTGCCCGGCCGGACCCACCGTGATCCGGCGCGACTTGCCCTGGCCCACGTCGCTGCGGACCTCGAAGCCGAGCGCGTCGCGGTAGAAGGCGAGCGCCGCGTCCGGGTCGTCGTGCGGAAGACAAGCCGTGTGAATGGTGATGTCCATGCTTGGCAGGCTAGGGGCGGCTCCGCGCACCGCGCTTCTCGATTCCTGACCGTCCCGGTCTAACTCCGCCAGGCCTCCAGGAGTTCGGCCGGCCCGTACACCGCGTCGAGCCCGTCGAGCGTGCGCACACCGTCCGCCCCGCCGCGCGAGACCGCGACCAGCGGCAGCGGGTCGTCCGTGAGCGCGGCGCGGTGGCGCTGGAGGGCGGCGAGGTCGTGCCGGTCGAAGGACTTGTGCTCCAGCCACTTCACCGAACCCACGAACAGCAGCCGCCGTGCCACCGGCGCCCGGTCCGCCCCCACGATGTCGATCTCCACGTCGTTGGTACGGGTCCAGTAGCCGCCGATCGCCGGCGCCGCCGGCAGCCGTCCGTCGGGCAGCAGCCGCCCCAGCGCCTCCCGCACCAGCGGCTCGACGGCCCGCCCGCGCCAGCTGGTCCAGCCCGCCCGGATCCGGGCGAGCGCCAGGTCGCCGCGGCCGCGCTCGATCTCCGGCAGGGCGGGCCCGAGGTGCTTGAGCCAGAACCGCAGGTACGGGTCGGCGACCCGGTAGCGGCGGTCGCGCGAGGCCCTGGTGGAGACCGGGAGTTCGGCGGCGACCACCCGCTTGTGCGTGAGGGTCTCCAGCGACCGCTGGAGCGGGGTCGCGCCGATGCCGCCGGCCGCCCGCGCGATGTTGGAGAAGGTGCGCTCGCCGCTGCCGATGGCGCCGAGCACCCGGCGGGCCTGGAGGGTCTGCGGGAACTCGGCGGCCAGCGAGCGCTCCGCCGAGACCAGCAGGGCGGACACCGGGTCCTCCAGCGCGGCCGCCAGGAACTCCTGGACCCCGGCACCCCGCGGCCAGTCGGCGCAGATCAGCGGCAGCCCGCCGGTGATCAGCGCGGCGTCGAACGCGGCGGCCGGAGACAGGTCCAGCATGGCGCCGACCTCCGCGGGGTTGAGGGGGCCCAGCACCATCTCGCGGCCGCGCTGGTGGAAGGGGCGGCCGTAGGCGTTCAGGGCCTCCATCATCGACAGGTCCGAGCCGATCAGGACCAGCAGGACCGGCTTCGCCTCCAGCGCCCGGTCCCAGGCCCGCTGGAGGGTGCCCTCGAAGGCGCCGTCGGCGTCCATGAGGTACGGGAGCTCGTCCATCACCACGATGCTGGGCCGGTCGTGCGGCAGGGCCGCGGCCAGCACGTCGAAGGCGGCGCCCCAGTCCCCGGGCCGGGCGGCGGACAGCAGGCGGGCCAGCGGCAGGGTCGAGGCCTCGGCGTCGCGCGCGAGCCGCGCGAGGTCGGCGCCGGGGGAGGCCCCCGTGGCCGCGTAGAACAGGAAGGGCGCCCCGGACCGCTCCGCGAACCGCTCGACCAGCCGGGACTTCCCGACCCGCCGCCGCCCGCGCAGCATCAGGCACCGCCCCGGCCGGTCGCCGCCGACGCCGGACGCGACCCTGGCCAGCTCCCGCTCCAGCGTTTCGAGCTCCCGGTGCCTGCCCACGAAGTCGGCCACCCCGCCAGGCTAACCCCCACATCACCAACGCGGATGTTAGTAACACCGGTGTTAGTCAGAGCCCGTCTTTGTGAGCTGCGTCACACCATGTCACAACGGCGGGGGGCTGCGGTGTCCCGTGACTGAACCCCACTGGAGCCGGAGGAGGCACCGTGAACGCGAACACCCAGGTCATCGTCATCGGCGGCGGATACGCGGGCGTGATGGCGGCGAACCGCCTGACCCAGCGCGACGACGTGACCGTGACCCTGATCAACCCCCGGCCGTCCTTCGTCCACCGGATCCGCCTGCACCAGCTGGTGGCCGGCACCGACGAGGCCGTCGTCGACTACCGGGACGTCCTGGCCGACGGCGTCCGGCTCCAGGTCGGCACCGTGACCCGCATCGACGCCCCCGCCCGCCGCCTCACGCTGGCCGACGGCGGCACCGCCGACTACGACTACCTGGTCTACGCCGTCGGCAGCGGCAGCGCCGACCCGAGCGTGCCCGGCGCGGCCGAGTACGCCCACCCGATCGCCACCCTCGAGGACGCCCAGCGGCTGCGGCCGCTGCTGGACGCGGCCGCCGCGACCGCCCCGGTCACCGTGGTCGGCGCGGGCCCCACCGGCATCGAGACCGCGGCCGAACTGGCCGAGCGCGGCCGCCGGGTGACCCTGGCCTGCGGCGGGGCCCTCGGCCCGTACCTGCACCCGCGCGGCCGCCGGGCCGTCGCCAAGCGGCTCGCCGCACTCGGCGTGGCCGTGCTCGACGGCCCCGGCTCCAGGGTGACCGGCGTGACCGCCGACGCCGTGCGGCTCGCCGACGGGCGTGAACTGCCCAGCGAGGTCACCATCTGGACCGCCGGCTTCGGCGTGCCGGACCTGGCCGCCCGCAGCGGACTGACCACCGACGCCCTGGGCCGCCTGCTCACCGACGAGACCCTCACCAGCGTGGACGACGGACGCGTCGTCGCCGCCGGCGACTCCGCCGCCCCCTCGGACCTGCCGCAGCGCATGAGCTGCCAGGCCGCGATGCCCCAGGGCGCCCGCGCCGCCGACACCGTGCTCAGCCGCATCGCGGGCGAGCAGCCGGCCACCCTCAACCAGGCGTTCGGCGCCCAGTGCATCAGCCTCGGCCGCGGGACCGGCATCTTCCAGCTGGGCAACAAGTACGACGTCGCCGTGTGGTTCCACATCAACGGCAAGCCCGGCGCCAAGGTGAAGGAGACCATCTGCAAGGGCGTCGTGAAGCACCTGGCCCACGAAGGGAAGAAGCCCGGCGAGTACAAGCTGCACCTGATGTCGCGCGGCGGCACGCGCCAGGAGCAGCTCAAGGCCAAGCGCGCCGCCGCCCCCACCCTGGCAAACCACCCGGCGTGACCCACCCGCGCCCCGCTCGACCGCGCCGCTCTCGACCCCGCCGATGCCGGCGTGCGGACCGCAGACCGCCTCCGCCGGCATCACCCCCGCCCGTCTGCCGAGCGGACGTGCCTCCCGAAGGCCCCGCGAGCCGCGCGGGATTCGTTCCCGCGCGTGCTCGCGACGCGCCTGGACGCTCGCGTATGCAGCTGAGCTTCACAGCCATGGGCCGTCTCAACTTCCGCCGGTTCACTGGAGGACATGACCCAGAACACCACCACCCTCGTCATCGGCGGCACCGGCAAGACCGGCCGCCGCGTCGTCTCGAAGCTCACCGCGCGCGGCCTCGACGTGCGCGTCGGATCGCGCACCGCCGCGGTGCCCTTCGTCTGGGAGGACCCCGACACCTGGGCGCCCGCCCTCGACGGTGTCCACTCCGTGTACGTCACCTACGCGCCGGACCTCGGCTTCCCCGGCGCCGCCGAGACCGTCGGCGCCTTCGCCCGCGTCGCCGTCGAGCGCGGCACCCGCCGCCTGGTGCTCCTCTCCGGCCGGGGCGAGGAGGGCGCCGAGGCCGGCGAGGAGGCCCTGAAGGCCTCGGGCGCCGACTGGACCGTGGTCCGGGCCGCCTGGTTCCACCAGAACTTCGACGAGAGCTTCTTCCTCGACGACGTCCGCGCCGGGGAGATCGCCCTCCCCACCGCCGACGGCGTCGAGCCCTTCGTCGACGCGGACGACATCGCGGACGTCGTCGTCGCCGCACTCACCGACGACCGCCACATCGGCCGCACCTACGAACTCTCCGGACCCCGCCTGCTCAGCTTCCACGACGTGGCCGCCGAACTCTCCAAGGCCACCGGCCGCACCATCACCTACCTTCCCGTCAGCATCGAGGACTACAAGGCCGTTCTCGCCGCGAACGGCGTGGCCACGGAGTTCGCCGACCTCTTCCGGCTGATCCTCGACGGCCGCAACGCCCATCTCGCGCACGGCGTCGAGGAGGTCCTGGGCCGCCCGGCGAAGGACTTCGCCGACTACGCCCGCGAGGCCGCCGCCACGGGCGTCTGGAACGACTAGGCGATGTCCGCCGGAGCAGGGCCGCCCCAGCCCCGTGCCCCTATCGTGGAGGGCATGGACACCCTGGCCGGCCTGCTCGACGGGCCCAAGGCGCGCGGCGCCTTCCTCCTCAAGGCGGTGTTCAACCCCTCCTGGTCGATCCGTATCGAGGACCGGGCGCCCCTCTCCGTCTTCACCCTCCTCCACGGCGACGCCTGGGTGCTGGCCGACGGCGGCGACCCGGTCCCGCTGCGGACGGGCGACATCGCCGTCGCCCGCGGCCCGGACCCGTACACCGTCACCGACACCCCCGGCCTGCCCCCGCTGATCACCGTCGACCCCGACCAGCGGTGCAGCACCGCGGAGGGCGTCGACGTCAGCGACTCCATGTCCCTGGGCGTCCGCACCTGGGGCGTCGCCCAGCCCGCCCCCGACGCCGCCGTCATGCTCACCGGCACCTACCTCGGCCCCAGCGAGATCGGCAGGCGACTGCTCGCCGCACTCCCTCCCCTCCTCGTCCGCCCCGCCAAGGGCACCGACCGGACCCTCGTCCACCTCCTCACCGAGGAGATCGGCAAGGACCGCCCCGGCCAGGAACTCGTCCTGGACCGGCTGCTGGACCTCCTCCTCATCGGCGTGCTCCGCGACTGGCTCGCCGACCCCGACAGCGGGTCACCCGCCTGGTACCGCGCCCACGGCGACCCCGTGGTCGGCCCCGCGCTCCGGCTGCTGCACGAGAACCCGGCGTACGGCTGGACGGTCGCCGAACTCGCCGCCAAGACCGGCACCTCCCGCGCCTCGCTGGCCCGCCGCTTCACCGACGTGATGGGCGAGCCCCCGATGGCGTACCTGACGGGCTGGCGCCTCGCCCTCGCGGCCGACCTGCTCCGCGAACCGGACGCCACGGTCGCGACCGTGGCCCGCCGCGTGGGCTACGGCAGCGCCTTCGCCCTGAGCACGGCGTTCAAGCGCGTCCGCGGCATGAGCCCCCAGGAATACCGCGCCACCTCCCCCGGCTGACCGGCGCCCCCCGCCACGCTGACCGGAGCCTCACCCCTGCCCTATCCCGCCGGGCACCCCGGCCACCACCCCCGTCACCAGCCGCGCCCACTCCCGCAGTTCGCGCCCCGCCTCCGCGCCGCCGGCCCCTGCCCAGCCGACGTACCCGTCCGGCCGCACCAGGTACAGGCCCCGCCCGTACACCTCGTACGCCCCCGTCCGCGCCGTCCGGAGCCCCGGCAGCGGCGGCAGCTCCTCCGGCAGCTCGGTGTCGACCGCCAGCAGCGTGAACTGCGGCCCGCGGTACAGGTCGAAGAGCCGCAGCCCGTCCCGCCGCCCGTCGGGGGCCCGGTCTCCGGCGCGCAGCGCCCCCTCCGCCAGCCCCTCCCGGGTCTCGCGGGTGAGCGGCGACTCCCGCAGGTGGATGCCCAGCTGCCGGGTCTCCGCCCCGCGCCGCGCCTCGCCCCGGTGGATCCGCGTCGACAGCCCCAGCATCGCGGCCGCCTGCGGCAGCCGCTCCTGCTCGTACGTGTCGAGCAGTTCCTCCGGCGCCCCCTCCCGCAGCACCGCGGCCAGCTTCCACCCGAGGTTGTACGCGTCCTGGACGCTGGTGTTCAGCCCCTGGCCGCCCGCGGGGGAGTGGACGTGCGCCGCGTCCCCCGCGAGGAAGACCCGGCCCTCCCGGAACCGCTCGGCCATCGCCGCGTTCACCGTGAAGTCCGAGGCCCACCGCACCTCGGTGACCTCCTCCGCCCCGACGTGCGTCAGGGCGGCCACCAGCGCGCGCACGTCGTCGGCCGTGATCCCGTCCCGCCGCTCCGCGGCCTGCGCGACGAACTGGAAGTCCTCCGCGTGCGGCATCGGGCACAGCGCGGCGAAGCCCGCGCCCTCCTCCTTCGGCGGGAAGACGTGCCAGTTGTCCCGGTCGAGTGTCGGGATCACCACGTCGGCCACGACCATCGGCATCGGGTCCACCTGCCCGCCCGTCATCGGGATGCCGGTCAGCCGCCGCACCGTCGACCGCCCGCCGTCGGCCGCCACGGCGTACCGGGCACGCACCGTCTCCGTGCCCCCGTCCGCCGTGCCGAGCGTGGCCGTCACGGCATCGGAGTCCTGAGCGAGCGCCGTCAGCTCCACGCCGAACCGCACGTCCCCGCCCAGCTCCCGGAGCCGCTCCAGCAGGATCTGCTGGGTGCGCCACTGGGGGAGCACCCACGGTCCCGGGTACGGCGCCTCCTCGGTCGGCTCGACCACCTCGAACACGGGCTGCTCGCCCACGCGCCGGCCGTCCACCCACGCCATCGCGGTCGGCGCCAGGCCGCCCCACTTCAGCACCTGCCCCAGCACGCCCAGGTCGTCGAAGACCTCCAGCGTCCGCGGCTGCACGCCCTTGCCTCGCGAGCCGGGGAAGAGCCCCGCGGCACGCTCGACGACCAGCGCGCGCACGCCCCGCCGGGCCAGATCACAGGCCAGCACGAGACCGGTCGGCCCGGCCCCCACGACCAGCACGTCCACCGCGGAGCCACCGGCCAGGCCCGGCGCCTCCGGCTCGAAATCCCTCTCCCGCCGCACATGGGCGCCCCGCCCCCGCTCGGCCCCCTGCGCCTGCCCCTGCATCTGCTTCCGCATGACCTTCCCCCGTCCAACCGATCCCGGCATACACGCACAAACCAACCGCCCTTAACAATGTTAAGGAAGGTCGTGCCGCAAGCATGCACTTAACGTTGTTAAGGTGTCAATCCCCGAAGAGAAGCAGAGCGACACAGAGAGCCGGCCGATGACCTCCAAGCCGCAGCACACCCCGCCCCGCGTTCCGCCCCTGAGCCGGGCGACCGTCGCCGAGACGGCGCTGCGCCTGCTCAACGAGACCGGCCTGGACAAGCTCACCGTCCGCGCCATCGCCCAGGAGCTGGACGTCAAGGCGCCCGCGCTCTACTGGCACTTCAAGAACAAGCAAGAGCTCGTGGACGAGATGGCCACCGAGATGTACCGCCGCATGACCGGCGAAGGGGCGGAGCACCCGGCCGGCGCCCTCCCCTGGCGCGAGCGCCTGCTCCTCGCCAACCGCTCCCTGCGCAGGGCCCTGCTCGCCTACCGCGACGGCGCCCGCGTCTTCAGCGGCTCACGCTTCACCGGCACCGACCACGCGGCGCAGACGGAGGCCCACCTCCAGGGCCTCGTCGCCGCCGGCTTCGACCTGCCCCAGGCCGTACGCGCCACCAGCACGGCCTTCGCCTACACCCTCGGCTTCGTCACCGAGGAACAGGGCGTCCACCCCGCCCCGGGCGAACGCCGCGAAGGCTACGACGTGGCCGAACGCGCCGCCCGCATGGCCGACTACCCCCTCACCGCGGCGGCCGGCACCCAGCTCTTCGAGGACTACGACACCCACTTCGAGGAAGGCCTCCAGCTCATCCTCGACGGCATCGCGGCCCGCTACGGCATCGCCTGACGGGCACTCACCGCCCCCGCCCCCCCCGGAACGCGCGAAGAGGTCGGCACCGCGCCCCAGCGCGACACCGGCCTCCCGCGATCCCAGCCGTACGGACGGTCCCAGCCGCACGGACGGTCCCAGCCGCACGGACGGTCTCAGCCGTTCGCTTCCGCTCCTGCTCCCGAGGCCGCCGCGGCCAGCTCCGCCACCCGCTCCGCGACCTCGGCCTCGGCCGCCGCCTTGTCGACCCCGAGCCCCGTGAGCAGCCCCGCGCCGGCCTCGAACTCCAGCAGCGCCAGCAGGACGTGCCCGGTGCCGACGTGGTTGTGCCCGAGCCGCAGCGCCTCGCGGAACGTCAGCTCCAGCACCTTCTTCGCCTCGCCGTCGAACGGCACCAGTGCCGGCGCGTCGCCCGCGGAGGGGGCCGGCAGCGCGGCCTTCGCCGCCCCGCGCACCGCCTCCAGGCCCACGCCCTGCGCCACGATCGTCCGGGCGCCCAGGTCCGAGGGCTCGGCCACCAGGCCCAGCACCAGGTGGACGGTCCCGATCTCGTGGTTGCCCTCGGCGTGCGCCGAGGTCTGCGCGGCCACGACCACGCGCCGCGCCTCGTCCGTGTACCGGCTGAAGCCCTGGCTCGCGTCCAGGTCCACGTCCTCCTTCGGCACGAACCGCTTCTGCGCGGCCTGCCGGGTGACCCCCATGCTGCGGCCGATGTCGGTCCAGGACGCGCCGGAGCGCCGCGCCTGGTCGACGAAGTGGCCGATGAGGTGGTCCGCCAGCTCCCCGAGGTGGTCCGCCGCGATCACGGCCCCCGACAGCTGGTCCAGCGCGTCGTCGTGCACCTTCTTGATGGCGTCGATCAGGTCGTCGAGCCGCACGGGATTCGTCATGCGTCAACCGTAAGTTGACACCCCGTCGGGCGTCAACCCACGGTTGACAGTCGATCCCTCAGTGGAGCCCGCAGTGGAGCCCTCGGCCGATCCCTACTTGACGTTCACCGCCGTCCACGCCGCGGCGACGGCCGCGTACTCCGTGCTGCCGCTGCCGTAGAGGTCGCCGGCGGCCTTCAGGGTCGCGGTGCGCGCGCCCGCGTAGTCCGTCGACGAGGTCATGTACGTCGACAGCGCCTTGTACCAGATCTTGTACGCCTTGACGCGGCCGATGCCGGTCACCGACGAGCCGTCGTACGTCGGCGAGTTGTAGCTCACGCCGTTGACCGTCTTCGCGCCGCTGCCCTCCGACAGCAGGTAGAAGAAGTGGTTCGCGGGCCCGGACGAGTAGTGCACGTCCAGCCGGCCGAGGGTCTTCGACCAGTAGTCGGCGGAGTTGCCGTCCCGGCTCGGCTTGTCCATGTAGCGCAGCGGCGTGCCGTTGCCCCGGATGTCGATCTTCTCGCCGATGAGGTAGTCGCCCTGGTCGGCCGAGTTCGCCGCGTAGAACTCCACGGAGGTGCCGAGGATGTCCGAGGTCGCCTCGTTCAGGCCGCCCGACTCGCGGCTGTAGCGCAGCCCCGCCGTCGAGGAGGTCAGGCCGTGGGTCATCTCGTGCCCGGCGACGTCCAGCGAGGTCAGCGGCTTGGCGTTGCCCGCTCCGTCGCCGTACGTCATGCAGAAGCACTGGTCCGACCAGAAGGCGTTGACGTACGCGTTGCCGTAGTGGACCCGCGAGTACGCGCCCACGCCGTCGCCCCGGATGCCCAGGCGGCCCAGCTCGTTCTTGTAGAAGTCCCAGGTCACGCCGGCGCCGTAGGCGGCGTCGACGGCCGCGGTCTGCCGGCTGCCGGCCGTGCCGTCGCCCCACGCGTCGTCCGCGTCGGTGAAGAGCGTCCCGGTGCCGTTGGTCCCGCCGTTGAGGTCGTACGTCTTGTGCCCGCCGCGGCCGGCGTCCGTCAGCTCGTACAGCGAGCCGTTCTTCACCGTGCCGACCGGGACGGAACCGCTGTACTGGCTGGTGCCCGTGCCGGTGAAGACGGCGTCGTAGCTGTGCAGCACCTTGCCCGTGCGGGCGTCGGTGATGGTGTGCAGCTCGCTCGGCGTGCCGTCGTGCGAGGTGCCCGTGGTGACGGCCTCCCACGCCAGGGTGGGCGTGCCGTTCGCGGCCCAGACGACCTTGCGGGCGTTCTTCGGGGCGGCCTTGGCGGCGAAGGTGCTCGCCACGGCTATCTTCGCGTTCGTCGCGCGGGTGGTCTTGCGGCTGCCGTCCTTCTTCTGGTGGACGACCAGGTCACCGCCGAGCACGGGGAGTCCGGCGTACGTCCGCTCGTACCGGGTGTGGACGGTGCCGTCGGCGTCGCGGATCACGTCGCGCACCACGAGGGCCTCGGACGAGCCCAGGCCCAGCGCCCTGGCGGTCGCGGCGGCGCCGGACTGCGCCTGGGCGATGGCGGTGGCGCGCTGCGCACCGGACAGGGACACGGCGCTCGCGCCGGCCTCGCGGTCGGCCGTGGCGGAGGCCGAGCCGCTCTGCACCGCGACGACCACCATCGCGGCCGAGGCGACCAGTGCGCCTGCCCGCACGATCCGGGTACGGGTGCGGGAGGTGCGGGATGAGGACTGGGGGAAGGTCACTCGTGCTCCTTGGAAGCCGTGGGGGTCAGCGGCTGAGAAGCGTGCCAGCGACCTGAGGCTTTTGACAGGTCTGCAACAAGAATTTGACCTTGAGTTGTCCGAACGTAGAAAACTGCTGTCCGAATGCCGGATACGTCCGGCTGTGAAATGAGACCCCGGAAGGGACGTGATCCCATGACAGATCCCGCACCCGCGACACCCGTTGCCCCGGTGCCCGCGCCACGCCGGGCGACGCCCGAGGACCTCCCCGAACTCGTCCGCCTCCGCGCCGTCGCGCTCACCTCGCTCGGCGTCGATCCCGGTCCCGCCGACGCCCCCTGGCGCGAGGTCGCCCACGCCTGGTTCACCGAACGCCTCACCGCCCGCCCCGACCACACGTGCCTGGTCATCGGGGGTGGGCCCGGCGAGCGGCTGGAGGCCTGCGGCCTCGCCTGGGTGACGTACCACCTGCCCGGCCCCCTCTGGACGGACGGCCGCCGCGGCTACCTCGACGGCATCGTGACCGACACCGGGGCCCGCGGAAAGGGCTACGGCAGGCGGATCGTGTCGGGCCTGGTCGACTGGCTGAACGCCCGGGGACTGACGTACATCCAGCTCCACGCGAGCACCGACGGCAAGCCGCTCTACAGCTCCCTCGGCTTCACCCCGTCTCAATTCCTGGGCATGGACCTGCACACCTCCCCGCCCGGCGCCGGCACCCCCTGACGGACCGCCGGCCGACGTCCACGGCCCCCTTCCGCAGCGGCCGGAAACCACCCGTCCCGGTCACCACCCCGCCCACCCCGCGCGGAACAACCCCTCACGACCCGGTACGCCCGCCCCGCGCGCCCGGCACACTGGGCACGTGCGCGTACTGATCGTCACCGCGGGCTCCTGGGGCGACGTCGCCCCCTACACCGGCCTCGCCGTCCGCCTGCGCGAGGCCGGCCACACCGTCGACCTCGCCACCCACGCCCGTTTCGCCGGCACGGTCACCGGCCACGGCATCGGCTTCCGCCCCCTCCCGGTCGACCCCCGAGAGGAACTGGCCTCCGCCACCGGCCAGGGCCTGGCCCGCGCCGTCAGCCCCGCCGTGGCGATGGCCCGGGCCGTCACCATGGCCCGGCGCTTCATGCCCCGCCTCACGCGCGGCATCGCCGACGCCGTCGCCCAGGGCGCGGACGTGCTGATCTCCTCCACCGTCACCGACCCGATGTGCACCGTCCTGGCGGAGGCCCACCGCATCCCCAGCCTGAGCGGCTACCTCCAGCCGGTCACCCCGACCCGCGCCTTCCCGCCCCTGGTCACCGCCGCACGGACCCTCGGCGGCTACGGCAACCTGCTGGCCTCCCGCGCCCTCTGGGCCGGCACCGACGGACTCTTCGCCCCCGCTGTCCGGGCCCTGCGCCGCGAACTCGGCCTCCCCGCGCCCCGCCGGGGCACCTCCCGCGGCGCCTTCACCGGCTTCCTCGGCCTCCCTCCCGCCCGCACCGTGCTGCACGGCTTCAGCCCCACCGTCGTACCCCGCCCCGCCGACTGGCCCGTGGGCCACGAGGTGTGCGGCTACTGGTGGCCGCCGGCCCCGCCCGCCTGGGAACCCGAGCCGCGGCTGGCGGAGTTCCTCGCGGCCGGCCCGCCGCCGGTCTTCGCCGGCTTCGGCAGCTTCGTCGCGGGCGACGCCCCGCGCCTGTCCGCCCTCCTGGTGGAGGCCTTCCGCCTGGCCGGCGTACGGGGCGTCGTCCAGTCCGGCTGGTCCGGCCTGCACGCCGAGGGGAACGACGTCCTCACCATCGGCGAGGCGCCGCACGCCGCCCTGTTCCCGCGCATGGCCGCGGTCATCCACCACGCGGGCGCCGGCACCACGTCCGCGGGCCTGCGGGCGGGCGTCCCCGCCGTCCCCGTACCGGTCCAGCTCGACCAGCACTTCTGGGCCGCCCGCCTGCACACCCTCGGCGTGGCCCCCCGCCCCCTGCGCTACCAGCGCCTCGACGCCGCGGACCTGGCGGCCGCCATCCGCGCCGCCCTCGCGGTGCCGTCCGCGCGGCCCCGCGCCCTGGCCGCCGCGCTGGCGGCCGAAGACGGTCCGGCCCCCGTCCTCTCGGCCCTGGCGCGCCTCTGACGGCCGCCGCGCGGCCCTGCCCGGACCACCCGCCGGCAGGCGAGCGCGCCGAGAGACGGCACGTTCCTGCACCGACCATCGGCAATTTGGCACAATCGCGCACATTAAGGAGCCTCATGCGTGCCCATGCCACCGCCCAGCTGACCGGCGACCGGTCCCACCAATGCGACGCCACCGCGACGTTCACCCATCGCGGCGCTCGGTCGTACGCGCTGCTCGACGGCATCGGCAGCAATGACGAGGTCCGCGACTGGGCCCGGACCACCGCCCGCCGCCTCGCCCGCGCCGCCGCCCGGGAGGGCGCCGAGCCGGGCCTGCGTGCGGTGCACGCCGCCATCGCCGCCGATCCCGCGCGCCAGGACCCGTACGCGGAACTGCCCTGCGCGGTCGCCGTCGTGGCGGTCGTGTCCGACCAGCGGCTCCAGGTCGCGTGGTGCGGCGACTCCCGCGCCTACCTGCTCCCGCCGGGCGCCCGCGAGGCGGTCTGCCTCACCGCCGACCACAACATGCGCCGGCAACTGCAGGACATGGGCATGACGCCCGGCCCGTACGACCGCAACCTGGTCACCTCCTACCTCGGCGACACCCGCCCCGACTGGCTGCTCGGCACCCGGTCGGTGCCCGCCGGGGGCCGGCTGCTGCTGGCGAGCGACGGCGCGTACGAACCCCTGGAGGACGCCGGCGCCGACCTCGCCGCCCACCTCGCGGGAACCCCGCAGGCGGCGGCCCGCGCGCTCGTCGCCGCGGCGGTCGCCCATGCCACCGGCCCCGCCGACAACGCGACGGCCCTCATCGCCGACCTCTGACCATGTGACCCGCATCACACGAGAAAGGTGCCGGCGCGCCGATGAGTCCGGCGGGCCACGCCGGTCCACCTCTTCGCACGCCACACACGCAGACCACGGGAGCGGACCGACATGCGCATCGTCATCACCGAGTTCATCAGCCTCGACGGCATCGTGCAGGCTCCCGGCGGCCCGGAGGAGGACACCGACGGCGGCTTCGCGCACGGCGGCTGGACCCACCCCTTCTTCGACCCGGAGGTCGTCGGCGGCGCCTTCGACAACGCCCTCTCCGGCGCCGAGGCGCTGCTCTTCGGCCGCCGCACCTGGCAGAACATGGCCGCGGCCTGGCCGGAGCGGGCGGGCGACCCCTTCGCCGACCGGATGAACTCCATCCAGAAGTACGTGGTCTCCGACACCCTCGGCGACGACAAGCTGACCTGGGACAACACCGTCCGCATCCCCGGCGCCGGGGCCGTCGCCGGGATCCGCGAGCTGCGTGACCGCGACGGCGGCGACCTGGTCGTGATGGGCAGCCCGACCCTCGCGCGCACCCTCATCTCCGAGGGCCTGGCCGACGAACTCCGGCTGATGACGATGCCGGTGCTGCTGGGCGGCGGGAAGTCGCTCTTCCCTTCGGACGGCGGCCTGCACACCTTCGAGCTGGCCGAGGCGGTCACCTCCCCCCAGGGCGTCGTGGTCTCGACGTACCGCCGCAAGGCCTGACCCCGGCGGCGGCCCCGGATCCGGGGCCGCGCCCCGCTCCCGCTGCCCCGACCCGCGCCGGCCCCCGGCGCGGGTTCCGCGTGCACCGCCGAGACCGCCGCCGACACCGAGCCGACGGGCGCGAGAACCGTGCCCCGTCGCGTTCACCGGCCGACCCCCGCCCCGCGGAAACCACGTTGTCCTCCGCGCGAACCCCCACCAGGATTCACGGCATGACGGTCCGATACCCCCGCCCCCTGCGCCCCGGCGACCGCATCGGCGTGACCTCCCCGTCCAGCGGGGTCCCGGAGGAGCTGCGGGCCCGGCTCGAGGTCGCCCTCGGCGACGTCCGCGCCCGCGGCTACGAGGTCGTCCTCGGCCGGTGCATGGACGGCTCGGGCCACGCCAGCGCTCCCGCCCCCGACCGCGCGGCCGAGCTCATGGCGATGCTGACCGACCCCACGATCCGCGCGGTCGTACCGCCCTGGGGCGGCGAGACCGCCATCGACCTGATCCCGCACCTCGACTGGAGCCGGCTGCGCGACGCGGAGCCGACCTGGCTCGTCGGCTACTCGGACATGTCGACCCTCCTCACGCCGCTGACCCTGCTCACCGGCACGGCCACCGTCCACGGCAACAACCTCATGGACACGCCCTACCGCGCCCCCGAAGGGCTGCTGTCGTGGCTGGACGTCGTCGCGGCGCCCCCGGGCCACCGATTCACCCAGACACCGCCCGGCCGTCACCGCGCCACGGGCTGGGACGACTACGCCGAGCACCCGGACGTACGCGAGTTCACCCTCGACTCCGCCGGCTCCTGGACCCGGCTCGACGGCGCCGGTGACGTCACCGCCGAGGGCCGGCTGATCGGCGGCTGCATCGAAATGCTGTGCAACCTCGCCGGCACCCCTTACCTCGACGCCTCGGCCTTCGCCCGCGCCGAGTCCCCGGAAGGCCTGCTCGTGTACGTCGAGGCCGGCGGTCACGACGCCTTCACGATCTGCCGCAACCTGCACGGCATGCGCCTCGCCGGCTTCTTCGACCGGGCGAACGCGGTCCTCGTCGCCCGGACCAACGCCCCGGACGCACCCACCCTCACCCAGCACGAGGCCGTCCTCGACGCACTCGGCCCGCTCGGCGTGCCGATCGTCGCCGACGTCGAGTGCGGCCACGTCCCGCCGTACCTGCCACTCGTCAACGGCGCCCTGGGTCGCCTCGTCCACACCCGGGACCGCAGCGAACTGACCCAGACCCTGACCTGACGCGCCGCCGCACACCCGGGGCCCGGACACCCGCGCCCCGACCCCGCCCCTGCACGAAGTGCAAGCAACCCCGCGGCACGTGGACGGCCGGGGTGCGCCGTACCCTGTCGAGGCCGTGGCCGGGGGGAGCCCGGCCCAGCCGAGGGGGACCGACCGTTGATATCCGAGCCCGAGATCACTTCGTACGACGACCCGCACGCCTCCTACCCACTGCCGGAAAGCGGCCCCGCCGCCCCGCCGGAGGGGACACCGGCCCCCCGCGGCCGCCGCCTCGCCTGGGCCCTGACCGGCGCCGTCACCGTCTCGGCCCTCTGGGTGGCCGGCCTGTACGTCCTCCACCCCCCGCACGAACCGGCCGCCGAGCGCCCCCGGATGGACTACGCGCTCCCCTCCGACATGTGCGACCGGGTCCACGTACCCGCACTCGGCCAGGCGACCCGCATCGCGGACTGGTCCGAGACCGGCCGGACCCGGACCACGGACCCGGCGCTGCGCACCGGCGTGTGCTGGCGCGACAGCGACCACGCCGGTGCCCGGGGCCAGTGGCGCTCCTGGAACGTCCGCGCGTCCGTCGAACTACACCACCGCACCGATCCGGAGCCGGAGTTCGAGGCCCGCAGCGCCGAGCTCCAGGATTCGCTGGAGACGCCCCGCCAGGAGGAGGTGCCCGGCCTCGGGCAGCGCGCCCTGATGCTCACCACCTCGGCGACGGACGGGCGGATCCTGCGCGTCCTGGACGGCGGCGGGGTCTTCCAGCTCGTGGTGACCACCACGGCCAACACCGACTACTCCCTGGAGAACTCGCCCGACGCCGCCGAACTCCCGGAACCGGACTGGACCGAGGTCCAGTCCGCGATGATCGAGGACGCGCGCGGCATGCTGGCGGCGCTCCGCACCCCCTAGCCGCCGACGGCACTCCCCGGCCGGCGACCGCACCTCAGGCGTCCAGCACCTCACCGGACGCCACGACCACCCCGAACAGATCGGCCACGGTCGCCAGCGCCCCGGCCCGCAGCACCTCCGCCGGCACCACGCCACCGTCCGCCCCCGGCAGCGACCGCGTGGCCGTGGCCCCCGCGACGACCGTCGGCCGGTACCCCAGGTTGAACGCCCCCTGCGCGGTGAACAGCACGCACATGTGCGTCATGAACCCCGCCAGCACCAGGTCCTTCCCGCTCCCCGCCGCGAACCCCAGCCCCTCCAGCACCTTCTCCAGATCGGTCCCCTGGAAGGAGTCCGGCAGCTGCTTCACCACCACCGCCTCACCGGCCCGCGGCGCGACCTCGTCGCTGATCGCCCCGATCCGCGCCCGGATGTCGTACGGCGTGCCCGGACCGCCGTCGTTGACCACGTGCACCACCGGCGCACCCGCGGCCCGCGCCCGCTCCAGCAGCCGCGCCGCCTCCGCGAGGGCCTCTTCCGCACCCTCCAGGGCCATCACCCCCTCGCGGTAGGTGTTCTGGAAGTCGACCATCACCAGGACGGACTCAGCGAGCCGGGCGGGCCGGTCGTCCAGCCCGACCACCTCGCGCAGCCGCTTCGACACAACGCTCATCAGGACTCTCCTCACAAAAGGGGCATGGCGCGGCGAACAGTCCGCCCAGCCCACCGGCAGAAACGAAAAGAAGAAGGAAAAGGGAAGGTCAGCCGACCGACATCCGGAACCGCCGCCGGTACGCCGCCGGCGTCGTCCCCACCTGCCGCCGGAACGCCCGGTGCAGCGTCTCCGCCGACCCCAGCCCGGCCGCCTCCGCGACCTGACCCAGCGACAGGTCCCCGGTCTCCAGCAGCCGCCGCGCCGCCTCCACCCGCGCCGACTCGACGTACGCACCGGCACTCACCCCGGTCTCCCGCGCGAAGACCCGGGCGAAGTGCCGCTCGCTCAGGCACATCCGCGCCGCCAGCGCCCCGGCCGACAGGTCGCCGTCCAGGTGGTCGGCGATGAACAGCAGCAGCTCGTCGATGTCCCGCCGCCCCGCCGGCGGCCGGCTGAGCGGTACGGAGAACTGGCTCTGGCCGCCCTGCCGCTTCAGGTACATCACCAGCTGCCGCGCCACCGCCAGCGCGGTGTCCTCGCCCAGGTCCTCCGCGACCAGCGCCAGCGCCAGGTCCAGGCACGCGCTGATGCCCGCCCCGGTCCAGAGCCGCCCGCGGTCCGCCCGTACGAAGATCGGATCGGCGTCGACGGTCACGTCCGGGTGGTCGGCGGCCAGTTGGGCCGCGGTCGACCAGTGCGTGGTCGCCGTCTTCCCGTCCAGCAGCCCGGCCGCCGCCAGCACGTGCGCACCGACGCACACCGACGCCACCCGCCGAGCCCGCGCCGCGGTCTCCGCGACCCACGCCACGACACCGGGGTCGATCCGCGCGACCGGACCGTCCGGCCCCATGTCCACGGCCCCCGGCACCAGCAGCGTGTCCACCGGCCCGCGGACCTCTCCGAAGGCGAGGTCGGCGACCAGCCGGACCCCGGCCGAGGTCCGGACCGCCTCCCCGTCGGGCGACGCGAGGAGCACCTCGTACCCGGCACGGCCCCCGGTCTCCCGCCCGGCCAGCGAGAAGACCTCGGCCGGGCCGGTGACGTCGAGCAGGTCGACGTCGGGGAAGACCGCGATGACGACGCGGTGGGGTGTGGTGGACATGCGTCGATCCTCACCGCCCCCGGCGGCGGCCGCAATGACGATTCCCTGTCACATCCGGACACGGGCGGCCGGACCCCCTAGGCTGCCGCCACAGCACACCCGCCCGTCCCGCACCAGGAACCCGGGGAACCCATGAACGCGAAGACCCTGGCCGCAGCCGCGGCCCTGGCAGCAGCCGCCCTGATCGCCGCGACGCACACCGCGGCGGCCCGGGAAACCCCCGAACCGCCCGCCCCGGACGGATCGGCGTCCTCCCACGCCCTCACCCCCCAGGGTGACCCCGAGAGCTACTGGACCCCCGAACGCATGCTCGCCGCAGCCCCGGCCCCCATGCCCACCGAGCCCTAGGAAGGAGCCGGGGCGCGAGGCGTGTCCGGCGCCGTACTCAGGCGCCGACCAGCGGCCCGCTCCCGCCACGCCGCCGCCGCACGCTCACGGCCACCGCGGCACCGAGCACCACCAGCAGCAGCGGCAGCGCGAGGTACACGGCGAGCGCCCCGGTCAGCTCCGCCAGGACGAGGAACGGCAGCCCCGCGGCCGGCACCGCCGGCGCCGTGCGCAGCCGTACGAAGGCCTGACGCCCCGCCAGCAGCAGCCCGCCGGCCACCGGTACGAGGAACCGCAGCCAGCTCACCGCGTACGGCACCGCCACCGCCACCGCCACCACCGCCCCGAACCACCGCCCGGCCGAACCCAGCCCGAGCCGCATGCGCAGGGCGTGCCCGATCACGTCGCCGGTCTCGCGCATCCGCCCCAGCGGACCCGCATCCCGCGTGGCCTCCCGGTACACCTCGGCGACCTCGTCGCCGAACTCCCGCCGGAAGGCGGCGGGGTAGAGCCGAACCGCCCAGCTCACGCGCCCACCGCCCCACCAGCTACACCCAGACCGGCGGCACCGAGCCCGAGGCGGAGCGTGGCCTCCTGCGCGGTCCGCGCAGCCGACTCATCGCTCCATGAGGGGACTTCACCGCCGCGCGGTGCGCAGCAGCGCCATCGCCCCCACCGCCGGCACGGCCACGGAGCACGCCGCGATCACCATCAGCTCCACCGGCCCGACCCGGACCGCGGCCAGCAGCAGCGCGCCCACCAGCAGCATCACCGGCACGGCGACGGAGGTGGCCGTGCCGAGCACCTTCTCGCGCCGCTCCCACTGCGCGGAACTCCACAGCAGCACCAGGCCGGCCAGCAGGGCCACCCCGCCCACCGCGAGGTTGGCCAGCACCAGCAGGCCGGCGCACGCGAGCAGCCCCACCGTGACCCGGGTCCGCCACCGCGGCTCCGGAGGCGCGGCCGGGCCGGTCGCCGCCGCGGCGGGGTGCACGACGGCCGGCTCCTCGGCGAGCGCGGACGCGGCCACGGTCCGCGGGTCGCCCAGCTGTTCCAGCACCTCCCGGATCTGCTCCTCGCCCTCCGCGCCGCTGTCCTGGACGTGCTCGCGCAGGTCGGAGAGCAGTTCGGCCCGCCGCTCGGCGGGCAGTTCGGCCGTCTCGCGCGAGACGGCGTCGAGGTAGGCGGTCACCAGCGGGTGCTCGGCAATGGCGTTCATGCGGTCTCCCCTTGCGGATCGGAGTCGGTGAGGAAGTGGTCGACGGCGTCCCGGAAGAGCGGCCACGCCTGCGCGAACTCGGCGAGGGCCGCCCGGCCGACGGGCGTCAGGGTGTAGTACCGCCGCGGCGGCCCGCTCGGGGACTCGCGCAGCTCGGTGTCGACGTACCCCTCCCGCCGCAGCCGCGACAGCAGGGGGTAGATCGTGCCCTGGCTGGTCGTCATCACGCTGACCGCGGACAGCTCGGCCAGCAGCTCGACCCCGTACCTGGGCCCGTCCCGCAGCAGCGCGAGCACGCAGTGCTCCAGCACGCCCTTGCGCAACTGGCTGGGGACCCGCCC
This sequence comes from Streptomyces sp. NPDC101132, assembly GCF_044759225.1. NCBI lineage: Bacteria > Bacillati > Actinomycetota > Actinomycetes > Kitasatosporales > Streptomycetaceae > Streptomyces > Streptomyces sp. NPDC101132. The sequence goes on from NZ_JBIVYX010000015.1 coordinate 165,062, forward strand.
TCCCGCCTCGTTCTTTGCGTTACCAGGAACCATGCAATGCAAGATACCTGGCGCGAAAACACACCGACAACCCGCCACCCCCGCCCACCCACTCACGGGTACTCAGACGGATGCACGCCGAACCTGAGTACCAGCACCCTGACCTGGACTTCCCCGCTCCAGAACACTGATCCCCATGAGCACTCGACTCCACAGCCTCCCCCGCGACCTGATGGCCACCCCCCTCCTCGCCGGCCTCGCCGTCGGCGCCTGGGCGGCCTGGCTCGGCTGGGACCAGGTCCTCGACGTCGCCCCGGACGGCTCGGTCAGCGGCCCCTACCAGGCCTGGCAGGTGATCGGCCTGGTCCTGACCCTCACGGCGGTCGTCTGGGCCTCCGCCCGCCGCCAGCTGGTCGTGGCATCGATCATCGGCACCACCGCCGGCCTCACCGTCGCCTCGTTCTACGACTGGTCGGACGACGGCAGCGGCCTCTTCGTCATCGGCGTCGGCATGACCACGATGGCCACCTTCGCCGCCACCGCCGGCCTCACCGTCATCACGGCCTCCCGCGCCCGCCGGGCCACCGCCTGAGCGGGCCACCCGCTCAGGCCACCCGCTCACGGCACCCGGGCCCGTACCATCACCACGGCCCGGTCCCCTGCGGAGAGCAGCCGGGCGGCAGGGTCGGCGAACCCGGCCGCCGCCGCGAGCCGGCACCCGTCCTCCGCGGTCTCCGGCATCACCAGATCCCCCGCCACCAGTCCGGCGAACACCCCACCCGGCCGGAACCGCGACGCGACCGGCAGGGTGAACCCCACCCGCCCGCCGGGCCGCACCGCCCGCACCCAGTCGTCGAGCGCCGCCGCCCCCAGGAAGTGCAGCGAGGACGCGCACAGCACCACGTCCAGCGCACCGTCCGCGACCGGCAGGGGCACCGCCGGTCCCACCCGCCAGTCGACCGCCCCGCCGGCCCCTGCCCGATCGGCCCGCGCCCGGCCCGCCGCCACCATCCCGGCCGACAGGTCCACCGCGAGCACCGGCACCGCACCCCCGCCCGCCGCGACCACGGCCAGCGCCACCGCACCTGTCCCGCACGCCACATCGGCCACGGCCTCACCCGCGCCCGGAGTCAGCCACCGGACCAGCGCCCGCGCGATCCCGTCGTGGTGCGCGTCGTCGTACCCCTCGGCCAGCCCGTCGAACGCCGCCGCCATCCGCTGCCCCGCTGTCGTCATGACCGAGCAGCCTAATCAGCCTCTCCTGCCGGAATTCCCCTCGCCGACCGATGAGTTCGCACGCCGCCCGGGGTCCACCCCTCGGAACACCGACGCGCAGGCCGGCCGAGGAGGCACCCCCGTGACCACCCCCACCCGCACCACCACCCCCCGCACCGCATCCACCCCCACCCCCGTCCCCACCGGCACGCGGCTCCTCCTCACCGGCGGCCTTGCAGCCGGTCCGCTCTTCCTCGCCGCGGGCATCGCCCAGGGCGTCGCCCGCGACGGCTTCGACTTCACCCGCAACGCGATCAGCCAGCTCGCCCTCGGCACCCACGGCTGGATCCAGACGGCGAACTTCCTGCTCGCCGCCGCCCTCCTCACGGCAGCCGCGACCGGCCTCCACCGCCTGCTCCGCAACACGCCCGGCGGCACCTGGGCCCCGCGCCTGATCGGCGTCTTCGGCGCCTCGTTCCTCGCGGCCGCGGTCTTTCCGGCCGACGCGGGCGCCGGCTTCCCGGCCGGCAGCCCCGATTCCACCCGGCTCAGCACCCACGGCGCCGTCCACATGGCCGGCGGCATGATCGGCTACCTCGCCCTGTGCGCCGCCCTCCTGGTCCTGGCCCGCTCCTTCGCGGCCCGCGGCCACCGCGGCTGGGCCCTGGCCTCCCGCCTGGTCCCGCTCGCCGTCCTCGCGGGCTTCGCCGGCTCCTCCGCCGCGGTCCTGTCCTTCACCGCCGCGGCCGCCCTGGGCCTGACCTACCTGACCGCCGTCACGGCCCGCCTCCTCACCGACAGGGCCTAAGGCCGACCCTCCCGCGGCGCCGCCCGGTGGTCGCGCCACGCCGCGAGGGCCTCTTCCCGACGGCCGGCCGGGTGGGCGGCGTGCCAGTCGCGCAGGTACCGGTTGAACTCGAACTGGGCGCCGATCTCCTGCGGCTGGGCCGCCTCGGCGCGCGTCGCGTGCCAGTGGGCGACCGCCTCGCCCAGGGTCCGTCCCGCGTTCTCGGCGACGTAGGCCCGCATGTGCGCGTCGAAGTGGAACCCCGGCCCGATCTCCCGCAGGAAGAACTCCCGCAGCACCTGACTGCACCGCTGCCCGTCCGGAATCACCGTGCCGGCGTCCACCGGGGCCGCCAACTGCCGCCCGCCCGGCCGCCGGACCACCCGCACCTCCGCGGGCACCGGCTCCCCGTCGAGTGCGGCGCGCAGCCGGCCGGTGAGCGCTGCCTTCCCGCCCCCGCGCGGTACGCCGAGCTCCCGGGCCAGCCCGGTCAGCTCGGCCAGGGTCCAGTACCACCGCCCCAGCTCGTCCCCGGTCAGCGCGGAGCTGAGTGCCGGGCGTCCTCCGCCACCGTCTCCCTGATTCGAACGCACATTCCATCCTAGCAACTGCCGACGTGGCGTTAACTCCATTTCCATTGCAACGCTCATCTCGATGAGTTGCATTAACCTACATGCTCAACGCAACGATTTACCCACTCTGACCTGCAGTAACAAGCATCCATCGCAACAAGTGCGTTGCCGAATCAGTGAACACAACGTAGCTTTTGCGTTGTCGGAAACGAGCAGGCCAAAGGGGCCGGCGCCCGACACGATCAAGGAGCAGATCATGCAGACGTTCGCCACCACCGCCCCCCTCTCCGCCCTCCTGAACGTCCCCGCCGGCCGCATCCGCTTCGTGGCCACGGACGAGTCGGACCAGGCGACCACGACGGACGACACGCACACGACGGTGGAGGTCCTGCCGGCGGACGCCTCGAAGGGCCGCGACGTGAAGGCCGCCGAAGCGGTCCAGGTCACCTACGCCGACGGCGTCCTCCGCATCGAGGCCCCCGAGGACAGCGCCCGCACGCTCGGCAACCCCGGCTCCGTCGAGGTCACCGTCCACCTCCCGGCCGGCTCCCACCTCCGGGCGAAGACCGCGTCGGCCGAGTTCCGCGCCATCGGCCGCCTGGGCGAGGTCGAGTACGACAGCGCCCACGGCTCGGTCAAGGTCGACGAGACCGCGGGCGGCCGCATCACCCTCCAGGCCGGCGACATCGCGGTCGGCCGCCTCGGCGGCCCGGCGGAGATCCGTACCCAGAAGGGCAACCTCATGGTCGCCGAAGCCGTCCGCGGCACGGTCCGCCTGAGCACCGACGCCGGTGACGTGACCGTCGGCGCCGCCCGCGGCGTCTCGGCCACCCTCGACGCCGGCACCTCCTACGGCCGGATCCACAACAGCCTCGCCAACACCGAGGGCTCCGCCGCCGCCCTCACCATCCACGCCACCACCTCGTACGGCGACATCACCGCCCGCGCCAACTGAAGGAGCCGCAACCCCGAATCCCCCGGACGCGCCCCCACCCATCCCCCCCCGGACCCCCCCGCCCCCGACCACCCCGAGGACGCACCCCCAGCATGAGCACCCCCCAGAACCACCGAGCGGCGGAGCGGCTCCTGAGCCGCCCCGCCCGCCCCGGCGAGCTGGTCGTCGGCGACAGGGTCACCCCGCAGTGGACCGACCAGGGCGCCCGCTTCTGGTACGCGGTGGACGACGGCGCCGGCAAGCGCTTCGTACGGGTCGACCCGGCGGCCGGAACCCGCGAGCCCGCCTTCGACCACGCCCGCCTCGCCGCCGCCCTGACCGCCGCCTCCGGCCACCCGGCCGACCCCGAGGCCCTCCCCTTCACCACCCTCCGGCCGACCCCCGACGCCGTCGAGTTCGACGCCTTCGGCGCGTTCTGGCGCTGCCGGCTCGACGGACCGGACGGCTACGTCTGCGAGCGCACCGAGTTCACGCCGCCCGCCCACCCCCTCGAAGTCCTGTCGCCCGACGGCAGGGTCGCCGTCTCCCTGCGCGGCCACGACCTGTGGGCCCGCTCCCTCGCCGACGGCCGCGAGTGGCCCCTGACGACCGACGGCGAACCCGACCACGCCTACGGAACCGGACCGGCCGCCACCGCCAACGCCACCCTGCTGCGCAAGCTCGGCCTGCCCCACCTGATGCCCGCGGTCGCCTGGTCGCCCGACTCCACGAAGGTGCTCACGCACCGGACCGACGAGCGCCTGGTCCGCCTGACCCACCTCGTCGAGGCCCACCCCGCCGACGGCGGCGCGCCCCGCACCCACACCCAGCGCTACGCCCACCCCGGCGACGCCCACCTGCCCCTCGCCGAACTCGTCGTCCTGGACGTCACCGACGGCACCGCCGTCCCCTCCAGGGCCGAACCACTGCTCGCCCCGCAGCTGTCACCCGTCATGACCCAGTGGGCCTGGTGGGCCGACGACGGCTCGGCGGTCTACTACCTCGACCGCCCCCGCGACCTCCGCACCCTCACCCTGCACCGGATGGACCCGGCCACCGGCGAGGTCACCACGGTCCTCGCCGAGACCGGCCCGACCCGGGTCGAACCCAACCAGTGGGCCTACGAGCCGCCGATCGTACGGACCCTGGCCGACGAGGTGCTCTGGTACTCGCAGCGCGACGGCTGGGGCCACCTCTACCGCTACGACCTGCACACCGGCGAGCTGCTCAACCCGATCACCTCCGGACCGTGGGCGGTCCGCGGCATCCTGCGCGTGGACGAGACCGAACGCGCCGTCTACTTCACCGCCTCCGGCCTCGTCGCCGAGGACCCGTACCGGCGCACCGTCTGCCGCGCCGCCCTGGACGGCACCGGCTTCACCCGGCTCACCGACGACGCCCTCGACCACACGGTCACCCTCCCCGCCGACGGCCGCCACGGCTACTTCATCGACTCGGCCTCCACGGTCGACACGCCCCCCGTCACGACGGTCCGCGACTGGACCGGCCGGGTCCTGGTGCACCTGGAACGCGCCGACACCACCCGCCTCACCGCGACCGGCTGGACCCCGCCGGAGCGCTTCCGCGTCAAGGCGGCCGACGGCGTCACCGACCTCTACGGCGTCCTCCACCGGCCGCACGGCTTCGACCCCGCCCAGCGCTACCCGGTGGTGGACAACGTCTATCCCGGCCCGCAGGTCAACCGCGTCTCCCCGGCCTTCGACCCCGGCGCCATGGGCCTCGACGCCGAACCCCTGGCCGCCCTCGGCTTCGTCGTGATCGCCCTCGACGGCCGCGGAACCCCCGGCCGGGACAAGGCATTCCACGACGCGTCCCACGGCCGGCTCGCCGACGCCGGCAACCTGGACGACCACGTCGCGGCCCTCCACCAGCTGGCCGCGACCCGCCCCTGGATGGACCTCGGCCGCGTCGGCGTCCTCGGCCACTCCGGCGGCGGATTCGCCGCGGCCCGCGCCATGTTCGACTTCCCCGACGTGTACCACGCCGGCGTCGCCCTCTCCGGCTCCCACGACGCCCCCCACTTCAACGCGGGCTTCGTCGAGAGCTACGACGGCGCGGACGACCCCGACGCCTGGTCCCGCACCTCCAGCCTGGACCGCGCCCACCTCCTCACCGGCCGGCTCCTCCTCGTCCACGGCGAGATGGACGACCAGGTCCACCCGCACCACACGCTCCGCCTCGCCGACCGGCTCGTCGCCGCCGACAAGGACTTCGACCTCCTCCTCGTCCCCGGCGCCGAGCACACCCTCTTCGACCACCTCGCCTACGTCCGCAAGCGCTGCTGGGACTTCCTGGTCAGCGCCCTCATGGGCACCACGCCGCCCACCCACCGCCCGGCCCGCATCCCCCTCGGGCCCGATCCTGTTCGCCTAGACCCGAAAGGAAGCAGATGAACCACACCCTCTCCCCGGACGGCACGAAGATCGCCTACGAGCGCACCGGACACGGCCCCGCCCTGATCCTCGTCGGCGGCGCGTTCCAGCGCCGCGGCGACTTCGGCGCCCTGCCCGACCTGCTGTCCGGGAACTTCGAGGTCCTCACGTACGACCGCCGCGGCCGGGGCGACAGCGGCGACACCGCCCCGTACGACGTCCAGCGCGAGATCGAGGACCTCGACGCCCTGATCCGCCTCGCCGGCGGAAGCGCCTTCGTCCACGGCATGTCCTCGGGCGCCGTCCTCAGCCTGGAGGCCGCCGCCCGGGGCAGCGCGATCTCCCGCCTCTCGGTGTACGAACCGCCGTTCGTCGTCGACGACACCCGCACCCCCGTCCCCGGGGACTACGCCGAGCACCTCACCGCCCTCGTCGCGGCCGGCGCCCGCTCCGAGGCCGTCGCCTACTTCCTCACCCGCGGGGTCGGGCTCCCCGCCGAGGTGGTCGAGGGCATGCGCCAGACCCCCTTCTGGCCCGGCATGGAGGCGCTCGCCCACACCCTCCCGTACGACGCCCAGGTCATGGCCGGCACCATGTCCGGCCGGCCCCTGCCGCCCGGCCGCTGGGACTCCCTGGCCCCGCACCTCCTCGTCCTCGACGGCGGAGCGAGCGACGCCTGGATCCGCAACGCGGCAGCCGCCCTCCCCGGCCGCCACCAGACCCTCCCCGGCCAGGACCACGACGTCGACCCGCACGCCCTGGCCCCCGCCCTGACCGCCTTCTTCACGGACTGACCCCTCAGGGCCGGACGGGCGGCAGGGGCCGGTACGGCAGACCGGGCAGCCGGATGCGGATCGCGTCCCCGGGACTGAGGAAGCCGGTCGACTCGACCACCGCCAGCACCCCGGCCCGCCGCACGACCCGCCCCTCCATCCCACGGGGGAACACCCCCGCGCGCACGCCGTCGACGCCACGTACCCCCTCGAGGCGGACGACGGCGTGCGCCCCGAGCTGCAGCCGGGTGCCCAACGGAAGCCGCGCGAGGTCGATGCCGCGCGTGGTGACGTTCTCACCGAGCTCCCCCGGCTCCAGCTCGTGCCCGGCCTCGGCGAACTCGTCCAGCACCTCCGCCGGCAGCAGGTGGACCTGCCCGGCACCCCGCCGCCGGCGCCGCGCCGCACCCCGCACCCCGAGGTCGCCCTCGACCCCGACACCGGCCATCAACCGGACCCGCGCCCGCAGCTCCCGACCGTCCCGGTCCCCGGCATCACGCCGGAGCACCCGGCCCACGACCCCGTCGTACACAGCCACTCCTCACCACCGAACCGCACCCCGCGGCTCAACGGCCGACGACCCCCCACCGGTGCCACCCACCCCCCGAACACCCCCGAACGGCTGAAGCCCGCCGCCCCGCCGTCATCCACGCGGCCGCGCAGCGGATGCCGGGCCGCGCCCACCACGTCAGGCTGCGGTCAACGGCACACCGCACAGACGAGGACCGAGCCATGTCCCACCACCGGCGTTTCGGGGTCATCACCGGAGCGGCAGTCCTGCTGCTCACCGCCACCGCGTGCTCCGCCGACAGGACCACCGTGGGCACCCTCAGCTTCCGCGCCCACGACTCGCCGGTCGAACTGACCTACAGCAACACGCCGGTCCAGGGCTGCCACAAGATCGCCCTCCCGCGCGGGGCCGCGCACGTGGAGAACAACACGCTCGTCGACATCGTCCTGTACCGCACCCCGGGCTGCCAGAAGTCGGACGAGGCCCCCGGCACCTACCTCGCCACCACCATGTCCGACGTCACCGCCCCGGACACCCTCCCCTGGCGCAGCTTCACCGTCGTCCACTGACCCCCCCCGCCCGGACCACCCGCGTCGGCCGCGAGCCTCCCGCTGCTAGCTTCCCTCGCATGGGGAAACACCAGGAGGACACGAGAGTGTCCTACGACGACGTCGTGGAGCTGTACGCGTCGCTGTTCGCGGACCGGCTGGAAACCCGGCCGTTCACCCGAGCCATGATCGGCACGTTCGCCGAGCTGGTCCGCGCGACGGGCAACCTCCGCACCGCCGACGTCGGGTGCGGCCCCGGCCACCTCACGGCCGTGCTGCACGGCCTGGGACTGGACGCCTTCGGGCTCGACCTCTCCCCGGCCATGGTCGCGCACGCCCGCCGGGCCCACCCGGACCTGCGGTTCGACGAGGCCCGCATGGAGGCCCTCCCGGTCGAGGACCGGACCCTCGGCGGCGTACTGGCCCACTACTCGATGATCCACACCCCGCCGGAGGAACTGCCCGCGCTGCTCGCCGAGCAGGTACGCGCCCTGGCACCCGGAGGCCTGCTCCTGGCCTCCTTCTTCGCCACCGACGGCCCCGACCCGGTCCGCTTCGACCACAAGGTGACCCCCGCCCACGCCTGGCCGGCCACCCGCTTCTCCGCCCTGCTGACCGCCGCCGGCCTCACCCCCGTGGCCCAACTCCTCCACGACCCGGCCTCGGAACGCGGCTACCTGGACGCCCACCTCCTGGCCCGCCGCCCCTGAAGCCACGCCGCCGTCGCCGGCCCCCAGGGGTGCCGGACAGGGGCCCCGCCCCCGCCGCCTGCGCGCGCGGCCGCGCCGGCTAGGCGCCGGGCAGGAAATCCGCGACCAGGGCCGCGAACTCCTCGGGACCGAGGATGCGGATCCCCAGGTCCTCGGCCTTGGTCCGCTTCGAGCCGGCCTTCTCGCCCGCCACCAGCAGGGCGGTCCGCTTGGACACCGACGACGACGCCTTCCCGCCGGCCCGCTCGATCAGCTCGTTCATCTCGTTGCGGGACAGCTCCGCGAGGGGACCGGTCATGGAGCCGGTCACCACGACGGCCTGTCCGGCCAGCGGCCCGCCCACGGCCTCCTCCCCCTCGCCCGCCTCGGCCGAGGGCTTCTGCGGCTCGGTCACCTGCGTGCCGACCCGCTGCGCCTGGAGCTTGTCGAGCAGCGGGGCGAGTTCGACGAGTTCGGCCGCGATGACGCGGGCCTTCTCGGTGCCGATGCCGTCGACCCCGGCCAGCGTCTCGGCGTCGGCGGCCCGGATCGCGGCCATCGAGCCGAAGTGCGCGGCGATCCGGCGGGACATCGTGCGCCCGGTGCCCCGGACGCCGAGGGCGCAGAACACGCGGCTCAACGCCGCCCCGCGGGCGGTCTCGATCGCGGCCAGGAGGTTGGTGGCGCTGGTCTCGCCCATCCGCTCCAGACCGAGGAGCTGCTCGCGGGTGAGGGTGAACAGGTCGGCGATGTCCCCGACCAGCCCGGCCTCCACCAGCTGGACCGCGCGCGTGCCGCCGAGACCTTCGATGTCGAGCTGGTCCCGTCCGGCCGCGTAGATCACCGAGGCCACCGCCTGGCAGCTCCGGCCGCGCACGCACCGCCACCGCTGCTCGGTGGTGTCGATCGTGTCCCCGCAGCGGGGGCACGCCTCCGGGAAGACGACCGGGCTCTCGGCGCCGGTGCGCTGGTCGACCAGGGGCGCCTCGACCCGGGGGATCACGTCGCCGGCCCGGTACACGAACACCTGGTCGCCGATCATGAGCCCGCGACGGGTGATGTCGGCCGGGTTGTGCAGCGTGGCGTAGGTGACCGTCACGCCGTCGATGACCACGGGCTCCAGGACGGCGCGCGGGGCGATGATCCCGGTCCGGCCGACGTTCCACTCCACCGCCAGCAGGCGCGTCACCTTGTGCTCGGCCGCCAGCTTCCGGGCCACCGCCCACCGCGGGGCGCGCGAGCCGTTGCCGGCCTGCCGCTGGTCCTCGGCCGTGTCGGCCTTCACGACGACGCCGTCGATCCCGAACGGCAGGTCCCCGCGCAGCCCGGCGATCACGTCGATACGTTCCTGCACCTGCTCCAGCGTCTCGTACCGCACGGGGGCCGCGGCCGTGCTGGCGGCCGTGTTCGCCCCGAGCGCGGCCAGGTTCTCCAGCAGGGCGAGGTGCCCGAGGTCGTCCAGGCCGATCGCGCCGTAGGCGAAGAACGTCAACTCGATGCGGTACGGGCGGTCCTTGGCCCGCAGCGTGCCGGCCGCCCCGCTGCGCGGGTGGGCGAAGGGCGTGGCCTCGTGGGCCAGCCGGATCCGGTTGGCCTCCTCGAACTGCGCGGTCGTCAGCAGCACCTCGCCGCGCAGCTCGACGTCGATCGGCCGGGTGAGTACCGGCGGCAGACCGAGCACGGCGTCGGCGGCGTGCGTGATGTCCTCACCGGCCAGGCCGTCGCCGCGGGTGAGCACCTGCACGAGCCGGCCACTCCGGTACCGGGCGGCCACCGCGAGCCCGTCGAGCTTCGGCTCCACGCACCACCCGGCCACCGGGCGACCGAGACGCCGCTCCAGCCCCGCGGCCCACTCGGCCAGCTCGTCGGCGTCGAAGACGTTGTCGAGGGAGAGCATCGGCACCGAATGCGGCACGTCGCCCTGCACGGCCCCGCCCGCCACCTTCCCCGTCGGCGACTCGGCGAGCACCTCCTCCGGGTGCGCCTCCTCGTACGCCGCGATGGCGCGCAGCAGCCCGTCGTACTCGTCGTCGCCGAGCGGCGTGGTCCCGTCGCCGTAGTACGCGGCCGACGCCGCCACGGCGGTGGTCACGGCCTCCACGTAGGCGGCAGGGGAGAGCAGGGCACTGTTTTCGGTCATGAAGGTCATCATCCCGCCCACCACTGACAACGCCCCGCACCCGAGCACCGCGTGGTCAGCGCTCACGGCGGATCGTGAAGCGCCCGGTGTCCCGGCCCGGCGGCGGGGGCCGCCGGGCCGGGACACCGGGCAGTGAGATCAGCGGGCCGTCAGGTCGCGCCGCAGTTCCACCAGCGCGCGCAGCGCGGCGCTGTACATGTGGACGCTCTTCTCGTTGTGGCCGTTGACCGCCGTCCGCACCTCGCGGAAGGTCTTGGCGATCGTCTCGTCCAGCTCGGCGAGGTCGATCTCGGTGCTGTTCTTCATTCTGTGTCTCCTGATTCGGTGCGGGGATGGACGGGTCAGCCGATCGGCCAGTGGGTGACGCTCTGCCAGGGCGCGCAGTCCCTGGTGTTCTCCGTGCCCTGGCAGACCGTCAGCCGGGCGGTCGTGGTGGGCGACCGGAGGAGGAAGCGGATGTCGACGGGCACGGTGCCGTCGCCGCACACCTCGGCCTGCTTGCGCGGCGGCGCGGGGACGAAGTCGAACTGCATGGCGAGCCAGACCGAGGAGCAGCCGTCGCCGGTGCGGGTGAGGGTGCCGTTCATCCGCACCTCCGGCACTCCGCCGCCGCTCCGGCCGATGGACCGCTCGCCCTCGGCCCTGGCCGTACCGTGGCCGACCGACCAGGGCACGCCTCCCGCCGCGCTCGCCGGGGAGGCGGCCGCGGTGGTGACGAGCGCCGTGGCGGCGGCCGCGGCCACCGCCCAGCTACGGGTGCGCATCAGGGGTGTTCCTTCCGGGTGGGGGACAGGTCGGGGGCGTCCAGGCCGAAGTGGTGCCGCAGCACGTCACGGGCGGCGAGGTGGCCGCACATGCCGTGGACGGAGGGACCGGGCGGGGTGGACGCCGAGATCAGGTACGTGCCGCGGAGCGGCGTGGCGTAGGGGTTCCAGCGGGCCGCCGGCCGGGCCAGCGACTGGCGCAGGGTCATGGCCCCGGACGCGATGTCCCCGCCCACGTAGTTCGGGTTGTACGTCTCGTAGGCCGCGGCTGGCATGCCCCGCGAGGCGATCACGGTGTCGGTGAAGCCGGGGGCGTGGGCCTCGATGCGGCGGCGGATGAGGTCGGCGGGGTCACGGGTGTCGCCGTGGGGGACGTGGGCGTAGGCCCAGACGGGCCGCTTCCCGCCCACGGCCCGGGAGGGGTCGGTCACGGCCGGGTCGACGACCAGGGTGAACGGGTCGTCGACCCGGTGCCCGGCAGCGGTGGCGTTCTCCTGCCGGACGATGTCGGCGTGGCTGCCGCCCAGATGGACCGTGCCGGCCCGCCCGACGAGGGGATCGGACCAGGGGATGGGGCCGCTGACCAGGAAATCCGCCTTGGCGGCCCCGGGCCCGTAGCGGAACCGGCGCAGGGCACGGGCGTAGGAGGCGGGCAGCCGGTCCCCGGCCAGGGAGAGGAGTCCCTTGGGGCTGACGTCGAGGAGGACGAGGGGGTGGTCGGACAGCTCGGCCAGGTCGCGGACGCGATGCCCGGTGTGGAACACGCCGCCGTGCGCGCTGATGTCCGCCGCGAGGGCGTCGGCGATCCGGCCGCTGCCTCCCTCGGGGAGCGGCCAGCCGCTGCTGTGGGCGGCGTGACCCAGCAGCATGGCCACCGCTGCCGAGGCGAGGGAGGGCAGCCGTCCCACGGCGTGGGCTGCGACCCCGGTCAGCAGCGCGCGGGCCTCCTCGGTGGCGAACGGGGTGCGCAGCGAGGTGGCATGGGCGAGGACGCGGGGCGCGAGCAGCCACAGCGCGGCCGGATCGCGGGGCAGCGAGCGCTGGTCGGAGAGGACCAGGTCCACGACGGCGCGGGAGTGACGGACCAGCGGCCCCATCAGGCGGGCCCAGCGGGGTCCGTCCACGCCCAGGTGCTCGGCGGTACGCGCGATGCTCCGCCAGGCCGCCGCGGTCCGGCCGTCCGGCAGGGGGTGCGCGTACGGGATGTCCGGCTGCAGCAGCGGCACTCCGCGGGCGGGCAGGTCGAAGCGGCGGAAGAAGGAGGACGCGGCGGCCATGGGGTGGACGGCCGCGCAGATGTCGTGGACGACCTCGCTGTCGAAGAGCGGCTTGGTGCGCAGGCCGCCGCCGATGCTGTCGGCCTGCTCGAAGAGCGTGACGGCCAGGCCGGCCCGGGCCAGGGTGACGGCGGCGGCCAGCCCGTTGGGCCCGGTGCCCACGATCGCGGCGTCGCTCACGAGGGGGCTCCGGCGGGCGCGAGCTGCTGGTCGGCGAGCCTGCGGTACGTCTCGTCGGTGTCCATCAGGTGCGCGTGCGTACCGCTGGCGCGGAGCCGGCCCGCCTCCACGACCAGGATGCGGTCGGCGCTCGCGGCGGTGGACATGCGGTGGGCGATGGTCAGGACCTGGCAGCGGGTGCCGATCGTGGTGATGGCCTCGCGCAGGGCGGTCTCCGCGTCGGAGTCCAGGTTGGCGGTCGCTTCGTCGAGCAGCAGGACGTCCGGGCGGGCGAGCAGGGCGCGGGCGATGGCCAGGCGCTGCCGCTGGCCGCCGGACAGACCGGTTCCTCCTTCGCCCAGCTCGGTGTCGAGCCCGTTCGGCAGGGCGTCGACGACGGCGGTCAGGTGGGCCGCTTCGAGTGCTTCGGCGACGGCTTCGGGGGAGGCGTCGGGGCACGCGTAGACGAGGTTCTCGCGCACGGTGCCGCGCATCAGCGGGGCTTCCTGCTCGACCAGGCCTATGCGGCCGCGCAGTTCGCCGAGGGGGAGGGTGGCGGTGTCGGTTCCGGAGAACCGGATGGTGCCCCGGTCGGGGGTGTGGAAGCGCTCGATGAGCTGGAAGAGGGTGGTCTTGCCGGACCCGGAGGGGCCGACGATCGCCGTCACCCCGGTGGCGGGCAGGGAGAAGGAGGTCCCGTCGACGGCCGGGGTGCCGGTGCCGGGGTAGGCGAAGGTGACGTTCTCGAACTCGACGGCGGGGGCGCCCGGGACCGGCCGGAAGGCCGCCCCCGGTGCGTCGACGGTCTCCTGCTCGATGAGGGCGAGCTCCTTGACCCGGTCGATGGCCGCCCGGCCCTGCTGGAACTCGCCTACCGCCATGAACAGCATGACCAGCGGGGACACCAGGTAGAAGAGGTACATGACGAACGCGGTCAGGTCCTCCAGCGGCAGGGCGCCGGTGGCCGTCCGGGCCATGCCCCAGGCGATCACCACGGCGAGGGACACCTGGGTGCCGACGTTCATGGCCGGCATCAGCATGGCCGACAGGCGGGTGACGCGGATGCCGCTCAGGCGGGCGGCGTCCGCGAGCTCCGCGAGGTGTTCGGCCTCGCGCAGCTCGGCACGGGAGGCCTTCACGGTGGTCAGGGCGCCGAGTACGCGCAGCAGGGCGGAGCCGTAGGCGCTCGTGTCCTCCCGGTTCGCGACGGCGGCGGTGCGTACCGCGCGGGCCAGGCCCAGGGCGCAGGCGGACGCGATGCCGAGGCAGCCGACGGTGACCAGCAGCATCTTCCAGTCGATCCAGGCCATGACGGCGATGCAGCCGAGGGTGGAGAGCCCCGCGGTGATCATCTGCGCGACGGAGGAGGACAGGGCGACGCGGGCGAGCGAGGTGTCGGCGATCGTCCGGGTGAAGACGTCGCCGTGCTCCAGCTTCTGGTACGCCCTGACCTGGGAGTGCAGCAGCCGCCCGGTGAGGGTGGTGCGCATGTCCAGGACGATGTTCTCCCCGGCCCGGCCGATCAGGTGGAAGTGCAGGGCGGCCAGCAGCGCGTCGGCCGCGAACAGGCCGGCGATGAGGGCGATGGGCTGCGCGATGGCCCGTTCGAGGGCAACGGCCTCGATCAGGTCGCCGATGAGGAGCGGCTGGAGCAGGGTCGCGGCGGTGCCCGCGAGTCCGAGCAGGGTGCCCAGGCCCAGCAGCACGCGGTGCCGGCGGACGATCTCGTTCATGTTCACTGCTTTGCCTCGCCCAGGAAGATCGTTGCGGTCGTGGCGATGGCCGCGGCGAACAGGACGCTGGTGATCCAGGTTCCCGAGGTGATCCGGCCGTCCTCGCGGAACATCAACAGCATGCTCGGCAGGGCGAACGTGAACGCGATGGCGAACCAGGTGATGCGGCTTGCCGACACCACGGCTGCCCCCTTTCTTGCTTGCTCTCGGGCTATCGGCTGCGGGCGGTGTACCAGTCGTAGGGCCCGCCGTCGGCCGGGTGCATCTGCTCGGCCCGGAAGCCGGCGCCGGCCAGGCAGGCCTCGACCTCGGTGCGCTCGACGAGCAGGACCCGCTCGCCGAACTCGACGGTCTCGGTGCCCGGCACCTCGACCCGGGTGGTCATGGTGAGGAGGTCCCGGTCGTCCAGGGTGATGGTGAAGGTGGTGGTGCCCCCGTGGTGCGGCATCGGCACGGTCACCGTGCCCAGCTGCGCCAGCGGCCGGTAGGTGGCCGTGGAGTAGTACTCGAACAGCAGTGGGCTGCCCGGGACGAGTGCCTCCCGTATGCGGGCGAAGGAGGCCGTGAGCTCCTCGCGGCTGTTCACGCACGCCAGGGAGCCCATCGTCGAATAGGCGGCGTCGAAGTGGCCGGTCACCGGCAGGGGAAGCCGGAAGTCGCCCTCCAGGAGGGTGACGTTGCCGGGCAGGCCCTTCGCGCGGAACACGTCGAGCATGGCCCGGGAGTTGTCGAGACCGACCAGTTCGGCCGCGTACTCGGCGGCGGGCAGGGCGATGCGCCCGGTGCCCACCCCGACCTCCAGCACCCGGGCGCCGGAGATGTGGGGCCTGAGCCGTTCCACGGCCTCCGCCGTGGGCATCGCCGGCGCGATCAGGGAGTCGTAGACGGAGGCCACCTCGGCCCCGTACTGCACGTCCGGGGTCACGGGTTCACCTCTTCGTAGTCGAAGACCATGTCGTACTTCGGGTCCTCGCTGTGGTCGTAGCCCGAGTAGCGGACCAGCATCACCTGGAACAGCGGGTGGTCCGGCTCCGGCGTGATGCGCCGGCGTACGAACTCGTTGACGAGGCCGTAGGCGGCCTGCCTGGCCTCCTGGTGCAGGGGCGTCATGGCCCCGGCGTTGTTCATCAGGGTGGAGGCCACGTCGAAGATGGCCTTCTCGACGCGGCGGCCGGGGAACCAGAAGGCGTGCGCCATCCGGCGCGGGGTGATCGCGTACACCTCGCGCCACTCGGTGTGGCGGGTGCGGTCCGCGCTGGCGAGCCGGTAGAGGAAGTGCTGGTCCTCGACCGCGGGGACGGGAGCGAAGAACCGCCAGTTCGGGATGAGGATCCCGGTGCCCGTGCGGTCGACGTTGCGGATCCTGTCGTAGCCGCGGTCCGGGTGCTGTCCCAGCACCGACGCCACGAACCAGCCGGCGAGCAACGCCGGCACCGCGCGTTCCAGCACCATCTCGGTCTTGCTCGTGCTCATGCCGCCTCCTCCAGCGCCGCCGTGGCCGCCGTGCGGCCGCCCGCCCCGGCGATCGCTTCCTCGATCGCCCGGGCGGTGAGGGGCGCGTACGCGGTGCCGCCCGTGATG
The DNA here is from genome assembly GCF_044759225.1 of Streptomyces sp. NPDC101132. Classification (NCBI taxonomy): domain Bacteria; kingdom Bacillati; phylum Actinomycetota; class Actinomycetes; order Kitasatosporales; family Streptomycetaceae; genus Streptomyces; species Streptomyces sp. NPDC101132. Next base: position 181,117 of record NZ_JBIVYX010000015.1, read on the forward strand.
GACAGGTGGTTGGAGCCCTCGACGGTGGTGAGGCGGCCCCCGGTGCCCGAGTCCAGGTAGTCCTGGTAGAGCTCCTCGTGCTCGGGGGTGTCCCGCATCGTGGAGTGGGCCGCCACCACCGAGACGGGGACGTCCAGCGCGTCGAGGGGGCGGCCGCCGTCGAGCATGAAGGCGTACGAGTAGTCCCACTCGCGGCGTGCGGCACGCCACGTGGAGGCCGCGGAGCCCTCCAGACGCAGCGTCCGGTAGTGGGGGCTGCCCTCGGCGAAGGAGTACAGCCCCTTCTTGTCGATGAGCAGCCCCGCCCCGAGCAGCGCGGACCACGGGCCGAGCTTCATCGTCAGGTTCACGCCCCGCGAGCCTTCGCGCTGCTTGCGCGAGTGGAGCAGTTCGCGGGGGTGCGTGGGGTCGATCAGTACGACGCCGTGCACCCGTCCCGCGAGCGCGTCCGCCCCCGCCGCACGGTGGACGAGGTAGCCGCCCAGGGAGTGCCCCGTCAGGACGCAGGGAGCGTCGTCGGCGACGCCGTCGGCGACGACCTCCGCCAGGTCGTTGACGGACTCGTTCAGCGAGTAGTCCTCCGGGCAGCGCCGCAGCGAACCGCGGTATCCCGCCCGGTCGTAGAGGACCACCGAGACCGAGGGGTCCAGGTGGTCGGCGACGAGCAGCCAGGACGCCGAGGTGTTCATCAGCCCGGCGTCGCAGACCAGGGTCGGGCCGCCGGTCGCCCCGGCCCGCACGTGGTAGGTGAGGATGTTGCCGCTGGAGCAGCGCAGCCGCCGCTGTTCGAATCCGGCGTGGGCCCGCTGGGAGTGCAGCGTGGCCAGGCCCTGGTGCGCGAGGCCGGTGGCCAGGCCGGCGCCGAGGGCCGCCGCGGTCAGCCGGGGGAAGCTCCAGGTGCTCATGCCGTCTCCCCGGAACCGGTGCCCTTGGCCAGTGCCCGTACGGACGGATACGTGGCGGCGAACGCCCAGGCGAAGCGGGACAGGCCCATGAAGCGGGCGTTGGCCACGTGGAAGGCCCCCATGACGAGCAGTCCCGCCTCGATGTACTTCCCGCGCTTCAGGAGCAGCAGCGGGAAGCCGCACTCCAGGGCGAGCACCGCGTGGCACAGCGCCCGGGAGGCCGCCGGGTACTTCTCCAGCTGCCGGTAGAGCCACTCGTCGCCGTAGGTCTGCGTACGCATGATCTTCACGAGGGCGTCCCCGGAGCGCCAGGCGTCACCGGGCAGCTTGGCCCAGCCCGAAGCCCCGTACGACAGCACCGTCTGCGCGCCGATGAACTGCACGGCGGCCCGGCGGGTGCCCTCCGTGCCGCCCGCCCGGCCGAGGGCCGCAGCGGCCTGGACCAGGAAGGACACCTGGTCGGAGCCGTCGGTCCCGAACAAGTGCCGGGGGTAGATCAGGATCTGGCTCGTCGCCAGGTACGCGTCGGCGGCCATGCGCAGGGTGTTGTTGCGCACCGGGGAGATCAGCAGGAGCGCGGCGACGGCGCGCGAACCGTGGAGGGCCTGCGTGACCGGTTCACGGGCGATGAAGTCCCTCACCGCCTGTACGGCCTTGGTCTTGGCCGGAACCTGGGCCCTGGTGCGGGACCAGTCGTTGAGGCCGCCCGGCTCCCGGTCGGTGCGGCGGACCATGTACTCGAGGCTGGACAGCAAGTGCGTGGCAGCGGACAGCCGCTCGGCCGTGGCCAGCGGCCGCGCGCACGCTGCTTCGGCGGCTCTGCGGAGACGTTGCAACATGTTCCGTTCCTGATGGGCCGGAGGGTGTGGGGCGTGAAAGGGCCTGGAGGACGGCGGGCGAGGGAGGCGGGGGCCCGGTGCGCCGGGCCCCCGCGGCACCGGCTACTTCTGGGCGTTCGCGAGCGCGACACCGACGCCCGCGGCGCCGACGATGATGCAGGACGCCTTGGCGCCCGCCACCACGCCGGCGACGAACGCGGCCGGCGTGGCCATCACCGGGGCGACGGGGTTGTCGGACAGCTCGCCGAGACCCGCGTTCACCTTCTGAATGAGCACAGACATGGTGCTTCCTCCAGCAATCTGATATATCGGATGATCCGGTCCGGCAGGCACTTGGACTGCCTGCCGGACCGGTTGCCGCCGAGCCCGGGCCCGCTCGCCACGGACCCCGGCGCCGGCCTGCCGCACCGGTCAGCCGGTGGCGGTCTTGTACGCGGCGTAGGCCGCGCCGGTCACCGCGCCGGCACCGACGACGACACCGGCGGCCTTCGCGATGACGGGGGTCGCGGCGATGATGGCCGGAGTGGCCATGACGGGAGCGGAACCGCGCACCGCGGCGCCCGCCTCCAGCACGCCCGTCAGGGCGGCATCGGCATTCACCTTCTGCATCAGCATTGTCTTCCTCCTCTCCATTCGTATTGTCGGGACTGATGGAATCCCGTCGGACGGCATGCCTGCCGTCGGCGGGAAGTCTGTATTCGCATCCGGCGTGAAGGCAAATGCAGTTCCCGAAAACAAGGCGGCATCAACATTGCCAAAACAATGCTCTGCCAAAAAGAAGTCAATTACCAAGACATTGCCCGTGGCTGACAACCTCGATGAATCCGGACGGGCGCTCGGGCACGGTGCGCACGGGAGGCTTCATGGCCACCCTGTGGAGTCCCTGGAGCGGGCGGGCTCAACCCCGCCGCGAAAAGCCGCCGTCCGACCCGGCAGGCCCGTGGCCGCCCGTGCCGCACGGTAGTCGATGGAGCCGGATCCTGTGCACGAAGAACATGTTCATTCCCCCGGCGATTCAAGGCGAATCGCTTCCGTTGTTCGCTTCGACTCTCTCCCACCTCGGCCGGACGGTCATTTCCGTTCGAGTGGGGCGCTGGTCGCAAGTATATGAACGGTCGCGGCCAGTTGATCAACACTTTACCTATGTGGTCGTCGTCACATTGCCATTACTTGAGGTTCTTCTGAGGTTTTGGATGTTTGCGGAATTCGATACTCCGGTGTTGGAGTATGGGGTGTCCACCATGAAATGATCGGCAGTCGTACCGGTGTGCCAGCCGAAGAAGGAGCGATATGCAGACAGCAGCAAAAAGTCACATTCAAGCCATCGACGTGTGGCGCCGGTACGGGCGGGGGAAGGGCGCCTTCGACGCCGTACGCGGCGTCAGCTTCAGCGTGGCCCCCGGAGAGCTCTTCGCCCTGCTGGGCACCAACGGAGCCGGCAAGACCTCCACCGTCGAACTCCTGGAGGGGCTCGCGGCACCACACAGCGGCGAGATCCGGCTATTCGGCGACCTGGACCCGGTGGCCGACAGGGCGCGGATCCGGCCACGCACCGGCGCGATGCTCCAGGAGGGAGGCTTCATCTCCCACCTGACGGTGCGGGAGAGCGTGGAGATGTGGGCCCAGCTCACCTCGCGGCCCCGCCCGGTCCGCGAAGCACTCGAAACCGCCGGGCTCGACCACCGCGCCGACGTCATGGTGCGCAACCTCTCCGGCGGCGAGAAGCGGCGCCTGGACCTGGCCGTCTCGACCCTGTCCCACCCGGAGGTCCTCTTCCTCGACGAACCGACGGCCGGGATGGACGCCGAAGGCCGCCACGCCACCTGGGCGCTGATCCGGCAGCTCCGGGAGGGAGGTACGACCGTGCTGCTCACCACCCACTACCTGGAAGAGGCCGAGTCCCTCGCCGACCACCTGGCGATCATGCACAGGGGACGGATCGCCACCGCGGGAACGGTCGCCCGGATCGTGGCCGACCACCCCTCGTCGCTCTCCTTCGGCCTGCCCGCACGGTGGTCCGGCCACCGGCTGCCCGTACGCGGGACCGTGCGGCAGCAGAACGGCCGCGTGACCGTCACGACTGCGGAGCTGCAGCACGACGCGGCGAGACTGCTGAGCTGGGCCGATGAGAACGACGTGACGCTGGACCGGTTCACCGCCCGCCCGGCCTCGCTCGAAGAGGCCTTCATCCGCATCGCCGGCCAGGCGGGGAACCAGGAGGAGACGGCATGAGCGGCAACCACGCGCCGGCAGTACGGCACATGAAGGCCCTGTTCCGCGTCGAGTGGAAGCTGTTCAACCGGATCAAGGGCAACTACATATACGTCGTGTTCGTCCCGCTGATGATCCTGATGGCCATGCGCTTCGTGCACGACCAGCTGGACCTCGCCGGTCACGGCCTCGACGCGGGCCCCCTCATGGTGTCCACCGCCGCCGGGATCCTGCTGATCTTCTCCCTCTACTCCTCCGTCACCGGCCTGTACGTGGCCCGCCGCGAGGAACTGGTCCTCAAGCGACTGCGGACCGGAGAGGCGTCCGACGCGGTGATCCTGGCCGGCGGGGCCTCCCTCTACGTCACCGTCGCCGTCGTCCAGATCCTCGTCACCTCGGCCGTGCTGTCGGTCATGTTCGACGCGGTCCCGCGGCAGCCGCTCGCGGCCCTGGCCGGACTGCTCACCGGAGTCGCACAGATGACCGCGATGGCGGCGGCCACCGCGGCGCTGTGCCGAACGGTCGAATCCGTCATGGTCGCCACCCTGCCGGCGATCTTCATCCTGCCAATGGTCTCCGGCATCTACCTCCCCCGCGAAGTCCTTCCGGACGCACTCGGCGACGCCCTGCTCTACGCACCGCTGTCCTCGACCGTCGACCTGATCCGCTCGGGCTGGACCGCCGAACTCGGCGCCGCCGCCCTCCTCACCCACACGGCACTGGCCCTGCTCTGGACCGCCCTCTTCGCCTGGACGGCAACCCGCAAGTTCCGCTGGGAACCCCGCGTCTGACCCGACCACGAGCGCAACCGGAGTCAGGCTGCCTCCAGAAAGTCGTCCAGGGCGGTGAGGCTCGTTCCAGGGCCTTTCTGGAGGTCGGCGGTGCGTTCATTCCTGACATGCGTGACAGAGGTGGCCCAGCTGCTGGGCGTCGTAGACGTCAGCATGGAGCCGAAGGACCGGCATGCCCGCCACCTCGCCCATACGATGCGTAAGCCCCTGCTCGAACGTGCAAGTCTGCCCGAGGAGTGGTTCGCCCCGCTGATGGCGGCAGCCGTGAACGACCCGGATCCCAGCTTCTGCCGCTGGTTCGTCGAGCCGGCGGTCTACGCATTCGGACGCCGCAGCGTGATGGCGGCATTGGTCGACTACCTGCGGACCGGCACGGATGCCGAGCGAGCTGGTGCCGTGCGAGCCTGGTACAGCGCCCACGTGCCCTTGCGTGCAGACCGGTCTCCGGTGCACGCACCTGGCGGGGTACGTGATCCCGGCCTGGACGAGACACGGGACATCAAGGTCGCCTGGACCTGCGGGTGTTCGCCGAATCCGCCGACCAGCAGACGCTCCACCGCGTCCTGCTGGACCTGCCTACCTCCCGCGCAGCCTATCCACCATCCCTGCACGAACTACTTGAAAGCACACTCGCATCCGCCCGGGTCCATCCCGACCCGCACATCCGTCGCTGGGCCGCAGCAGCAGACCACAAGGGAGTCTGAGCCCGACCCCTACCCCTCCTGGCAGTTACGGGACAGCGTTAGGGGCATCGCGCTGCGCGAGCATCGCGTGAGGGGTGGGGATGGCCGGACCGTTACCGTGGCGCACGGCCTCAGGGTCGCGTTGCTGCGGGGATGATCAGTCCCACCAGAAGTCCCAGTTGTGTGCACCGGTGAGTCGTTCGGCGTACGCGGCCAGTGTGTGAGGGCGGCTGCCTTGCCAGATGTTGTCCGGGCAGAAGGCGAAGTGCTCAGCGGCGACCAGCAGAGCGTCTTCCTGGTCCATCGGTGGAGCGGCGACGCTGATGTGCAGGGTCGAGAATCCGACGGCGACGACACGAGTACCGAAGCGGTGCTCCCAATCCGCGAGGACCGCGGAGAACTTTGCAGTGTCGTGGTCGTAGTTGCAGGGCCCGGCCCAGCCTGCGGCGGTGAGGGCCTCGGCGCCGGACGCGGCGATGACCAGTCCCAGTCGGGATTGAGGCCGGTCGGTGAGGAATGCCTGCGCGTACTCGCCGGCCAGTTGGTCGGCATTCGTTGCTGGTTCTCGGCCGGGCGCGAGGCCGGGCCAGCTCTGACCGAAGGGGGCTGTGACGGCGAGGCGTTCTGCGGCGGGGGGCACGTCTTCTTCATCGACGGCGGTGTGCGCCGCCCACCACTGCGCGAGCAGGCCGGCCGAGTCATGGCTTGCCGGGGATGACATCTGCTCGGGGAAGATCTCGCCAGATCCCCATGGGCGGAAGTCGCCGCCGTCTGAATCCGGGGAGTCGAGGAGTAGTGGCCAGAGGCCGGAGGTTGTGTGCTCGGTCTGGATCTGTGCCCACAGTTCGACCGGGGCGGGCCGATCGCTGAGCCAAAGGGGCTGCACATCTCCGTCGCCCTCGTCGGATGTGATCATACGGCCGGGCGGGAGTGGGGTCCTGAGGGTCGATCGAGGCTCGGGGTGCACGTGTGGATGCTAGCTGTGCAGGATTTTCGTCTTCCTGGTGAGGGCGGATGGCAATCCGTATCCCCTTGCTTCCCTCGTTCGTGTTGGTCTGGTCGGCGTGTCGGGATGGACAGCTTCGGTTGTGGATAGCCGGATGGTGCGGGGTTCCTGCTGGGAGTGAGGGGTGTCCGATCAGGTTCCTGCCGGCGAAGACATGTCGCGGTGGCGGCCGGCTGTGGGGCGTGAGGGGGCGGTGGCACGCCTCGTGGCGTTGGATTCCCGGGGCGAGTTGACCACCGACCATGCGCGTTTGGTCGCTGAGGCCCTGGAGGTGTCGCTTCGGACGGTGTGGAACTGGGTGGCGGTGGCTCGCGTGAGGGCAGGCTGTCGGCCCGGCCGCCTGCGCGGACTGGTGTGAGCGCGGATGTTCGTGTGCGTCTGGCGGTGTGGGGTGGGAATGTGGCTGGCAGTCCACCGTGAGCTGTTCGCCGAGGCGGTGAAGGCTGGCGTCGCGGACTGAGCAGTCGCCACGCTTCTTACCTGGGGTGTGCGGAGTGGCCGATCGGGTTGGTGGCTGTGTTGAACTCGTCAGCCGTCTGAACTGCGATGCTTGTCCGTGCGGGCACGGTTGCGCAGGTTGGTTGGGTGGTGCGCAGTTTCACTGATCGTCGACAACAGCCGCGTCACTGACGGGCAGGTCTGCCAGGAAGCCCCGGTCCCAGTTGTCATCCGCAGTGCTATTTTGATGCAGAACAGAGCGAGACCCCTCCACCCCCGCCAAGGAAGCACATGGTCGACAACCCCTGGACCCCGGCCCATCAAGCGGTTGAGTCGGCCGAGCACGCCACCTTGACGCGGCTCCTCGATGAAGGCGCTGATGTCAACGAGGTCTGCTGTGGGCAGACCCTCTTGATGCACGCCATCGATCTGGAAGGTGACTCCGCGCTCCAATCAGGTGAGCCCGCCGATACCGCGCTCATCGCGATCCTCCTCGCCTACGGCGCCGACCCCGCCATGGCCCTCGAGGGTAAGACCGCCCGAGACCTGGCCTGCCAATACGAGCACGTCATGGCCATCCGACTCCTCGACAGGTTCACCACCCGCACTGGCTCTGCCAGCCAGCTGCCCGCGTAGCGGGCTAGGTTCTGGAGGCGAAGCCGGAAGGGCCCCGGGGGCGGGGAGCGAAGCGGACCGGCCCAATGGGCCGTAAGGCCCGGTTCCCGGGGAACGGGGTCTTCATAGTCGGCCAGCCCTGACCAAGCATCTTGAGGTGGGCTAGAGTTTCGGCGAGGTCATGCTGACTCGTTGGATCAGTTCGCGGGGGGCAATGAGATGTCGGGGAAGAGGTACGACCAGGCTTGGGTGCAATGCATCGTTTTGGCTGTGGCCGTAGTGGGGCTGAGTGGGTGTAGCGGGGAGGTCACGGCTGAGAGGGGCTCCGGGGAGGTCACGACTCCGAAGGAGATTGTTCTGCGAGGGGCTCCGGGGGAGGTCGCGGAAGTGGTTTTACCTACGTCGATTCCTCATCAGGATGACATTCCCATTGTTTGGTTGGATATGAATCCTGGGGTTGCGTCACCGCTGCTGGGTGACCTTCCGTACTGTCACTATGCTTACGCCTATCAAGCACAGCTTGATATCGTCTGCTCGGTGGATGGCGAGGGCATATTGCGAGCGAGAGTCGCTTCGGGGGTTAAGCCAGGCCAGCGTATACCGGCTGGCCATTTGGCAGCCGAGAATGTGCACACTGCAAAGAAGACACCGATCATCGTCGAAGTAGTTTCTCCTGTTTCTGGGGGGAAAGCGAGCTCGGTGAAGCCGAGCTCGCTTTTGGAGTGAAAGGGAGCCACGAACGACCTCCCGAAGGCGAGCCTGCTGCCAGCCGCCCGCGCAGCGGGATGGTCCTGAAGGCGGAGCCGGAAGGGCCCGGGCGGGGGAGCGAAGCGGACCCGCCCAACGGGCCGAAGGCCCGAACCCCGTGAAACGGGGTCACCCGGGCCTGCGCAACAGGTCCTCGGGGCCGAGCGCAGCGAGGCCCCGAGGAGTCCGAAGCGAAGCGCAGGACACCGGCCGAAGGCCGGCTCTAGCGCAGCGAAGCCGCGCCGCCAGTCCGAAGCGCAGCGGAGGACCCCGGCCCAAAGGGCCGGTCTTGGGGCTGGGCGAAGCCCAGCCCCGCTGAGTGCAGCGAAGCGACTCACATCCCCCGAGCGGATCGGCGGGGCCAGGCTCC